>NZ_JCANUL010000008.1:0-149718 GCF_059568935.1 Diaphorobacter oryzae DSM 22780 | reverse complement strand
ACCAGTTCCGGCACGGCCGCGAACAGGTCTGCCTCCAGCCCGTAGTCCGCCACCGAGAAGATCGGCGCCTCCGGGTCCTTGTTGATCGCCACGATCACCTTGCTGTCCTTCATCCCCGCCAGGTGCTGGATCGCCCCCGAGATGCCGCACGCGATGTACAGCTGCGGCGCCACGATCTTGCCCGTCTGCCCCACCTGCAGGTCGTTCGGCGCGTAGCCCGCGTCCACCGCCGCCCGGCTCGCGCCAATGGCCGCGCCCAGCTTGTCGGCCAGCGGCGTGATCACTTCCTGGAACTTCTCCGCACTGCCCAGCGCACGCCCGCCCGAGACGATGATCTTGGCCGCCGTGAGTTCGGGGCGGTCGCTCTTGGTCACTTCGCGGCCCACGAAGCTGCTCTTGCCGCTGTCGGCCGCCGCAGCCACGGTCTCCACCGCGGCGCTGCCGCCCATGGCGGGCGCGGCGTCAAAGCCGGTGCCGCGCACGGTGATGACCTTGACGGTATCTGCGCTTTGCACGGTGGCGATGGCGTTGCCGGCGTAGATGGGGCGCTCGAAGGTGTCGGGGCTCACCACCTTGGTGATGTCGCTGATCTGCGCCACGTCCAGTTTGGCCGCCACGCGCGGCGCGACGTTCTTGCCGCTGGCGGTGGCCGGGAACAGGATGTGGCTGTAGTTGCCGGCGATGGCCAGCACCTGGGCGGCGAGGTTTTCCGCCAGGCCGTCCTTCAGGGCGGCGCCGTCGGCGTGGATGACTTTGGCGACGCCGGCGATCTGCGCGGCGGCCTGGGCGGCGGCGCCGGCGCCTTCGCCGGCCACCAGCACGTGCACGTCTGCGCCGCATGCGGCGGCCGCGGTGACGGTGTTGAGGGTGGCGGCCTTGAGGCTGGCGTTGTCGTGTTCTGCAATGACGAGTGCGGTCATGTTCTGTTCTCCTTCGTGCCGTGCCTTAGATGACCTTGGCTTCGTTCTTGAGCTTGTCCACCAGGGTGGCCACGTCGGGCACCTTCACGCCGGCGCCGCGCTTGGCCGGCTCAACCACGCTCAGCGTCTTCAGCCGCGGGGCCACGTCAACGCCCAGCTCTTCGGGCTTGACGGTGTCCAGCTGCTTTTTCTTGGCCTTCATGATGTTGGGCAGCGTGACGTAGCGCGGCTCGTTCAGGCGCAGGTCGGTCGTCACCACGGCCGGCAGGGCGAGCTGCACGGTTTCCAGGCCGCCGTCGACTTCGCGGGTGACGCTGGCCTTGCCGTCCGCCACTTCGACCTTGGAGGCGAAGGTGGCCTGGGGCAGGTCTGCCAGCGCGGCCAGCATCTGGCCGGTCTGGTTGGCGTCGTCGTCGATGGCTTGCTTGCCCAGGATGATGAGGCTGGGCTGTTCCTTGTCCACCAGCGCCTTGAGCAGCTTGGCCACGGCCAGGGGCTGCAGTTCGGCATCGGTCTCCACCAGGATGCCGCGGTCCGCGCCAATGGCCATCGCCGTGCGCAGCGTCTCCTGGCACTGCGCCACGCCGCAGCTGACGGCGATGACTTCGGTGGCAATGCCCTTTTCCTTCAGGCGTACGGCCTCTTCGACGGCAATCTCGTCAAAGGGGTTCATGCTCATCTTCACGTTCGCGATGTCTACGCCCGTGTTGTCCGATTTCACTCGGACCTTCACGTTGTAGTCCACCACGCGTTTGACGGGGACCAAGACCTTCATTGCTGCGGCTCCTTCAATTGTTGATTTGCTTGACGTGTACGTAAACCAGGTCATTCTATTCCGCACCGCAGCATGCGTCGCATTGGGCAGGTCGGTAATGCGGAGAATTCAAAAAAGAACGATCGTGCTTTTCTCGAATTATAGGCCAGGCCCGCGCTCGCACGCACCCGACCTGTCACCTTTGCGCAATCACGCCCGACGAGGCGGAGGCACCTGCGCACCCGGCGTTTCGGGCGCCTGGGGCCAGTGCAGCACGCGCTGCGGATAGGGAATGTCGATGCCATGCGCACGCAGCGAGCGCAGGATGGTCAGGTTGATCTGCGAGCGCAGGCCCAGCAGGCCGTTTTCGGGGTCGTTGATCCAGAAGCCCACGGTGAACTCCAGCCCGTCGGCGCCGAAGGCCGACAGCGCCACGCTGGGCGCGGGATCGCGCAGCACGCGCGGGCTCACCAGCGCGGCCTCGGCCAGCAGGCGCATGACCAGATCCACATCGCTGTCGTAGCCCACGCTGACCACGGTGGAATGCCAGACGCGCGGATCGGCCAGCGAGAGGTTCTCGACCCGGCTCGTGATGAGCATCTCGTTGGGCACGATGGACTCGCGCCCCACGCCCGAGCGGATCACGGTGTAGCGCCCCGTGATGTCGGTGATGCGCCCCTCGAAGTTGTCCACGCGCACGTTGTCGCCAATGCGCACGCTGCGCTCGGCCAGGATCACGAAGCCGCTCACATAGTTGGCGGCCAGCTTCTGCAGGCCGAAGCCAATGCCCACGCCCACGGCACCGCCCAGCACCGACAGCGCCGTGAGGTCGATGCCCACGGCCGACAGCGCGAAGATCAACCCCAGGAACAGCAGCAGCGCGCGCGTGGCGTTGGACAGCGCCTTGCGCACCGACAGACTGCTGCCCGTGGCCGAGCGCAGCAGCCGCGACTCGATGGCCGAGGAGATCCACAGCGCCACGATGAGCACCGCGGCCGCGGTCACGAAGCCCTCGATCACGGTCCGCACCGACAGCGTGGAGCCGCCCACCTTCCAGGTGATGTCCTCCAGGTCCTTCAGCAGCAGGGGCAGCAGCCCCGTCACCCACAGCACCATGGCGGCCCAGCCCACCCAGGAGATCGTGCGTTCCAGTGGCCGCACCCAGGCCGATTGCGGAAAGGCCGCCTGCAGCACCTTGGCGCCGATGCGTATCACCACCAGGGCGATCAGCGCGGGAATGGCCACCTTGAACACGACCACCGGCAGAAAGTTCACCAGCACGGCGCGGGCTACGTAGCCCAGGCCAAGCAGGGTGAGCGGAAATAGCACCCCGTCGATCACCTTGCGCCCGAACAGGATGGAGCGCCGCTCGCCCTCGTGCAGGCGCAGGCCGCGCCGCAGGCCAAACACCATGAGCCAGGCCAGCGCAGCACAGGCGGCAAGCGCGCCCAGTTCTATGAGCACGGAGATCTGCGAGAAAGCCTCGAGCCAGTGGCCGACGTCATCGAACATCGGCTTTTCCGAACCGTTTGCCATCACGCCTTCCAGGACGGTTGGCGCTTCTCCGCGAAGGCGCGGGCGCCCTCTTGCGCAGCCGCGTCCATCATGTTGGTGGCCATGGTCTGACCAGCGAGCTGGTAGGCGGCATCCATGCCCAGCTCACGCTGCTGGTACACCAGCGCCTTGCCCATGGCCACGGCCACGCGGGGCTTTTGCAGGATGGACTGCACGAGCGACTCCACCTCGGCGTCCAGCGCCTCCGGGGCCACGACGCGGTTGACCAAGCCCTGCGCCAGCGCGGTATGCGCGTCGATGAAGTCCCCCGTGAGCAGCATCTCCATCGCCCGCTTGGCCGGCACGTTGCGCACCAGGGGCACGCTGGGCGTGGCGCAGAACAGGCCGTAGTGGATGCCGCTGGTGGCAAAGCTCGCGGCATCGCTGGCCACGGCCAGGTCGCACTGGGCCACCAGCTGGCAGCCCGCCGCCGTGGCCATGCCGTGCACGCGCGCGATCACCGGCACCGGCAGCTTGTGGATGCTGAGCATCACGCGGCTGCACTGGGCGAACAGGCGCTGGTACCAGGCCAGTTCGGGGTTGGCCGCCATGTCCTTGAGGTTGTGGCCCGCGCAAAAGGCCTTGCCCGCTCCGGCCAGCACCACCACGCGCACGCTCTCGTCGCGGGCCAGCGCGTCCAGCGTCTGCTGCAGGGCGGACAGCATCTCGTGGCCCAGCGCGTTGAAGCGCGGCGCATCGTCCAGCGTGAGCGTGACCACGCCGCGGCCGTCGCGCTCCATGCGCAGCGGCCCGCCGCCCTGGTCCTGGGAAGTGGTGGAAGTCATTGGTGTGTATCTCCTGTCGGGTTCGGTGTGCCGCGCTGCGGGGCGGCACGGAAGGCGCAGCGGATCACAGGTCGGCCAGCACGCGCACATGGGCTTCCACGCTGCGCGCCAGCGGGCTCATCATGTAGCCGCCCTCCAGGCACGAGACGATGCGCTTGTTGGAAAAGCGGCGCGCCACGTCCTTGATGCGCATGGTGATCCAGGCATAGTCCTGCTCGTTCAGGCCCAGCTGGCCCATGTCGTCCTCGCGGTGCGCGTCGAAGCCCGCGCTCACGAAGATCATCTCGGGCTTGAAGGCCTCCAGCCGGGGCATCCAGACCATCTCGACGATCTCGCGCACGTCCATGCCCTTGGTGTAGGCGGGCACCGGCACATTGAGCATGTTGGGCGCGGGCTCCTGGTCGCCGCTGAAGGGGTAGAACGGGTGCTGGAAGATGCTCACCATGAGCGCGCGCGGGTCGCCGGCCAGGATGTCCTCCGTACCGTTTCCATGATGGACATCAAAGTCCACCACCGCCACGCGCTTGAGGTTGTAGCGCTGCAGCGCGTACTTGGCGGCGATGGCCACGTTGTTGAAGAAGCAAAAGCCCATGGCCTTGGTGCGCGTGGCATGGTGGCCCGGCGGGCGCACGCTGCAAAAGGCGTTCTCGATCTCGCCGGCCATCACCGCATCGGTGGCCGCCAGGGCGGCGCCCGCGGCGCGCAGCGCGGCGGTCCAGGTGTGGCGGTTCATGGAGGTGTCCGTGTCCACCTGCACGTAGGCCGGTCCGCCCGCCGCCTCTTCCTCGATGAGCCGGTCCGACAGGCCGCGCAGCGCCGCCACATGCATGCGATCGTGGGCCAGCTCGATGTCGGCCAGCGAGGCCAGCGGCACCTCGCGGTGATCCAGTGCATCGGCCACGCCGGTCACCAGCAGACGGTCCTCGATGGCGTCCAGCCGCGCCGGACATTCGGGGTGCCCCGGTCCCATCTCATGCTTCCAGCAGTCGCGATGGGTGAAATAGCCCGTCTTGCTCACAGTCATTCCCCGTGTCTCAATTGTTTTTCGGATAACGTCGTGTCATGCACTCACAGCACAAGATCAAATCGCTTTTGGATCAGCTTAACACGGTGATCGTGGGCAAAAACGCGCGTGTACAGGACTGCGTGGCGTGCCTGCTGGCGGGCGGGCACCTGCTGATCGAGGACGTGCCGGGCGTGGGCAAGACCACGCTGGCCCATGCGCTCGCGCGCACCTTCGGCCTGCAGTTCGCGCGCGTGCAGTTCACCGCCGACCTGATGCCCAGCGATCTCACGGGCGTGTCGGTATACGAGCGCGGCAAGGAGTCCTTCGTGTTCCACCCGGGCCCCGTCTTCACTCAGGTGCTGCTGGCCGACGAGATCAACCGCGCCAGCCCCAAGACGCAGAGCGCGCTGCTCGAAGCCATGGAGGAAAAGCAGGTGTCGGTGGAGGGCGAGACCCGCTCCCTGCCCCACCCGTTCTTCGTGATCGCCACGCAGAACCCGCACGACCAGTTGGGCACCTTCGCGCTGCCCGAGAGCCAGCTCGACCGCTTCCTCATGCGCATCTCGCTGGGCTATCCCGACCGCGGCTCCGAGCGCCTGCTGCTGGCCGGCAGCGACCGCCGCGACATGCTCGACGGCCTGCTGCCCTTGCTGTCGCAGGACGAGCTGGCCGCGCTGCAGCAGCAGGTGCTGGCCGTGCACACGGCGGAGCCGCTGCTCAACTATGTGCAGGACCTGATCGCCGCCACGCGCTCGGGCCGCTGGTTCCTGCAGGGGCTGTCGCCGCGCGCCGGCATCGCCCTCATGCGCGCGGCCAAGGCCCAGGCACTGATCGAGGGGCGCGACTACGTGGCGCCGGACGACGTGCAGGCCATCCTGCCGCAGACCATTGCCCACCGCCTGGTGCCCGTGGGCGACGCGGGCCGGGGCAGCGTGGAGCAGGTGCGCGCCATGGTCGAGTCCGTTCCCCTGCCCTGACCCATGCCCCCTGCACTTGAACAGGCCGCGCCGCCTGCGGCCGCTGCCCTGCGGCGCACGCCCTGGGCCGCGCTGGCCGGGCGCTGGCACCGCTGGTGGACGGCGCGCCTGCCGCGCACCGACACGCTGGCGCTGACCCAGCGCAACGTCTACATCCTGCCCACGGGCGCGGGCTGGATGCTGGCGCTCACGCTGCTGGTGCTGCTGGTGGCGTCGATCAACTTCCAGCTCAACCTGGGCTATCTGCTCACCTTCCTGCTGGCCGGCAGCGTGACGGCGGGCGTGTACCTGTGCCATGCCACGCTGCGCGGGCTCACGCTGCACCTGGCCCCGCCCGAGCCGCAGTTCCTCGGCTCCGGCACGCTGCTGCAGGTGCAGCTGCACAACGCGCGGCGCACCACGCGCTACGGCATTGCCGTGGCCGCGCGCAGCGGCGGCCCCGCCGATTGGGCCTGGACCGATGTGCCCGCCGAGGGCAGCGCAACCGTGCAGGTGGCCTTCCAGCCCACGCGGCGCGGCCTGCAGGGCGTGCCCACGCTCACGGTGGAAACGCGCTACCCGCTGGGCACCTTCCGCGTCTGGGCGCTGTGGCGGCCCGCTGCGCAGGTGCTGGTCTATCCCCGACCCGAGATGCCCGCGCCCCCCCTGCCGCCCGGCGAACCGCGCGCGGGCGGCGGCGGCCATGCACCCGCGCGCGGCATGGGCGAGTTCGACGGCGTGCGCGCCTACCGGCGCGGCGATCCGCTCAAGCTCGTGGTGTGGAAGAAGGCCGCCAAGTCGCTGGCCACCGGCACCGACGGCCTGGTGAGCCGCGACACCCAGCAGGCCCAGCACCACGAGCTGTGGCTGGATGCCGCCGCCACCGGACTGCAGGACCCGGAGGCGCGCCTGTCGCGCCTGACCGCCTGGGTGCTGCAGGCCGACCGCCTGGGCGTGGACTACGGCCTGCGCCTGCCCGGCCGGCAGATCGCGCCGGACAGCGGCGCCGCCCACCGCCGGCGCTGCCTGGAAGCCCTGGCGCTCGGCTGAACACCAAATTTTTTAACAAAATCGGCCTGTAGACCAATGGCATCAAGCGCAAATAGCTATTTATTTAATAGCAAAACCCAACCCTGCGCGCCCTGCGCAGCCACGCCATGAACCTGGCCAGCCGGCTCACCCACCTGCCGCGCGAGGCGCGCGACACGCTGTTCCTGCTGGCCGTCGTGGCCTGCTGCATCGGGCCGCTGGTGGCGCATATCCCGCTGTGGACCGGCGCCATGGCCGGCCTGCTGCTGGCCTGGCGCGGCTGGCTGGCCTTCGGCGGGCGGGCGCTACCGGGGCGCTGGGCCACGGGCGCGCTGCTGGCGCTGGTGGTGGTGCTCACGCTGCTGACCCACCGCACCATCGTCGGGCGGGACGCGGGCGTCACCCTCATCGTGATGCTGCTGGCGCTCAAGACGCTGGAGCTGCGCGCGCGGCGCGACGCCATGGTGATCTTCTTCCTCGGCTTCTTCACGCTGCTGGCTAACTTCTTCTTCTCGCAGTCCCTGCCCACGGCGGCGGCCATGCTGCTGGCGCTGCTGGGCCTGCTCACGGCCCTGGTCAACGCCCACATGCCCGTGGGCCGGCCGCCGCTGGGCGTGGCCATGCGCACGGCCGCCCGCATGGCGCTGCTGGGCACGCCCATCATGGTGCTGCTCTTCGTGCTGTTTCCGCGCATGGCGCCGCTGTGGGGCATGCCCAACGACACGCAGACGGGGCGCAGCGGCCTGTCGGGGCAGATGAGCATCGGCAGCATGGCCTCGCTGGTGCTCGACGACAGCGTGGCCATGCGCGTGCGCTTCGACACACCGGGCGGCCAGCCGCCGCCGCAAAGCAGCCTGTACTTTCGCGGGCCCGTGCTCACGGCCTTCAACGGGCGCGACTGGTTCGCGCTGTCGCAGCCCGAGGCGCGGGACATCACCTGGGCCACGCCCACGCCGGCCAACCTGCGGGTCGAGGGCGAGCCCCTGCGCTACGAGGTCACGCTGGAGCCCAGCCGCCGCCCCTGGCTGCTCACGCTCGACGCCGCCAAGGAACGCCCGCAGCTGCCGCAGGGCACCTGGGCCCTGATGTCGTCCGAGCTGCAATGGGCCGCCAGCCGCCCCGTCAGCGGCGTGCTGCGCTATAGCGCCGAGAGCCACCTGCAGTTCACCCACGGCCCGCGCCGCCGAAGCCCGGAGATGCAGGCCTACGTGGAGCTGCCCGAGGGCCTGAACCCGCGCACGCTGGCCCTGGCGCAACAGATGCGGGCCGACCCGCAGCTCTCCGCCCAGGTGGCCGCCAGCGGCGGCCAGGCCTTCATCAACGCGGCCCTGCTGCGTCTGGCGCGGGGCGGCTACACCTACACGCTGGAGCCCGGCCTGTACGGCGAGCACACGGCCGACGATTTCTGGTTCGACCGCAAGGAAGGTTTTTGCGAGCACATCGCCTCGGCCTTCGTGGTGCTGATGCGCGCGGCGGACATGCCCGCGCGCATCGTCACCGGCTACCAGGGCGGGCAGATGAACACCATCGACGGCTACTGGACCGTGCGCCAGAGCGACGCCCACGCCTGGGCCGAGGTCTGGCTGGAGGGCCGCGGCTGGGTGCGCGTGGACCCCACGGGCGCCGTGGCGCCCAGCCGGGTGGGCATGTTCCAGCGCCTGCAGGCGCCGCGCGGCGCGTTCGGCGCGGCCATGGACGCGGTCGTCAGCCCCACGCTGGTGCAGAACCTGCGCGCCGTCTGGGAGGCCGTGAACAACGGCTGGAACCAGTGGGTGCTGAACTACACGCAGGGGCGCCAGCTCGACCTGCTCAGGTCGCTGGGCATGGAATCGCCCAGCTGGCAGGACCTGGTGCGCCTGATGGGCCTGCTGGCCGCCGCCGCGGCGCTGGCCGGCGCAGGCTGGACGCTGTGGGAACGCAGCCGCCACGACCCCTGGCAGCGCCTGCTGCAGCAGGCCCGCGAGCGCCTGGCGCGCGCCGGCCTGGCCCTGCCGCCGCACCTGCCGCCGCGCGCCATGGCCGCCCAGGCGCGCTCACGCCTGGGCGCGCCCGCCGAGGCCGCCGCACAGTGGCTGCTGCGCGTGGAGCAGGCCCGCTACGCCCCGCACCCCGCCATCGCCCTGGCCGAGCTGCAGCGCGAACTGCGCCGCCTGCCCTGGCCCGCGGCGCAGCCCCCTTCCGCACGCACACCATGACAGTACGCACCGCAAAAGCTATATTTTTAATAGCTGCCAGCGCTTTATCCATAAGCGCTACAGCCCAAAACAATCACAAGAAAGCCGTCAGCAAGCCGGCGCCCGCCTACCACTACGCCCAGCGCGACCAGGCCATGCAGTTCGCCGACGACCTGGCCGAGCGCCGCGGCCTGGACCGCGAATGGGTGCGCCAGGCCATCGGCCAGGCGCGTCTGCTGCCCCAGGTGCCGCGCCTGGTGCTGCCGCCGCCCCAGGGCACGGCCAAGAACTGGGCCGCCTACCGCGCGCGCTTCGTGGAGCCCGTGCGCATCCGCGCGGGCGTGCGCTTCTGGCAGGACAACGCCGAGGCCCTGGCCCGCGCCGAATCGCAGTACGGCGTGCCGGCCGAAATCATCGTCGGCATCATCGGCGTGGAGACCATCTACGGCCGGCACATGGGCGGCTTTCCCGTGATCGACGCGCTGGCCACGCTGGCCTTCGACTTCCCCGACGCCCACCCGCGCGCACCCGAGCGGCGCGCCTTCTTCCAGCGCGAGCTGGAGCAGTTCCTGACCCTGATGGACCGCACGGGCATCGACCCCCACACCCCGCGCGGCAGCTACGCCGGCGCCATGGGGCTGGGCCAGTTCATGCCGTCGAGCTGGATGCGCTACGCCGTGGACTTCGACGGCGATGGCCGCATCGACCTGTGGCGCAGCCCGCAGGACGCGATCGGCTCGGTAGCCAACTATTTCGTGGGCCACGGCTGGCACACCGGCATGCCCACGCATTACGAGGTGGCGTTCGACGCGGCCACGCTGCAGCTCGACACCCTGCTGGCCCCCGACATCCTGCCCACCTTCAGCCCCGCCAGCATGGCCGACAAGGGCGCGCAGGTGCTGGACGGCGGCGCGCAGCACGCCGGCCCGCTGGCCCTGGTGGAACTGCAAAACGGCGCGGCCGCGCCGAGCTACGTGGCGGGCACCGAGAACTTCTACGCCATCACGCGCTACAACTGGTCCAGCTACTACGCCATGGCGGTGATCGAGCTGGGGCGCGCAGTGGCACAGGCCCGGGCCGCGCAACCGTAGCGGCCTTCAGCCTTCAGCCTTCAGCGAACCCTCAGAATGGCTCTTCAGAATCCAGGCCTTCACAACGCTCTTTGGAGGTCATGGCATGAAAGCCCTTTCCGCACTCATCGTCACAGCCGCACTGGCCGGCTCGGCCCTGGCCCAGGGTAGCGTCGGCCCGGCCGGCAGCACCGAGGCGCCGCGCGGCGGCTTCTCGGGCCCGGTGGCCGTGGTCACCGTGGAGCAAGCCAAGGCCCTGGCGGACGATGCGCCGGTCACGCTGCGCGGCACCATCGAACGCCACCTGGGCGGCGAGCGCTACCAGTTCAAGGATGCGAGCGGCACCATGGCGGTGGACATCGACCCACGCCGGTGGCAGGAGCAGTCCGTCTCCCCCACGGACATGGTGGAAATCCACGGCGAGGTCGAGAAGAAACGGCAGTCGACCGAGATCGAGGTGAAAAGCCTGCGCCGGCTCTGAGCCCTCCGGCTCGGAAGCGCTGCCTCAGAACCGCTGCATCTGGCAGCTCGTGGGCTGCGCCGCCTTGTCTGCCGCGATCTGCCGCACCACGCGAAAGCCGTAGCCCGAGCCTTCCACGTCGAAGGGCACGCCCGGCGCACCCAGCCGGTCCATCACGCCCACCACCAGCGACTGCTGGAACTGGTGGTCCTGCGCGCGCATGGCACCCGCCTGGCCGTGCAGGCGCACGCTGGCCTGCTCCAGCGCGCGGGCCACGGGCAGCGGTTCGGTGCTGCCGGCGCGCTCCAGGGCCTGGGCCAGCGACTCCACCATGAGCTGCATGCGCATGTGCACGTAGTCGTCCTGCGGCCTGGGAAAGCGCTCGCGGAAGGAGCGGTAGAAGGCCTCGCTGCCCTGCGTGGGCAGGTTGGGCAGCCAGTCGGCCACGGCCACCACCTTGCCCACGCCGGCCTCGCCCAGCGCCGCGGGCGCGCCCAGGGCGTTGCCGTAGAAGGTGTAGAACATGCCGTCGAAGCCCACCTCGCGCGCGGCCTTGACGAGCAGCGTGAGGTCGTTGCCCCAGTTGCCGGTGATGACGGCCTGCGCGCCGCTGGCCTTGATCTTCACGGCGTAGGGCGCGAAGTCCTTCACGCGGCCCACGGGGTGCAGCTCGTCGCCCACGATGGCAACGTCGGCCCGCTGCGCACCCAACTGGCGCCGCGCCTCGCGCAGCACGGCCTGGCCGAAGCTGTAGTCCTGGCCGATCAGGTACACGCTCTTGAGCGCCTGCTCCTCGCGGATCACGTCCATGAGCGCCGCCATGCGCATGTCGGCATGGGCGTCGAAGCGGAAATGCCAGAAGCTGCACTTCTCGTTGGTCAGGATGGGATCGACCGCCGAGTAGTTGAGGAAGACCACGCGCTTGGCGGGCTCGCGCTGGTTGTGCTTGTTGATGGCCTCGATGAGCACCGCTGCCGTGGCCGACGAATTGCCCTGCATGACGAAATGCGCGCCATCGTCGATGGCCGCGCGCAGCGCGGACAGCGCCTCCTCGTTCTGGCCCTTGCTGTCGTAGCGCATCAGCACCAGCGGCCGGGCGCCGCCGCCGGCCTGCGGCAGCCGCACCCCGCCGCGCGCGTTCACGCGCTCCATGGCCCAGACGATGTTGCGAAATACCGCCTCGCCGGTGTTGGCGAAGCTGCCTGACAGGCTTTCGATGAGCGCCACCTTGATGGGGGCGCCGGCGGGGGAAACGGCGGCGGGTGAGGCGGCTGGTGAGGCGGCGGCGGGCTGCGCCAGCGCGGAGCCGGCCCCGCCCGCTACGGCGCACAGAGCCGCAATCCAGGCGCGGGTGACCTGGCGGCGTGACAACTGGGACATGGGAATGGGGATGAGAAAAAGGGTTGCGGCCTGCAGGCGTACCGGGCGTGCCCGGCGTGCCTACTGGGCCATGAGTTGCTGGATGGTGGGCGGCACGCCCTCGCCCGGCGCATCCTCGCGCGCCGCCTCGGCGTGGGGCACCGCCTCGCGCTCCTGCAGGGGCAGCTGGGCGGCGGTGGCGGGCGGCGGCGCCTGCACACCCGCCGAAACCGGCGCCGGCGCCACGTCCACATAGCGGTCGAACAGCTGGAAGAAGCGCTCGTAGAACTGCGGGTCGGTGATGGTTTCGCTGCCCACCTTCACCAGGGTGTCATCGGTGGCCGAGACCGGCAGCGACACCGAGCCTATGCCCCCCACGCCCAGCGATGCCGAATTGTTGACCTTCTTGATCACATAGCGGTCCTGCAGCGCGCTGGCAAACGCCGAGGTGCGCGCATCGCCCTGCCCCTCGGCGGCGCAGACCACGCGCATCTCCACCTCGTAGTGGATGTCGGTGTGGGGCTGGTAGTACTTGCGCGCGGCCACCGTCTCGGCGGTGGCCGTGTGCACCAGGTAGCCCTGGCTCAGCAGCGCGCGGCGCGCGGCCTCGCAGGTGCGGGCCTGGGAAGCATCGATGTGCCGCGTGTGCATGCTGGCGCTGTCGAAGTCGTTCGGCGTGAACTGCAGGCCGCGCTCCAGCCCCGGCATGGCTTCGGGGATGCGCGCGCAGCCGGCCGCCAGCAGCGCGCAGGCCACCAGGCCGAGGCGGCGGCACCAGAAAACGGACAAGGGAAAGCGTGGAAATCGGGTCACGGGAGTCGGGCGGAAATAACCGGGCAGCACGCATTGTGAAGCCTCGGCGGTGCGCGGGCCGCGTAACCCATGCCCCCGCCATGCCCACAGGCCCGGCGCTTGACGGCTCTTGAAAAGCCTGCCGCCAGACGCATGTGCTGTCCATGCGGCCCGCAGACACCGGCCGCGCCCTTTCACACCTGGAGCCATGACCATGATTTTCGCCCCCGTGATCCGCCGCCATGCCTATGCCGCCCCGCGTGCCGCCGACATGGCGCTGCAGCGCTTCCTGCACAACGCGCTGGCCACGCCCGCAACGGCCGGCGTGCAGGTGCAACAGGACGACAAGGCCGTGACCCTGCAGCTCGACGTGCCCGGCCTGTCGCGCGAGCAGCTCGGCATCGCCATCGAGGGCAACCAGGTGCGCGTGACCAGCGCCGAGGGCGCGCCACGCCGCGTGCAGCGCGCGTGGGAGCTGGCGCAGGACATCGACGCGAGCGCCAGTTCGGCCCGGCTGGAGAACGGCGTGCTCACGCTGGTGCTCGCCAAGGCCGTCCCGGCCAGCCGCGCCACCACGCTGACGATCGACTGAGCCCACAGCCGCCTGCGGCGCAAGAAAGGGTGGCCACGCGGCCACCCTTTTTGCTATATAAAACATAGCTGCAAGCGCTTACCTATAAAGCGCCACAGGCATATTTGAATCAAAAACCCCGTCACTCGTGGCGCAGCGCCTCGATGGGGTCCATCCGCGCCGCGCGCCGTGCCGGGAAGAAGCCGAACAGCACGCCGATGCCGGCCGAGAACACGAAGGACAGCAGATTCACCCCGACGTGGAACACGTACGGAATCCCCATCACCTGCGCCAGCGCGATCGATGCGCCCGTGGCCAGCACGATGCCGATGAGCCCGCCCAGGGCGGCCAGCACCACGGCCTCGATGAGGAACTGCATCAGCACCTCGCGCTCCAGCGCGCCGATGGCCAGGCGCAGGCCGATCTCGCGCGTGCGCTCGGTCACGCTCACCAGCATGATGTTCATGATGCCGATGCCGCCCACCAGCAGGCTCACGGCCGCCACGGCGCCCAGCAGCGTGGTCATGACCCGCGTGGTGCCCGAAAACGTATCGGCCAGCTGCTTGGTGTCGAGCACGTTGAAGTTGTCGTCGTCGGTGTCGGCCAGCTTGCGCCGTTCGCGCAGCAGCTCGGTCAGAGCGGCCTTCACGCGCTCGGAGTCGCTGCCGTCCTTCATAGACACCAGCAGCGTGGGCACGCGCGTGGAGCCGGTCACGCGGCGCTGCAGCGTCTTGAGGGGCAGCAGCACCAGGTCGTCTTGGTCGTTGCCGAACGCGCCCTGCCCCTTGGAGGCCAGCACGCCCACCACCTCGCACGAGAACTGGCGCACGCGCACGCGCTCGCCCAGCACGTCGCCACCGCCGCCGAACAGCTCGCGGCGCACGGTCTGCCCGATCAGGCACACGGCGGCGCCCACGCGCTGCTCGTCGGTGGTGAACTCACGCCCGCTCGCCAGCGTCCAGTTGCCCGTCTGCAGCCAGGCATTGGTGCTGCCCATGACGCTGGTGGCCCAGTTGCGCCCGTTGGCCACCACGGTGGCGCCGGTGCGCGCCTCGGGCGCCACGGCCAGGATGCCGCCGATCTGCTGGGCGATGGCGTCGGCGTCCACGTCCTTGAACGAGGGCGCGCCGCCGCTGCCGCCCGGCCCCATGCGCTGGCCCGGCCGCACCTGCAGCAAATTGGTGCCCAGGCTGGAGATCTGGGCCTGCACGGCCATCGTGGCGCCGTTGCCCAGCGTGACCATGGTGATCACCGCGCTCACGCCGATCACGATGCCCAGCACGGTGAGGAACGAGCGCAGCATGTTGCGCCGGATGGAGCGCAGCGCCTGCAGCAAAGAGTTGAGCAGCATCATGGCGCCGCCTCCTGCGCAGTCTGTTGCGCGTTCTGCGGTGCGCCCTGCTGCGCCAGCGCGCGCGGATGCGGGTTGCGCTGGTCGCTCTCGATGCGGCCGTCCACGAAGCGCACGATGCGCCGCGCGTACTGCGCCATGTCGGGCTCGTGCGTGACCATGATCACGGTGATGCCCTGCTCCACGTTCAGGCGCCACAGCAGCTCCATGATCTCGTGGCTGCGCTGCGTGTCCAGGTTGCCCGTGGGCTCGTCGGCCAGCAGCACCGTGGGCTCGGTGACGATGGCCCGCGCAATCGCCACGCGCTGCTGCTGCCCGCCCGACAGCTCGGACGGCAGGTGGTGCTCCCACCCCTGCAGGCCCACGGCCGCCAGCGCCCGGGCTGCGGCCGCGCGGCGGTCGGCCGCGGGCTCGCCGCGGTAGAGCAGCGGCAACTCGACATTCTCCTGCGCCGAGGTGCGTGCCAGCAGGTTGAAGCCCTGGAACACGAAACCCAGGAAGCGCCGCCGCAGCCGCGCGCGGTCGTCGCGCGACAGCGACTGCACGGGCATGCCGCGAAACAGGTAGGTGCCCGCGGTCGGCCGGTCCAGGCAGCCCAGCATGTTCATGGCCGTGGACTTGCCCGAGCCGCTGGGGCCCATGATGGCCACGAAGTCGCCGCTGGCGATGTCCAGGTCCACGCCCTTGAGCGCCTGAAAGGCCAGCGCCCCCTCGCCATACGCCTTGGTGACGCCGCGCAGGCGGATCAGCGGCACCGGATCGGCCGCTGTGGTCATGGCCGCGCCCCCGCCGCCAATTGGTCGGTGATGACCTGCATGCCGGGCTGCAGCCCCTCACCCTCCACCTCGGTCACGCGGCCGTCGCTGATGCCCACCTGCACGCGCATGGCCTGGGGCACGCCCTCCTGCAGCACCCAGATCTGGCGCTGCGGGCCCGCCCCCTTGGCCTCGCCCGTGCCGCGGCGCTGGCCCGAGGAACGCGGCATGCGCGGCATGAGCTGGGACATGATGCCGCCGCCCCCCGATGCCGCCGCGCCCTGGCCCGCGCCGCGCCCGCCCGCCGCTGCCTCGCCCGGGGCGCCGGCCGGCGTGAAGCGCAGCGCCGTGTTGGGCACGGTGAGCACGTCGTTGCGTTCGGTGGAGGTGATGGAGGCCGCCGCCGTCATGCCAGGGCGCAGACTCAGGTCGGCGTTGTCCACCTCCAGGTAGGTGATGTAGGTCACCACGTTGTCGGTCTTGGTAGAGCCGAAGGCCACGCGCGTGGTGCGCGCCGGGTAGCGCCGCGAGGGGTAGGCGCTGACGGTGAAGGTGGCCTTCTGCCCCGGCTGGACGGAGCCCACGTCGGCCTCGTCCACGTTCACCTCCAGGCGCAGCCGGGTCAAATCTTCGGCCAGCGTGAGCAGCGTCACGGCCTGCAGCGACGCGGCCACGGCGTTGCCCGGCTCCACCGCGCGCGACAGCACCACGCCGTCGATCGGCGAGCGGATGGAGGCCTTGGTGACATTGGTTTCGTCGGTGGCCAGGGCGGCCTTGGCGTCCTCCACGCTGGCGCGGGCGGCGGCCTCGTCGGCCTGCGCCCGCTCGTAGGCGGCGCGGCCCGCGTCCAGCTCCGCCGCCGACGGCACCTTGCCGCCGGACAGGCGCGCCACCTCTTCGAGCCGGTCCAGGCCGGCGCGCGCCTCCTTGGTGGTGGCCACCGTCTGGGCCAGCCGTGCCTGGGCCGAGGCCACGGAGGCGCGCGAACGCAGCACCTGCGAATCGAGCTTGGTGGTGTCCAGCACCACCAGCACCTGCCCCTTCTTGACCACGTCGTTCACATCCACCAGCACACGGCGCACCGTGCCCGACAGCTCGCTGCCGATGTTCACCGAGCGCGTGGGCTGCAGCGTGCCGTTGGCCGACACGGTGAGCGTGACCTGGCCGCGCTGCACCTCCTGGGTGACGTAGCGCGGCGCTGCCTGAGCGCGCTTTTGCGCCTGCCAATACCACCCGCCGCCCGCCACGGCCAGCAGCAGCAAGGCGACCAGCCACAGCGTGATGCTCTGCCACCAGCGGCGGCCCAGGCCGTCGCCCAGCAGGGCCTGCAGGTCCTGCGGCGCCGGCGCGGCGGGCGACGCGGTGGGGGATGTCTTCGGTTCTTGGTCTGTCATGGTTCGGGTCCGTGAATGCGTAGCGCCGTGGGGCTGCGGGTGCGGGTGCGGATGCGGGGCCGCTCAGGGCGCCTGCCAGCCGCCGCCCAGCGCCTTGTACAGGCGCACATGGCCGGTGCTGACGCTGGCCGCCGTGCTGGCCACGCCGTCCTGCGCCGACAGCAGCGTGCGCTGCGTGTCCAGCACCGTCTGGAAGTCCACCAGGCCGCTGGCGTACTGGTTCTGCGCCAGCAGGGCCGCGTTGCCCGCGGCCTCCGCCGCGGCGGTCAGGCGCTGCAGGCGCTCGCGGTCGCCGCGCAGCGCGACGAGGGCGTCCTCGACATCTTGGAGGGCGGTCAGCACCGCCTCCTCGTAGCCCGCGCGGGCCTGCTCCAGCGCGGCCTGCTGGGCCCGGACCTGGGCGCGCAGCGCGCCGCCGTCGAACACCGGCAGCGATACGCTGGCCAGCAGCGACGCCGCCGTGGCCCCGCCGCCCGTGAGCGCGCCCAGCGTGAGCGCGCGCAGGCCCAGCGTGCCGCCGATGCGCAGGCTGGGCAGGCGCTGGGCCTCGGCCTGCGCCACGCGCTCCCAGGCAGCGCGCACGCGCTGCTCGGCCTGGCGCACGTCGGGGCGCTGGCGCAGCGTGTCGGCCGGAAAGGCCAGGGCCAGATCGGCCGGCGGCTGCGGCACGGGCCCGCTGGCGGCCAGGGCCGCGTCCAGCGCCGCGGGCGGCTGGCCCGTGAGCACGGCCAGTGCGTGGCGCGACTGGGCCATGCCCGACTGCAGCGTGGGCAGTTGGGCCGCCGTCTGCTCCACGGCGCTGCGCGCCTGCTCCGCCGCCACGGAGCTGGTCAGCCCCGCCTGCACGCGCCACTGCGCGATCTGCGCGGTCTCGCGCTGCGTGTCCAGGTTGCGCGCGGCGATCTCCAGGCGCTGTTGCTGGCTGCGCAGGTTGACGTAGTTCACGGCCACCTCGGCCGCCAGCGCCACCTGGGCCGCGGCCAGGCCAGCCTCGGCCGCGCGCAGGTCCGCATCGCCGGCGCGCACGCCGCTGGCAATGCGGCCGAACAGGTCCGGCTCCCAGCTGGCATCCAGCCCCACCTGGAAGCTGTTGCCGGTGTTGCCGTTGCTGCGGCTGCGCTGCGCCGAGCCCGACGCGTCCACCGATGGCAGCAGGCCCGCCGCCTGCACGTCGCGCTGGGCGCGCGCGGCCTCCACGGCGGCGCGGGCGCTGCGCATGCCGGTATGGGCGCGCAGGGCCTGCTCGACCAGGCCCGTAAGCTGCGCGTCGCCCAGCTGCTGCCACCACTGTGCCAGGTCGGGCGCCGCGGCGTCCTCCGGTTGCGCCACGCCCTGCCCCGCCCAGATGGCAGGAACGGCCACTCCACTGTCCAGCGCCGGCGGCGGGTGCGTGGCGCAGCCAGCCAGCGCCAGCGCGGCCAGCAGCGCCGCCCCTGCGGGAGCGCGAAGCCGGGACGGGGGTGAGCAAAGGAGCGTTGCGGCAAACATGGCGCCAATTGTTACAGCGCTACTTGTCAGCCCCGCCTGCGCCCGATGAACTTTTGTAAAGACGGCATGGCGCATGCCCGAAAGGCGGAGCCGCAAAGCAGCGACGCGAAGCGGCCGGGCGCAAGCCGCCCCGGCGCCACTCAAAAACCATAGCTACCAGCGCTTTACGGGCAAGCGCTGGAGGTCATTTTGACCAATATCCGACTCAGGCCGCCGCGGTGATGGCGTCGAGCGGCCAGCGGGGCTTCACGTCGAAGGCGTAGTCGCGGTTGGCCTGCTGCTGTCCGGCCTGCAGGCGCATGGCGGCGGCCATGGCGATCATGGCGCCGTTGTCGGTGCACAGGTGCAGCTCCGGGTAGTGCACGCGCACCTTGGCTTGCGCGCAGGCCGCGTTGAGCTGCTCGCGCAGCAGCCGGTTGGCACCCACGCCGCCGGCCACCACCACGCGCTGCAGCCCCGTCTGCTTGAGCGCGGCCAGCGTCTTCTTCACCAGCACCTCCACGATGGCGGCCTGGGTGCTTGCGGCCAGGTCGGCCTTGCGCGTCTCCAGCTCCTCGCCCAGCTTCTTGGCCTGGGTGAGCACGGCCGTCTTCAGCCCGGCGAAGGAAAAATCCAGGTCGCCGCTGTGCAGCAGCGGCCGCGGCAGCTTGAAGGCCTTGGCGTCGCCCTGCTCGGCCAGGCGCGACAGCGCCGGCCCGCCGGGGTAGCCCAGACCCATGAGCTTGGCGGATTTGTCAAAGGCCTCGCCGGCCGCGTCGTCGATGGTCTCGCCCAGGATGGCGTACCGTCCCACGCCGTCCACGCGCATGAGCTGCGTGTGCCCGCCGGAGACCAGCAGCGCGACGAAGGGAAACTCGGGCGGGTCGCTGCTCAGGAAGGGCGACAGCAGGTGGCCCTCGAGGTGGTGCACACCCAGCACGGGCCTGTCCAGCGCCGCGCCCAGGGCGCAGGCCACGCCCGCGCCCACCAGCAGCGCACCCGCCAGACCGGGGCCGCGGGTGTAGGCCACCACGTCCACGGCATCCAGGCGCTCGCCGGCCTCGCGCAGGACCGTTTCCGTCAACGGCAGCACGCGGCGAATGTGGTCGCGGCTGGCCAGCTCGGGCACCACGCCGCCGTAGGCCTGGTGCATCTCGATCTGGCTGTGCAGCGCGTGCGCCAGCAGCGTGGGCACGGCGCCGCCCTCGGCGCGCACCAGGGCCACGCCGGTTTCGTCACAGGAAGATTCGATGCCCAGGATCAGCAGACTCATGCCCGCGAGTGTAGTGGCCGCCCCGGCGCCTTGCCGGGGCGGGGCTATCGCCAGCCTGCACTCACCAGCGGTCGGAACGCATGCGCAGTTCCCAGCTGGACTTGCGCAGCTCGTACACGCCCACGGCGCCGTAGCGCAGCTCGCCCTTGTCGTCCCAGGCCATGGTGCCGGTCACGGGCGCATAGCCGTTGATGCCGCGCAGCGCCTTGGTGATGTCCGCCGGCGCGGCGGAGCCGGCCTTCTTGATCGCCTCGCTGAGCACGTACATGGCATCGTAGGTGTAGTGGCCGCCGTAGGCCGGCGGCTTCTGGAAGGCCGCCGTGTACCGCTCCAGGAACTGCCGGCCGGTGGTGAACTCGGCCACGTCCAGCACGGGCGAGGTGGCGTAGATCTCGTCGATCAGGCCCATCCCCTTGGCCATGTCCACCGTCTTGACCAGGTCGCCGCCCAGCAGCGCCACGTCCGTGTGCCCGATCTTGCGCAGCTCCTGCGCCAGCGCCAGGGCCTGGAAGTCGTTGAGCATGCAGACGATGACGCGCACCTTGGCGTCCTTGAGCCGGGCCGCCAGCTCGGCAAAGGCCACGGTCTTGTCGTCGAAGCTCTGGCGCACGGCGATGTTCTTCTTGGCCGCCTTGAGCTGCTCGGCCGCCCCATCGGCCAGGCCCTTGCCGTAGGGCGAGCTGTCGTCCACCACGGCGTAGGCGTCGGCGTTGAGCTGCGAGGCCGCGAACGCGCCGATGGCGCGCGCCTGCAGCGAGTCGTTGGCCACGATGCGGAACGTGGTGGCCAGCCCCAGCTGGGTGATGCGGGGGTTGGTGGAGATGATGAGCTGCGGCACCTCCTTGGCCGCGTACAGCGGCGCGGTCTCGATGCTCACCCCCGAGTTCAGGTGGCCGATGACCGCCGCCACGCCGGAGTCCAGCAGCTGCTGCGCGGCCGCGCGGCCCGCCGCGGGGTCGGCGCGGTCGTCC
Source organism: Diaphorobacter oryzae DSM 22780 (assembly GCF_059568935.1). Lineage (NCBI taxonomy): Bacteria > Pseudomonadati > Pseudomonadota > Betaproteobacteria > Burkholderiales > Comamonadaceae > Diaphorobacter > Diaphorobacter oryzae. Next base: position 129,077 of record NZ_JCANUL010000008.1, on the reverse strand, counting down.
TGCGCCACCACCTCCAGGGTCACGCGCTTGCCATCCACGTGGAAGCCCGTCTTGTTGATTTCGTCCACGGCCAGCTTCACGCCGTTGAGCAGGTCCTGCCCCAGGCCGGCCAGGGGGCCGGACAGCGGCTGCGCCACGCCGATCTTGATGGTGTCCGGCACCTTGCTGCAGCCGGTCAGCCAGCCGCTGGCCCCCAATGCCGCCAGCCCCAGCCCTGCCGAAAAACCGCGGCGGTTGATCTCATGTCCCACGCATGTCCCCTTGTCGATGATTGGTGCGCGCATGTTCGGCCATGCACCAACACCGACAACAGGGGGAATGCCCGCCCCGGGGGAAACCCGGGCGGCGCCGGCCCGCGGCTGGCCGCGTCACCGCACGCCGGTGATGTACAGCTCCATCTGCTCGATGATGAACTGCTGCTCCGAGATCACGCTCTTGACCAGGTCGCCGATGGACACCAGCCCCACCACGCGCCCGCCCTCCACCACCGGCAGGTGGCGCAGGCGGTTCTCGGTCATCAGCGCCATGCACTGCTCGCCGCTGTGCGTGGGGTGCACGAAGCGCACCGCACGCGTCATGACCTCGCTCACCGGCGTGTCGGCCGAGGCGCGGCCCATCAGCGCCACCTTGCGGGCGTAGTCGCGCTCGGTGAAGATGCCCGCGATCTGGTCGCCCTCCATCACCAGCACCGCGCCAATGCGGTTGGCGGCCATGCACTTCAGCGCGGTGAGCACGGTGTCCGACGGCGCGATGGTGTGCACCTGTCCGTCGGCCTTGTTTCTGAGGATTTCTGCAACAGTCGTCATGGCGGCCTCCCAGGCTGTGAAGTGGAACGAAACCGAAGCTCGCCCACAGTTTCCGCCGAACCGGTGCCGGTGCGCAACCGGGGCCGGTCCTTATTGCAACAGGCCGCCGCGGCGCCCATGGGCCGGACGTGCGCAGCTATGGAATCGGAAGCCCCGGGGGACTGCCCCCCGCCCCTCAGCGCCGCCCGCCGAGCAGGCTGCCGCCAATCTTGAGCAGGTCGCCCAGGCCCACCTGGCCGTCGCCGTCCTGGTCCAGCAGGCTGCCCAGCAGATCGCCGCCAGGCGCACCCTGGCGCTGGGCGCTGGCGCGCTCCTGGCCCAGCATCTGGCCCAGGCCGCCCGCGTCCATGCCGCTGGCGTTCACGCGCTGCGCCAGGAAGGACATGACGATGGGCGCCAGCATCTGCAGCAGCTGGCCGGCATTGGCACCCAGGCCCGTGGCCTGGCCCAGGCCGGATTCGGCGCGCTCGCGGCCACCGCCGAAGATGTGACCCAGGATGGCCGCACCCGCGTCGCCGCCCGCCGGGCCCGCGGAAGATGCCCCGCCGCCGCCGAGCACGGAGCCCAGCAGGCCGCCGAGATCCAGGCCGCCCAGGCCCAGCGCCTGCTGCGGCGCGGCGGGCGCGTGGTCGCGCTGCAACGCACCGAACAGGGATTGCGCACCCTGCGCGTCCTGCGCGTTGCGGCCCATGGCGCCCAGCAGCAGCGGCAGGGCCATTTCCACGGCGCTGCGCGCCTGCGCCGGGTCGGTGCCCAGCTGCTGGGCGATCTGCTGCAGCGGCGCGCCCTGCAGCTGTTGCAGCAGCTGTTCGGCCAGCAGGGGGGAGGATGCGGAGGTGTTCATGGCAGTGTTCCTTCGGTCGATGCGGCCCACCGGGCCGCCCAGCCGCACATGGTAGGGCCGCCCATGCCGCGGCGCGTGGCAACCCATTGCCCTGCAACGGAAATTGACAATCCGGGGCAGCGGCGTGTCGGCATACAGCTACTCATTTTATAGCACTTTACGCTTGATACATAAGCTTAAACACCGTTTTTTGCCTAAAAGAATGTGACACCCCCTCTGCCCGGCCCACGGCGTGCAACGGCCATGTAAAGAAGCATGAAGAATTGCGCCGGCCAAGACAGGCCCGGCGGCGATGTGCGACAGTCCGGCGTTGCCCCGCGGCCACGCCCCGTCGCGGTGGCGCGTCCGTCGAACCTCTGCCTTCGCCCCCGGCGGCGAAGACAATGCCTGCCATCCTCAGAAATTGCGCTCCGCCCCCATGACCTCCGCGACCTGCGACCGCCCCACACCGCCGCCCCCGCACCGCCACACCCCCCTCTGCCACGCCTTCCGGCCCGGTGCCATGGCGTCCAGGCTGGCGGCCCTGGGACTGGCGCTGGGCCTGGCGGCCTGCGGCGACAGGGGCGCCCAGCCCGCCCCGCAGCAGGGGCCGGCGCAGGTCGGCGTGGTCACCCTGCAGCCGCAGCAGCAGCAACTGGACGCCACGCTGCCGGGGCGCACCCGCGCCTACCTGAGCGCCGAGGTGCGCCCGCAGGTCTCAGGCATAGTGCAGCAGCGCCTGTTCACCGAGGGTGCCACCGTCCGCAAGGGACAGGCTCTCTACCAATTGGACGACCGCTCGCTGCGCGCCACCGAGGCCAGTGCCACGGCCGTGCTGGCCAAGGCCGAGGCCAGCGCCCGCACGCTGGAGAGCACGGCACAGCGCAATGCCGAGCTGGTGAAGATCGACGCCATCAGCCGCCAGGTCCATGACGAGAGCCAGGCCGCCGCCGCCCAGGCGCGTGCCGAGGTGGGCGTGGCGCGCGCCAGCCTGGAGACGGCGCGCATCAACCTGCGCTACAGCCGCATCGAGGCACCCATCGCCGGACGCATCAGCCTGTCCAGCGTCACGCCCGGCGCGCTGGTGACGGCCAACCAGGCCAACGCGCTCACCACCATCGTGCAGCTGGACCCGATGTACGTGGACTTCACGCAGTCCAGCACCGACCTGGTGCAGCTCAAGCGGGACTGGGAAGCCGGCCGCTACCAGAAGGTGAACGGCGACCAGATGCGCGTGCGCATCCGCCTGGACGACGGCAGCGACTACGCGCACGAAGGCCGGCTGCAGTTCGCCGGCATGATTGTCAACGACACCACGGGCACCGTGACGCTGCGCGCCGTGGTGCCCAACCCCGACGGCGTGCTCATGCCCGGTATGTACGTGCAGGCGCTGCTGCCCACGGGCCTGGCCAGCGACGCCCTGCTGATCCCGCAGCAGTCGGTGAGCCGCGACCTCACGGGCCGCGCCAGCGTGCTGGTCGTGAACGCCGACGACGTGATCGAGAAGCGCCCGGTGGAGCTGGCGCGCGCGCTGGGCAGCCGCTGGCTGGTGGACAGCGGGCTGCGCGCCGGCGAGCGCATCGTGGTGGACGGCTTCCAGCGCGCCAAGCCCGGCGACAAGGTCAGCCCGCAGGCGGTGGACCTGAACGCCAGGAAGGGCGGCTCCGCCGTGCGCGCGGCCCCCGAGGACGGCATGCGACCCGCCCCCGGCCAGAGCGCGGACATCGCCGCCCCGCGGGCCGGCGCCTCCCGGTAAGCACGGGAGCAGGCACACATGGCCCAGTTCTTCATCAACCGGCCCATCTTCGCGTGGGTGCTGTCCATCATCATCATGCTGGCGGGCGGCCTGGCGATCTTCACGCTGCCGCTGGAGCAGTACCCCGACATCGCGCCGCCGCGCGTGAGCATCTCGGCCCAGTACACGGGCGCCTCGGCCGAGACGGTGGAAAACTCGGTGACGCAGATCATCGAGCAGCAGCTCAAGGGCATCGACAACATGATCTACATGAGCTCGACGTCCGACGCGTCGGGCCGCTCGGCCACCACCCTCACCTTCGCGCCCGGCACCAACATCGACGTGGCCCAGGTGCAGGTGCAAAACAAGCTGCAGTCGGCCATGAACCGCCTGCCCGAGGCCGTGAAGAGCCGCGGCGTGTTCGTCAACAAGGGCGGGCAGGACTACCTGGTCACCTACAGCTTCTTCTCCAACGACCCGAACATGACGGCGGTGGACGTGGGCGACTACCTGAACGCCAACCTGGTGGACATCATCGGCCGCCTGGACGGCGTGGGCGACATCCGCGTGTTCGGCACCTTCTATGCCATGCGCATCTGGATGGACCCGGCCCGGATGGAGAAATTCCAGCTCATGCCGTCGGACATCATCGGTGCGCTCAACACGCAGAACGCGCAGGTGTCCGCGGGCCAGCTGGGCGCGCTGCCCGCCGTGCCCGACCAGCAGCTGAACGCCACCATCACCGCACGCACCAAGCTGCAGACGGTGCAGGAGTTTGAGGACATCGTGCTCAAGACCGCCACCGACGGCTCGGTGGTCACGATCAAGGACGTGGCGCGGGTGGAACTGGGCCCCGACAACCTGTCGGTGAAGGCCAAGCTCAACGGCCGGCCCGGCGCGGGCATGGGCATCGTGCTGGCCGATGGCGCCAACGCCATGGCCGTGTCGGACGCCGTGGCGGCCAAGCTGGCCGAGCTCAAGCCCTATTTCCCCAACGAGATCGACTACTTCGTCAGCTCGGACTCCACGCCCTTCGTGCGCGCCTCGATCAAGGAGGTGGTGACCGCGCTGGGCGAGGCCATGGTGCTGGTGGTGATCGTGATGTTCATCTTCCTGCAGAACTTCCGCGCCACGCTGATCCCCGCCATCGCCGTGCCCGTGGTGCTGCTGGGCACCTTCGGCGTGCTGGCCGCGGCGGGCTATTCGATCAACACGCTGACCATGTTCGGCCTGGTGCTGGCCATCGGCCTGCTGGTGGACGACGCCATCGTCGTGGTGGAGAACGTGGAGCGCGTGATGCACGAGACCGGCCTGCCCCCGAAGGAGGCCACGCGCCAGTCCATGCGCGAGATCACGCCCGCGCTGATCGGCATCGGCGTCACGCTGTCGGCCGTGTTCGTGCCCATGGCGTTCTTCGGCGGCTCCACGGGCGTGATCTACCGCCAGTTCTCCATCACCATCGTGGCGGCCATGGCGCTGTCGGTGTTCGTGGCCCTCACGCTCACGCCGGCGCTGTGCGCCAGCATTCTCAAGGCGCCGGCCCACATGGGGCACCAGCCCCGCGTCCGCCGCGGGCTGCTGGGCCTGAGCGACCGCTTCTTCGTCGGATTCAACCGGCGCTTCGAGGCCAACACCCTGCGCTACCAAAGCGGCGTGGCCTGGATGCTGCACCGCGCCAAGCGCATGATGCTGATCTTTGCCGCCATCTGCCTGGCCGTGTGGTGGATCATCGGCCGCGTGCCCACCTCGTTCCTGCCCGAGGAGGACCAGGGCTACATCCTGGCCAGCATCAACCTGCCGGCGGGCGCCACCGACGCCCGGCTGCAGGACGCGCTGGACCAAGTAAACCAGTATTTCCGCGGCGTGCCCGAGGTCATCAGCTTCAACCAGGTCTCGGGCCTGAGCGGCGACCAAAGCTCGGCCCGAGCCTTCATCCGCCTCAAGCCCTGGGACGAGCGCCCCCTGGCCAGCCAGTCGGCGGCGGCCATCGCCCACCAGGCCACCCAGGAGCTGGCAAAGATCCGCGATGCGCGCATCTTCGTGTCACCGCCGCCCGCCGTGCGCGGCCTGGGCTCGAACGCGGGCTTCAACTTCATGCTCAAGGACATCAACGGCCTGGGCCACGACGCCCTGCTGGCCGCCAAGGACCGGTTCCTGGCCGAGGCGCGCAAGCGCCCCGAGCTGACCAGCCTGCGCAGCACCAACCTGGACGACGCCACCGAGCTGCGCCTGGACATCGACGACCGCAAGGCCGCCGCGCTGGGGCTGAGCTACGACGCCATCAACAGCGTGCTCTCCAGCAGCATGGGCGGCACCTACGTGAACGACTTCCTCAACAACGGCCGCGTCAAGCGCGTCTACATCCAGGGCGACGCGCCGCACCGCATGCTGCCGCAGGACATCGGCAAGTGGACCGTGCGCAACAAGAACGGCGAGATGGTGCCATTCGCCGCCTTCTCCAAGGCGCACTGGGCCTATGGCTCGCCGCAGCTCATGCGCTACAACGGCGCGCCCGCCTACGAGATCGTGGGCAGCGCCGCGCCGGGCGTGAGCTCCGGCGTGGCCATGAAGATCGCCGAGGACATCCTCCAGGGCATGCCCGCCGGCATCGCCTACGAGTGGACCGGCGCCTCGCTGCAGGAGCGCCAGTCGGGCGCGCAGGCGCCGCTGCTCTACGCCATCTCCATCCTGTTCGTGTTCCTGTGCCTGGCGGCGCTGTACGAGAGCTGGACCGTGCCCGTCTCGGTGATGCTGGCCGTGCCGCTGGGCGTGCTGGGCGCGCTGCTGGCCACCTGGACGCGCGGCCTGGCCAACGACGTGTACTTTCAGGTGGGCCTGATCACCACCGTGGGCCTGGCCTCGAAAAACGCCATCCTGATCGTGGAGTTCGCGGTGCAGCTGCAGGAGCGGGGCAAGCCACTGTTCGATGCCACGCTGGAGGCCGTGCGCATGCGCCTGCGCCCCATCCTCATGACCTCGCTGGCGTTCGGCTTCGGCGTGGTGCCGCTGGCCATCGGCACGGGCGCGGGCGCGGGCGGGCGCAACGCCATCGGCACGGCCGTGCTGGGCGGCACCGTGGCCTCCACGGTGCTGGGCATCTTCATGGTGCCCGTGTTCTTCCTGCTGATCCGCAGCTGGTTCAAGAGCCGCTCGCGCCACGACGAGCCCGCGCCGCAATCGCCCCACCACCCGGAGAGCGCCGCATGAAGCGCCAGGCCCTGACATTCCCCCGCCTTCCCCACGCCTTGCGCCCCGCGCCGCTGGCCGCGCTGGCATGCGCCCTGCTGGCCGGCTGCAACCTCGCGCCGCGCTACCAGGCCCCGGCCCTGCCCGTGCCCGAGGCCGTCGCGCCCGCCCTGCCCGTGCCCGCCACCACGGGCGGCGTGCCGCTGGGTGCGGACGGCCCCATGCAGTGGCAGAGCTTCGTGCAGGAGCCGCGCCTGCGCGATCTGGTCGCGCTGGCCCTGGCCCACAACCGCGACCTGCGCGTGGCCGTGCTGGCCATCGAGAAGGCCCGCGCCCAGTACGGCGTGACCCAGGCCGACCGCTTCCCCACGGTGAACGCCACGGGCGCCGGCACGCGTAGCCGCACGGCCGACGACCTGACCACCGCGGGCCGCGCCAACACCACCGGCCAGTACAGCGCCACGCTGGGCTTCAGCAGCTACGAGATCGACTTCTTCGGCCGCGTGCGCAACCTGAACGATGCCGCGCTGCAGGAGTTTCTGCGCGTGGCCGAGAACCAGCGCAGCGTACAGCTGAGCCTGGTGGCCGAGGTCGTCGGCGCCTGGCTCACGCTCGACGCCGACGCCCAGCGCCTGCAGCTGGCGCGCGAGACGCTGCGCACCCGCCAGCAGGCGCTGGATCTCACCCGCCGCAGCCACGCGCTGGGCGCCACCTCGGGCCTGGTGCTGGCGCAGGCCCAGTCCACGGCCGACACCGCGCGCGTGGATGCGGCCGCCTTTGCCGCGCAGGTGGCGCGCAGCCGCCATGCGCTGGCCCTGCTGGCCGGCGCCCCGGTGCCCGACGCCTTGCTGCCGGCCAATGCGGCGGCCGCCGCCACGCCGGGCGCGCAGGCGCAGCCCACCGCCCCGGCCCCGGCCACGGCGCTGCTCGCCCTGCCCGCAGACCTGCCCTCTTCCGTGCTGCTGCGCCGGCCGGACGTGCGCGCGGCCGAGCATGCGCTGCAGGGCAGCCATGCCAACATCGGCGCGGCCCGCGCGGCCTTCTTTCCGTCGATCACGCTCACGGCCTCGGTGGGCACGGCCAGCCAGGCGCTGTCGGGCCTGTTCGATGCCGGCAACGGCACCTGGGCCTTCGCGCCGCAAATCCGCCTGCCGCTCTTTGACGCCGGCCGCAACCAGGCCCAGCTGCGCGTGGCCGAGACCACGCGCGACACCGCCGTCGCCCAGTACGAGAAGGCCATCCAGTCCGCCTTCCGCGAGGTGGCGGACGCGCTGGCCGAGCGCGCCACGCTGGACGAGCGCCTGGCCGCGCAGCGCTCGCTGGTCGATGCCAGCCAGCGCATGCTGGAGCTGTCGGACGCGCGCTTTCGCCTGGGCGCCGACAGCTACCTCGCCGTGCTGGATGCGCAGCGCTCGCTCTACGCGGCGCAGCAGGCGCAGATCGCGCTGCAACTGGCCGAGCAGGTGAACCGCGTCACGCTCTACAAGGTGCTGGGCGGCCAGTGGGCGGATGGCGCAGCAGGCCCCGGCGCATGATGTAATGCTATTATTTTAATAGCTATTTGCGCTTGATACACGGACGTTAGAGCCATTTTGGCACCCATCCGGGGCGCCGCGATGTGCGCCCGGTCGTCAGGCTGCGGTCAATGCGGGCCGCAGGCGCGCCGCCTGTGTCTTCATGGCGCGGCGCAGCGCCACCGCATCGGGCGCGGCGGCGGCCTGCGACGCGCCCTGGAGGCGGAACACCTGCACGGTTTCGGCCACGGTCTGGGCCTGGGCCTGCAAGGCCATGGCCGAGGCCGCGTTCTGCTCCACCAGCGCCGCGTTCTGCTGCGTGATGGTGTCCAGGTGCGCCACGGCCGCGTTGACCTGCGAGATGCCGCTGAGCTGTTCGTTCGAGGCGCTGTGGATCTCGCCGATCAGCATGTTCACGCGGCGCACCAGGCCCAGCGATTCGGCCATGGTCTTTTGCGCCATGTCGGTTTTCTGGTTGCCCTCGTGCACCTTCGCGGCCGAATCGTCGATGAGCTGGCGAATCTCCTTGGCCGCCGCCAGCGTGCGGTGCGAAAGGCTGCGCACCTCGGCCGCCACCACGGCGAAGCCGCGCCCCTGGTCACCCGCCCGCGCCGCCTCCACGGCCGCGTTGAGCGCGAGGATGTTGGTCTGGAAGGCAATGCTGTCGATGAGCTGCGTGATCTCGCCGATGCGGCCCGAGGCCGCCTGGATCTGCTTCATGGTGTCGGCCACTCCGTCCACCGCGTCGCTGCTGCGCTCGGCCACGTGGGTGGCCTGCGTGGCCAGTTCGGTGGCCTGGCGCGCCGAGTCCGCCGTCTGCTTGACGGTGCCGGTGATCTGCTCCATCGACGCGGCGGTCTGCTCTAGGTTGCTGGCCTGGGTCTCGGTACGCTCGGACAGGTCCTGGTTACCCTGGGCAATCTCGCGCGTGGAGACGCGCATCTTGTCGCTCTCGTCGCGCGCGTCGCGCACGATGGACAGCAGGTTCACGTTGAGCTGGGCCAGGGCCTTCTCCAGGTCGCCCACCACCCCCTGGCGCGTGACCTGGATGGTCTGCGTCAGGTCGCCCGCCGCGAGCCGGTTGGCCGTGCGCACCATTTGCGTGAGCGGGGCCACCGTGAGCCCGTAGGCATAGCCCACGGCCAGCGCGGCGACCGCGCAGGCCGCCAGCCAGGCCAGGCCAGCCCACAGGCCCAGGCTCTGCCCGCCCACCGTGGCGGCCGCGAAGGCCGCCGCCAGCACCACCAGGAAGACCAGGCCCAGCTTGCCCTGCTGCCCCAGGCTCACCAGCGCGCCCACGCGGCCCCAGAGGTGGTTCTTGACCAGACGGCCCGCGCGCAGCACGTGGACCTGGCGGCCCGCCTCCTTCTCGGCGCGCATGGTCTGGTACAGGCGCTCGGCCGCCTGGATCTGCTCGCGCGTGGCCTCGGTGCGCACCGACATGTAGCCCGAGGGCTGGTCGTCCTCCATGAGCGGGGTGACGTTGGCCATCACCCAGTAGTAGTCGCCGTTCTGGCGCCGATTCTTCACGGGCGCGGACCAGGGCAGCCCGCTGGAGATGGTCTGCCACATGTCGCGGAAGGCCTCCTCGGGCATGTCGGGGTGCCGGATCATGTTGTGGGGCTGGCCCAGCAGGTCCTCTCGTTCGTAACCGCTGACCTCGATGAACATCGGGTTGCAGTAGAGGATGCGGCCCTTGAGGTCCGTGGTGGACACCAGGGTCTGGCCCTTGGGGAACTGGTATTCGCGCGTACTGACAGGCAGATTCACTCGCATGGCGATCCCTCCAGAAGAGTCCCAGCGCCTCTCAGCAGTCAACCGCTGCGAGCCGCGTACGTGACCTGGCTCGCATATTAGGCGCGTTTTTCACTATTGTTAACATTTTTTGTGACGGAGATACATTCCTCTGCGTACCGCCCGCCGAAGCAGCCAGAGCCTTGGCGCCGGCGATGTGACGCGGCACTCCGTACGGCACACATATATAACGGACAGTTATCAAGCATGCCGGAGAATATGCACAGCCAGTTTTCCAACCCAGCCACGTCATCATGGGCATCAGCCAGTACATCAAGGAAATCGGCCGCGGCGCACGCGGCGCCAAGGCGCTGGACCGCGCGCAGGCGGCCGATCTGTTCGGCCAGGTGCTCGATGGGCGGGTGACCGACCTGGAGATCGGCGCCTTCTGCGTGGCCATGCGCATCAAGGGCGAGACGGCCGAGGAGATGTGCGGCTTTCTGGACGCGGTGCACGCGCGCATCGCCGCCTTTCCCGCCTGCGCGGGCGGCCGGCCGCTCATCGTGCTGCCCAGCTACAACGGCGCGCGCAAACTGCCGGTGCTCACGCCGCTGCTGGCGCTGCTGCTGGCGCGCGAAGGCCTGCCCGTGCTGCTGCACGGCATGCGCACCGAGGCGCGCCGCATATTGGCATCAGAAGTGCTTGAAGCGCTTTATATACAAGCGCTAGCAGCTCCTCAAACAATAGCAACCGGCAGCATTGCCCATGTGTGCACCAAGGTGTTGCACCCCGGCCTTGCGCGCCTGCTTGCGGTGCGCGAGACCATTGGCCTGCGCAACCCCGGCCACAGCGTCGCCAAGCTGCTGAACCCCTGCACCGGCCCGGCACTGGTGGTGACGAGCTACACCCACCCCGAATACTTCGACATGCTGTGCACCACCTTCACCGCCATGGGCATGCACGCGCTGCTGTCACGCGGGCTGGAGGGCGAGGTGGCCACCGACCCGCGCCGCACGCCACGCTATGACGGCTTCGTGGCCGGCGCGCACCGGCTGCTGGAAGAGCAGCAGCCCGGCACGGCCAGCGAGGTGCCCGGCCTGCCGGAGCAGATCGACGTGGCCGGCACCGCCGCATACACCCGCCGGGTGCTGGCGGGTGATGCGCCCGTGCCCGCGGCCCTGCAGCGGCAGGTGGAACATATCTTGCGCTTGAGCCGTCAGATCACTGCGGAGGCCACGCCATGACCGGACCGACCACTCCTTCCCACACCGGCAGCTGCACCCTGGTGGGCGCCGGCCCGGGCGACCCGGACCTGCTCACCCTCAAGGCCATGAAGGCGATCCAGGCGGCCACCGTGCTGCTGGTGGACGACCTGGTGAGCGACGCCATCGTGGCCCTGGCCCCGGCCAGCGCGCGCGTGGTGCACGTGGGCAAGCGCGGCGGCTGCAAGAGCACGCCGCAGGCCTTCATCGAAAAGCTCATGGTCATGGCCGTGCACGAGGGCGAGAACGTGGTGCGCCTCAAGGGCGGCGACCCCTTCATCTTCGGCCGCGGCGGCGAAGAGGTGGAGCATCTGCGCGCCGCCGGCATCGACGTGCAGGTGGTCAACGGCATCACGGCGGGCCTGGCCGGCATGACGCTGCTGGGCGCGCCACTCACGCACCGCGAACATGCCCACGGCGTGGTCTTCATCACCGGGCACAACAAGCCCGAGGACACGGGCACCGACTGGCGCCAGCTCGCCGCCACGGCGCGCGACGCGCGCCTCACGCTCGTGATCTACATGGGCATGGCGAGTTGCGCCCACATCCAGCGGGAGCTGATGACCGGCCTGCCCGCACACACCCCGGTGGCGGTGATCCAGCATGTGAGCCTGCCGCAGCAACGCCATGCGCTCACCACGCTGGGGGCGCTGCAGGACACCATCGAGCGCGAGCGGCTCGGCAGCCCCTCGGTGATCGTGATCGGCGACGTGGTGCGCGGCATCGGCGCCGTAGCGCAAGCCCAGGGCGGCGCCCTGCCCGCGCCCGCCAGACGCGAGGCGGGCGGGCGGTAAGCCGCGCCCAATGCAGAGGCCTCAGGCCGCCATGCACAAGGGCTGCAAGGCCTCGCGCAGCCGCTGCGGCAGGGGCCTGGGCCGCCGGTCATCCCGCCCCACATACACATGCACGAAATGGCCGCAGGCCGCGCTCATGGCCTCGCCCTGCGCGAACAGGCCCACCTCGTAGCGCACGCTGCTCTCGCCCAGCCGCGCCACGCGTAGGCCCGCGTCAATGGTCTGCGGAAAGGCCAGCGGGGCGAAATAGTTGCACTGCGTCTCGATCACCAGGCCGATGGTGTCGCTTTGGTGGATGTCCAGCGCGCCCCGCTCGATCAGATAGGCATTCACGGCCGTGTCGAACCAGCTGTAGTACACGACATTGTTCACATGGCCATAGATGTCGTTGTCCATCCAGCGCGTGCCGATGAGGCGAAAGGCGCGGTACGCCGCCCTGGGCTGCGGCACGGGGCGCGGCGGCGCAGGAGCGGCGGCAGGGCGCGTGGAGGCATGGGGTGCATTCATGGGCCTGGGATTTTGCCAGCGCAGACCTGCGCGCATGAAGGCCAGGCGCACGCCATCCTCGCCACGCCCTGCCCAAGGCCTTCGCCCATGGCGGCCATCCGTAACCAATGGAACATTGGGGTAGCGACTCTAAAAATGCTGCAATGCAACAAAAACGCTTGCATCCATGGGCAGGACTCATAGAATTCGACTCATGCTGCACTGCAACATGACGAGAGAGGTCAGTCAGGGCAGAGGTCTCAACCCGCCCCGCAAGGGCTTTATTTGGAGATATGACATGTCCCTGACCCCTGAACAAATCCTCGCCGCCCACAAGGCCAACATCGAAACCCTGTTCGGCCTCACGAACAAGGCCTTCGAAGGCGTGGAAAAGATCGTCGAACTGAATGTGACGGCCTCCCGCGCCGCTCTGTCGGAAGTCGCCAGCCACACCCAGGCCGTGTTGTCCGTCAAGGACGCACAGGAACTGCTGACGCTGCAAGCCAGCCTGTTCCAGCCCCTGGCCGAAAAGACCTTGGCCTACAGCCGCCACCTGTACGAGATCGCCTCGGGCACCGGCGCCGAGTTTGGCAAGGCCGCCGAAGCCCAGGCTGCCGAAGTGCAGCGCAACTTCAGCAACTTGGTGGACACCGCCGCCAAGAATGCTCCCGCAGGTTCTGAGACCACAGTGGCCGTGTTCAAGAGCGCCGTTTCTGCCGCCAACAACGCCTTCGAATCCGTGCAAAAGGCCGTGAAGCAAGCCAGCGACGCCGCTGAAGCCAACTTCAACGCCGTGGCCAGCTCGGCCGCCAACGCCGCCAAAACGGCTGCCGCCGCCGCTCCCCGCAAGCGCTGATGCCCTTTCGGCTGGCACCGTAGGTAGGTGTCAGCACAAACTAGGGTTTCCACTTATAATTTGAACCTCTGCCTTGTTCTCGAGAAGACAGCAAGGCACTCCAGTTGTCTCCTTGGATCCTCTCGAAACTCCGCGTTTCATGGATCCCTTCAAAGCCCAGTCCCAGACTGGGCTTTTTTTTGACTGCGGCGCAGTAATTACATGCTGCGCACCCCGGTCTGCCCTCGCCCTGGAACTCAGCCCCTGGAGTTTCTGCCAAGGCTCATATCCCCGGCTGCATTGCCCCGAGGGGCTGCTGCGGGCCGGGAAACGTCAGCGCCAATCGCGGTGGTGACCGCGATGACCACGATGATGGTGCCCATGCCCGCGGTAGTAACCCCAGGGAGGCGGGGCCACGACCACCGGAGGCGCGTAGTACACGGGCCGCGGTGCGCGGTACACCGGCGGTGCGTAGTACACCGGCGGGGGCGGTGCGTAATACACCGGCGGCGGGGGCGCGTAGTACATGGGAGCGGCATTGCCCACCCCCACAGCCACACCGGGAGCACCCACTCCGACGGACCAATACACATCACTGCGCGCCTGCGCGGCACCGGTGCCCGCCAACAGGGCCAGTGCCACGCCAGCCATGGCGGCAGCGGCAAACCAAGAGCGATGTTGGGTCATGAAAATCTCCTTTGACTGCGGGCCAGCCCATCTGCCCCTGCGGATGGCGCTCCCGCTGATACTGGGCACGACGGTGCCACGCCCTTAACGCACCAGACAGGCGAAAGGATGGCATGAACATGCGTTCATGTTGTTTCTGGAAGTACCGCGCGTCGTGTCAATGCGTAACCCGTGGCATTCACAAGCCCCCGCTGACGGGGCTTCCGGCGCCCGCCCCGGAAATGCCCGGCGGGCGCGGCCTAAAATCACCGACATGAGCACCCCTGCCCACCACGACACCCCTTCAGACGCTGTCAAACCCAGCAACTTCCTGCGCCAGATCATCGAGGCCGACCTGGCACAAGGCACCCATGCACGCAACCAATGGGCAGGCAGCCCTGGCGATGCGGCGCACCAGGCTGCAGGTACGCAAGACCCTGCCAAGATCCGCACCCGCTTTCCGCCCGAGCCCAACGGCTACCTGCATGTGGGCCATGCCAAGAGCATCTGCCTGAACTTCGGACTGGCGCGCGACTACGCAGGCGTGTGCCATCTGCGCTTCGACGACACCAACCCGGAGAAGGAAGACCAGGAGTACGTGGACAGCATCATCGACGCCGTTCACTGGCTGGGCTTCGACTGGAAGGATCCGGACGGCCACGAGAACCTGTACTACGCCAGCAACTACTTCGGCTTCATGTACCGCGCTGCCGAGTACCTCATCGAGTCCGGCAACGCCTACGTGGACGAGCAGACTCCCGAGGAAATGCGCGCCAACCGCGGCGACTTCGGCAAGCCCGGCGTGGACAGCCCATACCGCAGCCGCACCCCGGCCGAGAACCTGGCGCGCTTTCGCGAGATGAAGGACGGCAAGCTGCCCGACGGCGCAGCCGTTCTGCGCGCCAAGATCGACATGGCCAGCCCCAACATCAATCTACGCGACCCGGCCATCTACCGCATCAAACACGCGGAGCACCACAACACCGGCAACCAGTGGTGCGTCTACCCCATGTACACCTTCGCGCACCCGATCGAGGACGCGCTGGAGTGCATCACCCACAGCATCTGCACGCTGGAATTCGAGGACCAGCGCCCGTTCTACGACTGGCTGCTGGACCACCTGGCCGCCGGCGGCCTGATCGCCAAGCCCCAGCCCCGTCAGTACGAGTTCGCACGCCTGAATCTCACCTATGTGATCACCAGCAAGCGCAAGCTCAAGCACCTGGTGGACAACGGCATCGTGAGCGGCTGGGACGACCCACGCATGCCCACCATCGTGGGCCTGCGCCGGCGCGGCTACACCCCAGCGTCCATCCAGATGTTCTGCGAGCGCATCGGCGTGACCAAGGATTACAGCTGGATCGACTACGGCACGCTGGAGGGCTGCCTGCGCGAAGACCTGGAGGCCAAGGCCCACCGCGCCATGGTGGTGCTCGACCCGCTCAAGCTGGAGCTGACCAACTGGGCCGAGGTGTTCGGCAGCGCCGGCCACCTGGAGGCCTGCAGCCTGCCCGCCCTGCCGCACGGGCAAGGCGTGCCCGCCGAAGAAGCAGCGGTGCCCGAGCGCCATTTCACCCTGGGCCGCGAGGTGTGGATCGAGCGCGAGGACTTCGCCGAAGTGCCGCCCAAGGGCTACAAGCGGCTGTTCCCCGGCAACAAGGTGCGCCTCAAGGGCGGCTACGTGATCGAATGCACGGGCTGCGAAAAGGATGCCGACGGCAACGTGACCAAGGTGCTGGCCACCGTGGTGGCGGATACCAAGAGCGGCACGCCCGGCGCCGACAGCGTGAAGGTCAAGGCGGCCATCACCTGGGTCGGCGTGCAGGACGGCGTGCAGGCCGAAGTTCGCCTGTACGACCGCTTGTTCACCGACGCGCAGCCCGACGCTGGCGGCAAGGACTTCCTGACGCTGCTCAACCCCGACAGCCTGAAGGTGGTGACCGCCTTCGTGGAGCCCTCGCTGGGCGCGGCCCAGCCGGACGACAAGTTCCAGTTCGAGCGCTTCGGCTACTTCGTGGCCGACCGCAAAGACCACACAGCCACCCGCCCCGTTTTCAACAAGATCACCGGGCTGAAGGACAACTGGGCCAAGTAAGGGCCGCAGCCAAAACCGAAAGCAAAAGGCTGCCCGCGGGCAGCCTTTTTCATTGCACGATTCAGATTTGCCTCGACAAGATAATGAGCGGCAAGCCAGGAATATAGTCTGGAATGCAGTGCATTACCCTGTACCCTCGCGCAATATAGATATGTGCCGTCTTCAAGGAAAGTGACTCGATGCGGCATTGAAGGCACCCCTGACCTGCGGCAGCATCTTCGGCCATCTTCAGCAGATGAGAGCCTATGCCATGGCAACGATGACTCTCGTCAACCCATAGATAATCAACATACAGGCAGCGCAACTCCACATGACCACAGATACCGCCTATGAGCGCTCCATCGCAGCGTGCGCCAAAGCCGATTGATCTAGGCGCACCAGCCCCAATGGAGGCGCGATCATGCAAAATGACCTTATGGATAAGGCTATCCTTTTCACCCACACCCAGCCGATTCGAGTAATCTATTTGCATATTTTTCACATCAACCCTTAACAACATAGCAGCAAGATCAACGGAAATTTCGACTCATAATCCATCCAGAAAAAATAGGACGGCTGACAAATAATCAAACCTCTGGTAGTTGCATTTGCATATCCCGCCAGCCGTCCCAAACAGAGGTCACTTACCCCCAGAACCCCGCAGCACCAATTCAGAGAATCAGACCAAGCCCAATTAATGAGTTCAATTCTTAAATAACTGCCTCACCTCATATGGACTCTGGCAAATGTGCAACGCCCTTCTGAATTCATCATCCGAGAAAAGCGCTACGACATGGGCCAGAACATCCAGATGCTCTTGCACTGCAGGCGCGGGGACCAGCAACACGACGACGTCGGAGATCGGCCGGCCATCCGCCGCATACGATGCCATTGGTGGCACAGGCCGCACGTAGAGCATCCGAATTTCATTGAGCCCGATCACCCGTGCATGGGGAATGGCCACGCCACAGCCCAAAGCGGTCGACGCGGCGAGTTCCCGCCGCTGCAAAGCGGCTGCGACGGATTCGCCGGGGATGCCATGGACCTTCTCCATATGGCGCCCGATGGCCTCGAACAGGACTTTCTTGTTCCCGGCCTCCATATGGAGAAGAATGTCTTCGGTCGCAAGATAAGCATTCAGCGGACTCATACGCCCCCTCTCTGACCGCACAGCAGCTTTCATTTGTTGAGAACCTCTCAGATCGATTGAGGGATCCAATCTCCAGCCGCATGTGCGATTCAATGAGCAGCCGTCAGAAAGACGCCTGCAGCGCAAACTCGACGCGCGAGCCTGCCATTTCTGGAAACAACCGCTTGGCCGCGGAATCCGTTCCATGCAGCGTCAGCCTCACCTCGAAAGGTGCCTGGAAGGCCCACACCGCACCGATGGAGCCATGCGTGTAGCTGTCCGCATAGGCGCTGTCGAGGAAATAGCGTGCCAGCGTGCCCTCCACTCGCCACTTGTCGTTGAGCGGATAGCGCGCACCCAGCAGCGCATAAGTGCCCGCCGTCTTGCTGGCCATCGCGTTGCTGGAGTGGCCGACCGACAGCCAGTAGTTGTCGCGCCAGGTCACTGCAGCATTGACCTCATTCCAGTTCAGCGGGACATCCGAGGCGGGGTATTGGTAGCGCAGGTAATAGACATCGAGTGCCCAGTCCTGCGCCAGCTTGCCGTTCCAGCCCAGCGCAATGTCGAACTCGCTGCTGGCGCCATTGTCTGGCTTGAACTTGACGTTGGAGCCCCAGACCGAGGCATAGAGACCAGAGCCGTGGGCGTACTTGAGCCCCCCCTGAACCGCCGGCTTCTCCCGGGTCTGCGATGAGCCACGCCAAACGTAGTCGGACGTCAAACTGCCATTGCCTGTCAGTTGCGCCACAGCCATGGAAGGCAGCATCGACAGAATGACGCCGCCAAGCGCCGCTGCGTAGCCGAGAGAGATAGAGGTCTTGTACATATCTGGTTTTATCGATCGGCAAAATTGCCATCCGCCAGTATTTATAGACCTCGTATAAATTTTTTGTTTAAAAACACCCTATCTGCATCAATTTTTCGCAACCTCACAATTTCCCATATGGAAAATTGACGAAAAATTTACAACCCGAATAGACATTCCATGTATTGTCACCCCATCTATTTCTACAGAAAAATGGGAATGTCACAGGTATTTCAGGACATCACTTTCATCGCGATAGTCGTTATAGGTCTTGTTTGCGTCTTCAGGGCAACAGTCCTGGCATCGGAGTGGCTGGGGAGCCACTTTCTCAACGACAAAACATCGCACAACGAACCAGGCCCGACCAGGAAATGAAAGAATTTGATGTCCGATGGGCCTTACAAACAGATGTTGCGGATATTTTTGCCCTGGAGCAAGAGGCCTTTGCAACGGATCGAATCAGCCTGCGCAGCTGGCGCAGGTTGATGGACAGCGCATCTGCCGCAGTAATCGTCGCCACCTCCGGCAATCAGATCATCGGGTCAGCCGTCATTCTCTCCCGCAAGAAATCTCTTGTGTCCCGTATCTACTCGATCGCTGTCAAGGCAGGTTTTCAAAGGGCTGGCGTTGGGCGATGCTTGATCACCCACGCCTGCCTGATCGCGCACAGGCGCAGGCATCGCGAAGTCCGGCTTGAGAGTCGCATCAACAACCTGAAGGCCCATGGGCTCTTTCACTCCCTGGGATTTATTCCATGGGGCAACCCCGTCAACGGCTATTACGCGGATGGCAGCGCCGCATGCCGTTTCCGGCTCACGCTGCCAACCGCCGCATAGACCTCCACCGGCATTTCCCCTGGGCTGAGCTTGAACATGGATTTTGATGAGCTTCGCCACCCCGTCATTGAAAAGCAGCATGAATCCATACCGATTCATGGGTGCGCACAGGAGAGTTTCTTGAATTCAGACCACCTCATCATCGTGGAAAAACCCGCGGACTTCCGCTGGAGCATCCCGGACATCGAAGTCATCACTGCAGAGCAATATCTTGCAGATGGCCCGCGAATACGAAGTCGTCCACGCAAAGTCATCAATTTGTGCCGCAGCTACAGCTACTTGAGCGTGGGGTACTACTGCTCGCTTCTGGCGGAGGCTCGTGGCGACCGGGTGACGCCCAGCGTTGAAACAATCCTCGAACTGGCACGGCGCAAGCCACAGGCCGCCATGCTGCCGACGCTCGGCGCGCTTGTCGGCCCCCTGAAGGACGTGCCGCGCTCTGTACGCAGCCTGACGCTGCATGTGTTCTTCGGCGAAATCGAGGACCCGCAGCTGGCCACGCTGGCGCGCAAGAGCTTCGAGATGTTCCATTGCCCCCTGCTAGAGATCTCGGTCGAGCGTGCGGGCAAATCCCATGTGTGGGAGGTATCGGCCGTGCATCCCCTGAAGCCGGCCGATGTCAGCCCGGAGCAGGACCAAGTCCTGCTGCGTGGCCTGGCGCGATTCACGCGGCGTGCCTGGAATCCCGCTCCGCGCCCCCGCACCTACCGAATGGCACTCGCCATCCTGCACGACCCCAAGGACCCTCTGCCGCCTTCCAGCCTGAAGACGTTGGACACCATTGCAGCAATGGGCGAGGCGATGGACATCTCGGTGGAATTGATCGAGAAGAAAGACCTGTCCCGATTGACGCAGTTCGATGCGCTCTTCATTCGGGAGACCACGGCGGTATCGCACCACACCTTTGATTTCGCCCGCAAGGCCGAGCTGGCCGGCATGCCGGTCATCGATGATCCGGCCTCCATCTTGCGCTGCGCGAACAAGGCCTACCTGGCCGAACTGCTCAAGGGCAACGACATCGCCACGCCCAAGACCTTTCTGATCAGCAAGCACAGCCTGAGCAGCATGGCCATGCTGCTGCCCTATCCCGTGGTGCTCAAGGTGCCCGATGGCGCCTTCAGTCGCAGCGTGAAGAAGGCGGACGATGCGGTCCAGCTGCACGACATCGCCCGCGAAATGCTGAAGGAGTCCGATGTCATCCTTGCCCAGGAGTTCATGTACACGGCATTTGACTGGCGCATCGGCGTGCTGGATGGGGCGCCCCTGTTTGCCGCCCGCTACCACATGTGCAAGGACCACTGGCAAATCATCAAACACGCAGGAGACGGGCGATTCCAGGAAGGGCGGGTGGAGTCCGTCCCGTTGAACGACGTCCCGGCTTCCGTGCTGGCGCTGGCCTGCGCATCGGCGAAGCTGATCGGCGATGGCCTCTACGGGATAGACATCAAATCCCACGCCGGGCAAGCGTTCGTGATCGAAGTCAACGACAACCCGAACATCGACGTCGGCATGGAAGACGCCCACGAGGGCAGCGAGATCTACCGGAAGATATTGCTGCACCTGCTGCGGCGCTTCGAGCAGCGGCACAGCATTCCAACGCAGGGCCACAGTGCCGTGGCGCCATCGGTGGCGCATGCATCACGCCAGGAGGCTCGCCACTCCTCCCCCAAGGTCCCGGCCAAGGCTGGCGCGCCCAGCCATCCAGGCGTGGCCGCGGAAATGGGGAACAGTCGCCTCCATTGAGGGTCACATGGAAACCCAGCGTGCTCCGCAACCGGCCCGCCGTCATTGGCGAACTTGTATGACACGCGCCGCGAGCGGACCGCGTTATGGTCGACGCATTCAACACCTCAAAGGAAAGCCTACATGCGACTGCATCGCACACGCCTTGCCACACTGCCAGCCCTGGCCGCCCTTGCCCTGGTGGCCGCCTGCGGCCAGGTACCCACCTCCGCGCCCGCCACCACGCCCTCGTCCCCGCCCGCAGCCGCCATGACACCAAACACCCCCGCACCGCTGCTGACAGCCTATTTCTGGGACCTGACGGCCATGCATGACGCCAGCGGCCGGCCACAGGCCACCGGGCTGCGGCCCGACCAGCCCGCGCCCCGCCTGCAATTCGAGGGCTCGCACCTGTCCCTGCAGCGGCTGTGCAACACGCTGGGCGGCGGCTACCGCGTGGACGGCGAGCGCCTGCAGGTGCAGGGCGTGATGTCCACCAAGCGCGCCTGCGTGGACCAGGCCTTGATGGCGCTGGAAAGCCGCATGGGCGCGCAGCTGCCGCAGGTGCAAAGCCATGCGCTGCGCCCCGCGCAGGCCGGCGGCGCGCCCACGCTGTCGCTGCTGTTCGCCGATGGCAGCCGCTGGGAATTCACCGGCACGCCGACGCCCGCCACGCGCTACGGCTCGGCCGGCGAACGCATGTTCCTGGAGGTGGCGCCCCAGCGCGTGCCCTGCAACCACCCGCTGATGCGCGATGCCCAGTGCCTGCAGGTGCGCGATGTGCGCTTCGGCGACAACGGCGTGAAGCAGTCCGTGGGCGAATGGCGCATCTTTCAGGGCGGGATCGATGGCTACACGCATGAGCCGGGCATCCGCAACGTGCTGCGCATCCAGCGCTACCACCGCCAGAACGTGCCGGCCGACGCTTCGGCCTATGCCTATGTGCTGGACATGGTGGTGGAGTCCGAGCGCGTGCGCTGACCCGCTGCCCGGGCCCGCCTCCAGCAAAAAAGCCGGTGCGATCGCACCGGCTTTTTTCATATCAAATCAACGTGTAGCGCCCGACCATAAAGCGCAAGCAGCTACACAATCGATAGCAAATTACATACCTGCCTTGATGGCGCCCGCCTGCGTGAGGCGCTCGGCCACCAGCAGCGACTGCATCTCGGCCTGGGTCATGATGCCCAGGTCCTCGGCCACCACGGCAATCGGCCTGCCCGTGGCGATGGCCGACTTGGCGATCGAGGCCGCCTTCTCGTAGCCGATCAGCGGGTTGAGCGCCGTCACCAGCGTCACCGACTCGGCGATGCGCTCGCCCAGCAGCGCCTGGTTGGCCTCGATGCCCTCCACGCAGTTCACCTGCAGCGTGTGGCAGGCCTTGGCCAGGTGGTGCAGGCTCTTGTGCAGCGCCCAGCCCATCAGCGGCTCGAAGGCGTTGAGCTGCAGCTGGCCGGCCTCTGCCGCCATGGTGATGGCGACGTCGTTACCGATCACCTCAAAGCACACCTGGTTCATCACCTCGGGAATCACGGGATTCACCTTGCCCGGCATGATGGACGAGCCCGCCTGGCGCGCCGGCAGCTTGATGTCGCCCACGCCGGCCTGCGGGCCGGAGGACAGCAGGCGCAGGTCGTTGCTGATCTTGGAGAGCTTGGCCGCGATGCGCTTGAGCACGCCCGAGATGTCCACGAAGGCGCCCGTGTCCGAGGTGGCGGCGATCAGGTTGGCGGCGGCCGTCACCGGCACGCCCGAGAGTTCGGCCAGCTTGGGCACGATCACGTCCACATAGCCCACGGGCGCGTTGATGCCGGTGCCGATGGCGGTGCCGCCCATGTTCACCTCGGTCATCAGGTAGGCGGATTCGCGCAGGCGGCGCTCGTCGTCCGCAATCATGGCGGCGAAGGCGGCGAACTCCTGGCCCAGCGTCATGGGCACGGCGTCCTGCAGCTGGGTGCGGCCGATCTTCAGGATGTCCTTGAATTCCTCGGCCTTGGCCTCGAACGCACCGCGCAGGGCCGACAGGGCCTTGAGCAGCGTCTCGATGCCGAAATAGGTGGCGATCTTCAGCGCCGTGGGGTAGGCATCGTTGGTGCTTTGCGATGCGTTGACGTGATCGTTCGGGTGGATCACGTCGTAGCGGCCCTTGGGCAATCCCAGGTGCTCCAGGGCACGGTTGGCGATCACCTCGTTGGCGTTCATGTTCGTGGAAGTACCGGCGCCGCCCTGGATCACGTCCACGACGAACTGGTCGTGCAACTGGCCGGCGATCAGGTCGTCGCAGGCCTGGGCAATGGCGTGGGCTTGGGTTTCGTTGATCGCGCCCAGCTGCAGATTGGCGTGGGCGGCGGCCTTCTTGACGAAGGCGAAGGCCCGGATCAACTCGGGCATGTGGGCCACGGCGTGGCCCGTGATGGGAAAGTTCTCTACGGCACGAGCGGTGTGGACACCCCAGTACGCGTCCGGAGGAATGGTCTTGATGCCGATGAAGTCATGTTCTTGACGCATGGTCGATCTGTTGTCTAGTGGGTTGAAAAAGCAAGCGAATGGAAAGGCCCAGCCCCGAGCGACGGCGCCGCCTGGGATGCAGGTGGCGCTCGGGCAAAGGAGAGTCCGACGGGGGTGCCTCGGTGCCGCCGGGCCCGCCTTGTGGGCGGCGCCGTTGCGGGGCCAAAAGTGGCAATGCCCCAACCGCCGATGCGCACCGCCAGGTGCCGCGCCGCCGCTCAGGGCATTGGGTGCGGATTATGACCCAATGCGCGCGCCGCGCATGGAAGCCATAGCTTCTTGCATAACCCTGCCCACACGGCAGGCAGGCGGACAGCCGGCCCGGCGGGCAGAGGGACGGGCAGATGGGCGGGCCGCGCCACCCTGGCCGCCACCCTAGCTGCGGTATGGCCGGGCCGCGGCGCTCTACACTGCCAGCCGTGTCCTCCATGCCCCCCCTCCCCCCTTTCTTCCCCCTGCCCGGCGTGCGGCGCCGCACGCTGCTGCAGGGCCTGGGCCTGTCGCTGCTGCCCGCCGTGCCGGCGCTGGCCCGTCCCCTTGAGCCCGACGTCTGGCCCCAGGCGCTGCAGGTGCCCGGCGGCGTGGCCCGGCTGCCCCTGGGCCCCGCACCCGCGCGACCCGTGGTGCACGCCGGCGACGTGCCCGTGCTGGTGCTCGGCGACATGATCGAATGGACGGCCCTCGTCGGCATACCGCTGGCCGCGCCCCTGGGCGAGGCCCATGTG
Organism: Diaphorobacter oryzae DSM 22780; assembly: GCF_059568935.1. Classification (NCBI taxonomy): domain Bacteria; kingdom Pseudomonadati; phylum Pseudomonadota; class Betaproteobacteria; order Burkholderiales; family Comamonadaceae; genus Diaphorobacter; species Diaphorobacter oryzae. The sequence continues at coordinate 105,440 of NZ_JCANUL010000008.1, read as the reverse complement.
GCGGTGCAGGCCACGGCCGAAGCGCCGGCGCGCCGCGTGGCCTACCGCGTGGCGGCCAAGCAGTACCGCGAGCAGCGCCTGCGCGTCGCGCCGCGCACCGTGGACCTGTCGCCCGACGACCTGGCCCGCCACGAACGCGAACGCGCCCACCAGCAGCAGGTGATGGCCACCTTCTCCACGCCGCTGCCCGCCGCCCACGACCTGCGCATGCGCCAGCCCGTGCCCGGCCGGCGCTCCAGCAGCTTCGGCCTGCGCCGCGTGTTCAACGGCCAGGCGCGCAACCCGCACAGCGGCATGGACATCGCGGCCGCCACCGGCACGCCCATCGTGGCGCCGCTGCCGGGCCGGGTGATCGACGTGGGCGACTATTTCTTCAACGGCGGCACCGTCTGGCTGGACCATGGCGGCGGCCTGCTCACCCTGTACTGCCACCTGAGCAGCATGGACTGCCAGGTGGGCGACACCCTGGCCGCCGGCCAGGCGTTTAGCAAGGTGGGCGCCACGGGCCGCGTGACCGGCCCGCACCTGCACTGGGGCGTGATGCTCAACCGCACCATGGTCGACCCCGCCCTGTTCCTGCCCGCATGAGCGCGCCGCCCACCCCGCCCCGCCTGCGCATCACGCTGCGCAGGCCCGCCAGTGCGGCCGCGCCCCGGCCCCAGCCCGTTCCCGCCGCGCGGCTGCTGCGCTTCAACAAGCCCTACGGCGTGCTGAGCCAGTTCACCCCCGAGGGCCGCTGGCGCGGGCTCAAGGACTTCATCGACGTGCCCGGCGTCTACGTGGCCGGGCGGCTGGACGCCGACAGCGAGGGCCTGCTGCTGCTCACCGACGACGGCGCCCTGCAGGCGCGCATCAGCGACCCGCGCCACAAGATGGAGAAGACCTACTGGGTGCAGGTGGAGGGCATCCCCGACGACGCGGCCCTGGCCGCCCTGCAGCGCGGCGTTCAGCTGAACGACGGCCCCACCCTGCCCGCGCGCGTGCGCCGGCTGGAGCCCCCGCCCGCCCTGTGGGAGCGCGACCCGCCCATCCGCGTGCGCCAGCACATTCCCGACAGCTGGATCGAGCTCATCATCCGCGAGGGCCGCAACCGCCAGGTGCGCCGCATGACGGCCGCCGTGGGCCACCCCACGCTGCGCCTGATCCGTGCGGCCATCGGCCCCTACACGCTGGACGGGCTGGCGCCCGGCACCTGGGTGGAATCCGCCGCGCCGCAACCGCACTATCAAAAGAAGAGCTGATTGCGCTTGCCTGGCGGGCGCTACAGCCTGTTTTTGCCATCAACGCCGCACGCCACCGCCCAGCGGCGACAATCGCCCGCCGGAGGACAGCACCACACCATGACCCGCAATACCCCCGGCGACAAGCTCTCGCTCGCGCCCCTCGAACCCACGGCGCCCGCCGCCGCAGAGCCGGCCCCTGCGGCCCCGGCCCGCACCTGCCCGCGCTGCCACTACACGCGCCAGCCCACCGACACCGCCCCCGCCTGGCAATGCCCGCGCTGCGAGGTGGTCTACGACAAGGCCCAGCCGCGCAGCCGCGTGCCCGATGACGACGACGAGGACGACGACCGCCCCGCGCCGCGCCGCACGCGCAAGAGCGACGGCCCGCCCTGGACGCTGATGGCCCTGGGCGGCGGTGTGCTGCTGGCCGCCGCGCTGCTCGCCTGGAAGTGGAACGACGGCCGCGCCCGCGCCGAACAGCAGGCCGCACGCGCCGCCAGCGACGCCCGCGCGGCCGAGGTGAGCCAGGCACGCGTGGGCCAGGAGGCGCGCACGCGCATCGACGCGCTGGAGCGCCAGTGGCGCATGGGCGAAGGCGCCCAGGCCCTGCCCGCGGTGCGCCAGCTGGCGAACCAGGGCGAGCCGCGCGCCATGGTGCTGCTGGCCTCCATGCTGCTGGGCGGCAGCGCCTACCGCGACGCCATCGGCCAGCCCCTGGACCCGGCCGAGGCGCGGCAGTGGCTGGAGCGCGCCGCCGGCCTGGGCGACGCCACGGCCGCCGTGCGCCTGGGCGGGCTCTACGAGCGCGGCGAGCACATGGCGCGCCAGCCCTCGCTGGCCGAGAACTGGTACCTGCGCGCCGCACGCCAGGGCGACGCGGCGGGCCTGTTCAGCCTGGGCATGCTGTATGCCCGCGGCGCCGACCCGGTGAGCCAGCGTCCCATTCCCGCCTGGATGCTGCTCACGCTGGCCGAGCGCGCCTCCCGCGCCGCGCCCGATCGCGACGAGCTGCTGCCCGAGCAGCACCGCCCGTCCAGCGCCCGTGCCGGCCTGACCCGCCTGAGGGAAAAAATGCAGCCCAGCGACATCGCCGAGGCCGAGCGCCTGGCCGACGCCTGGAAGCCCGGCCAGCCGCTGGGGCTGTAACGGCGCCGCCGGCTAACGCCGGCGCCACCACCACACCAGCCCCAGGAACACCACGCCCGTGAGCAATGGCACGGCGGACATGAGCAGCTCCACGAAGGAGTTGCGGCGCATGCCGGACCAGACCTCCAGCCGCACGCCGTCCATGCGCAGATTGCTGGCGCCCGCGAACTCCAGCACCGGCGCGAGCTTGCGGTCTTCCTTGAAGCTCACCGGCCCGGCTGCGCCGGCCAGCTGCAGCACCCGGCCGGCGCGCGTGTCCTTCGGGAAGGACGCGCCCTGCACCATGGCCAGCCGCGTGCCGTTGTCGATGGCCCAGCCGGCCATCCAGCGCGTCAGGCCCTCGCCGTCGGCCGGCGGTACGCCCTCGACGCGCACCACCAGCGTGTAGGGGTTGCCGCTGGCGGGCAGGTCCAGCTCGCGCGGCGCCACCCAGGCCACGGTGTCCGAGAAGAAGCCATTGGGCTTGTGCCCCGCCGTCTTGTCCTGGTGCTGCGCGAACCGGGCCAGGGCCTCGGCATCCAGTTCGAACGAATCCACCAGGCGCTTGCCCCAGGCCTGCTGCGCACCACCCGCCGCCGTGGCGGCCGGCAGCGCCAGCAGGCAGGCGGCGGCCGCGGCGCACACCATGGCGGCCCCGGGCCACCGGGAATGCGGGCACCGGGCCGGCGTGGGAGCGGAGATGTCTTGCATAAGGGGGGTCTTGTCTGCGTTGCCGGTCGGGCCGGATTGAAAAATTCTATAGCACCTTACGCTTGCCACATGGGCCTCAGAGGCCAATCTGGCATCAATCTTCGCGCGGCGGCGCGGGGCGGCGCAGGCGCAGCGCGCCATCCATCACCAGCACGCCCACGGCGGCGAAGATGGGGCCGTAGGTCGGCCACTGCGCGGCGCCGATGCTCTCGCCCAGCGCCAGCGCCACCAGCGCCAGCAGCACGGGCTCCACATAGCTCAGCAGGCCGAACAGGCCCAGCGGCAGCAGGCGGCTGGCGGCCATGTAGAGCGCCAGCGCCACCGCGCTCACCACGCCCAGCACCGGCACCAGGGCCCACAGGTGCCTGTGCTCGACCACCAGCGCCACCGACGAGGGCGCGCGCAGCACGAACCACAGCGCGGCCGGCATCAGCAGCAGCATGTCCAGCCAGTGCCCGCCCAGGTGGTCGGTGCGCATGCGCCGGCGCGCCACGAAGTACACCGTGTAGCCCAGTGAGACCAGCCACACCTCCCACGACAAGCCGCCCGCGCGCACCACCTCGTGCGCCACGCCGGCCGCGGCCAGCGCTGTGGCCAGCCACTGCAGGGGCGTGAGCCGCTCGCGGTACAGCAGGCGCCCGGTCAGAACCATCACCAGGGGCAGCAGAAAGTAGCCCAGCGACACCGGCAGCGCGCGCCCGTGCAGCGGCGCCCACAGAAAGATCCACAGCTGCACCCCCAGCATGGCCGCGCTGCCCAGCAGGCCCAGGGCCAGCAGCGGCTGGCGCCGCACGCGCCGCACCAGCGCCGCCACCCGCTCCCACTGCCCCATCGCCAGCAGCAGCGCCGTGGTGAAGGGCAGCGTGCACAGCACGCGCCAGCCGAAGATCTGCTCGCCGTCGAGCGGCGCCAGCGCGGGCGCCAGGTAGTACATGGCGCCGAACAGAAAGGACGCGACGACGGACGCGACAAAGCCTTGGATCACGATACAGGTGGGCAGGAAGAAGACGGTAAGTGCGCGATTGTCGCCCCCCTATCATCCGGTCTCGTGCACAAGAACCATCAAAACAGCGCACATCCCTCACCCCCTCACCGAAAGCACTGCCATGCCACAGCAGTTCCACGACTGGATTTTTTGCGATGACCTGCACACAGCCCGCTCAGGCACCGGTGAGGAAGTGCGCTTCACCCGCCAGGAGCGCGCCATGCTGGCCGAACTGCTCGCCCGGCCCGGGACCATCGTCACACGCCAACGCCTGCTTGACGCACTGCCCCGCCAGGACGGCAAACACATCGACGGCAGCGAGCGCCAGGTGGACTACCTCGTCACCCGCCTGCGCCGCCACCTGGGCGACAGCGCGCGCAACCCGCGCTTCATCGCCACGGAATACGGCAGCGGCTACCGCTGGATCGCCCCACAGCCCATGCCGCCTCCCTTGCCGGAAGGCACCTTCCTCGCCATCCAGCCGCTGCACCGCCACCTGCCCCCCGCCGCCGATGCGCTGGCGCAGGCACTGAACCAGGCTCTGGGCGACCGCATCCGCCCCCCCGACGGCGCGCTGCGCGGCACCGCCATCGCCCCTCCGCCCCCCTGGCAGCCCGATCCCGGCAGTGCCTGCGCCTTCGTACTCGAAATCAGCGCATGGGCAGACAACACCCTCCTGCACGCCGCCCTGCTGCTGCGCGACGCGCGCACCCGCCAGCCGCTGCACCCGCTGCGCGTCACCCACCCGCTGGCCCATGGCCACGGTCAACTGGCCGCGCAGGGCAACGCGGGGGCCATCGCCGACGCGCTGCTGCCGCGCATCTGGGCGCATCAGGCGCTGCAACCGGGCGAGGCCCCAACCGATCTGCCGCTGGAAATGCGCCTGCACGAAGCCACGCGCCTCTTCGGCGAGCCACTGGCCACCTGGCGCGAATCGCTCGCCTACGCCGAAACGCTGGACCAAGGCACCCACCAGCCTGCCATACGCGACATCGCCCGCGCCATGGCGCTGCTCACGCGCATCATCCTGCAGTCGCCGCGCACGCAATGCCTCAGCCCGCAGGAATGGGACGCGCACGAGGCCGAGATCGAACAGCTCATCCTCCCCCATCTGCCCGCCATCCAGGGCCAACCGCTGCTGGAGCTGGCCGCCGCGCGGCTGCTCAACACCCTGGGCGGGCGCCATGCGCACACCGCCTTCGCGCTGGCCCGCAGCGGCTTTGCCGGCACCACCGCCTTCGCCGCCGCCTGGCCCACTCTGGCGCAATGCCATGTGCACGCGGGCGACTTCAGCACCGCCCACGCGCTGTACGAGCGCAGCCTGGAGCTGGCCGAGCCCGGCTCGCAGTTCCACATCTACCTGCTCACCCTGCGTTGCCTGGCCTGCCTGGGCAGCGACGACCGCGAGGCGCTCGCCCGCTGCCGCGCCGACCTGTTCGCGGCGCACCCGCCCGCGCGGCAGGACATGGGTTTTCTGCTGCACAGCCCCGACCCCGAGCTGCCGCCCGACGTCGCCGCCGTCCTGCCCATGCTGCCCGAGGCCGTGCTGCGCCCCATGGTCTACCTGGTGCAGCGCAGGGCGCGCGGCCTGTTTGCCTCCCCCGAACACCAGGCCAACCTGCTGCGCGGCTTTGCCACCCATCTGGTACGGCACGCGGGGCCGTCCGTGCTGGACGACGACCTGCGGGCGCTGGCCGGGGCTTGATTCCCAACAATTTCCCAACAATGTTTTCCCACAATCTGCGGCACCGCCAGGATTGAGCACCGAATCAGCCTAAAGCGCTTGAATGGCAAGCGCTAGAAGCTACAAAAATCATAGCAGGCGGAGAGGAGACTCCGCCATGCCCCCATCCATTCACCTGCGTACCCTGGCCCTGGCCGCTGCATCGGCCTGTCCGGCCTTGGCTGCGTGGGCCCTTCCCTGCGACTCCACACGCACCTTGCACGTCAGCCCGCAGGGCGGCACCAGCACCACGGCGGGAAGCAGTTGGAGCGACCCGGCCTCGCTGCAGCACGCACTGGGCCAGGCCAATGGTGGCGCACTGTCCCAGTGCTACGACATCCGGCTGATGCAGGGCCATTACACGCCCACGGCGAATGCCAGCGACCGCGCCGCGCGTTTTGCCATCAACCGCCCGCTGCTGCTGCGCGGCGGCTACACCGGCAACGGCGACGAGCGCGTGGCAGGCGCCAGCAAAACCGTGCTGTCGGGCGACATCGGCGGCGATGACGCCAACAAGACGCCCGAAGGCATCACCCCCACAGCCACCGACATCGCCGGCCAGAACAGCCACCATGTGGTGGTCATCGGCGGGCTGAGCCCCACCCTGGGCAGCGGCCCCTTCCAAGCCACACCGGGCGATGCGACCTACACCCTGATCGAGCGACTGACCATCACTGGCGGCCGGGCCGAGACCTCGGCCGGCGCTGCATTTCCCTCCGGCTATGGCGGCGGCCTGGTGTGCAATGGATTGGGTCAAAGCTGCAGCCCGCAGCTGGACGATGTGCAGTTCATGGGCAACCATGCCGCCCTGGATGGGGGAGCCCTGATCAGCTGGGGCCAAGGCCAGCCGACCATCGTCCGCAGCACGTTCAGCGGCAACATGGCCCAGCGCGGCGGCGCCATCGCCGGCATCGGCATGGGCGAAGTCAACGCACCGCAGATCAGCGCCTCGCGGTTCACAAACAACCACACCATCAATGGCCAGGGCGATGGTGGAGCCATCTACCTCCTGGCCACCGGGGTGGCGAGCAGCCCCAGCATCACCGACACCCTGCTCCAGGGCAACACGGCGCGACGCGGCGGGGCCGTCTTCAATGAAAGCGCCGCCAGTGGCACGTTGAGCCCGAACTTCGACGGCAACACCTTCAACGCGAACAGCACGGGCACCAGGAGCTGGAACCTCAGCACCCCGTACCAGGGCGGTGCCATGGCCAACCTGGCACGAGGCAGCGGCAGCGTGGTCAAGCCGGCCATCACCAACAGCACCTTTGCCGACAACAGCGCCCAACAGTATGGCGGCGCGATCTACAACCAGGTGCTGCTCGGCGCACAGGTGCTTCCAGTCATCGTCCACAGCACACTCTGGAACAACAAGGCCGCTCTGGGGCAGGCAATCCTCAACCAGGCCACCAATGGCGCCATTGAGGTCAACGTGTCGGGCAGCATCCTGCGGGGCGAAGAAACCCAACTCTCTCAGACCAGCGCCGCGCCAGCCAGTGGAAGCGCCATCACCAAGGTCGGGCACAGCATCATCGTGCCCGGTGGCCATGTCGGCCAGGACAACCTCAACGCCGCCCCCCAGCTCGGCCCGCTGCAAGACAACGGCGGCCCCACGCCCACCCAACTGCCCGGCGCCAACAGCCCGGCCATCGACGCGGTGGACTGCACGGCTGGCATCGGCAACGACCAGCGCGATGTGCCACGCCCGCAGGGCGGACGCTGCGACATGGGCGCGGCAGAGCGGCAGCCCGCCCACCTGCTGACTCTGCAGGTGACGGGGAACGGCATCATCACCGGCAGCCCCAACCTGTCGTGTGGCAATGGCAACACCGGCCTGTGTACTGCGGACTACATGCCAGCCAACCCGCCCCAGGTCGTGGCACTGACTGCCGTGCCCGGCCCAGACCAGCAAGTCACCTGGAGCGGCGACTGCACCGAGGACGCCAGCGACCCGCTGCGGGCTTTCGCGACCATGGATGCCGCCAAGACCTGCCGGGCCAGCTTCGCGCCTGCCACTTACGCCATCGGCGGCACGGTCAGCCACCTGATCGGACCAGGCCTCGCGCTGCACAACAACGGCGAGACCCTGCCCATCTCCGCCAGCGGCAACTTCAGTTTCGCCACGCACGTCGCTCGCGGCGGCAGCTACGACGTGAGCGTCCATGCCCAGCCGCTCGGCCAGCGCTGCACCATCGCCAACGCCAGCGGCAGCCAGGTGACGGCTGCGGTGAACAACGTGCAAGTGGACTGCGCACCGCATTTCGAAGGCACGACCCTGCCCACCAACGGCCCTGGCGGCACGGGCAGTGCCAGCTTCACCGGCGGCGGCCCCAACTGCCGCTTCGACCTGGCCCCAACCCGCTTTGAGGCCGCGCCCACCCAGCCGCCCCTAGGGCAGGAGCTGCCTCAGGGCATGTTCCGCTTCAAGCTGGTGGGCTGCACCCCGGGCAGCGCGGTGCGCATGGCGGTGAACTGGCCCGCGCCGGTGCACGGCTACCTCAAGCACGGCAGGGACAGCCGCACGGCCACCCAAGACCGCTACTACGCCTTCGTACCCGAGCACCAACTCGCCATCAGCGGCAACACCGTCCACTTCACCGTGAAGGATGGCGCGCTGGGGGATGACGATTGGAGCGAGAACGGCGAAATCACCGACCCCGCCGGCCCCACGGTGCGGGCCGCCATGCCCATCGGAGCACACGCCATTCCTGCGCTCTCGGCCGGCGCGCTGGCCCTGCTGGGGCTTCTCGCGGCATGCCTGGGCGGTGCGGTGCTGCGCGGGCGGCACGCTTCTAGTTTGAAGCTTTTTTGACGTGCAAGCTCACACGAAAAGCGCGGAAAGCTATCAAAAGATGAGCGATATGGATCCCAAGTACCCAGCCCCCTGCGCGCCCTGGCCTGCATAACCCGCCCCTGCCGGCTGGGCCTGGCAAGGCCTTGGATCACGGGAGGTACGGAGAGGGGGGAAGAAAGACCGGCGGCGCCGCGCGCCTACGCTGCTCCCGCAGTTATGCCCACAGCCTGTGGGCGGTCCTGTGGACAACCGCCGGGACAACCCTGCGCAACCCGCGCCGGCATTGGGCCGCAGCGCATCGCCCATTTTTTGGGCAGCCGCCAGGCCCGGCCCGGCAGACCGGTTCAAGCGGGTATAGTGCGCCCCCTTTGCCTGTTCTCGCCCCGTGTCCGCCGCCCTGCTTTGCCTTGTGATCGCCATCAGTGACGGCGACTCCCTCACCGTCCGTTGCGGCGCCCCCGGCGAAAGGCGCCCCGTGCGCGTGCGCATCGCGGCCATCGACGCGCCCGAGAGCCGCCAGGCCTATGGCCAGAGCGCACGCAAGAATCTGGCGCGGCTGTGCTTTCGCCAGCAGGCGCGGCTGTACGCGCTGGGGCACGACACCTACGGCCGCATGCTGGCCGACGTGCGCTGCGGCGGGCAGAACGTGGCCACGGCCCAGGTGCGCGCGGGGCTGGCCTGGGTGTACGCACCGCGGGGCGGCAAGCCGAAGTACCCCGGCCTGGCGGCGCTGCAGGCCCAGGCCAGGCAGGCGCGCACGGGCCTGTGGTCGCAGCCACGCCCGCAGGCGCCGTGGGACTACCGGCGCCGGCACCGGCGCGACTGATACGGATTCCCCTTCAACCGTATCACGTCGTTGGTTCGCCTTGTCGTGCTACAGCACTGCCTGCGGCTTACCGCCTAGTGATCCGGCTGAATGTCCATCCGTAGGAAACGCCCGGCGCCTTACAGCAGCTCGGCGCGCAGCTCGGCCGCGCTCTTGGGCGAGAGCAGGCCGGGCGGCACGTCGAACACGGTCTTGCAGCCCACCTGGCCCGCCTGGTGCATACGGTGCACGGCGCGCGCGTAGGCCACGAGCACGCTGGAGGTGAACTCGGGGTTGCTGCCCAGCTGCAGGCTGTATTCGACGACCTGCTTGTTGCCCGCCGTGGTGTTGCCGCTGCGGATGACAAAGCCGCCGTGGGGCATGGCGGCATGGTCGCGGGCCAGTTCCTCGGCGCCGATGAAGTGCACCGTGGTGTCGTACTGGTCGAAGTAGTGCGGCATGCCGACGATGGCAGCGCGCACGGCCTCGGCATCCGCCCCCTCCTGCAGCACCACGAAGCATTCGCGGCGGTGCTTCTCGCGCGTGGACAGCTCGGGCCGCGCGCCGCTGCGCACCTTGTCCACGGCCTCGGCCACGGGGATGGTGTACTGCACGCCGCCGGCCACGCCGGGCACGCGGCGGATGGCGTCGGAATGGCCCTGGCTCAGGCCCTTGCCCCAAAAGGTATAGGTGGCGCCGTCGGGCAGCAGGGCTTCGCCCATCACGCGGTTCAGCGAGAACATGCCCGGGTCCCAGCCGGCCGAGATCAGCGCCGTGGTCTTGCCCGCCTGCGCGGCGGCATCGACGGCGGCGAAATGCTCGGGGATGCGCGCATGGGTGTCGAAGCTGTCCACCAGGTTGAAGCGCGCCGCCAGCTCGGGGCTCTGGCGCGGCAGGTCGTCCTTGGAGCCGCCGCACAGGATGAGCACGTCGATACGGTCGGCATGCTCCGCCAGGCTGTCCATGCGGTGCACCGGCACGCCAGCGCCCAGGGGCGCAAGCTGCGCCGGGTCGCGGCGGGTGTAGATGCCGGCGACGGCCATGTCCGGGTTGCGGGCGATCGCCGCCTCCACGCCCCGGCCCAGGTTGCCGTAGCCCACGATGCCGATGCGAATGGTGCCGTTGTTCTTGCGCTCCATGCGGTGAATGCCTTTCTCTGCGGAGTTGATGCGGATTGGAAAACTATTAAAAAGATAGCTGTCTGCGCTTTCTGGATAAGCGCTGTAGCCCTATTTGGCCATTATCCCGCCTGCAGGGTGCCGCCCAGCAGCTCCGGCAGGCGCGCGGCCGGCATGCGAAAGCCGCAGGCCTGGGCATGGCCGCCGCCGCCCATGCTGACGGCCAGGGGCGAACAGTCGTAGCCGCGCTGCGAGCGCAGGCCCACCTTGACCTGCCCGTCCTTGCCCACCGCCCACATCAGGGCGAAGGTGCCGCTTTGCTGCGACAGCAGCTCGCCCACCAGGCTGTGGAAGGCGCCGGGTGCGTTCACCATCAGCCCGGCCTCGCCGTTGAACACCAGCGGCTGCGCGCCGCCTGCCACGTCCTGCGCCAGGTGGCGGAACTTCTCGTCCATGGCCTGGCCGCGCGCGACGAAGGCCGCCGTCTCGGCCGGCGAAAAATCGGCGATCTGCTGCCAGCGCCCGAAGTCGAAGGGTTCCATGTCCAGCGCGGCCACGAAACCCGCCGTCTCGGCGTACTGCCAGGCCCACAGGTCGCGGTCCTCCACAAAGCGCACCAGGTCGGGCAACGGCGCGTCGGGGTGGAAGAACTCCCAGGCCAGCCGCGCGCCGGACTTGCTCATGTCGAAATGCACGGCGCCGCAGCGGCAGGCAAAGCCGGCCAACTGCTCGGCCGCGCTCTTGTGGTGGTCCAGCAGCACCAGCTTGGCCGCGCGCGCGTCGATGGCCGCCAGCAGATCGGGGGCGAAGGAAAAGTCCAGCACGTAGACGGCGCGCCCGTCCACGGGCGGCAGGTCGTCCAGCGTGGTCACCTGCCCGTGCGACAGGCCCAGGCATTCGGCCTGGCCGCCATAGAAGCGCCAGGCGGCCAGGGCCGCGGCGAAGCCGTCGGCGCAGCGGCCGTGGTACAGGATCAGGGGCTGGGGGTCGTGGGGCTGCGGCGCGGCCAGCAGGGACAGGGGCAAGAGAGTGGAGCGCGAGGACATCGTCATGGCGGCGGATTGTGCGGCAGCCGGCCGGCCGCCGGGCCCGCCGGGGCATTGCCCGCGACGTGGCGCCATCACTGTCTTTGTCTGTAACCGTCGTAACCGCCCACCGGGTCGCAAGGCCTTTGTTGCCGCGGCGCCGCGCCCGCCCTCACAATGCCCCGTCAGCCGGGCCACCGGGCCCGGCCCCTGCCGGGAGTCAGCCACATGATGGAATTCCTTCGCCAGCTTGCGCAAGAGGACCTGTTCCCCATGCCCGTGATCGACGAGGCCGACATCGACAAGCTGCGCGTGCTGCGCGCCGCCGGCATGGTGCAGGCCGACCTGCCCGGCGAACGGGGCTCCGGCCCGTCCGCGCGCCTCATTGCCATCACCGGCCTGGGCCGCGCCACACTGCGGGTGCAGACGGCGCACGAGTTCATCGCCTGGCGCCAGCAGATGCCGGGCACGCAGCCCCCGCCCCCCTGGGCCTAGCCGCCGGCACGCCGCACCACGCGGGCTGCTATCATGACTGTACAAACATCCAGCTGATTGCCCCCCACCTTCCGCCCCACCGCCACGACCACCATGGGATTCGACCAGATCGCCATCGCCCTGCTGGGCGCCACCGCCGCATGGGCTTCGCAGGCGCGCCGTGCGGCCCTGCGCCGCTGGGCCTGCATCTTCGGGCTGCTGGGGCAGCCGTTCTGGTTCTACGCCTCGTGGAAGGCCGGGCAATGGGGCATCTTTGCCGTGTCCATCCTCTACCTGTGCGCCTGGCTGCACGGCCTGTGGGTGTACTGGCTGGCACCGCAGCCGCAGCCGCAGGACTCGGGCCTGGGCACCATCCAGCTCACGCCGGGGCGCGGCTCCTGACACCCGGCGCCGGCTCCCCGCTGCACCTGCTCTGGCAGGACGAGCACATGGTGGCGGTCTACAAGCCCGCCGGCTGGCTGGTGCACCGCACGGGGCTCGACGCGGGCGAAACGCGCTTCGTGATGCAGGCCCTGCGCGACCAGATCGGCCGGCATGTCTACCCTGTGCACCGGCTCGACAAGGGCACCTGCGGCGTACTCGTCATGGCCCTGCACTCGGCGGCCGCGCGCGCCCTGGCCGATGCCTTCGCCCGGCACGCGGCGCGCAAACAGTACCTGGCCCTGGTGCGCGGCTGGGCGCCGCCGCAGGCCGAGGTGGACCACCCGCTGCGCCCCGACGACGCGCCGCCGGACGCCCCCGCCCAGCCGGCCCACACGCGCCTGTCGTGCCTGGCGCGGCTGGAGCTGCCGTACAGCAGCGACCCGCGCTTTGCCACCACGCGCGCCTCGCTGGTGCTGGCCGAGCCCACGACGGGGCGGCGCCACCAGATCCGGCGCCACCTCAAGCACCTGGCCCACCCCATCCTGGGCGACGCCACGCACGGCAAGGGCCCGTTGAACCGCTGGTGGGCACAGCAGCTGGGCCTGCACCGGCTGTGGCTGCACGCCTGGGGGCTCAGCCTGCCGCACCCGGCCGACGGGCACATGATCACGCTGCACAGCGGCCTGCCCTGGCCCCTGGACGCCGCGGCAACCGCCCCGCAGGGGCCCGAGGGCGGCGCGGAGCCGCCCTGGCGCGACTGGCAGGCGCATGCATTCGCGCTGCCGTGGCAGCCCCTGCCGCCGCACTGAAGCCGCGCGGCCACAGCCGGCCGCCGGCCCGGGACAAGAGCCCGCGGGCAAACGCGTACTGGTCTGACACACCGCCCCGCAGGGCCGGCCTTTAATGCCCCAAGGCCGGCCGGCACCCGCCGCCCGCCTTTTTCTTACAGGAGCCCATGTATGCCCCAGCACGCCACCATCAATGGCCATGTCACCTATCGCGAAGGGGAAGGAATGCCCCTCATCATTCCCGAAGGTCCCGTGGAGCTCACGCCCGCCGCCGACAGCGTCACGCTGAGCTGGCAGGACGGGCGCTGCGTCGCCGGGCTCGCCGCGATGCCGCGCGACCAATTCGACCGGTATGTCGCCGAGGGCAAGATCGTCTTGCACAACTAGCGGCTGCGCGGCCGGCGCGCTACCATGCCCCGCAGGCCACACCATGCAGACCCTACCGCCCCTCCACCCGCTTGCGTGGCCCCACACGGGCGCCACCGAAGCCGGCATGGACGGCCTGGAAGGCGATTGGCCCGACGACCCCACCCTGTGCCCCGGCGAAGCCCTGAACGCCGAGCACCTGCGCCAGCTGCTGCGGGCCGCCCTGCCCGACAAGAGCCGCCACAAGGCCGCCGGCTGGTTCGGGCAGACGGACTTCCTGCTCACCCGCAGCCATGTCGATGAAGACCTGGACGCCTACCACGACGGGCTTTTCATCACGCTCTGGAAGCGCTGGGACTTCTGGCTCGCCCTGCCGCAGGCCAGCACCGTGCCCGCCCACGCCAACCCGCTCACGCAGGCCTGGGCGCGGCTGCGCCAGCCCCCCGCGCCGCCGGTGCTCGACGGGCTGGTGCGCCAGTTCCGCGCCTATGACGCCGCCGGCCTGCCCGGCCCCTGGCAGCCGCTGGACGCCGCCCAGGCGCCGGCCGATGCGCTGCAGGCCTGCGCCGAGGCCTGGCACGGCGTGATCGCCTATTGGCGCCGGGCCGAGGGCCAGCGCCGCGCGGGCCGCCCGCTGCGCACGCGGCTGCACGCCTTGCTCACGCCCGCGCGCGTGGAGGCGCTCACGCAGCTGCCGGTGTTCACCGGCCAGCGCATCGACGGCTGGGAGGGCGAGGCCTGGGCCGGCACGCTCCAGCCCCACCCGCACGGCGGGCGCGCCCTGCGGTTGGACTGGCGCAACGGGGACGGTGCGCCCGAGGACACCCGCGCCAGCTACCAGATCGACCTGGCCGAAGGCCCCGGCACGGCCCACCCACCGGGCCTGCGCATCAGCTACCGCCAGCGCGAGGGCGACGCGCTGGAGCTGCTGCCCAACGACGCGGTGGAGCACATGGACCGCCTGCTGCGCCTGTTCGCCGCGGTGGAGCGGCAGCCGCCCGATGCGCAGACGGCCGATGGCCTGCTCCCCGCCCTGCCGCGCATGCCCCCCTTCGCGCCGCACGAGTCCGACGCCGAAGTCTTCGGCCCCGCGCTCACCGCCCTGTCGCGCGACTGGCAGGCCGCCGGCCGCGCGCACGCCGCCGTGGTGCGCGAGCACTGGGTCGCCCAGCCCGAGGACGGCCCACCGCCCCTGGCCGACCCGCGCGGCCTGCACGCCGCCGCCGTGCTGCACCTGGCGCGCACGGTGCACGGCCTGGCGGACGCAGACCTGTCAGAGCGCTTCCACCACCGCTTCGCCTTCGCGCCCGGAGCCTATGCGCGCCACGCCTTGCGCCACGGCCAGCGCGTGCACGCCCTGCACTGGCAACCCGACGACTCGCTGCTGACCTGGACGGACCGCTGCTGGCGCGTGAGCGCCGACGGCCTGCACATCACCCCGGCAGAGGGCGACCCGACCCTCCAAGACCAGCCCCCCCGCGCCGCGCTCCACGGCACCGCCGTGCACGGCGATACGCTCGGCAACCTGCTCGGCCTGGCCGAGGACGGCCGCGCGCTGTGGCACC
Source organism: Diaphorobacter oryzae DSM 22780 (assembly GCF_059568935.1). Taxonomy (NCBI): domain Bacteria; kingdom Pseudomonadati; phylum Pseudomonadota; class Betaproteobacteria; order Burkholderiales; family Comamonadaceae; genus Diaphorobacter; species Diaphorobacter oryzae. Next base: position 90,354 of record NZ_JCANUL010000008.1, on the reverse strand, counting down.
ACCACGTGGGCGGCGGCGCGGTGCTGTGCATCGCCCCCGGGCCGGGCGACATCCTGGCCGTGGGCACGGCGGGCGGCACACTGGCGCTGCTGCGCAAGGCCGGCGGGCCCGACCCCTACCAGTACGGCACCTCGCGCTACGCCGAGGCGCGGCGCATCCTGTTCTGGGTGGACGGGCCCGTGCCGCTGGCGTGGTAGCTCCTCATTCCATAGCTGCTCGCGCTTTCTGGATAAGCTCTGGAGGCCTATTTCCCCCTTCTTCCTCGAACGCCTCGACCAGGAAGTCCAGCAGCGCGCGCAGCTTGGGCGCGACATAGTGCCGCGACGGATAGACCGCGTAGAGCGTGGTCTCCACCGTGCGCCAGTCCTCCAGCGCGGCCTGCAGCCGGCCGGTGCACAAGTCGTCCTCCACGTAGGGGCGCGGGATCAGGCTGACGCCGAACCCGGCGCGCAGCGCATCGCGCACGGCCAGGCTCGACGACACCGAATACCGCGCATCCACGGTCACCCGCTCGGTGCGGCCGCCCTGGTGGAACTCCCACACGTCCGCATGGCCCGACAGGCTGAAGCGCACGCAGTCCAGTTCATTCAGGTCGGCCGGCACCGCGGGCCGGCCGCGCCGCGCAAAATACGCCGGCGCGGCGCACAACACGTGCGGCATGGTGGCCAATGGGCGAGCGACCAGCGATGAATCCTCCAGCCGGTCGCTGCCGCGAATGGCCAGGTCGAACCCCTCGCGCACGATGTCCACGCGCCGGTCGTCCAGTTGCAGGTCCAGCCTCAGGCCCGGGTGGCGTTCCAGAAAGGCGGGGATGGCGCTGGACAGCCGCGTCAGCGTGACCGTCATCGGCGCGCTCACCTTGAGCAGGCCGCTGGGCGCCGCCTTGATGGGGCACAGCGCCCTGCCCGCCTCGGCCAGCGCGTCCAGCGCGCGGGTCACGTGCTCCAGGTACAGGCGGCCCTCTTCCGTCAGGGCCATGCGCCGCGTGGTGCGGTGGATCAGGCGCGCGCCCACGTGGGCCTCCAGCTCGGCGATGTTCTTGCTGATGGCCGCGGGCGACAGGCCCAGGCTGCGGCCCGCATCGGCGAAGCTGCCGCGCTCGGCCACGCGGCGGAAGACCTGCAGGGCTGTCAGGTGGTTCATGGAACTCCCATCTGCTGGTAAACAGTTTCTTTCAATATCTGCCAATTATCAATTGGGGGTGAATTACCTACAGTCACGCCATGACGACGACACACCCCACCCTCACCCTCATCGAGCAGCGCATCTCGGCCAACCGCTTCGATGCCGCCCACACCCTGGCAGACGCCGAAATCGAACGGCTGGTGCGCCTGGCCACGCGCGCGCCCACCGCCTACAACCTGCAGAACTGGCGCTTCATCGCCGTGCGCACGCCCGCGGCCAAGGCCCGGCTGCGCGCCGTGGCGCAGGACCAGGCCAAGGTGGCGGAGGCGGCCGTCTGCTTCATCGTCTGCGGCGTGCTCGCCGACCCGCAGGCCCTGGCCGGGCGGTTGCAGCCATTCGTGGAGGCGGGCCACATGCCGGCCGAGATGGCACAAGGCTGGCAGCAGGCCGCACGCCTGCAATACGCCACGCCCCAGGCGGCGCGCGACGAGGCCGTGCGCTCGGCCGCCCTCGGCGCCATGACGCTGATGCACGCGGCGCAGGCGCTGGGCCTGGCGTCGTGTGCGCTGACGGGCTTCGATCCCGACGGCGTGGCACGCGAATTCCATTTGCCTCTCGGCGAAGTGCCCGTGATGCTCGCCACCGTGGGCCGCGCCGCGCCCGGCAACTGGCCGCAAAAGCCGCGCCGCCCGCTGGCGCAGGTGTTGGAGTTCGCATGAACCCCCGCCCGGCCGTTCCGAAGGGGGCTCGCACCGCAGTGCGCAGCGCGAAGGTTTTCCAATGACTACACACACCCGTGACCTGCTGCTGACCGCGCTGGCTCCTGCCATCTGGGGCAGCACCTACATCGTCACCACCGAGCTGCTGCCGCAGGTGCCGCCGATGACGGTGGCCCTGCTGCGCGCCCTGCCCGCAGGCCTGCTGCTGCTCCTGGCCGCGCGGCGCCTGCCGCAGGGCATCTGGTGGCTGCGCGTGTTCATCCTGGGCGCGCTCAATTTCTCTGTGTTCTGGAGCCTGCTGTTCGTCTCGGCCTACCGGCTGCCGGGCGGGGCCGCGGCCACCGTGGGCGCGGTGCAGCCGCTGGTGGTGGTGTTCCTGGCGGCGGCGGTGCTGGGCAGCGCGGTGCGGCCGGCGGCCGTGCTCGGGGCGCTGGCCGGCCTCGCGGGCGTGGCGCTGCTGGTGCTCACGCCCGGCGCGGCGCTGGACGCCACGGGCATCGCGGCGGGCCTGGCCGGCGCGGTCTCCATGGCCTGCGGCACGGTGCTCACGCGCAAATGGCGCCCGCCCGTGCCGCTGCGCACCTTCACCGCATGGCAACTCACGGCGGGTGGCCTGCTGCTGGTGCCGGTCGCGCTGCTGGCCGGCCCCCACTGGCCTGCGCCCACGGCGGGCCACCTGCTCGGTCTGGCGTGGCTGGGCCTGGCGGGCGCGGCGCTGACCTATGTGCTGTGGTTCCGCGGCATCGCACGGCTGGAGCCGGGCGTGGTGGCGTCGCTGGGGTTCCTGAGCCCGGTCACAGCCATCTTGCTCGGCTGGGCCTTCCTGGACCAGACGCTCGCCGGGCCGCAGATCGCCGGCGTGGCGCTGGTGATGGGCGGCATCTGGCTGGGGCAGCGCAATGCCTAGAATTTGATAGCTGCCTGCGTTTGACTGGCAAGCGCTGGAGGCATTTTTTACTTCAAGGACGCGCCATGGCCACTTACCACGCCGAAACCCTCTGGGAGCGCACCGCGCCGCCCGAGGACTTCCTGAAGAACCGCTACAGCCGCCGCCACCTGCTGCGCTTTGACGGCGGTGCGGAGCTGCCGGGCTCCTCGTCGCCGCATGTGGTGCCCCTGCCCTGGTCCGATGCGGCGGCCGTGGATCCCGAGGAAGCCTTCGTGGCCGCGCTGTCGAGCTGCCACATGCTGTGGTTCCTGTCGATCGCGGCGCGCCGCGGCTTTTGCGTGGACGGCTACCGCGACGCGGCCGAGGGCGTGATGGCCCGCAACGCCGAGGGCCGCCTGGCCATGACGGTGGTCACGCTGCGGCCCGCAGTGCGATTCGGCGGCGAGGCGCTGCCCACGCCCGACGAGCAGCGGGCCATGCACCACGAGGCGCACGAGGCATGCTTCATCGCCAACTCGGTGAAGACCGAGGTGCGCTGCGCGCCCGTGATCGGCTGATCAGTCCTCGCCCTGCGGCGCGATGCGCGCGCGGCGATCGTTGCGGCGCTGCTGCTCGGCCTTGCGCGCGGCGCGCTGCGCCTCCTGCACCTCGGCGGCGGCCAGCCAGTCCTCGAATTCGGTGGGGGTCTCCAGCGTCAGGCGGCCCAGGACGGCGCTGCGCAGGTCGGTGAGCACGATCTCGGCGGCCTTTTGCAGGTTCAGCCGCCCGCCGCTCATCACGGCGCCACGCTTTCTGGCGATCAGCTCCAGCAGCGCATCGTCATGGCTGGCGGCGATGGCGGCGGCGTCCAGCCCCAGCTTGTAGCGCGCATCGAGCAGCGGCGCGTAATGCTGCTTGAGGTAGGCCAGCAGCTCCAGCGCCACCTCCTCCTCGTCGTAGGCGTTGCGGCCCACGGCGCCGCTGGCGGCCAGCTTGTAGCCGCTTTCGGGCACGGTGATGCGCGGCCACAGCATGCCGGGCGTGTCCCACAGGTAGAAGTCATCGTCCAGCACGATGCGCTGCTCCTGCTTGGTGATGCCGGCCTCGTCGCCGGTCTTGGCCTCGCGCTTGGCCGACAGGGTGTTGATCAGCGTGGACTTGCCCACGTTGGGAATGCCGCAGATCAGCACCCGCATGGGCCGCGCCAGGCCGCGCCGGTTGGGCGCTAGCTGGCGGCAGGCGTCGATGAGCCGGCGCGCGGGGGCCGCGTCGGACGAGTCCAGCGCGATGGCGCTGGTGCCGGGCCGCGCGTTGTACCAGGCCAGCCACGCGGGCGTGCGCTCGGGGTCGGCCACGTCCTGCTTGTTGAGCACCTTCAGCGTGGGCTTGTGGCCCGTCAGCTCGGCCAGCAGCGGGTTGCTGCTGGAGCCCGGCAGGCGGGCGTCCAGCAGTTCGATCACCACGTCGATGTCCTTGATGCGCTCGCCGATCGCCTTGCGCGTCAGGTGCATGTGACCGGGAAACCACTGGATGGCCATGGACTGTGTACTTTCACGAATGAGGGCTGGGAAGGGTGCCAAGGATAAACGCCGCCGCAGCCTTCTCGCCCGTGTGCGTGTACTGCCCGCGCCCCTCCATGGGCGGCGCCTGGCCGCGCCCTGGCGGCGAAGCGCTCAGCCGCGGGGGCGCAGCGCCGCCGCTTCGCGCGCCAGGCGCTCGATGGCGGCCCAGTCGCCCTGTGCCAGCGCGCGCTCCGGCGTGAGCCACGATCCGCCCACGCAGGCCACGTTGGGCAGCGCCAGGAAATCCGCCGCATTGCCCGCATGGATGCCGCCCGTGGGGCAGAACCGCACGTCGCCAAAGGGGCCGTGCCAGGCCTTGAGCAGCGGCACGCCGCCGGCCGCCATGGCGGGGAAGAACTTGAGCACGTCGAACCCGTCCTCGCAGGCGGCCATGATCTCGCTGGCCGTGGCCACGCCGGGCAGCAGCGCCAGGCCCTCGTCGCGGCAGCATTGACCCAGGGCCCGACCGTAGCCGGGACTGACGATGAAGCGCGCACCGGCCCGCGCCGCGGCCTGCACATCGGCCGGCCGGCGTGCGGTGCCGGCGCCGACCACCGCCTGCGGCACTTCGCGGGCAATCGCCGCAATGGCGGCCAGCGCGGCCGGCGTGCGCAGCGTCACCTCCAGCATGCGGATGCCGCCGGCCACCAGCGCCCGGGCCATGGGCACGGCCTGCGCGGCATCGTCCAGCACGATGACGGGAATGACGGCGGCACTGTCCACCACGTCCGTCGCGGTCAGAGGGGTCGAGCCCTGTTGCATGGCAAGTTCTCCTTGTGTCCGGGTGGCAGCGGGCAGTCTATGCACCCACCACGCAGCCCGCGGGCAGCCGGCCGTCCAGCACGGCCAGCAGGTTGTCGGTGGCCAGGCGCGCCATGGCATGGCGCGTCTCATGGGTGGCCGAGCCCACATGCGGCAGCGGCACCACCTGGGGGTGGGTGCGCAGCGGCGAGTCCAGCGGCAGCGGCTCGACCTGGAACACGTCGAGACCAGCGGCGCGCAGACGGCCGCTGTCCAGCGCGGCCAGCAGCGCGGCTTCGTCGACGATGCCGCCGCGCGAGCCATTGATGAAGATGGCGCCCTGCTTCATGGCAGCAAAGGCGGCTGCGTCCATGCTGGCGCGCGTGTCGTCCGTGAGCGGCAGCATGGACACCACGAAGTCCGACTGCGCCAGCACCTCGGCGCGCGTGGCGTGGCGCACCAGCGGCGCCAGCGCGCCCAGTTGCTGCGCGGGCACGGGGCGGCGGCTGTGGTACAGCACGGGCATGCCGAAGCCCAGCGCCGCACGGCGCGCCAGCGCCTGGCCGATGCGCCCCATGCCCAGAATGCCCAGGGTCTTGCCATGCACGTCATGGCCGAACAGCTCGGTGCCGATGTTGCGCGACCACTGCCCGCTGCGCACGAGCATGGCCAGGTCCACGATGCGCCGGCTGGTGGCCAGCAGCAGGGCGAAGACGGTGTCCGCCGTGGTCTCCGTCAGCACGTCCGGCGTGTGGCACAGCGTGATGCCGCGCCGGGCAAGGTAGTCGAGCGGGTAGTTGTCCACCCCCACCGAGATGCTGGAGATGACGCGCAGCGCGGGCGCCTGGTCCAGTTGCTGCGGCGTGAGGGCGAAGCTGGAGCCGATCAGGCCGTGCGCCGTGGGCAGCGCGGCGTCAAAGGCGGCGCGCTGCGCCGCCTGGCGCGGGTTGGCCACCGTCACGCGGTGCCGGGCCGCGATGCGGGCCAGTTGGTCCTCGGGCAGTTCCCGGAAGACCAGGACGTTGCTGGTGGCTGCCGTTTCCTGCCGGGCCGGCGGCGTGTGCGCCATGCTCAGTAGCCCGCGGCCTGCAGCTCGGCCCGCGTGGGCAGGCCTTCGGAGTCGCCCAGCACCTGCACCTGGCGCGCGCCCAGCCAGCAGCCGCGGCGTACGGCCTGCGCCACCGGCAGGCCGTCCAGCAGAGCGCTGACCACGCCCACGGCAAAGGCATCGCCGGCGCCCACGGTATCGACCACCTGCTCCACCGGGCAGGCCGGCACATAGCCCGTGCCGGCCTGGGCGTCGTCGAAGTAAGCCCCCTCCTCGCCCAGCTTGACGGCCACCAGCTTCGCGCCCCGGGCGCGGTAGAACGCGGCGATGGCCTCGGGCGTGCCCTCGCCGGTGAGCAGCCGGCCTTCCGCCAGGCCCGGCAGCACCCAGTCGGCCCCCGCGGCCAGCGCGTTGATCTCGCGGCGCATGACGTCCTCGCTGGGCCACAGCGTGGGGCGCAGGTTGGGGTCGAAGGAAATGGTGCTGCCCGCGCTGCGCGCCAGCTCCAGCGTGCGCCGCGCGGTCTCCAGCGCGTTGGGCGAAATGGCGGCGAACACGCCCGTGGCGTGCAGGTGGCGTGCGGCGCGCAGCCATGGCTCGTCGATGTCGGCTGGCTGCATCAGGCTGGCGGCGGAGCCCTTGCGGTGGTATTCGATCTCCGGGTCGCTGCCGTCGGTCACGCGGCCCTTGAACTGAAAGCCCGTTTTCTGCGACGCATCCATGACCACATGGTTGCAGTCCACCCCTTCGCCGCGCATCTGCCGCACCAGGTAGCGGCCCATGGAATCCGCGCCCAACCGGCTGGCCCAGTGCACGGAAAAGCCCAGCCGCGCCAGGCCCGTGGCCACGTTGATCTCGGCGCCCGCGATGCGCTTGGTAAAGCCTTCGGCCTGCTCCAGCGGCCCGGGGCGGTCGGCGATCAGCAGCAGCATGGCTTCGCCAAAGGTGGCGACGTCGTAGGTCTTGGCATTCATGGCAGGCACCCTTGAGGACGGATGGAAACGATCAAACGCATGTGGCGCTGCGCAGGGCCTGCAGCTCGTCGCGGGTGCAGGCCAGCAGGTCGTCGCTCACGAGCGGGTATTCGATGGCGCGCGGCGCCGCCGGGGGCAGCGCATCCAGCAGCGTGCGCCAGGCCGCGCCGGACTGCGCCAGCGGCACGGCCACCCATTTGGTATCGCGGCGCTGCACGCCCTTGGCATGCACGTAGCCCACGCGTGCGGCAAACACCCGCGCGGCCTCGTGCGGGCATTCGCCCACGTAGTGCCAGTTGCCCATGTCGAAGGTCATGGGCAGGGCCAGCCCCGCGGCATCGGCGGCCTCGAAGAAGCGCCGCAGCGCGCGGATGCTGCCCGCGCCCGGCGTCTGGTCGTTTTCGATCAGCAGCGTGAGTCCCGCGCGGCCCACGGCCGCCGCCAGGGCGGCGAAGTCCTGGGCAGCAGCCTCGGCCGAAGGCGGCGCGAAGCGGCCAATGGACATCTTCAGCCACGGTGCGCCCAGCACACCCGCGGCCCCGATGGCATGTGCAAGCGCCGCGCCGTCCAGCCGGCCATCCTGCGCGAACAGGGGCTGGGGGCAGGAATACACGCTGCGCAGCCGCGTCGTGCCCAGCCAGGCCGCCAGGGCGGGCAGTTCGGTGGACGCATTCACCAGCAGCTCCTCGCGCACCTCGACGCCCTGGGCGCCGGCTTGCTCGCACAGCTCGGCGAACCACAGCTGGCCATGGCGGCGCACTTCCGCGGCGCCAAAAGAGGTGAGCGAGACCAGTGCATCGGGCAGCGCGTCGTTGAAGGGCATGGCAATCGGACCTGGAAAGATGGAACGGGGCGCAGGCACGCAAGCCGCTGTGCGGGCGGCCGCATGTGCGTCAATGTCAATGGTTGCTGAGGATCTGCCCCAGGAAGGCCTGCGTCTTGGGGTTCTGGGGATTGGTGAAGAACGCCTCGGGCGCGCCCTGCTCGACGATGCGCCCGTCGGCCATGAAGATGACGCGGTCGGCCACGCTGCGGGCAAAGCCCATTTCGTGGGTCACGCACAGCATGGTCATGCCGTCCTCGGCCAGGCCGATCATGGTGTCCAGCACCTCCTTGACCATTTCCGGGTCCAGCGCGGAGGTGGGCTCGTCGAACAGCATGATCTTGGGCGTCATGCACAGCGCGCGGGCGATCGCCACGCGCTGCTGCTGGCCGCCCGACAGCTGGCTGGGGTACTTGTGCGCCTGCTCGGGAATGCGCACGCGGGTGAGGTACTTCATGGCCCGCTCCTCGGCCTCGGCCTTGGACAGGCCGCGCGAGCGCATGGGCGCCAGCGTGCAGTTCTCCAGGATGGTCAGGTGCGGGAACAGGTTGAACTGCTGGAACACCATGCCCACTTCCTGGCGCACGTTGTCCACGTTGGGCCCGCCGGCGGTGAGGTCGATGCCGTCCACGACGATGCGGCCCTTTTGCACGCTCTCCAGCCGGTTGATGCAGCGGATCATGGTGGACTTGCCCGAGCCCGACGGGCCGCAGATCACGATGCGTTCGCCCGGCCGAACGTCCAGGTGGATGTCGGTGAGCACCTGGAATTGGCCATACCACTTCTCCACGCCTTGCAGCTGGATGATGGGTTGCTCGGTGGGGGTCATGCAAAAAACTCCGTGGACCTGGTGGTGAAGGGAAGCCGGCGCGCGCCGCGCCGGCCATGTTCCCGCGCGAATCAGCTCAGCTTGGGCAGGTCGGCGCCCAGCCACTTCTGGTAGAGCTTGTTGAACTCGCCGCTGGCCAGGTGCTTGTCGATGGCGGCATTGATGGCGGCGGCCAGCGCATCCTGGCCCGGGCGCAGGGCCACGGCCATGTTCTGCTGCAGCAGCGGGAACTTGTTCTCGAAGCGGCCTGCGGGCGCGCGCTTGGCGATCTGCGCCGCCACGGTGACGGAGCAGCCGATCGCATCCACCTGCCCCGACAGCAGCGCCTGCATGGCCGACGCGTCGTCGTCGAAGCGGCGGATCTGCGCGCCTTCGGGTGCGATCTTGGTCACGGCCACGTCCTGGGTCGAGGCGCGCGCCACGCCCACCCGCAGCCCCTTGAGGTCCGCGGGGGCCGCGATCTTGGTCTTGGCGTCGCCGTACAGCACGATGGAGGCGGCCGAGTACGGCTTGGAGAACAGCACCTGCTTGGCGCGCTCGGGCGTGATGGCCAGGGATGCCACCAGCGCATCGACCTTGTTGGTCAGCAGGAACGGGATGCGGTTGGGGCCCGTCACGGGCACGATCTCGGCCTCCACGCCCAGCTCCTTGGCCAGCAGGCGCGCCACCTCGGCGTCGTAGCCGTCGGGCTGGTTCTTGTCGTTCAGGACGCCGTAGGGCGGAAAGTCCACCAGCATGCCGATGACGAGCTTGCCCTTCTTGCGGATGTCCTCCACCGTCTGGGCCGACGCGCCCAGGGGCAGCAGGCTGGCGCTGGCCATGGCGGCGGCAGCGGCGGTGAATTGGCGGCGGGTGAATGCCATGGTGGGTCTCCTTGGGGGTTGGTTGAACGACGGGTGCGGCGAAACGGCCTCAGCGCGCGGTGGCGCTGGCTTGCCGCCTTTCCAGCCGGCCTGCCCACAGCGACAGCGGCCAGCACAGGATGAAGTACAGCGCGCCCACCACACCGAAGACGATCAGCGGCTGGAAGGTGGCGTTGTTGATGATCTGGCCCGCGCGGGTGATCTCGGTGAAGCCGATGATGGCCGCCAGCGACGTGCCCTTCACGATCTGCACCAGATAACCCACCGTGGGCGCGACGGCGATGCGCATGGCCTGCGGCAAGATGATGCCGCGCATGCGCCAGTAGTAGTTCAGGCTCAGCGCCTGGGCCGCCTCCCATTGCCCGCGCGGCACGGCCTCGATGCAGCCGCGCCAGATCTCGCCGAGGAAGGCCCCGCTGTTGAGCGTGAGCGCCACCGCGGCCGCGATCCATGGGTTGACCTCCAGCCCCAGCACGGGCGCGCCAAAGAACACCAGGAACAGCTGCAGCAGCAGCGGCGTACCCTGGAAGATGCGGGTGAACAGCGTGGCGACGAAGCGCGCGGCCGCGTTGCCGGACGTGCGGGCCAGGGCCACGAGCAACCCCACCACGGAGCCGCCCGCAAACGCCATGACCGACAGGGCGATCGTCCACCGCGCGGCCTCGACGATGAACAGCAGTTCGGACCAGCCGAAAGTACGCATGGTTCAGATTCCTTTCAGCGGCGGTCGGGGTAGTTCAGCCAGCGCTGGTACACCAGCCTGAACAGCCCGGAAAACAGCAGCGACAGCAGCAGATAGATGACCGCGACGACGATGTACACCTCGAAGCTGCGGAAGGTTTCGGACTGGATGTTGGCCGCCACGGAGGTCAGGTCGTCCGCCGAGATCACCGACACCACGGCCGAACTCAGCATGAGCAGGATGAACTGGCTGGTGAGCGCCGGGTAGATGGTCTTGAGCGCCGGCTTGAGCACCACGAAGCGGAAGATCTCCCAGTGTTTGAGGTTCAGCGCCTGCGCCGCCTCGATCTGCCCGCGCGGAATGGCCTCGATGCCGGCGCGGATGATCTCCGTGGCATACGCCCCCAGGTTCACCACCATGGCCACCAGCGCCGCCGTATAAGGCGACCAGCGCAGCCCCACGGCCGGCAGCGCAAAGAAGAAAAAGAACAACTGCACCAGAAAGGGCGTGTTGCGGATCAGCTCGATGTAGGCGTTGATGAACCAGCGCAGCGGCGCCGGCCCCGAGGTCTTGCCCCAGGCGCCAAACACGGCCACCACCAGCCCCAGCACGGTCGCCGTGAGCGACAGCTGGATCGTCACCCACGTGCCGTGCAGCAGCGTGGGCCAGGCGGCAAAGACGGGGTCGAACTGAAACTGATAGGTCATGTTGACGGGCAATGAAACCGGTTTCATGATTCTAAGCCCGATCACAGCGCCTAGCGAGTACGGGATTGCCCGGATGCCGGCACAACGGTGCCCGGCCTGTGCTGCCGCACCCCATATCGCGCCCTTACCGGCAGCGCCCCACGGCCGCCCCAAGCGGCTACATTGCAAAGCCCACCCCACTCGCACACCGCCCGCAGCCACTTTTGCCCCCATGTCCCAGCCCCTGCCGCCCCGCCCGCCCACACGCCAGCGCGCCACCATCAACGACGTGGCGCGCGCCGCCGGCGTGTCCAAGGCCACCGTCTCGCGCTACGTGAACGGGGGCGACACCCTGCTGGCAGCGGACACCGCCGCGCGCGTCGCCCAGGCGATGGAGCAGCTCGGCTACCACCCCAGCCCCATGGCGCAGTCGCTCAAGCATGGCCGCACGCGCCTCATCGGCCTGGCCGTGGCCGACATCACCAACCCCTTCTCGGTCGCGGTGATGCAGGGCGCCGAACGCGCCTGCCAGGAGGCCGGCTACCTGCTGGTGCTGTTCAACCTGGGCAACGAGGCCGAGCGCGAACGCGGCGTGCTGCATGCGCTGCAGACCTCGCAGCTCGACGGCCTGATCCTCAACCGCGCCACCACCACCGGGCGGCTGCGCCAGCACGCGTTGGACGCGGGCAAACCCATCGTGCTGGTGGACCGCCGCCAGGAGGGGCTGGAGGCCGACTTCATCAGCGTGGATAACCGCGGCGCCATGAACCTGCTGCTGGACCACCTGGCCAGCCACGGCTGGCGCCAGTTTCTGCTGGTGAGCGAGCCCACGGCGGACATCAGCTCGCGCATGGCGCGCCGCCAGGCGTTCTACGACTGGCTGGGACGGCAGCCACCGGGGCCAGAGCGCTGCACAGGCACGCACATCGAAATGCACCGCGAGGCCGACGCCATCTGCCGCGAACAGCTGGCGCACTGGCACCAGCAAGTACGCCAGCACGGCGGCGCGCCCGCCCTGGTGGCCGGCAACGCCGTCGCCACCCTGTTTGCCGCCAGCGCCGCGCGCGAATACGGCTGGGAGCTGGGGCGCGACATGGGCTTTGCCGCCATTGACGAGACCGAGTGGACCGCCCTCATCGGCCCGGGCCTGACCACGGTGGCACAGCCCACGGACCAGCTCGGGCGCGAGGCCGTGCGCTGCCTGCTGGAACGGCTGTCGGGCAACGACGAACCCGCCAGGCAGATCGAGCTGCCAGGGCAGCTCATCGTGCGCGGCTCATCAATCCACGGGCCAAAACATCAAAAATAATAGCGCTTTGCGCAATCCACATATGGCCTAAACGCCAAAAACACCCAAAAAACAGCCACCAAGCCCACGCACTGCACCTGCACAGGCCAGCCGACCACGGCCAGTGCCCATCGCCCCCCCAAGCCGCCCCCCCCGCCACTAAAGCCGGCAAAGCCACCGGGGATAATGGCCGCCATGCCCTCCCCCAACGAATCGTCCCGGCGCAAACAGGAATCCGAACTGCTGCTCAAGGGCGCCATCTGCGCGCTCATCGGCGCCATCATCCTGCTGGCCCCCTACGTGGCCCGCTCGCCCGACGTGCGCGACATCATGCGCCAGGCCTACCTGCCCGGCTGGTTCGCGCTGGTGCTGGGCTGCGCCTTCCTGGCGCGCTACGGCCTCGCCCGCTGGCGCAGCCGGCGCTGAAACACGCGCCCCCATGCTTGAAGCCACCCGCCAACGCTTCGCCACCCTGCAGGCCGAAGCCGACCGCGTGGGCATGGCCCTGCGCCCACCTCCACCCGAACCCACGAGTTGCTGCGGTCGGGGGTGTAACGGATGCGTGTGGGAAGGGTTCTATGCGGCTGCGCAGTGGTGGTGCGAGGACGCACAAGAGGCGCTGAACGGCGCGCTGGCCGACAAGGCCTGAAAGACGCCACCCAGGCGTCACCGCTGGGCTGGCTCCATGGAAAAGCGCCAAAGGCCGCCAGCCGCGCCATTGCACACCCCCGCGGCACGAAGAACCGCTCAGGGCGCAGCAGACCCAAGCGCCTGCCTCAGTTTCAATCACCACCCTGATCCGGCAACCGAGCAGCGCGACGCTGGCAGGCGGCTGGAATGGCTGCCGATGCGCGCATTCGGAAGACCTTCCATCCGCAAAATTTTAGGTTTGGCTAAATGGTGACGGGATGGCGCTTTCCAGTAGATGTGACAGGTCGTATTGCACTATCCGACATTCCTCCCTACGATGCGCGTCGTCTAATCCTAGTTAGAACAAGAACATGAGAAACGCATTTGGATACTTGCTGCTAGGCGTGGCCTTGGTCGTCATAGCCATGAATTGGCTGTGCGTTTTGGCGACCATCAAAAACAGAAAAAATGGCTTGACCAAAAATCACTCACAGGTTCCTCTGGTTCCAGAAACACTAATCGCTCTTGCTGCATTTATGCCTTTACCATTCAATAAATGGTATTTATTACTTCCGTTGGCAATACACTGCGGAACTTGGATTCTTCCTCAAAGCCTTTTCTATCTATTTCGAGAAATATTTTATGGAGAGCGTACGAAATGAATTATTCTTCTAACTCATCATTCCAGCGGACTGCCTTCGGCAGCCGCTGAACTCAAACGTTAGCTTTCACGGAGTCGACCAGTCAGATGAGCTGCATTCTTCGAATATCAGGCGAATCATTGGACGTAGATGCGTTGCTCTCTGAAGTGCCCTTAGTTCCGCATCGGAAGTGGAAGAAGGGCGAGGCCCGAGTATTTAAAAATCAGGTACAGCTCGACAGCGGAGCGAACTTCGTAGTGAGCGAAGCCGATATGGATGAGTTTCCTCGCCAGGAGAGCGATGCCACTGAATTCCTGGAATTGAACAGCAACTTGGTAGCCAAAATAGCAAGGTTTCCTGGCGTCAAAGAGGTGGTTTTCGATTTCGGCGTTTCATTACGCGAAGGAAACATAGCTCAGTTCTGCCGCTTGTCGCCAAGGCTCATTCAGCTTGCCGCATCCGCTCGCATAGGGCTTGAGATTTCCCACTACGCGGTTAGCGACAATGATGAAAGCTAACCCATCCTTCAAGCGGACGCCTAACGGCGCCGCTTAAGTCAAACGTTAGGCCTCTCTTGCCGACGCTGGTTGCTGCTTACCTGGCGATGTACATCGCCTTCTGCGTGTGGGCACACAGTGAGGAACTGCGGTCTCCGCATTCCATGTCCGTCGTTGCCATCGCAGAGCTTTGCGGCGAGATCGCGATCCTCATCGCCGCGTTGTCCTACTGGTTCCCGTCGCTACGTGAGCTACCAGTGGCATTGCTGCTAGCCCTGTATGTCGGTGGTTGCGCTTCCTTTGTTACTCACGCCGTCCTGTCGGGCCGCAAGAACATCAGCGATCCAGCTCTGTCCTCTAAGGGCAAGCTATTTGTCATCCTCTCCGGTGCAACTCTGGGCATAGTCATCACCGCGCCACTTCTATACTGGGGTTGGCAATCCGTTTTGCGGTCAACGTATGCCGAGGCCTAACCATTCGCTGCACCCGAAGCGCTACAGCGGGCTTCGCCCGCTTCCGCACTCGGGTGAGCTCAAACGTTAGCACCACTGAAAACCAATTTATTTAGCCCATGTTTATTCAAACGGCATTCAATTTCTCAAGCGTTGGGCAGCGCTGGGTTTGCCGTTTCTCCGGGCTTCGCCTGCTGGCATTGCGTCGTTTTCCAGCCATTTTGGCTTCCAGCCCTTGCGTAGCAAGCGCAAGCAGCTATTGTTTTGGTAGTACTGCGCAGCCTCGGTGGCGCAGTGCTTTTTCGCAGTTCGTGCCCGTCGCCAAACCATGGCTACCCGTTTTGGCTTCTGGCTCTAACATTTCGGTCAAGCCGACCCGCCTTCGGCGGTCGGCTTACCTCGCCCGTTAGCTACCTTTTTGCGCAACGCTTTTGGCTTCGAGAATATGAAAAAAGAAACAAAGAAAGTGAAAGTAACGAGAAATGTCTATGAACATGGTTACCTTGCCTCGATAGCCATCAATCAACTGAATAACGCAAAAAAAGAACAAGATGGCCATAAGTTCAGATGGATTATTCCCTCAATGGCATTTTCCGTATTTCGTGTGGAAGCCTTGTGCAACATCTATGGCAGCCATCTTTTTCCCCACTGGGATCATTTTGAGTCAACATCTTTTATTGGCAAAATCGCAATGATCTCGGAGTTCCTAAAGGTCAAGGTGGATTTTTCTATTGAACCTTGGCAAACACTCAACAAAATGAAAAGCTTCAGAAACACGCTCGCACACGCCAAGCCTCAAAAAGCAACTGCAACGCATGAGGTTCCTGAAGATTACCCTGAAAGACTTTTGCCATTTCCGGAAGAGAAAAAAACAATACTATCTTACTCATCAATCAAAAATTCTGAACGGTTTGATGAAGTGGCTGATGAATTGGAAATGATATGGATGAATAATTCGCGAGTACTTGGGTTTAGTGTAGATACTTCCGGGCGCCCGGAATATGAAGTAGTCGCTAAAGAACCGAAGTAGCTAACAGCTCATCCCAGCGGACGCGCTAAAGCGCGCCGCTGAATTCAAACGTTAGAGTTCAGGTCATCATGGGACTTCGCCAAGAATTTCGCTTCAAATTCCAGTCGCCGGATGAGGTGCGGGAGTTTCTTCACGGGCTAGGTGGTGTCACGCCGCTGGAGAAGCGTACGGACGACTTCTTCGTGTTTTCGCAGTCTTCCGGTAGGCCAGAGTTCACGTTCGACTGTGAACTCACAACTGATGGACTTCGATCCGACAGGGTAGGCGAGTACTTCGCCTTTCTCGGTATCTTCGTTGAGTCATTGTCGGGCCACTTTGGCGCCGTTACGGTAGTGGACGCATGAGGTCTAACCCGTCGCTCAAGTGGACGTGCCTTCGGCACGCCGCTTACCTTCAACGTTAGAGGCCCTTGGGAAAGAAAGTGATGGAGCGTGTATTTTATTCTTGGCAGTCGGACAGCCCGGGCAACACAAATAGGAACTTAATATCTGCAGCCCTTGAAAAAGCTGCCGAAGAACTGAGAAACGACGAAACAATCACAATTGAGCCTGTAATTGATCGAGACACATTGGGTTTGGGCGGCTCGCCCGATATTACTCAGGCTATTTTTTCTAAAATCGACTCCGCTTCAGTCTTCGTGTGCGACGTATCAATAATTGACCCGACGGCAAAGAAGCCAGCCCCCAACCCGAATGTTCTTTTAGAGCTTGGTTACGCAATCAAAACTCTTGGCTGGGAGCGTATTGTAATGGTCATGAATACGGAGTTTGGAGGGCCGGCCGAGCTTCCATTCGACCTCCGGTCACGCCGGATCACAACTTACGCAGTTGCAGAAGATGCAGAAGAAAAAGCCCCAGCAAGGAATTCCTTGAAGAAAACTTTAGTTGCAGCTCTCAAGCTAATTCACGAGGGCCACAATTTTCAATCTCGCAGATCAGTCGTTACGGATTCATCAGGCATATGCGCCCTAGATCTGAAGCTATTTGAAGATTTTAAGAAGACCTTACCATCTAATGGAAGCATCCGATTCATAGATGAGCAAAATATGGCTGGCTTTTCTTGGCCGTTAGAAAAAATCAGGGATCTTGAAAGTTTCTACCAAGAATGGGGTGATGCTGAGCACGAATTCATTGACAACGAACTAGAGCAAATCAGAAGCGATCTTTACAGGTTAGTTGGTGACTATTTGGGCCAAATCGCCACCAATACTTTTCCCGCCAATAACCCAGATAGGCAAACGGTTCCGCCTGAGTGGGAGGAGATAAACCCCAAAAAATTCTTCGAGGTCGTAAACAAACTTCATGAAACCGCTGGCGCTATCGTTAAATTGCATCAAGATCTGGTTCGCGTAGGCCGGAGAAAGCTCAGCGCAGCGGGCCTCTAACAAGTCAATGCAGCGGACGCCGTACCCGCGCCGCTGATTTCCCACGTTAGGTTGAAAATTTGAGAATTTCTTTTTTATGAAAAAAATAGGTCCAAAAGACAATGAGTCAAACCAAGTCAATCCAAACAAAGGAACTGACGGGACAAATAAACAATATGACCAAGTTCATGGAAACAGGGGGAAGCAGTTGAATCCAAACAACAAACCCTCTTGCTCAACCTGCGGAAGTACAGAACTTCGCGATGGTTCATATTCTGGCTACAGCTGCGTCAAGTGCTACACAGCATTTAGCTAAATTCCCATCTAACCCGTCGCTCAAGCCGACCCGCATACTGCGGGCGGCTTACCTAGTCCGTTAGGCTTTTTCGGAGTTCACACGTGAAATTTAGAGAATACGCAGACGATAAGCATCAACAGCAAGCCAAAGAATTCATCATGGAGCTTGGCAAGTTCGTACTTGCATTTGAGCGCGTTTGTGATGCGATGAGGTTCTTAATCATGTTTATGCTGCGCTCCCAGGGCCTGAAGAACCAGGGTATGGAGCAGGTCATCGTTGGAGACAAAGCCTCGGCGGATCTACAGGTCCTTCTTGGAGCAATCTATTGCGAACTACCCAACCAAGACGAAAAGGACAGAAAAGGTGTGAAGGACGTTCTTAAAGAGTTCAAAGAAATCACGGAAAAAAGAAACGTTCTTCTTCATTCATCTTGGAACGTTGGCAACGAGGCTGCTGACCAGGAACTTTTTGCTGCGACAGTCCGATTCCGGGCCAAGCAAAACCAGGGGGCCGGCACAGAAGTTCATGGCATTTCAGCCTCCGAGGTTCGCGCCCTTTCCGATAAATTGAAGCGTGTACAGGTTTTACTTCAACGCCTGCAGTACTGCGTTATGCAAAATGGCTTCAAGGTTGAGGTTGAGTTATCAAAGCCAATATGAGGACTGCTCATTGCATGGCTACCCGTTTTAGCTTCTGGCTCTAACATTTCGGTCAAGCCGACCCGCATTCTGCGGTCGGCTTACCTCGCCCGTTAGAAATTATGATTCGCACCTGTGATTGCAAATTAATCGACAAGCGCTGTTTTCCAGTGATATTTCTGCGTTTTACTGCTTAATCCCATTACCACCAAACGACATTACCGGCTGGTGCAATAACAAAGACAACCCGCATACTGCAGCCAGCCTACCTACCTAACCCCTAAATTGCGATGACACCAGCAGAACGAGAGCAGTGGCATTTAAAGAAAACTGCGGAGTTTCGCATCGGATTGCGATTCTTCATTTTACTTATACTCCCGTTTTTCTTCATTTTTTTAGGGATTGTCTCTGTCGCGCCGTCCTATCTTTGGCTCTATGGCATTGCGTTGGGTTTAGGAGCCCTTGTCTTTTCTACTGCCCGATTGATTCGAACGCCACCGGGCACGTTAATGCCTCAGGACACAAATCGCGCCAGCCGCCCATCGGTTCGACAGCACTACGTGGTGTGCATCATTGGCAGCATTTTCATCGTGCTCATCTGCGCATGGTCTGGCTATGTTGCGCTCTAGCCAGTCGTTCCGGCGGATCACATTCGGCGACTGCTGAAATCAACCGATAGACGACCCTATCAAAGAACGTTGGCGGATAACAAATTCGCATCCTTTCCATAAGCGGCCATATGATCGCCCGGGATGCTGCAGTTAAACCAAGTACCAAAAACAATGTCGATTCCAGAAAAACACCTCCCCTACTGGAAGGCATTCACTCAGGCCACTGGCGAGCCGGACGATTCCCGCTTCTGCGAGGCCTTTGCCTTTGGCGACAGCCCGGAGCTGGCAAGCGAGCTGGCAGACCTTGTTCTCCGCGGCATCAAGCACGCAACAGCGACCTCGCTGTGGACGTTTGAAGCACAGGGAACGCCGCTGTCACAACCGGGCGACCTTTGCATCGTCACCGACTGGGAAGGGGCCCCACTTTGCGTTATCGAGACCCAGGAAGTCGCCGTGGTACCGTTCTCCCAGGTAAGCCCCGAGTTTGCAGCCGCCGAGGGCGAGGGCGATGGCTCCCTGGCCTTCTGGCGGGAGGGTCACACGCAGTATTTCAACAGGGAGTGCGCACGCCTGGGCACGACCTTCACGGAGTCGATGCCCGTCGTCTGCGAGCGGTTCCGTGTGCTTTACACGGGCGGTGCGGCCTCACCAGCCAATCCCGCGTCATTCTGAATCCCGCCAATCACCGCCAATACCTGCGGTGCAAAACAGGACATCTCATGACTGAAAGATTGAATCTCGGAAAGTCCACGCCGGCCTTGTATCAGGCCGTCATTGAAATGGACCGGCTTGCCTCGGACGCCTTGACCCATGCAGGTATTGCCATCGGCTTTTCGCATCTCTTGCGCCTGCGCGCATCCCAGATCAATCAATGCGCCTTCTGCGTCAGACTGCATGCCCGCGATGCACTTGCCACCGGGGAGTCTGCCGATCGCGTGGCCGTTCTTTCTGCATGGAAAGAGACGGAATACTTCAGCGCCAAAGAGCGTGCCGCGCTGGAGCTTGTGGAGGCCATCACACTGATCGCTGACGGCCAAGTGCCTGATGCGGTCTACGCGCAGGCCTCAGCCAGCCTTTCCAAAGAAGAACTGTCGGCCGTTGAATGGCTTGCCATTGTCATCAACACATGGAACCGCATCGCCATCTCCAGCCGCTATCCCGTCAAGGCATAGGCGTGATCAGAGAATCGCTCGATCCGCTGCAGCCTAGCGGCACAGATTGATCCAGACACGGGTCGTACGCGGGGAGTTTGGGCTATGCCTACCCAGAGCGCCATTGACCATTTCACGGAACGCCTTTGCAAACCCGCCAATAACCCGTCGGGCTACTACAGCCAATCCCTCTCACCGCCCGAGGCCATTCCATGCGCACGGGCGGGCGCCTCACCGCTTTTCGAGCAGCGACTTCTCCACAGCCCCATGGCCTTCACCTTCCACGCCTTTTCCGACATTCCCACCGCCAGCTGGATGGCGTTGCTCAACCACCCGGACGTGGTGCGCCACATGCCGCTGACCGAAGGGCGCTGGACAGAGGCCGCCATTGCCCGCTGGGCCCAGGCCAAGGACGCGCAGTGGTCGGAGGCGGGCTATGGCCCGTGGGCCATCCGCATCGATGGCCGGTTTGCCGGCTGGGGCGGGTTCCAGAAGGAAGGCGATGAGGCCGACCTGGCCTTGGTGCTGCTGCCGGAGTTCTGGGGGCACGGGGCCGGGATTGTTCGCGGCCTGATGGCCCGCAGGGCCGAACTGGGCATTGGCCCGGTCAGCCTTCTGCTGCCGCCCAGCCGCTCCCGCACCCGTGGCCTGGCCAGACTGGGCTTCGCCCCTGCGGGCGAGCTGGATTACGAAGGCCGGCGCTTTCTGAAGTTCCGCCGGGCCGCGTGAGCACGCGGCACGCCCGGCACGCCTGTCGCCCCTGCGCCGGGCGCCCGCGCAGCGCACCCCGTCAGAGCGGATGACCGGCAGCCGCCCGCGGCCCGGCCACTTCCTGCATCCACTGCCGGAACGCCTTGACCCCGGCGGCCTCGGCCCGCGCCAGCGGCACCACCAGGTAGTACGCGTCGGTGCTGGTCAGCACCCCACCGGGCAGTTCCACCAGGGCGCCGCTGGCCAGCTCCTGCTCCATCAAGAAGCGCGGCAGCAGGGCCACGCCCAGGCCGGAGATGGCGGCCTGGGCGATCATGGCGAACTGCTCGAAGCGCGGGCCGCGCAGGGCCTGGGGCGCGGGCACGCCCTCCTGCTCGAACCAGTCGGCCCACAGCATGGGGCGGGTGGTCTGGTGCAGCAGGGTCAGGCGGGCCACGTCAGCGGCGGTTTCGATGCTGTGGCGGGTGCGCAGCGCGGGGCTGCACACGGGCACCACCTCCTCGTGCATGAGGTAGTCGCACACGGCGCCGGCCCAGTGGGGCGCGCCGTAGTGGATGGCGGCGTCAAAGGGCTCCTGGGCAAAGTCGAAGGGCTCGCCCCGGGCGGAAAGGTTCACCGTGAGCTGCGGGTGCAGCGCGGCGAAGGCAGGCAGGCGCGGCACCAGCCAGCGCGCGCCCAGCGTGGGCAGCACGGCCAGGTGCAGCAGGCCACCGCCGTCGGCCAGGGCCATGGCCTTTTGCGTGGCGGCGCCCAGCTGCTGCAGCACGGCGCGCACGTCGGCGGCGTAGAGGCGCCCGGCGTCGGTCAGCACCACGCGCTGGCGTACGCGGGTGAACAGGGCTTGGCCCAGCTGCGCCTCCAGCTGGCGCACCTGGCGCGAGACGGCGCTTTGCGTGAGGTGCAACTCTTCCGCCGCGCGCGAGATGCTGGCGTGGCGCGCGGCGGCCTCGAAGGCCAGCAGGTCGGCCACGGGGGGCAGAAAGAGTTTGCGAAACATGGCGTCAATTCATGCAATAGGGGAATGAACCTGCGGACAAGGTATTGCAAGGCACCTGGCCCTGGCGCTTATGCACAGCGCGTCAGCGGCATGCAGCCCTTGCGCGCATCTTGCCACTTGATGCGTACAGCGCAACAAGTCGTTCCGCTTTTTTGCTATGCAAGCGCGCCCGGCTGGGCGATATTTGCGGTTTCGCCCCTCTTTCCCCGACCGCCATGCCGCACACCACAGCCCCGACCGCCGCCGCCACCCGCACGGGCGGGCAGGTTCTTGTCCAGCAACTCATCGTGCACGGGGTGCAGCAGCTGTTTTGCGTGCCGGGCGAGAGCTATCTGGCCGTGCTGGACGCGCTGCACGACGCCAACATCACCGTGACCGTGTGCCGCCAGGAGGGCGGCGCGGCCATGATGGCCGAGGCGCAGGGCAAGCTCACCGGCCGGCCCGGCATCTGCTTCGTCACGCGCGGCCCGGGCATCACCAACGCGGCGGCCGGCATCCACATCGCGCACCAGGACTCCACGCCGCTCATCGTCTTCGTGGGCCAGGTGGCGCGCGGCGCGCTGGGGCGCGAGGCGTTCCAGGAGATCGACTACGGCGCCGTCTTCGGCACCATGGCCAAGTGGGTGGTGCAGATCGATGACGCGCGGCGCGTGCCCGAGCTGGTCTCGCGCGCGTTCCACGTCGCCACCTCGGGCCGCCCCGGCCCGGTGGTGGTGGCCCTGCCCGAGGACATGCTGACCGACGCCGTGCAGGTGGCGGACGCCCTGCCCTACACCGTGCCCGAGACCTTCCCCGGCGCGCCCGCACTGCAGCAGCTGGCCCAGCGCCTGCAGGCGGCGCGGCAGCCCGTGGTCATCCTGGGCGGCAGCCGCTGGTCCGAGCAGGCGGTGCGCGACATACAGGCCTTTGCCAGCACCTGGCAGCTGCCGGTGTACTGCTCGTTCCGGCGCCAGATGCTGTTTTCGGCCGACCACGCCAGCTACGCGGGCGACCTGGGCCTGGGCGTCAACCCCAAACTGCTGGCACGCATTCGCGCGAGCGACCTGGTGCTGGTGCTGGGCGGGCGGCTGTCGGAGATTCCCTCGCAGGGCTACGAGCTGTTCGGCATTCCCGTGCCCGCCCAGCCCCTGGTGCATGTGCATGCCGACGCCGACGAGCTGGGCCGCCTGTACCGCCCGGCGCAGGCCATCCACGCCACGCCGCAGGCCATGGCCGCCGCGCTGGCCAGCCTGCGGCCCACGGCCGAAGTGCCCTGGGCCGCGCACACGCAGGCGGCGCGCGCCGAATACCTGGCCTGGAGCGACCCGGCACCCATCCGCATTCCCGGCAACCTGCAGATGGGCGCGGTGATGCAGCACCTGCGCGCGGTGCTGCCGGCCGACACCATCTTCTGCAACGGCGCGGGCAACTTCGCCACCTGGGTGCACCGCTTCTGGCCGTTCACCAGTTACGCCAGCCAGCTCGCGCCCACCAGCGGCTCCATGGGCTACGGCCTGCCGGCCGGCGTGGGCGCCAAACGCCTGTGGCCGCAGCGCGAGGTGGTGGTGTTTGCGGGCGATGGCGACTTTCTGATGCACGGCCAGGAGTTCGCCACCGCCGTGCAGTACGGCCTGCCCCTGGTCGTGGTGCTGCTGGACAACGCCATGTACGGCACCATCCGCATGCACCAGGAGCGCGAATACCCCGGCCGCATCAGCGCCACGCAACTCAAGAACCCGGACTTCTGCGCCTACGCCCGGGCCTTCGGCGGCCACGGCGAGCGCGTGGAGCGCACCGAGGACTTCGCCCCCGCCCTGGCCCGCGCCCGCGCCAGCGGCCTGCCCGCCGTGCTGCACTGCCTGATCGACCCGCAGGCCATCACGCCGACGGGCACGCTGGACGGCATCCGCAGCGCGGCGCTGACACGGCTGGCCGCCGCCTGAGCGCGGTGCGGCAACCGGCGCGCCCGGTCGCGCGCGCCCGATTCACATCAAAAATGAGAGCTGTTTGCGCAATACCATCAAGCGCTGCAGCCCTAAAACACCCTAAACCTCAGCCCAACTGCTCCACGGCCATGAAGCGCTCGCGCCAGGCCTCGAACGGCAGGGTGTCCGCCGCCTCGATGGCCTTTTGCTCGGCCAGGGACTGCGCGGCCAGCGCCTGGTAGCGCGCCTGCTGCGCCTCGCTCCAGGGGCGCGCCATCAGCACGTCGCGGGCCGAGCGGGAATGCGCCAGCGCGAAGGCGGTGAAGTCGTTGCCCCACTGCTGCTGCAGCTCGGCCAGCACGCGCGCCGACGGCGTGGTCTGCGGCGCCGCCAGCGTGGCGCGCGCGTGGGCCAGCGCCTGGGCATAGGCATCGCCGCCATGGGCCGCGTCCAGCGCGGCGGCGATGGGCGCGCACTCGGCCAGCACCTCGCCGCCCCATTCGGTGAGCGGCACACTCTGGCCGCGGCGCATCAGGCGCAGGCCGGCCTCGCGGCCGCGCTCGGCCGCCAGGTGCTGGTTGTCCTTCAATTCGGCGATCTCGGCCGGCGTGTCGGGCGGGCTGTCGGACAGCAGGCAGTGCAGCAGGAACACGTCGAGCAGGCGCATGGTCTCGGCCGTGATGCCCACGGGCACGAACGGGTCCAGGTCCATGAGGCGCACCTCGACATATTCCACGCCGCGCTCGCGCAGCGCGTGCAGCGGGCGTTCGCCGCTGTGCACGGTGCGCTTGGGGCGGATGGTGCCGTAGAACTCGTTTTCGATCTGCAGCAGGCTGGTGCCCAGCTGGTTGTACTCGCCACCGAGGTTGCGCACGCCGATGGCCTCGTAGGCCGGATACGGGCGCGTCAGTGCCTCATAGAGCGAATCGGCATAGCCCTGCAGGCCGTTGTAGCTCACGGCCAGGGTGGCCTGCGCGTCGCTCTGGTAGCCCAGACGGCCCATGCGCAGCGAGGTGGCGTGCGGCAGGTACAGCGCATGCTTGCCATCGCCCAGCGGCTGCAGGCTGTGCTGGCGCCCCTCCACGAAGCAGGGGCACAGCGCGGGCGAGGCGCCGAACAGGTACAGCAGCACGAAGGCATGCCGGCGGAAGTTGCGGATCAGCGCAAAGTACTCGTCGCTGCCCACGCCGGGCAGCGACCAGTTGTAGTGGATGCCCGAGATGGTCTGCATGCGCCGCCCGTAGCGGTGGCCCAGGCCCATGCGGTACACGCTCTTGGCGCGGCCGGAGTTGGACGAGCCGTAACGCCCCAGCGGAATGGTCTCGTCCGTGGGCAGCATGCAGGGCATGCTGGACACCCAGAGCATCTCGCCGCCCGGCTGCTGCTGCAGCACGCGGTGCACGAACTGGTGGATCTCGGTCAGCTCGTCCTGGCAACCCTGCACCGTGCCCTGGGCACTGGTGATGAGCTCGATCTGCGACTCGCTGTAGTCCGTGGTGATGGAGGGGTGCGTGAGGGCCGCGCCCAGCGCCACCGGATGGGGGGTGAGCGCCAGCCCGCCCGTGGGCAGGACGCGCAGCCCTTCCTTCTCGATGCCGCGGCGCATGCCCGTCAGCCGCTCTGCCTGCAGTGCAGCGACTCGCTGTTGCAATGTGCTCATTGTGGTTCCAACTTTTCGGTGGGGGCGGAACTTAGCATGCCCCGCTGCCGGCTGCCTGACGCCAGGTCAAGCGCCAGCGGCACGCCAGGGAACTGTGTCCCCGGGCGCCGCCGGCTCGCCGCTTGCGTTATGCGCGGGCGGCCGCCATGGCCTTGCCCACCTCGTGCGTGCCCTGGGCGGCGCCGCTGTGCGGCACCTGCTCGCCCGCGCGGTCCAGCACCTCGGCCAGGCGCGCGGCCAGCTGCTCGGGCACGTCGACGCCGCTACCCAGGTGGATGCCCTGGGTCAGCGTGATGTGCGCCGCCTCGAACGCGCCCGCGCCCGCGCACAGGATGGCGCGCGTGGGCGCGCTCTCGTGCGCCAGCACCAGCATGGCGGGCACCACGGCCTCGGGCTTGAGGGCGTCGAGCACTTCCTGCGGCATCAGGCCTTCGGTCATGCGCGTGGCGGCCGTGGGCGCCAGCGCGTTCACGTGGATGCCGTGCTTGGCGCCCTCGATGGCCAGCGTCTGCATCAGCCCCACCTGGGCCAGCTTGGCCGCGCCGTAGTTGGCCTGGCCGAAGTTGCCGTACAGGCCCGTGGACGAGGTGGTCATGACGATGCGGCCGTAGTTCTGGGCCTGCATGTGCGGCCACACGGCCTTGCAGCAGTAGGCCGCGCCCATCAGGTGCACCTGCACCACCAGGGCGAAGTCCGCCATGTCCATCTTGGCGAAGGACTTGTCGCGCAGGATGCCGGCGTTGTTCACCAGAATGTCCACGCGGCCCCAGGCCTCCACGGCCTGCTGCACCATGGCCTGCACGACGGCGAAGTCGGTCACCGAGGCGCCGTTGGCCAGCGCCTCGCCGCCCGCGGCGCGGATCTCGTCCACCACCGCCTGCGCGGCCGTCACGGAGCCGCCGCTGCCGTCCACCGCGCCCCCCAGGTCGTTGACCAGCACCTTGGCGCCGCGCGCGGCCAGCGCCAGCGCATGCTGGCGGCCCAGGCCGCCGCCCGCACCCGTCACGATGGCCACGCGGCCTTGGAAGTCGAGGGACATGGGGTGAATCTCCTGTGGTGTGAATCGTTGGAACATGGCGCGGGCAGCACTGGCACCCCGCAAAAACAATAGCTGCCCGCGCTCGCGCATCAGGCGCTGGCGGCCCATTTTGCTCGAAATCCAGCCAGCCCCGCCCTGCAATGCACCTGCACGGCCCGGCACCCATGCTGGGAGCAGCGGCACGCGGGTTGGCAGCGGGTTATCCCGGCCAGCACTGGACAAACATGTGGACAACCTGGAACAAGCCCTGTATGACAATGCCAAGTGATTGATTCATAAAGACTTTCGTTGTCGCGCTGATTTTTTAGGCAGAAAAAGCACGGGTTATCCCGGATCGCACTGGACAAACATGTGGATAACCCTGAACAAGCCCTGTATGACAGCGCCAAGTAATTGATTCACAAGGATTTACCTTGTGCTGATGCTTTTTTAGGCAGCGTGCGAACGGCTTATCCCGCCCGGCATTGGACAATCATGGGGATAACTTTGGACAAATGCTGTATGACTGTCCTAAGTGCTTGATTTGCAAGGAATCGCCCTGCGCTGCCTTTTTTTTAGGCAACCCCGCCTTCCGGCGTCTACTATCAATTCAATAGCTATATGCGCTTGATGGACAAGCGCCAAGGCCTTATTTCACTGAAACCGACATGAACGCATCCAGCCCCCCACCCTTCTTCATCGCCCGCGTGGGCGACGACGGCACGCAATGCGATGCCTGGCCCGAGCAGCCGCTGCTGCTGTCGCTGGAGCAAGGCGGCATCGACTGGCCCAGCTCCTGCCGCAACGGCACCTGCCGCACCTGCATCGGCATGCTGGCCGAGGGCGAGGTGCGCTACGCCGTGGACTGGCCCGGCCTCTCGCCCGAGGAACGGGCCGAGGGCTGCGTGCTGCCCTGCGTGGCCTATCCGCTGGGCGACGTGAAGCTGGAGGCGCCGGGCATCTGAGCCCGCCCCACCCACGGGCGAGGCGGCCAAGCACCGCCCAGCGGAAAACGCAAACCCGGCGCCGCTTTTCCCCACCCCCGGCGAATCTTCGGGCGCCGGCGCAGACAGGGCCTGCCCGCTCGACTAAAATTCGCCGCTTCGGGACCGCGCGTCCCTCACCCGTGCGGCCCGGCCGCATCGCCTGTTCTTTGGGGGCATGTCCCATGCCCGCCCGCCGGGGAACGCGCGCTGCCCCGGGCGCATGGCCTACCCGAAAGCCCTGCATGACCTCCCCCCTCACGCCTGCGCCGATCTCGCCCGTCCAGGACATCGTGGCCGAGTTGCGCGCCGGTCGCATCGTGATCCTCGTCGATGAGGAGGACCGCGAGAACGAAGGCGACCTGGTGATCGCCGCCGATCATGTAACGCCCGAATCCATCAACTTCATGGCGCGCTTCGGCCGCGGCCTGATCTGCCTGACCCTGTCGCGCGAGCGCTGCGAACGCCTGCAGCTGCCCCCCATGGTGGCGCGCAACGGCACCAAGATGGGCACGGCCTTCACCGTCTCCATCGAGGCGGCCGAGGGCGTGACCACCGGCATCTCGGCCGGCGACCGCGCCCGCACCGTGCAGGCCGCCGTGGCGCCCAACGCCCAGGCCAGCGACCTGGTGCAGCCCGGCCACATCTTCCCGCTGCAGGCCGTGGACGGCGGCGTGCTCATGCGCGCGGGCCACACCGAGGCCGGCTGCGACCTGGCCGCCATGGCCGGCTGCAGCCCCGCCGCCGTGATCTGCGAGGTGATGAAGGACGACGGCACCATGGCCCGCCTGCCCGACCTGCAGCTCTTCGCGGCCGAGCACGGCCTGAAGATCGGCACCATCGCCGACCTCATCGAATACCGCAGCCGCACCGAGTCGCTGGTGCAAAAGGTGGGCACGCGCACACTGCAGACCGCGTTCGGCGAATTCACCGCCCACGCCTTCCGCGACGAGCCCAGCCAGGCCGTGCACCTGGCGCTGGTCAAGGGCGCGTGGAGCGCTTCGGACAGCGTGCCGGTGCGCGTGCACGAGCCGCTGTCGGTGCTGGACCTGCTGGAAGTGAACCGCTCCATGCACTCGTGGAGCCTGGACGCCAGCCTGCAATACATCGACCGCCACGGCCAGGGCGTGGCGGTGCTGCTCAACTGCGGCGAATCGGCCTCCCAGCTGCTGGAGCAGTTCGAGGGCAAGGCCCGCGCGGCCCAGGCCCCCGAGCGCGGCCGCATGGACCTGCGCACCTACGGCGTGGGCGCCCAGATCCTGCGCGAAGTGGGCGTGGCCCGCATGCAGCTCATGGGCCAGCCGCGCCGCATGCCCAGCATGGTGGGCTACGGACTCGAAATCACCGGATACATCTCCAAGGACTAAGACATGTTTGGCGCAGACAAGGGAACGGCGGACAAGCTCGACGGCAGGAAGCTGCACATCGGCATCGTGCAGGCCCGCTTCAACGAAAACATCACCAACACCCTCGCGGCCGCCTGCCGCGCCGAGCTGCTCCAGCTCGGCGTGCAGGACAAGCACATCCACCATGTGCTCGTGCCCGGCGCCCTGGAAGTGCCCGTGGCGCTGCAGGCCATGGCCGAGCGCGACGAGTTCGACGCGCTGATCGCGCTGGGCTGCATCATCCGCGGCGAGACCTACCACTTCGAGCTGGTGGCCAACGAATCGGGCGCCGGCGTCACGCGCATCGCGCTGGACTACCAGGTGCCGATCGCCAACGCCATCATCACCACCGAGGACCTGGACCAAGCCATCGCCCGCCAGACCGAAAAGGGCGTGGACGCTGCCCGCGTGGCCGTGGAAATGGCCAACCTGCTGGAGGAACTGTCTTGAGCGAATCCCCCACGCCCAGCCAGCCGCCGCGCCCGCCCCGCCAGGCGCGCACCGGCACCACCAGCACCGGCGCGCGCAAGGCCGGCTCCAAGTCGGGCCGCAGCCGCGCGCGCGAGTTCGCGCTGCAGGCGCTGTACCAGCACCTGGTGGGCGGCAACGACCCGACCGCCATCGACCTGTTCACGCGCGACCTGTCGGGCTTTCACAAGGCCGACGCCGCCCACTACGACGCGCTGCTGCATGGCTGCATCACCACGGCCCAGTACATGGACGAGCTGATCGCGCCGCAGCTGGACCGCAAGATGGGCGAGATCTCGCCCATCGAGCATGCGGTGATGTGGATCGGCGTGTACGAGTTCCAGCACTGCCAGGACGTGCCCTGGCGCGTGGTCATCAACGAGTGCATCGAACTGGCCAAGGAGTTCGGCGGCACCGACGGCCACAAGTACGTCAACGGCGTGCTCAACGGCCTGGCACCGCATCTGCGCGCCGACGAAGTGGCGGCCGACAAGACCGCCCGCACCCCCGACGGCGCAGGCGGCTGACGCCGCCCTCCCCCGTGCTGCGCGTGCGGCCCGCCCGCCCGCCAGCACCCACCGCAAGGCCCGCCCCGGCGGGCCGGCAAGTACCCGGACACCCCCCATGAAGTTCTCCACCCGCGCCGAGCGCATCGAACCCTTTTATGTGATGGAAGTGGCCAAGGCCGCCCAGGCCATGGCGCGCGAGGTGGCCGGCAGCCGCGAGCCGATGATCTTCCTGAACATCGGCGAGCCCGACTTCACCGCCCCGCCCCTGGTGCAGGAGGCGGCCGACCGCGCCGTGCGCGGCGGCATCACGCAGTACACCAACGCCCTGGGACTGGAGGCGCTGCGCGAGCGCATCAGCGGCTGGTACGCGACGCGCTTTGGCGTCGACGTGCCGGCGCGGCGCATCGTGGTCACGGCCGGCGCCTCGGCCGCGCTGCAGCTGGCCTGCCTGGCGCTGATCGACACCGGCGACGAGATCCTGATGCCCGACCCCAGCTACCCCTGCAACCGCCACTTCGTGAGCGCTGCCGAGGGCAAGGCCGTGCTGATTCCCACCACCGCCGAGGAGCGCTTCCAGCTCAGCGCCGCCAAGGTGGAGGCCGCCTGGGGCGCCAAGACGCGCGGCGTGCTGCTGGCATCGCCGTCCAACCCCACGGGCACGTCGATCGCGCCCGAGGAGCTGCGCCGCATCCACCAGGTGGTGCAGGCCCGCGGCGGCCTCACCATCATCGACGAGATCTACCTGGGCCTGTCGTATGACGATGCCTTCGGCCAGACGGCGCTGGCGATCGACGACAACGTCATCAGCATCAACAGCTTCAGCAAGTACTTCAACATGACGGGCTGGCGCCTAGGCTGGATGGTGGTGCCCGACGCCATGGTGCCCGTGGTCGAGCGCCTGGCGCAGAACCTGTTCATCTGCGCCAGCACGGTGTCGCAGCACGCGGCGCTGGCCTGCTTCGAGGCCGAGAGCATCGCCGAGTACGAGCGCCGCCGCGCGGAGTTCAAGGCGCGGCGCGATTACTTCATCCCCGCGCTGGAGGCGCTGGGCCTCTCGGTGCCGGTGCGGCCCGACGGCGCGTTCTACGCCTGGGCCGACTGCACGCAGGCGGCCGAGCGGCTCGGTGTGACGGGCAGCTGGGACTTCGCGTTCGAGCTGATGCGCCGCGCGCACCTGGCCATCACGCCAGGGCGCGACTTCGGCACCTTTGATACGCAGCGCTTCGTGCGCTTTTCCACCGCCAACTCGATGGCGCAGCTGCAGGAGTCGGTGGCGCGCCTGCAGCGCCTGATCGGCTGAGGCGCGGCGCATGGCTTTCGAGTGGCCCCTGCGCATCTACTGGGAGGACACGGATGCCGGCGGCATCGTGTTCTACGCCAACTACCTCAAGTTCTTCGAGCGCGCCCGCACCGAGTGGCTGCGCTCGCTGGACCTGGGTCAGCAGCGGCTGCGGGAACTCACGGGCGGCATGTTTGTCGTAACCGATGCGCGCCTGCGCTACCTGCGCCCCGCACGGCTGGACGATGCACTGATTGTTACCGCCACGCTGCGTGAAGCGGGGCGGGCATCGCTGACAATCGACCAGCAGGCGCTCCTGAAACCAGAGCAGATGACCCCCGCTTCTCTTCCCGCACTGCTGTGCGAAGGCACCATCCGCATCGGTTGGGTGGATGCCGCCACCATGCGCCCTGCCCGCATTCCGGCCTCTCTTTTGGAACGACTCTCCTCATCATGAATTCCCAAGACATGTCCATCATGAGCCTGGTGCTCAATGCCAGCTGGGTGGTGCAGCTGGTCATGCTGCTGCTGCTCGGCGTCTCCGTGGCCAGCTGGGCGGCCATCTTTCGCAAGCTGTTCGCCCTGAAGCGCGTGAAGGCCCTCAACGAGGACTTCGAGCGCGACTTCTGGTCGGGCACCAGCCTGAACGACCTGTACGCCAGCGCCACGCACAACGCCAAGAGCGCCGGCCCCATGGAACGCATCTTCGCCAGCGGCATGCGCGAATACCAGAAGCTGCGCGAGCGCCGCATCAGCGACCCCGGCACCCTGCTCGACGGCGCGCGCCGCGCCATGCGCGCCAGCTTCCAGCGCGAGATGGACGTGGTCGAGTCCAGCCTGTCGTTCCTCGGCTCGGTGGCCTCGGTGTCGCCCTACGTGGGCCTGTTCGGCACGGTGTGGGGCATCATGCACGCCTTCACGGGCTTCGCCGGCATGGAGCAGGTCACGCTGGCCAACGTGGCGCCGGGCATCGCCGAGGCGCTGGTGGCCACCGCCATCGGCCTGTTCGCGGCCATTCCCGCCGTGATCGCCTACAACCGCTTCGCGCGCGACATCGACCGCGTGGCCATTCACCAGGAGACCTTCATCGAGGAGTTCTCCAACATCCTGCAGCGCAACCTGGGCACGCAGCCCGGCTCCGCGTCGGGCCTTTGAGCCGAAGGGAGGCAGCCTATGCCAGCCATGGCCTCGCGCGGCGGATCGCGCCGCCGCTCCATGAACGAAATCAACATGGTGCCCTTCATCGACGTGATGCTGGTGCTGCTCATCATTTTCATGGTGACGGCCCCCATGCTCACGCCCAGCTCGGTGAACGTGCCCTCCGTCGGCAAGGGCACCAAGGTGCCCAAGACGCGCGCCGACGTCATCGTCGACAAGGATGGCAGCGTGCGCTTCAAGGCCGACGGCAATGAGCGCACCGTGCCCCTGGAGCAGCTGGGCGCCACGGCCAGGAACTGGCTCAAGGACCAGCCGGAGGACACCCCCGTGCTCATCAGCGCGGACAAGAACGTCTCTTACGACTCCGTGATGAAAGCCATGTCCGCGCTGCAGGGCGCCGGCGTCGCGCGGGTTGCCCTGGCCGTGAAGAGCGGCAGCTGACGACAAGGAACCCCCTCCCGCATGCACGCGACCAACGACCGCGACCAGTTTGCCCCTCCCCGCCCGCCCGGACGCCTGCGGGCCATCGCCCTGGCGGTGCTCGCGCACGCCGTGCTCGTCGGCGCCCTGACCTGGGGCGTGCAATGGAAGAGCAGCTCCGACCAGCCCGCGGTCGAGGCCGAACTCTGGTCCGCCGTGCCCCAGCAGGCCGCGCCGCGCGCCGTGGAGCCGCCGCCACCACCACCCCCTCCCGCGCCGGAGCCGAAGCCCGCCCCCGCGCCGCCGCCTCCCCCACCACCGCCACGCCAGGTGCAGCCCGACACGCGCGAGGCCGACATCGCCCTGGAACGCGAGAAAAAGCGCCTGGAAGAGCAGAAGAAGAAGCGCGAACTGCAGCTGGCGCAGGAAAAGCGCGAACGCGAGCGCAAGGAAGAGGAACGCCGCGAGCGGCTGGAGCAGGAAAAGAAGGAACGCCTGGCCCAGCAGCAAAAGGAAAAGGCCGAACGCGAGAAAGCCGAGAAGGAAAAGGCCGCCAAGGCCGAGCAGGAAAAGGCCAAGAAGCTCGCCGAGGACAAGCGCCGCAAGGCCGAGGAGGCCCGCGAGGCCAAGGAAGCCAAGGAGCGGCACGAGGCGAATGTGCGCCGCATGCAGGGCCTGGCCGGCGCCACGGGCGGCGAGACGGCCACCGGCACCGCGCTGCGCAGCTCCGGCCCGTCGGGCAGCTATGGCGGCAAGGTGGCGGCCAAGGTGCGCCCGAACATCGTCTACCCCGACGTGGTGACGGGCAACCCGCGGGCCGAGGTCGAGGTGCGCGCCGCGCCCGACGGCACCATCGTCGGCGCGCGCATCACCCAGTCCAGCGGCAACAAGGCCTGGGACGACGCCGTGGTCCGCGCGCTGCAGCGCACCGAGACCCTGCCGCGCGACGTGGACGGCCGCGTGCCCTCGTCGCTGGTCATCGGCTTCCGCCCCAGGGACTGAAGCAAAAAAGAGAGCTGCCCGCGCTTGCCCCATATGGCTTTCAGGCTACTTATTTTCTGAAAGCCTTTGTGGACAAGCGTGAGCAGCTATCAAGTTTGCACGACACCCTGGCCGCGCGACCGGCCCGGCGTCAGCTGCGCTGCTCAATCATGCGGTTGATGCGCAGCGCGCCCAGCGTGCACACCACGCCCGACAGCAGATACAGCGTCACCGCACCCAGGCCGAAGCGCGCCGACAGGCCCAGCGCCACCAGCGGCGCGAAGGCCGCGCCGATGAGCCAGGCCAGGTCGGACGAAAGCGCGGCGCCCGTGTAGCGGTAATGCGCGGAGAAGTTGGCCGTCACCGTGCCCGACGCCTGCCCGTAGGACAGCCCCAGCAGGATGAAGCCCAGCAGCAGGAAGACATTGCCGCCCAGGTCCCCGCCGCCCAGCAGCCAGGGCGTGGCCAGGCTGAAGACGCCGATCAGCGCGGCCATGGAGCCCAGCAGGTTGCGCCGGCCCACGCGGTCGGCCAGCCGGCCCGACACCGCGACCGCGCCCACCGCCAGGAAGGCGCCGAGGATCTGCACGCACAGCACCTCGGTCATGGAGCGCTCGGAGTACAGCGAGATCCACGACAGCGGGAACACCGTCACCACATGGAACAGCGCGAAGCTGGCCAGCGCGGCAAAGGCGCCCAGCACCACGTTGCCGCCCTCGTCGCGCATCACGCGGGCCACGCCCACGGGCGCCAACTCTTTTTCCTCCAGCAGCTCGGCGTAGGACTGGCCCACCACCAGCCGCAGGCGGGCGAACAGCGCCACGACGTTGATGGCGAAGGCCACGCAGAACGGGTAGCGCCAGCCCCAGTCCAGGAACTCGGTGGTGGACAGGCTGCCGTACAGGTATGCGAACAGGCTGGCCGCCAGCACGAAGCCCAGCGGCGCGCCCAGCTGGCCGATCATGGCGTACCAGCCGCGGCGGTCCGGCGGCGCCGCCATGGCCAGCAGCGACGGCAGGCCGTCCCAGGAACCGCCCAGCGCCAGGCCCTGGCCGAAGCGCAGCACCGCCAGGGCCACGATGGCGGCCACGCCGGCCGCCTGGTAGCTGGGCAGGAAGGCCATGCCCACCGTACAGACGCCCAGCACGAACAGCGCCAGCGTGAGCTTGGTTCCGCGCCCCCAGCGCCGCTGCACCGCCATCGAGATGGCCGTGCCGAAGGGCCGCGCGACGAAGGCGATGGCGAAGACGGCGAAGGCCGCCAGGGTGCCGTTCAGGGGCGACAGGAACGGGAACAGCAGTGAGGGAAAGACCAGCACGCAGGCGATTCCGAACACGAAGAAGTCGAAATACTCGGATGAGCGCCCGATGATCACGCCCACGGCGATCTCGCCGGGGGTGACATCCTCGTCCGTATGGGCGCGCGACAGGGAGGCCGCATCCTCATGGCCATAAACGGGGAATGCGATGGAACCGCTACTCATATCCGTGCTCCTTGGCTTAGCTGACACAAGCTCGTTCTACACTCAAGCCCTGCCGTCAACAAGTGCGCTTTCACTGAGGATGGAGAGGGGAAAACCCTGCCGCCGCATCGGCCATCGCCGCAGCCGCCCCACGGCGCGCAACCCGCGCCCGAAGCGCCGCCAAGGCCATTGTTTGACCATGGACAAAATGTCCAATCGACAAACGCGCTAGGCGTATTACATTTGCCCCCGTCCAGTAATTCACGTTTACACCTAAGGTGACGCCGCGTGCGCGCGGCGCCGCCGTGAACGTTTTTGTCACGCCCCTAGCATGCTCAAAATGAAGAAACTCCGCGGGCCCGCCTGGCTCGCCGCGGCACTCGCCGCAGCCAGCCTGGCTGGTTGCAGCAAGGCCGTCGTACTGAACCCCGCGGGCGATATCGCCGCCCAGCAGGGCAACCTGGTGGTCACCGCCACCCTGTTGATGCTGATCATCATCGTGCCGGTGATCATCCTGACGCTCCTGTTCGCCTGGAAATACCGCCAGAGCAACACCGAGGCCGAGTACGACCCGGAATGGCACCACTCCACCTCGCTGGAGCTGGTGATCTGGACGGTCCCGCTGATGATCATCATCGCCCTGGGCGCACTGACCTGGATCGGCACCCACAAGCTCGACCCCTACCGCCCGCTGGACCGCCTGGACGCCCAGCGCGCCCTGCCCGCGGACGTGAAGCCGCTGGAGGTGCAGGTGGTCGCGATGGACTGGAAGTGGCTGTTCTTCTACCCCGAGCAGGGCATCGCCACCGTGAACGAGCTGGCCGCGCCGGTGGACCGCCCCATCCTGTTCAAGCTCACGGCCACGTCCACCATGAACGCCTTCTACGTGCCCGACCTGGCCGGCATGATCTACGCCATGCCCGGCATGCAGACCGAGCTGAATGCGGTGATCAACAAGCCCGGAGTGTTCCACGGCCTGGCCTCGCACTACAGCGGCCCGGGTTTCTCCGGCATGACCTTCAAGTTCCACGGCCTGAGCAATGCCGACTTCGCCCAGTGGGTGGACAAGGCCAAACAGGAGGGCCAGCCGCTGGACAAGGGCACCTACCTGAACCTGGTCAAGCCCAGCGAGCGCGACCCCGTGCAGCGCTTCTCCACCGTGGAAGAAGGCCTGTACAACAAGGTGCTCAACCGCTGCGTGGAAGACGGCCAGATGTGCATGCACGACATGATGGCCATCGACGCACGCGGCGGCGAGGCCTTCCTCAAGGCCTCCGGCCTCACCCTGCCGCAGGACGTCTGCACCGCCGTCAATGCGCCGCAGATCCTCGCCGCGCTGGACGCCCGCGCCACCCCCGAGGCAGCCACCCCACAGTGAGTTTGACGGGCCTGGCGGCGCCGGCGCAATCCGGTGCGGGGCCTACTAGCCAAGAGATTCGATATGTTGTCTGAACAAACTACCCCAGCCCACTGGCTGTTGGGTCGCATCACCTGGGACTCGATCCCGATGGCGCACGAACCCATCGTGCTGTGGACCTTCATCGCGGTGGTCCTGGGTGGCATGGTGATGCTGGCCGGCCTCACCAAGTTCCGCCTGTGGGGCCCGCTGTGGCGCGACTGGATCTGCTCGATCGACCACAAGAAGATCGGCATCATGTACATGATCCTGGGCCTGGTCATGTTCCTGCGCGGCTTCGCCGACGCGGTGATGATGCGCCTGCAGCAGTCCATGGCCTTCGGCGAGAGCATGGGCTACCTGCCGCCGCACCACTACGACCAGATCTTCACCGCCCACGGCGTGATCATGATCTTCTTCGTGGCCATGCCCTTCGTGACGGGCCTGATGAACTATCTGGTGCCGCTGCAGATCGGCGCGCGCGACGTGTCCTTCCCGTTCCTGAACAACTTCAGCTTCTGGATGACCACGGGCGGCGCCGTGCTGGTGATGATCTCGCTGTTCCTGGGCGAGTTCTCCACGTCCGGCTGGCTGGCGCTGTCCAACCTGGGGGCACAAAACCCCGGGGTCGGGCTGGACTACTACATCTGGGGCCTGCAGGTCGCGGGGGTGGGCACCACCTTGTCGGGCATCAACCTGATCGTGACCATCATCAAGATGCGCGCGCCAGGCATGAACCTGATGAAGATGCCCGTCTTCACCTGGACCGCCCTGTGCACCAACGCGCTGATCGTGGCCTCGTTCCCGGTGCTGACCGCAGCCCTGGTGCTGATGTCCCTGGACCGCTACCTGGGCATGAACTTCTTCACGAACGACCTGGGCGGCAACCCCATGCTGTACGTGAACCTGATCTGGATCTGGGGCCACCCCGAGGTGTACATCCTGATCCTGCCGTGCTTCGGCGTGTTCTCCGAGATCGTGTCCACCTTCAGCCGCAAGCGCCTGTTCGGCTACACCTCGATGGTCTACGCCACGGTGT
This sequence comes from Diaphorobacter oryzae DSM 22780, assembly GCF_059568935.1. Taxonomy (NCBI): domain Bacteria; kingdom Pseudomonadati; phylum Pseudomonadota; class Betaproteobacteria; order Burkholderiales; family Comamonadaceae; genus Diaphorobacter; species Diaphorobacter oryzae. The sequence goes on along the minus strand of NZ_JCANUL010000008.1, from coordinate 53,465 downwards.
GTATCACCATCCTGTCGTACCTGGTGTGGCTGCACCACTTCTTCACCATGGGTTCGGGCGCGAGCGTGAACACCTTCTTCGGCATCACGACGATGATCATCTCGATCCCGACGGGCGCCAAGATCTTCAACTGGCTGTTCACCATGTACAAGGGCCGCATCCGCTTCACGGTGCCCATGCTGTGGACGATCGGCTTCATGGTGACCTTCGCCATCGGCGGCATGACCGGCGTGCTGCTGGCCGTGCCCCCGGCCGACTTCGTGCTGCACAACTCGCTGTTCCTGATCGCCCACTTCCACAACGTGATCATCGGCGGCGTGGTGTTCGCCGTGTTCGCCGGCATCAACTACTGGTACCCCAAGGCCTTCGGCTACAAGCTCGACGAGTTCTGGGGCAAGTGCTCGTTCTGGTTCTGGCTGGTCGGCTTCTGGGTGGCGTTTACGCCCCTGTACATCCTGGGCCTGATGGGCGTGACCCGCCGCGCCAACCATTTCGAAGACCCCTCGCTGCAGATCTGGTTCGTCATCGCCGCCTGCGGCGCCGGCCTGATCGCGCTGGGCGTGGCCTGCTTCTTCATCCAGCTGATCGTGAGCCACTTCAAGCGCGACCAACTGCGCGACGAGACCGGCGACCCCTGGGGCGGCCGCACGCTGGAGTGGGCCACCTCTTCGCCCCCGCCGCAGTACAACTTCGCCTTCACACCCGTGGTGCATGAGATCGATGCCTGGTGGGACATGAAGAAGCATGGCTACCAGCGCCCGCTGACGGGCTTCCAGCCGGTCCACATGCCCGCCAACACCGGCGCCGGCATCGTGATCGCGGGCCTGTCCACCCTGCTGGGCTTTGCGCTGATCTGGCACATGTGGCCGCTGGCCATCGCCTCGTTCGCCGCCACCATCCTGGCGTCGATCATCCACACGTTCAACTACAAGCGTGACTACTACATCCCGGCCGCCGAAGTGGCCGCCACGGAAGACGCACGCACCCAGCAGCTTGCAGCAGCCCATGTCTAATACGCACACCCTCCCCACAGGCGGCGCGGCCGCCCTGGCGCAGCGCGAGTACCACCTCGCGCACGAGCCCCATCCCGAGAACGGCACGTCCCTGGGCTTCTGGCTCTACCTGATGAGCGACTGCCTCATCTTCGCCGCGCTGTTCGCCACCTACGGCGTGCTGGGCCGCAGCTATGCGGCCGGCCCCACGGGCGCGCAGCTGTTCGACCTGACGCTGGTGGCCATCAACACGGCCTTCCTGCTGATGTCGTCCATCACCTTCGGCTTCGCCATGCTGCAAAAGCAGGCGGGCAACGTGAAGGGCACGCTGACCTGGCTGGCCGTCACCGGCCTGCTGGGCCTGGCCTTCCTGGGCGTGGAGCTGTACGAGTTCGCGCACATGATCCACCAGGGTGCCACGCCCCAGCGCAGCGCCTTCCTGTCGTCGTTCTTCACGCTGGTCGGCACGCACGGCCTGCACGTGACCTTCGGCCTGATCTGGCTGGTGACGCTGATGATCCAGATCAGCAAGCACGGCCTGATCCATGAGAACAAGCGCCGCCTGAACTGCCTGTCCATGTTCTGGCACTTCCTGGACGTGGTCTGGGTCGGCGTGTTCACCTTTGTGTACCTGATGGGAGTGCTGTAAATGAGCGCACAGACAACGCACGCCGGTCACGACGACCACCACGAGCACGATGACCTGCACGTCGCCAAGGGCGACTACGTCAAGGGCTTCATCCTGGCGGTCATCCTCACCGTGATTCCCTTCTGGCTGGTGATGGGCAACGTGATCGAAAGCCGCACCACGGCCGTCCTGGTGCTGGGCGTCTTCGCCATGGTCCAGATCGTCGTCCACATGGTCTACTTCCTGCACATGAACGGCAAGATCCAGGGCGGCTGGACCATGCTGTCCACCATCTTCACGGTGGTATTCCTGGCCATCACCATCGCGGGCACCCTGTGGGTCATGTTCCACATGAACGCCAACATGATGCCCGCGCACGCCAACCCCATGGCCAGCCCAGCCCAGACCCAGACGGCACCTTGAGCCCCCTCAACGCCGACTCCCTGGAGCTGGAGCGGGAGCGCACGCACCGGCCTGCGCGCCCGCACTCCAATCTCACGATGGCGATGCTCGCTTTGGCGGGCATCGCCTTGTTCGTTGTGTTCGCCTCGCTCGGCTGGTGGCAGGTAGAGCGCCGCGCCTGGAAGCTCGCGCTGATCGAGCGCGTGGAGCAGCGCCTGCACGCCGCCCCCGTTCCCCTGCCGGCGCGCGCCAACTGGCCGAACGTCAGCGCCGCCAGCCATGAATACCTGCCCGTGCAGGCCCGCGGCCGCTGGCTGGACGACAAGACGGTGCTGACCCAGGCCACCACGGAGCTGGGCGCTGGCTTCTGGGTGCTCACCCCGCTGCGACTGGAAACCGGGGGCCAGGTACTGGTCAACCGAGGCTTCATTCCCCAGGCGCAGCGCAGCCAGTGGGCGTCCGGCAGCCGTGCGCCGGACGTGCAGGCCGACGGCGCGCCCGTGCAGCTCCAGGGCCTGCTGCGCATGACCGAGCCTGGTGGCGGTTTCCTGCGCAGCAACGACCCGGCGCAACAGCGCTGGCACTCGCGCGACGTGGCCGCCATCGCCCAGGCACAGGGCCTGGACGCGCCCGCGCCCTTTTTCATCGACGCCGGCATTCCCGACGCGCGCGCCCTTGCCAGCGCGGACCTCGCCAGCCCGGGCGCCGGCCCCTGGCCGCGCCCCGGCATGACGGTGGTGCGTTTCTCCAACAGCCACCTGGTGTACGCAATCACCTGGTTCGGTCTGGCCGCCATGGTGGCTGCGGCGGCGGTCTATGTGGCACGCTACGAGCTTCGGCAACGTGCCGCCTTCCGCTCGCAGACCCCGCATGAGCCCGCAGCCTGACACCTCCGCACCTCCCGCCCACAAGGAGCGCTCGGCCGACGCCGCGGCGGGCCTGAAGAACCTGCACCAGCTGATCCAGCTGCGCTGGATCGCGGTCGTGGGCCAGATCTTCACCATCGAGGTCGCGTACTACAGCCTGCACCTGCCCCTGCCGGCGCGCGAGATGCTGCTGGTGGTGGGCTGCCTCGTCGTCTACAACGTGGTGAGCTTCCTGCGCTGGCGCACGGGCCGCGGCGTGCGCGACGTGGAGCTGTTCCTGGCGCTGCTGGTGGACGTGGCCGTGCTCACCGTGCAGCTGTACCTGAGCGGCGGCACCAGCAACCCCTTCGTCTTCCTGTACCTGCTGCAGATCGCGCTGGGCGCGGCCCTGCTGCGCGGCGGCCACATCTGGACCATGGTGCTGATCACGGCGCTGTGCTTTGCGCTTCTGGCGCACTACAGCGTGCCGCTGCAGCTGGCGCCCGACTTCGCGCGCGGACTGGCCAGTCCCTATGTGCTGGGCCTGCTGGTGTGCTTCATGCTCAACGCGGCGCTGGTGGTGATCTTCATCAGCCGCATCGGGCGCAACCTGCGCCAGCGCGATGCGCGCCTGGCCGCCATACGCCAGCGCGCCGCCGAGGAAGAGCATGTGGTGCGCATGGGCCTGCTGGCCTCCGGCGCGGCGCATGAGCTGGGCACGCCGCTGTCCACCATGGCCGTGATCCTGGGCGACTGGCGCCGCGAGCCGGCCCTCACCCGCGACGCCGTGCTGCTGGAGGAGATCGCCGAGATGCAGGCGCAGGTGCAGCGCTGCAAGACCATCGTCAGCGGCATCCTGCTGTCGGCCGGCGAGGCGCGCGGCGAGGCCTCGGCCCAGACCACCGTGTGCCAGTTCCTCGACACGCTGGCGCACGAATGGTGCGCCACGCGCTCGGTGGACACCTTCGCCTACGACAACCGCTTCGGCCAGGACAGCCCCATGGTGTCCGATGTCACGCTGCAGCAAATGGTTTTCAATGTGTTGGACAATGCGCGGGACGCATCGCCCCACTGGGTGGGCCTCGTGGCCGAGCGCAGGGATGACACGCTGTGCATCACCGTCTCGGACGACGGCCCTGGCTTCGCGCCCGCCATGCTCGCGCAGTTCGGCAAACCCTACCAGTCCAGCAAGGGCCGTCCCGGCGGCGGCCTGGGCCTGTTCCTGGCGATGAACGTGGCGCGCACGCTGGGCGGCAGCGTGAGCGCCGAGAACCGCCGGGGCGGCGGCGCGGTGGTCACCATCACGCTGCCGCTGGCCGCGATTGCGCTGCAGGAGACACCAACACACCATGGACGCTGAACGCTTGCTGCTCATCGTGGAGGACGACGAGGCCTTCGCGCGCACGCTCGCGCGCTCGTTCGAGCGGCGCGGCTACCGCGTGCTGCAGGCCGACAGCCTGGCGCAAACCGAGGCGCTGCTGGCCCAGCACACGCCCGGCTACGCCGTGGTGGACCTCAAGCTCAAGGGCGAGGCCACGGGCCTGGCCTGCGTGCGCCAGCTCCATGCGCACAGCGAGGACATGCTCATCGTCGTGCTCACGGGCTACGCCAGCATCGCCACGGCCGTGGAGGCCGTGAAGCTCGGCGCCAGCCACTACCTGGCCAAGCCGTCCAACACCGACGACATCGAGGCCGCCTTCGGCCTCTCCGAAGGCAATGCCGACGTGGAGCTCAGCAACCGCTCCAGCTCCATCAAGACGCTGGAGTGGGAGCGCATCCATGAGGTGCTGGCCGAAACGGGCTTCAACATCTCCGAGGCCGCACGACGCTTAGGCATGCACCGGCGCACCCTCACGCGCAAGCTCGACAAGCGGCGCGTCTAGCACACGGTTCAGCATCAAAAAAGCCTCTAGTGCTCACCCATAAAGCGCTTGCAGCTCCTGATTCAGGAGCATTCCGGAAAAACACGACAATCCCTCCATGACCCTCAAAGCCCCCGAACTGCTGCTGCCCGCCGGCTCGCTCGACAAGATGCGCGCGGCCTACGACTTCGGTGCCGACGCCGTCTATGCCGGCCAGCCGCGCTACAGCCTGCGCGCGCGCAACAACGAGTTCCGCCTGGAGCAGATCGCCCAGGGCATCCAGGAAGCGCACGCGCGCGGCAAGAAGTTCTTCGTCACCAGCAACCTGATCGCGCACAACGACAAGGTGCGCACCTACCTGCGCGACATCGAGCCGGTGATCGAGTGCAAGCCCGACGCCTTCATCATGGCCGACCCCGGCCTGATCATGATGGTCAAGGAGAAATGGCCCGAGACCGAGGTACATCTCTCGGTGCAGGCCAACACCACCAACTACGCCACGGTGAAGTTCTGGCAGAAGGCCGGCGTGTCGCGCATCATCCTGTCGCGCGAGCTGAGCCTGGACGAAATCGAGAAGATCCGCCAGGAATGCCCCGACATGGAGATCGAGGTCTTCGTGCACGGCGCGCTGTGCATCGCCTACTCGGGCCGCTGCCTGCTGTCGGGCTATTTCAACCGGCGCGACCCCAACCAGGGCACCTGCACCAACGCCTGCCGCTGGGAATACAAGACGCACGACGCCGCCGTGGACCCCAACACCGGCGAGGCGCTGGGCCAGCCCCTGGCGCAGGGCTTCAACTTCGAGACCGCCAAGAACGACCTGGACAACCAGTTCACCAGCACCTGCGGCGACCAGCAGCGCCACCCCCAGGCCGACGCCATCTACCTGCTCGAGGAAAAGGGCCGCCCAGGCGAGCTGATGCCCATCATGGAAGATGAGCACGGCACCTACATCATGAACTCCAAGGACCTGCGCGCCGTGGAGCATGTGGAGCGCCTGGTGAAGATCGGCGTGGACTCGCTCAAAATCGAAGGCCGCACCAAGAGCCTGTACTACGTGGCCCGCACGGCCCAGGTGTACCGCCGCGCCATCGACGATGCCGTGGCCGGCCGTCCCTTTAACCCCCATCTCATCACCGAGCTGGAAGGCCTGGCCAACCGCGGCTACACCGGCGGCCTGCTGGAGCGCCGCCCCGCCAACGACTACCAGAACTACGAGACCGGCCACAGCGTGCTGCAGCGCAGCCACTTCGTGGGCCAGGTGCGCGGCTGGGCCGACGGCCTGGCCGAGGTCGAGACCATGAACCGCTTCGCCGTGGGCGACACCATCGAGGTGATCCACCCCGCGGGCAACCGCACGGTGAAGCTGGAGCAGATGTTCAACCTGGACGGCGAGGCCGTGCAGGTGGCGCAGGGCAACCCCATCCGCGTGCGCATTCCGCTCCAGGGCCCGGTGGAGGGCGCGCTGATCGCGCGCCTGCTGCAGCCCTCCTGAAACCATAGCTGCTAGCGCTTGACAACAGGGAGCTTCAGGCACATTTCGTGCTGAAACGCCCTACAGACAAGCGCCAACAGCTCCTCTTTTTGCACAAAGGCCCCGCCGGGGCCTTTGTGCGTTCATTGCGTCAACCATTGCCCATCTGTTGAAAACCCATGAATCCTGAAGACATCGTCGTCCTGCCCGAACTCAAGGCCTACATCGACCCCCTCACGCCCGAGGAACATGACGCGCTGGAGCGCAGCATCCTCAACGAAGGCTGCCGCGACGCGCTGGTGCTGTGGGGCAACATCCTCGTGGACGGCCACAACCGCTTCGGCATCTGCAGCCAGCACGGCCTGCCCTTCAACACCGTGCAGAACACGCGCTTCCAGAGCATGGAAGACGTGCACCTGTGGATGATCGACCAGCACCTGGGCCGGCGCAGCGTGTCCGAGTTCCAGCGCGGCGTGCTGGCGCTGCGCAAGCGCGAGATCATCGCCGAGCGCCGCGCCGCCGCCGCCGCCGCCGTGGTGGCCGCCAAGGCCGAGGCCGCGCAGGCGCCCGAACAGGCCCCCTGGGACGGCGACACCGACCCGGTCGTCGCCAAGGCCCTGGCCGGCGTGCCCAAGGTGCCCGAGGACGCTCTGGACACGCGCGAGGCCCTGGCCCGCGCCGCGCGCCTGACGGCCGCCCAGGTCAAGGCCATCGAGACCATCCACCAGAGCGCCGCACCCGAGGTGGTGGCCGCCGTCAAGTCAGGCGACCTGTCGCTCAACGCCGCCGCCGTAGTGGCCACGCTGCCGGTGGACGAGCAGAAGTCGGCCGCGGCCGGTGGTGCGCAGGAGCTCAAGCAGGCCGCCAAGCGCGCCCGCGACGCCAAGAAAAAGCCCAAGGCCGAGGCGCCGCAGGGCGAAGCCGGCGATGCCGATGGCGCGACCGACACCGCTGCCGCCCCCAGCCTGGACAAGCTGCAGCAGCGCGTGACCGAGCTGGAGGCCGAGAACGAGCGCCTGCGCCAGCAGGTCAAGGCGCTGCAGGACCTGCTGGCCGAGCAGGGCTGAGCGCCCGTCAGGAGACCGCCGCGCGCACGCCCTGCACCGCCACGCGTGCGCGGCGCAGCGCCATCCACTGCAGTTCCGCCAGGGCCAGCACGGCCACCGCCTGCACGGCCACATAGGCCTGGCCCCAGCCGCCGGGCACCCACGTCGTACCCCACAGCACCACTGCGCTGGCCAGCACCCACAGGAAATTGCCCGCCACCAGCAGCGCCAGCGCGCCGCCGGCTGCCTCGCGCCGCAGGGCCAGCGACCCGGCCAGCAGCACGAAAGGCAGCAGCAGCCAGCCGCTGGCCAACAGCAACCGGGGCGACATGCCCAGCCATTCAGCCAGCGGCGCTGCCGCGCCCAGGTGCAGCGCCGCCATGCCGGCGCCTGCGGCGGCATCGGCCCAGAGCACGCGGCGCAGGTCGCCGGGGGACGTGAAAGCATCGATGAAGGCCATGGTGTGATCTCCTGAGGGGTTGAACATGGCCTGCATCGTCGGCACGCGGCGGCTGCGCGTCCATGACCTGGCAGGTCATGCCCACGCCGCGCGGCCGGCCCTACCATGCAGGCCATGCACCACGCTCCCGCCCTATCGACACCCGCCCCTTTTGGAGAACGCCTGCGCCACTGGCGCCAGCGCCGGCGCTTGAGCCAACTGGACCTGGCACACGCGGCCGAGGTGTCTACGCGCCACCTGAGCTGCGTGGAAACGGGCCGCGCCAGCCCCAGCCGCGACATGGTACTGCGCCTGGCCCATCGCCTGGACGTACCCTTGCGGGAGCGCAACGCGCTGCTGGTGGCCGCGGGCTATGCCCCGATGTACCGCGAACGCCCGCTCGATGCGCCCGAGATGGCCGATGCGCGCGTGGCGGTGCAGCGCATCCTGGACTGCCACGAACCCTGGCCGGCGCTCGCGATGGACCGGCACTGGAACCTGCTCATGGCCAACCGCATCGTGCCCCTGCTGCTGTCCGGCGTGGACGCCGAGCTGCTGCAGCCGCCCGTGAACGTGCTGCGCCTCAGCCTACACCCGGGGGGCCTGGCACCTCGCATCGCCAACCTGGAGCAATGGCGCGCACACCTGCTGGAGCGGTTGCGCCAGCAGATCCACGAGAGCAGCGACCCGATGCTGGCCGCCCTGCTGCAGTAACTGCAGGCCTACCCTTTGCCGCCTGCCAGCCCGCCGCTGCCGGGCGAGCACCTGGGCGTGCTCATGCCGTTCAAGTTCCGCACGCCAGCCGGCACGCTCCAGCTGGTGAGCACCACCACGGTGTTCGGCTCGCCCGTCGACGTGACGCTGCAGGAACTGGCGCTGGAAACGTTCTTCCCCGCCGACGACGCCAGCGCCGCCGCGCTGCGCGCGCTGGCCGCGGCCTGAACGGCACCGCCTCCCGGGGCCGTGACCACGGTCTCGGCGTGCAACATCCCCCGACGCGCGGGCACACACGGCGCGAGCATTTAAGTGAAAATGGCCACTAACGCAGCATCAGCAAGCGTCAACAGCTATTAATTAATGAGCAAAAAGAAACCCCCGCCAGGCATGCGCCCTGCGGGGGTTGACGGGAGGGGCCGCGCCGCGGCCCGGGCCTCAGCCGGCGATCAGGCCGTCACGCCCTTGGCGACCTCTGCATATTCCTCGATCTGGTCGAAGTTCATGTAGCGGTACACGCTGGCCTTGTCGGCATCGATCACGCCCATTTCCTTGAGGTATTCCTCCTTGGAAGGCAGCTTGCCCAGGCGCGAGGCGATGGCAGCCAGCTCGGCCGAGCCCAGGAACACGTTGGTGTTCTTGCCCAGGCGGTTGGGGAAGTTGCGCGTGCTGGTGGAGATCACCGTCGCGCCTTCGCGCACCTGTGCCTGGTTGCCCATGCACAGCGAGCAGCCGGGCATTTCGGTACGCGCACCGGCCGTGCCGAAGGCGGCGTAGTGGCCTTCCTTGATCAGCTCGCTCTGGTCCATCTTGGTGGGCGGTGCCACCCACAGCTTGACGGGGATGTCGCGCTGGCCGCCCAGCAGCTTGGCCGCTGCGCGGAAGTGGCCGATGTTGGTCATGCACGAACCGATGAAGGCTTCATCGATCTTGGTGCCGGCCACTTCGGACAGGAACTTGGCGTCATCGGGGTCGTTGGGGCAGCAGACGATGGGTTCCTTGATGTCGGCCAGATCGATCTCGATCACGGCTGCGTACTCGGCGTCCTTGTCGGCTTCCAGCAGGTCGGGCTTGGCCAGCCAGGCTTCGACCTTCTCGATGCGGCGCTGCAGGGTCTTGGCGTCCTGGTAACCGTCGGCGATCATGTTCTTCATCAGAACGATGTTCGAGGTCAGGTATTCCTTGATCGGCTCGGGGTTGAGCTTGATCGTGCAACCGGCGGCGGAACGCTCGGCCGACGCGTCGGACAGCTCGAACGCCTGCTCCACCTTCAGGTCCGGCAGACCTTCGATTTCCAGGATCTTGCCCGAGAAGATGTTCTTCTTGCCGGCCTTGGCCACGGTCAGCAGACCGGCCTTGATGGCGTACAGCGGGATGGCATGCACCAGGTCGCGCAGGGTCACGCCGGGCTGCATGGAGCCCTTGAAGCGCACCAGCACGGATTCGGGCATGTCCAGAGGCATCACGCCCGTAGCGGCGCCGAAGGCCACCAGGCCCGAACCTGCGGGGAAGGAAATGCCGATGGGGAAGCGGGTGTGCGAGTCACCGCCCGTACCGACGGTGTCGGGCAGCAGCAGGCGGTTGAGCCAGCTGTGGATCACGCCATCGCCAGGACGCAGGGCCACGCCGCCGCGGTTGGAGATGAACGCCGGCAGTTCGCGGTGGGTCTTCACGTCCACGGGCTTAGGGTAGGCCGCCGTGTGGCAGAAGGACTGCATCACCAGGTCAGCCGAGAAGCCCAGGCAAGCCAGGTCCTTCAGCTCGTCGCGGGTCATGGGGCCGGTGGTGTCTTGCGAACCCACGGTGGTCATGCGGGGCTCGCAGTAGGTACCGGGGCGCACGCCCTGGCCTTCGGGCAGGCCGACGGCACGGCCGACCATCTTCTGCGCCAGGGTGAAGCCGGCGTTGGACGCGGCCGGTGCCTGGGGCAGACGGAACGCGGTCGATGCAGGCAGGCCCAGGAATTCACGGGCCTTGGCGGTCAGCGAACGGCCGATGATCAGGTTGATACGGCCACCGGCTTGCACTTCGTCCAGCAGCACGTCGCTCTTCAAGGCGAACTCGGCCACGGTCTCGCCATTCTTGAGCAACTTGCCGTCGTAGGGCAGCACGTCGATGACGTCGCCCATTTCCAGCTTGGACACGTCGACTTCGATCGGCAGCGAGCCCGAGTCTTCCTGGGTGTTGAAGAAGATGGGGGCGATCTTGCCGCCCAGGGTCACACCACCAAAGCGCTTGTTGGGCACAAAGGGGATGTCCTGGCCGGTGGCCCAGATCACGCTGTTGGTGGCCGACTTGCGCGAAGAACCGGTGCCGACCACGTCGCCCACGTAGGCGACCAGGTGGCCCTTCTTCTTCAGGTCTTCGATGAACTGCATCGGGCCGCGCTTGCCGTCTTCCTCGGGCTTGAAGGCCGCATCGGGACGGGTGTTCTTCAGCATGGCCAGGTAGTGCAGCGGAATGTCAGGGCGGCTCCAGGCATCGGGCGCGGGCGACAGGTCGTCGGTGTTGGTTTCGCCGGGCACCTTGAACACGGTGACGGTGATTTTTTCCTGGACCTTGGGACGCGAAGTGAACCACTCGGCATCGGCCCAGCTCTGCATCACTTCCTGGGCCTTGGCGTTGCCGGCCTTGGCCTTGGTGGCGACGTCGTTGAAGAAGTCGAACATCAGCAGCGTCTTCTTCAGCGCATCGGCGGCCACGCCCGCCACTTCGGCGTCGTCCAGCAGCTCAATCAGGGGGTGCACGTTGTAGCCGCCCACCATGGTGCCCAGCAGCTCGGTGGCCTTGGCCTTGGAGATCAGGCCCACCTTCAGGTCACCGTGGGCCACGGCGGCCAGGAAGGACGCCTTGACCTTGGCGGCATCGTCCACACCCGGCGGCACGCGGTGGGTCAACAAGTCCAGCAGGAAGGCATCTTCACCAGCGGGAGGGTTCTTGATCAGCTCGATCAGCTCGGCAACCTGCTTGGCATCGAGCGGCAGCGGGGGAATGCCCAGTGCGGCGCGCTCGGCCACATGGTCGCGATAGGCTTTCAACATGTCTTCTTTCTCCGGATGGTCTAGGTTTTCAAAGTGGGACGACAGCCGGCCACCACGCCCTCACTCGGGGTGGTCCGCCGGCTGGCGACAGGGCTTACCTGGCTGCGGGGTTGTCCAGCAGGCTCGGCGGAGGATTCTTCTTGATGGCCTCTGCCACCACCACCTGCTGCGGGCTCATGCACTCGTCGGCCATGCGCTGGCCCAGCTTCTGGTTCATGAGCATGGACTTGTTGGCGATCTGGATCCACACCGCGCCGGCGCGCTGGTCCTCCAGGCGCACGGTGCCGGTGGAGGTGGCCACGGGCATCATGTGGTACCTGAAGCCCTTGCCCTCCACATGGAAGCGTCCTGGCATCTGCGCATCGGCCTCGATGTTGACGAAGGCGCCCAGTTCACAGGCCATGCGGCCGGTGTACACGTTGCCAGCGATCTCCAGCTCCTCGGGAGTCAAGGCGGCCTCTGCCGCGGCGATGCCCGAAGCCACCTGCATGGCACCGCTGTGCAGGCGGGTGCGGCTGCTGGTGGGCGAAGCCTTGGCCACGACCGTGCTTTTCTTCTCGCTGGCGGCCTGGGTGGACTTGGCCGGTTTTGCGGTGCTCTTGCTGGCGCTCTTTTTGGCCTGCGCGCTGGCGGCTGGCTTGCCGGCCGGCTGCGATGCCGTCTGCGCCAAGGTCAGTGCGGGGCCCAGCAGCATCAGGGCGGAAACGATGAGGGTCTTCATGGGGACTCCTGCGAAGGTGGGGTGGAATGGCAACTGCAGCAGCAAGAATACCTGTCTCAGCAGCAAGCAGCCTCAGCCTTGGCAAACCAGGCCCGCGCCTCCGGGGGGAGCACGCGGCCGGTCTGGTGCGCACGCTCGAGCACCTGCCAGAAATACCGGTAACTGGCTCGGTCGTGCAATACGCCATCCTCGCTGATGGGAGCCCAGTCAGCGTGGATGGCGGCAGCGATGATGCGGGCGGCCCGCTCGATCTCGTTTTGCTCGGGCGCGAAGGCCGCCAGGATGGGGCGGATCTGCGCCGGGTGGATGCTCCACATGCGCGTGTAGCCGAACTCACACGCGGCGCGGCCCGCAGCACCCTGCATGGCGGCGGCATCGCTGAACTCGGTCACCACGCAGTGCGAAGGCACCTTGCCATTGGCATGGCAGGCGGCGGAGATTTCCAGCTTGGCGCGCACGACGAGCGGATGCTCGAACTGCCCGGCCGAGGTCATCCCCGATGCCGGAATGGCGCCGCCATGGGCAGAGACGAAATCCATCAGGCCGAAGCTCAGGCTTTGAATGCGCGGATGCGAGGCGATCTCGAACGCGCGGTGCACAGCAGCCGGCGACTCGATGAGGGCATGCAGCGGCAGATGCCTGGCACCGGCAGCGACCAGCGCACGCTCGGCCAGCAGCACGTCATCCACCGATTCCACCTTGGGCAGCATGATGTGGCACAGGCGGTCCCCCGCCTCACCCGCGATGATGGCCATGTCCTGCGCGAACGCCGGATGGTCCACGGTGTGCACACGTGCCGCCACGCGCGCACCAGGCGCCGCCGCCTGGGCCAGTTGTGCAACCAACGTGGCGTGCTCGCGCTCTTGCCCCACGGGGGCTCCATCCTCGCAGTCCAGCGTCACGTCGAACACGCAATGCCCGAATTCTTCCTGCAGCTCCTGCTGCAGCTGCAGGCTTTTGCGCATACGCACTTCCACGCCACTGTAGTGGTCGCAGACGGGGATGCACGTGGCACCGGCTTGCGCGCCAAGCAGAACTTCAGCGGGATGGGCAACGGACTTTGTCATGGGGCTCGCTGGGCAACGATGAACATACGGGGGAAGGCCAACAACCTGCGGCCGTCGGCCCGCACAGCATAGGCCTCGTCTATGCGCTGCGTGTATGCGTGCACGAAGCTGTCACGCAGCGCCGGGGGCAAGGGATTCAAAAAAGGCCGCAGGCCGGTCGCCTGAAACCACTCCACGATGGCAGCCGGCGAAGGCATGACATGGCGGTATACCGTGTGCCACACATCCACCCGCGAGGCCAGCGGCGCCAGAACGTCGTAGTAGGCCTCGGCGTCCAGCAGCGCCGCGCGCTGGTTCGCTGCTTCGTGCAGATGCTGTTTCCAAGGCGCCTGTTCGGCGAGTTCACGCATCAAGCGGTGCGAAGGCTCGTCCAGGTTGTCGGGCACCTGCACGGCCAGCACGCCCCCGGGGGCCAGGCTGTGCAGCAACCTTGCAAACAGTTCCTTGTGTCCGCCAACCCACTGCAGGGAAGCATTGGCAAAAATCAAATCGGGCGCCACAGTGGGCGCCCAATCTGCAATATCGGCCAACACGAACTCCGCCCCGGGCAGGCGCTTACGCGCGCTGAGCAACATGGCCTCGGAATTGTCCAATCCCGTCACCTGCGCCCGCGGAAAGCGCTGCGTAAGCAGCTCGGTGGAGTTGCCCGGCCCACACCCCAGGTCCACCACATGGCGGGGGGCGGGATGGGGGACCCGCGCCAGCAGCTCAGCCGCCGGGCGCGTACGCTCGCTGTCAAAGCGCGAGTAGAGCGCGGGGTCCCAATCGAGCATGTGCGCGCGATTTACAGCAGATGCTTGACGCCGTCCTGCTCGCCCTGCAGCTCGGCCAGGGTCTTGTTGATGCACTCTTGCGAGAAGGCATCGATAGGCAGGCCCTCGACGATCTTGTACTCGCCGCCTTCGCAGGTAACGGGGTAGCCGAACATGACGTCCTTGGGGATGCCGTATTCGCCATTGGACGGAATGCCCATGGTGACCCACTTGCCGTTGGTGCCCAGTGCCCAGTCGCGCATGTGGTCGATGGCGGCGTTGGCAGCCGAGGCGGCCGACGACAGGCCACGGGCGGCGATGATGGCCGCGCCGCGCTTGCCCACGGTGGGCAGGAACACTTCAGCGTTCCAGACTTGGTCGTTGATGGTGTCCTTCACGGACTTGCCATTCACGGTGGCGAAACGGTAGTCGGCGTACATCGTGGGCGAGTGGTTGCCCCACACGGCCAGCTTTTCGATGTCGCCCACGGCGCAGCCGATCTTGGCAGCGATCTGCGAGGCAGCGCGGTTGTGGTCCAGGCGCAGCATGGCGGTGAAGTTCTTGGCCGGCAGGTCAGGCGCCGACTTCATGGCGATGTAGGCGTTGGTGTTGGCGGGGTTGCCGACCACCAGCACGCGCACATTGCGCGAAGCCACGGCATTCAGGGCCTTGCCCTGGGCGGTGAAGATCTGTGCATTGGCGGCCAGCAGGTCAGCGCGCTCCATGCCGGGGCCGCGGGGACGGGCGCCGACCAGCAGTGCGTAGTCGGTGTCCTTGAAGGCGGTCATGGGGTCGGCATGGGCCTCGATGCCGGCCAGCAGCGGGAAGGCGCAGTCTTCGAGTTCCATGATCACGCCCTTGAGCGCGTTCTGTGCCTTCTCGTCCGGGATTTCCAGCAGCTGCAGGATGACGGGCTGGTCCTTGCCCAGCATTTCGCCGGAAGCAATGCGGAACAGCAGGGCATAGCCGATTTGGCCAGCGGCACCGGTAACGGCCACGCGAACGGGTTTCTTGCTCATGGGAAAACTCCAGAAAGAGGTGAGAGTGAAGGTGTTGGTGCAAGGTCGCACCAGCGCCAGTCATCAGCAGCCCGTGCCCCGCAAAACAGCGTTGAAGTTTACCGCTGATTCGTGCGCAGGGTCAATTTGTCTTATGTCTTATATAAGATATGATCTTCATAGCAGTTTGCGGCAAACAGCCGCCCACAGGCCCAGCCCGCACAACCCAGCCATGTCCTCCTCGCTCCCGACCGTCACCGAAGGCACGCCCTCCACAATCGGCGCCTCGGGAGTCAGCACACCCGCCTTCAGCCCGCTGTACCAGCAGATCAAGGGACTCATCCTGCACAGCCTGCAGCACGGGGAATGGAAGCCCGGCGAGGCCATCCCCAGCGAAATCGAACTGGCCGCCCGCTTTCGCGTGAGCCAGGGCACCGTGCGCAAGGCCATCGACGAACTGGCCGCAGAAAATCTCGTCATGCGTCGACAGGGCAAGGGCACCTTTGTTGCCACCCATGCCGAGCGCCAGGTGCAATACCGTTTCCTGAAGCTGCTGCCCGACTCGGGCGACGCCCGGGTAGAGGGCCCGGCCCAGCGCACCATTCTGGAGTGCCGCCGGCTGCGCGCCAGTGCGGAGATCGCCCGAACCCTTGCGCTGCGCGCCGGCGATCCCGTGATCCAGACCAAGCGCATCCTCTCCTTTTCGGGCATACCCACGATCCTGGAAGACATCTGGCTTCCAGGCCAGGCCTTCAAGGGGCTGACCGCCGAACAGATGAGCAACTATCAGGGCCCCACCTACGCCATGTTCGAACTCGACTTCGGCGTGCGCATGGTGCGCGCCGAAGAAAAGATCCGCGCCGTGCTTCCCGACGAAACCCAGGCACGATGGCTGAACGTCCCGCCCGGCACCCCACTGCTCAGCGTGGAGCGACTGGCTTACACATATAACGATGTTCCCATGGAGTTACGTCGCGGCCTGTACCGAACCGACACACACCACTATCACAATGAACTGAGCTGACCCCCGTCTGCACCCAAGCGCAAACAGCGAGAATACGCAGTCACCACAAGTCCCTTGTGTTGCATTGCAATAGAATTTTGGGTTGTTTGCATCCGCGCAATTACAACGCAGTTACATCCACGAAAGCACCAGCCATGACAGAGCTCGCCAAAAAACGGCCTGAGTACCGCAATATCAATATCTTTCACGACGTAAGGACCTACCGCCTGCCTTTGGCCGGCTGGGTGTCCATCCTGCATCGCGTCAGCGGCATGATCATGTTCCTGCTGCTGCCCTTCGTGATCTGGATGTTCGACACCTCGGTGTCCTCCGACATTTCTTTCGGCAAGTTCACCTCCGCATTCACGGCAGGGTTGGGCTTCGTGCCTGGCTGGTTCGTGAAGCTGGTGGCACTGGCACTGATCTGGGCCTACCTGCACCACCTGATTGCCGGCCTGCGCCATGTATGGATGGACGTGAGCCATGCCGCAGTGAGCAAGGAGTTCGGTAAGAGCTCGGCCATCGTGACGCTGGTGGCGAGCATCGGCCTGACCGTGATCCTGGGTGCCAAGCTTTTTGGCCTGTACTGATCGGCCCTCACGCCCATCGCCCTCCCCGCAAGAATAAGGAATCCTCATGTCCGTAAATTACGGCTCTAAGCGCACCGTCGTCGGTGCCCACTATGGCGTGCGCGACTGGCTGGCCCAGCGCGTGACCGCCGTCCTCATCGCCCTCTTCACCCTGGCCGTGCTGGCCCAGGTGATTTTCACCAAGGGCCCCGTCGGTTATGACGTCTGGGCCGGCATCTTCTCTGCCCAGTGGATGAAGGTGCTGACGTTCTCCGTGATCGTGGCGCTGGTCTGGCACGTCTGGGTCGGCGTGCGCGACATTTGGATGGACTACGTCAAGGCAGCGGGCCTGCGCCTGGTGCTGCAGGTCTTCACCATCGTCTGGCTGGTGGCCTGCGCCGGCTGGGGCTTCCAGGTTCTGTGGCGTCTCTGACTCCCGCGATTGAAAGAAAACAATGAGCTACACCAAAGCCAACATCACCAAGCGCAAATTTGACGTCGTCATCGTCGGCGCCGGCGGCTCCGGAATGCGCGCCTCGCTGGAACTGTCTCGCGCCGGCCTGAGCGTGGCCTGCCTGTCCAAGGTCTTCCCCACCCGCTCGCACACCGTGGCGGCCCAGGGCGGCGTGTCTGCATCGCTTGGCAACATGTCCGAGGACAACTGGCACTATCACTTCTACGACACCATCAAGGGCGGCGACTGGCTGTCCGACCAGGATGCCGTGGAGTTCATGTGCCGCGAAGCGCCCAACGTGGTGATCGAGCTGGAGCACTTCGGTATGCCGTTCGACCGCAACCCCGACGGCACCATCTACCAGCGCCCCTTCGGCGGCCACACCGCCAACTACGGCGAGAAGCCCGTGCAGCGCGCCTGCGCGGCGGCTGACCGTACGGGCCACGCCATGCTGCACACGCTGTACCAGCAAAACGTGGCCTCCAAGACCAACTTCTTCGTCGAGTGGATGGCGCTGGACCTGATCCGCAACGCCCAGGGCGACGTGGTCGGCGTGACCGCACTGGAACTGGAAACCGGCGACCTGTACGAGTTGCACGCCAAGGCCGTTCTGCTGGCTACTGGCGGCGCCGGCCGCATCTTCGCGGCATCCACCAACGCCTTCATCAACACGGGCGACGGCCTGGGGATGGCCGCACGCGCCGGCATCCCGCTGCAGGATCTGGAGTTCTGGCAGTTCCACCCCACCGGCGTGGCCGGTGCAGGCGTGCTGCTGACCGAAGGCTGCCGCGGCGAGGGCGCTATTCTTTTGAACAGCAACGGCGAACGCTTCATGGAGCGCTACGCCCCCACGCTGAAGGATCTGGCTCCGCGCGATTTCGTCTCGCGCTCGATGGACCAGGAAATCAAGGAAGGCCGCGGCTGTGGTCCGAACAAGGACTACATCCTGATGAAGCTCGACCACCTGGGCGCGGATACGATCCGCAAGCGCCTGCCCTCGGTGGAAGAGATCGGCCACAACTTCGCCAACGTGGACATCACCAAGGAGCCAATCCCCGTAGTGCCCACCATCCACTACCAGATGGGCGGCATCCCGACCAACATCCACGGCCAGGTCGTGGTATGGGACGGCCAGCAAAACAACATCGTCAAGGGTCTGTACGCCGTGGGCGAATGTGCCGCTGTTTCGGTGCACGGCGCCAACCGCCTGGGTACGAACTCGCTGCTGGATCTGCTGGTGTTCGGCAAGTCTGCGGGCAAGCACATCACCACGTTTGCCCGGGAGTATGGCGAGTTCCAACCCATGCCTACCGACAGTTCGGACCGCACCCTTGAGCGCCTCAATGCCCTGGAAGAGTCCAAGGACGGCATTTACGCCCAGGACCTGGCCAACGATATCCGCGCCACCATGCAGCAGCACGCGGGCGTGTTCCGCACGCAAAAGGGCATGGACGAGGGCGTGGTCAAGATCAACGCCATCCGTGAAAAAGTGGGCCAAGTCACACTCAAGGACAAATCCAAGGTCTGGAACACCGCCCGCATGGAAGCGCTGGAGGTGGACAACCTGATCGAAGTTGCCCAAGCCACCATGGTTTCGGCCGCCGCGCGCACCGAATGCCGTGGCGCCCACACCGTGTACGACTACGAACACCCCGCCGACCATCCCGAGTTCCCCCTGGGCCGCAACGATGTGGAATGGCTCAAGCACACGCTGTGGCACAGCGCTGACAACAGCCTGACCTACAAGCCCGTGAATATGAAGCCCCTGACCGTGGACAGCATTCCGCCCAAGGTCCGCACGTTCTAATCCCGTCGCCCACGAAAGAACATCCCAATGAAGCGTACTTTCAAAATCTACCGCTACGACCCGGACAAGGACGCCAAGCCTTACATGCAAACCGTCGAGCTCGAGCTGGACGGCCACGAGCGCATGCTGCTGGACGCGCTGGTCAAGCTGAAGCAACTGGACCCCACCATTTCGTTCCGCCGTTCCTGCCGCGAAGGCGTCTGCGGCTCTGACGCGATGAACATCAACGGCAAGAACGGCCTGGCCTGCCTGACGAACATGAAGACCCTCAAGGGCGACATCGTTCTCAAGCCCCTGCCAGGCCTCCCGGTGATCCGCGACCTGATCGTGGACATGACTCAGTTCTTCAAGCAATACAACTCGATCAAGCCTTACCTGCAAAGCGACATCTACGCCGCTCCCAGCAAGGAACGCCTACAGTCGCCCGAAGAGCGCGAAGAGCTCAATGGACTGTACGAGTGCATTCTGTGCGCCAGCTGCTCTACGAGCTGCCCCTCGTTCTGGTGGAACCCTGACAAGTTCGTGGGCCCTGCCGGCCTGCTGCAGGCTTACCGCTTCATTGCGGACAGCCGCGACACTGCCACCAGCGAGCGCCTGGACAACCTGGAAGATCCGTACCGCCTCTTCCGCTGCCACACCATCATGAACTGCGTGGACGTGTGCCCCAAGCACCTGAACCCCACGAAGGCCATTGGCAAGATCAAGGAATTGATGGCACGCCGTGCCATCTGAGAACCATGGCTGACGAAGCGCTTTTGGACGAACGCGAAGTGTCCATTCTGCGGTGGCGTTGCCGCCGCGGGCTGGTGGAGAACGATCTGTTTCTCGAGCGCTTCTTCACGAACCACGGTTCGCGCCTGACTGCCCGTCAGGCGCGAGGACTCACAGCATTGATGGACTTATCGGACAACGATCTGCTGGACCTGCTGCTGCGCCGCAAGGAGCCAGCAGGTGAAGTCGATACGGACGAAGTCAAGGAAGTGCTGGAACAGCTGCGCCAACGCGCATAGCACCCACCTAGTGCAGGCCAAACTACAGAAGGAAACTGGAAATGAAACTGGCAGACAACAAAGCGACGCTATCGTTCAGCAACGGCAGCCCGAGCGTGGACCTCCCCGTGTACCAAGGCAGCATCGGACCCGATGTGGTCGATATCCGCAAGTTGTACGCGCAAACGGGCATGTTCACGTATGACCCTGGTTTCCTTTCCACGGCCTCCTGCCAGTCCTCCATCACCTACATCGACGGCGACAAGGGTGAACTGCTGTACCGCGGCTTTCCCATTGAGCAACTCGCCACCCAGTGCGACTACCTCGAGACCTGCTACCTGCTGCTGAACGGCGAACTGCCCAACGCCACGCAAAAGGCGGAGTTCAGCGATCGCGTGACCAAGCACACCATGGTCAACGAGCAGATGCAGTTCTTCCTGCGCGGTTTCCGCCGTGACGCGCACCCCATGGCCGTGTTGACCGGGCTGGTGGGCGCACTGTCGGCCTTCTACCACGACAGCACGGACATCAATAACCCCGAACACCGCGAGATCGCCGCCATTCGCCTGATCGCCAAGATGCCCACGCTCGTGGCCATGGCCTACAAGTACGGCAAGGGCGAGCCGTACATGTACCCTCGCAACGACCTCTCCTACGCCGGAAACTTCCTGCGCATGATGTTCGGCACGCCCTGCGAGGACTACAAGGTCAACCCCGTGATCGAGCGCGCGATGGACCGCATCTTCATCCTGCACGCCGACCATGAGCAGAATGCCTCCACCTCCACAGTGCGCCTGTGCGGCTCTTCGGGCACCAACCCGTTTGCCGCCATCGCCGCCGGCGTGGCCTGTCTGTGGGGCCCTGCCCACGGCGGCGCCAACGAAGCCTGCCTCAACATGCTGGAAGAAATCCAGGCCATGGGCGGCGTCGCCAAGGTCGGCGAGTTCATGGAGAAGGTCAAGGACAAGAACTCCGGCGTCAAGCTGATGGGTTTTGGCCACCGCGTGTACAAGAACTATGACCCCCGTGCCAAGCTCATGCAGGAAACCTGCAACGAGGTACTGGCCGAGCTGGGCCTGGAGAACGACCCGCTGCTCAAGCTGGCCAAGCAACTCGAAAAGATTGCCCTGGAAGACGACTACTTCGTGCAGCGCAAGCTTTACCCGAACGTGGACTTCTACTCCGGCATCGTGCAGCGCGCCATCGGCATTCCCGTGAACCTGTTCACCGGCATCTTCGCCTTGGCTCGTACCGTGGGCTGGATTGCCCAACTGAACGAGATGATCGGCGATCCCGAGTACAAGATCGGCCGCCCCCGCCAGCTCTTCGTGGGCGCTGAGCGCCGCGACGTGCCGGCTATTGGCCAACGCTAATCGCGCCTGGCCCCACCCCAGAAAGGGGGCCAGAAGCGAACAAGCCCGTGGGCAAAATGTCCACGGGCTTTTTCTTTGGTGATGTCCCCGTTGAGAGTGGAAAGACACCGATAGCCGTCCGCAGCAAGGCTTGTGTTTCGCGTGTCCACCGGGCAATTGAAAGCTGCTATGCCGCAGGAGCATTGGTGCAGTACCAGTGCTCATTAATGGAAAAATCAACAGGGCAAATGAAAAAGCCGTTGCAAATTATTAATTTGCAACGGCTTTTTGCTTTACTTGGCGGAGTGGACGGGACTCGAACCCGCGACCCCCGGCGTGACAGGCCGGTATTCTAACCAACTGAACTACCACTCCGCGTGGTGTGACTTTTGCTCACTGCCTATACAGCAAGCCAAGTGCCACAAAACTTGGCGACCCTACGGGGATTCGAACCCCGGTACTCACCGTGAAAGGGTGATGTCCTAGGCCTCTAGACGATAGGGTCAAAACCTAGAAAACTAACAATCTTGGTGGAGGTAAACGGGATCGAACCGATGACCTCTTGCATGCCATGCAAGCGCTCTCCCAGCTGAGCTATACCCCCGAAGACATTGGCGGAGTGGACGGGACTCGAACCCGCGACCCCCGGCGTGACAGGCCGGTATTCTAACCAACTGAACTACCACTCCGCGTGGTGTGACTTTCGCTCACTGCCTAGGCAGCAAGCCAAGTGCCACAAAACTTGGCGACCCTACGGGGATTCGAACCCCGGTACTCACCGTGAAAGGGTGATGTCCTAGGCCTCTAGACGATAGGGTCAAAACCTAAGAACTTCCGTTCAATTTTCAGTGGTGGAGGTAAACGGGATCGAACCGATGACCTCTTGCATGCCATGCAAGCGCTCTCCCAGCTGAGCTATACCCCCTTGGATTTCAACAATTACTTAGTAACCGTTGTCATCACCTGAGCCTCGAATTATAGACAGGTTTTTAGCGGTTTTTCAATCGTGCGATGATTTTTTCGCGCCCAAGCAGTTCGAGCACCGCGTCGACCGATGGCGTATGCGCCGTGCCCACGGTGAGCACCCGCACGGGCATGGCCAGTTGCGGCATCTTGATGCCTTGCTCCTTGAGCACATCCTTGATCGCAGCGGCAATCGCCTCCTTGTTCCACTCCACCCTTTCCATGGCGGCAGCAAAGGCGTTCAGCACGGGGGCGGCGGCGTCGGTGACATGCTTGGCGTAATCCTCGGCGTTGCGCTCCAGACCGTCCACGTAGAACAACCGGGCCCAGTGGGCCAAGTCCACCAGGGTATCGCAGCGGTCCTTGAACAGGCCGCAGATGCGCGGCAGACGATCATCGGCATCCAGCAGGGCCTCGGCCACGCCGGTCTTGGCCATGAAGGGGCGGACCAAGGCCGCCAACGCCGCGTCGTCCATCGCCTTGAGGTGCTGGGCATTGACCCAGCGCAGCTTGGCTTCGTCGAATTGGCCTGCGCTGCGGCCCAGGTGGTCCAGATTGAACCATTCCAGGAACTGGGCACGGCTGAAGATCTCGTCGTCGCCATGGCTCCAGCCCAGGCGGGCCAGGTAGTTGACCATGGCGTCGGGCAGGTAGCCTTCGTCGCGGTACTGGGTGACGGCCTTGGCGCCATTGCGCTTGCTCATCTTCTCGCCCTGCTCGTTGAGCACCGTGGGCAGGTGGGCGAACACCGGCACCTGGGCGCCCAGGGCCTCGAAGATGTGGATCTGGCGCGGCGTGTTGTTGACGTGGTCGTCGCCGCGAATCACATGGGTGATGGCCATGTCCATGTCGTCCACGCAGACGCAGAAGTTGTAGGTGGGCGTGCCGTCGGGGCGCGCGATCACCAGATCGTCCAGCTCGCTGTTCTGGAACTCGATGCGGCCCTTGCACTTGTCCTCCCAGGCCACGACGCCGTCTTGAGGCGTTTTGAAGCGCAGCACGGGACGCACGCCTTCGGGCACGGGCGGCAGCACCTTGCCCTCTTCGGGGCGCCAGGTGCCGTCATAGCGCGGCTTTTCCTTGTTCGCCATCTGGCGCTCGCGCAGCGCGTCCAGCTCTTCCACACTCATGTAGCAGGGATAGACATGGCCCGATGCCTGCAGGCCGGCCAGCACTTCCTTGTAGCGGTCCATGCGCTGCATCTGGTAGAACGGACCTTCGTCATGGTCGAGCTGCAGCCAGGCCATACCCTCCAGGATGACGTCGACCGACGCCTGGGTCGAGCGCTCCAGGTCGGTGTCCTCGATGCGCAGGATGAAGTCGCCACCGGTGGCGCGCGCAAAGGCCCAGGGGTAGAGCGCCGAGCGGATATTCCCCAGGTGGATGAAGCCCGTCGGAGACGGGGCGAAACGGGTGCGTACTTTTTGGGTCATAGGTTCAGGCAGTCAGGCCGCGAAGGCCGCGCAACAGATCGTCCTGGATGTCTTCGGGATGCTCCAGCCCTACGGCCAGCCGGATCACGCCCTGGCTGATGCCCGCGGCCTGCCGCTGCGCCTCGGTCAAGCGACCGTGCGAGGTGGTGGCCGGGTGGCTGATGATGGTCTTGGTGTCGCCCAGATTGGTAGCGAGCGAGATCAGCTGGCAACTGTCGAGCACATGGAATGCCTTGGCGCGCGCGGCCTCGGGCGTGTCGCCCGCCAGTTCGAAGGCCACCACGCCGCCGCCCAGCCCGCTCTGCTGGCGCATGGCCAGCGCGTGCTGCGCGTGCGAGGGCAAGCCGGGGTAGAACACCCGCGCCACCTGGGGCTGGGCTTCGAGCCAGCGGGCGATGGCCAAGGCGTTCTCGCAGTGGGCCTTCACGCGCACACTGAGCGTCTCCAGGCCCTTGAGCACTACCCAGGCATTGAAGGGCGAAAGCACCATGCCCGCCGTGCGTATCACGGGCGCGAACCTTTCGCCGACGAGCTGGCTGCTGGCACACAGCGCACCGGCCATGACGCGGCCCTGCCCGTCCAGGTACTTGGTGCCGGAGTGCATGACGATGTCCGCGCCCAGGGTCAAGGGTCTTTGCAGGATGGGCGTGGCAAAGGCGTTGTCCACCGCCAGCAGGGCGCCGGCCTTGCGGGCGATGTCGGCCAGGGCGGCGATGTCGCAGACCTCGGTGAGCGGGTTGGTGGGCGTCTCGGCGAACAGCAGCCGGGTATTCGGGCGAACGGCGGCGCGCCACTCATCCACATCGGTCTGCGAGCAGAACGTGGTTTCCACGCCGAACTTGCCGAACTCCTTGGCGAACAGGTTGAGCGTGGAGCCGAACATGGAGCGCGACAGAACCACGTGGTCGCCGGCCTTGAGCAGGCCCATGATCATCAGCAGGATGGCCGCCATGCCGCTGGCCGTGCCGATGGCGGCCTCCGAACCCTCGAGCGCGGCCAGGCGCTGCTCGAAGCTGGTGACCGTGGGGTTGGAGGTGCGCGCGTAGGTGTAGCCCTCGCCGGTGGCGAAGCGCTCCGCCGACGTGGCGGCGTCCGGCTGCACGAAGCCCGTGGTCAGGTACATCGTTTCGGAGTTCTCGCCGTACTGGCTGGGCGCGACGGCGGCACGGATGGCAAGCGTTTCGGGGCGCAGGCCAGAGGGAAGATTGCTCACGATGAGATTCCTGTTTGAGAAAAACAGGAGCTGCTGGCGCTTTATCAACAAGGGTTTCAGACATATTTCATGCTGAAACCCTTGTACAGCAAGCGCTGACAGCTCACTTTTTCATTGCTTACGCTTCTTGCGCGTTCGGCAGCGACAGGCGGGAAGTGTCCTCCCGCTCCTCTTCGCCGCCGCGGTTGCGGCCCTCGTTCAGGGCCGTCACCTCTTCATCCGAGATGTCGCCGGTGATGTACACGCCGTCGAAGCACGAGGCCTCGAAGCCCTGCACCGCCGGGTTGATCTTGCCCACGGCCTGCTTCATGGCCTCCACATCCTGGTAGATGAGCGCGTCGGCGCCGATCACCTGGCGGATTTCCTCCACCGTGCGGTTGTGGGCCACCAGCTCGCCGCGCGTGGGCATGTCGATGCCGTACACGTTCGGGTGGCGCACCGGCGGCGCGGCCGAGGCCAGGTACACCTTCACGGCGCCGGCGTCGCGCGCCATCTGCACGATTTCCTTGGAAGTGGTGCCGCGCACGATGGAGTCGTCCACCAGCAGCACGCGCCGGCCCTTGAACTCGCTGCTGATCGCGTTGAGCTTCTGGCGCACCGACTTCTTGCGCGTGGACTGGCCCGGCATGATGAAGGTGCGGCCCACGTAGCGGTTCTTGACGAAGCCCTCGCGGTACGGAATGCCCAGCAGCTGCGCCAGCTGCATGGCGCTGGGGCGGCTGGATTCGGGAATGGGGATGATGGCGTCGATCTCGTTGGGCGGCACGGTGGAGACCACGCGCTTGGCCAGCGTTTCGCCCATGTTCAGGCGCGCCTGGTAGACCGAGATGCCGTCCATCACCGAATCGGGGCGCGCCAGGTACACGTACTCGAACACGCAGGGGCTGAGCGTCGACTTCTCGGCGCACTGCTGCGTCTCCACGCGGCCGTCGAGGTGCACGAACACGGCCTCGCCCGGCGCGATGTCGCGCTCGAGCTGGTGCAGCGTGCCCTCCAGCGCCACCGACTCGCTGGCCAGCATCACCGTGCCGTCCGCGCTCCGGCCCATGCACAGCGGGCGGATGCCGAAGGGGTCGCGGAAGGCCAGCAGGCCGTAGCCCGCAATCTGCGCGATCACGGCATAGGAGCCCTTGATGCGCTTGTGCACGGCGCGCACGGCGGCGAACACGTCGGCGGCCTGCAGGGGCGCACCGCTCGTGGCGCGCGAGATCTCGTGCGCCAGCACGTTGAGCAGCACCTCGGAGTCGCTCTCGGTGTTGGTGTGGCGGTGGTCGGTGTCGGCCAGTTCGCGGCGCAGCTGCTTGGCGTTGGTCAGGTTGCCGTTGTGCACCATCACGATGCCGAAGGGCGCGTTCACGTAGAACGGCTGCGCCTCTTCCTCGCTCGACGCATTGCCGGCCGTGGGATAGCGCACCTGGCCCAGGCCGACCATGCCGGGCAGCGCCCGCATGTTGCGCGTGCGGAACACGTCCTTCACCATGCCCTTGGCCTTGTGCATGAAGAACTTGCGTCCTTCCTGGGTGACGATGCCCGCGGCGTCCTGCCCCCGGTGCTGCAGCAGCAGCAAGGCGTCATAGATCAGCTGATTGACAGGGGCCGAGCTGACCACGCCGACGATTCCACACATAGTTCGCGTTCCATTTCCTGGGCGGGAGGATTCCCGCCGATAACAATCTTGCGCCTGCCGCCGGCTGGAGCGGCCCGGCCCCATCACGAAGGCAGATGCCTTCCCAATTCCTCAGGCAGCGCGGGCCTCAATCCCTTGAGCGCCCCTTGCAACATGGGGGCGGCCTGCGACTCTTTCCACCACACGGCCTCCTGCACCGGCGTCCAGCCGGCCACCAGCACCACGGCCAGCAGCAGCACCAGGCCCCGCAGCACGCCGAACAGCGCGCCCAGCGCCCGGTCCGCGGGCCGCAGCCCCACGGCCTCGACCAGCTTCTTGACCGCCCAGGCCACCAGGCCAAAGGCGAACACGGCCCCGACGAACACCACCGCAAAACCGGCCACATGGCGCCAGGTGGCGTCCGCTTGCCCCATGGGCAGCAGGGCGCCCATGTCGTCGGCGAACCACTGCGCCGCGAAAAAGGCCACCACCCACCCAGCCAGCGACAGCAGCTCAAACACCAGGCCGCGCCACGCCCCGATCAACAGGGACGCGGCCAGCACCGTCAGAAAGATCCAATCCAGCGCCGCCATGCGCAGTCCGTTCGGCAGCAGCCGCCCTTGTCCGGGTTACAGCGCCAGCACCGACGCGGGCAGGCCCGCATTCTTGGCGCGCCCGGCGGCCTTGTCGGCCTCGGCACGGCTGGTGAACGGGCCCACGCGCACCCGCGTGCGCTTGCCGTCCTTGGTGTCCACCACCTGGGTGTAGGTCTTGAGCCCCGCGCGCTCCAGGCGGTCGCGCACCTCGCGGGCCTTGTCCGCCTCGGCAAACGCGCCCACCTGCACGATGAAGCGCTCCTGCTCGCCTGCCGTAGCGCTCGTGGCCTGCGCCTGCAGCTCGCGGCCTTCCAGCAGGGCGCGGGCGCGGGCGGCCTCGTCCTGCCGAGCCGGCTTGGGTTCGGGCTTGGGTTCAGATTTGGGTTCGGGCTTGGGCTCCGGCTTCTGTGCCGGGACCAGCTTCGGCTCGGGCTTGGGTTCGGGTTTGGCCTCCACCTTGGCCGGCGCCTTCGGCTCCACCGGGGCGCGCGGCTGCGGTGCCGGTGCGGGGCTGGGCTCAGCGCGCGCGCTGGAAGCCACGACCTCCTCGCCCGCATCCAGCCCGGCGCCGGGAGGCTCGGAAGCCGAGGCGGGCGCCGCCGTGGCGCCGCCCTTTTGCGGCACCACCAGCGGGGCTACCTTGTCGCGGTCGGGAATGTCGATGGCCACGTTCACCGGAATCGGCCGTGGCTGGGTGTCGAACAGCAGCGGAAAGCCCACCACGCCGGCCAGCACCAGCACGGCCGCGCCGATGAGGCGATGGCGCGCGCGGCGGCGCATCTCGTCGATGCTCTCGGCCTGGGAGCTGCGTGAGCGCTTGGCGGGTTTGCTGCTGTCACCCTGCTGCTGTTGCTTGCCGGGCCAACGAAACTTGAAAAATGCCATGGAGTGTGGACTCGTTATGCGCCCAGATGCTTGGCCTGCAGGCGGGGCACTCCGTTTTTGAGCACGCCGCCCACCGTATAGAACGAGCCAAAGACCACAATTCTATCAGCGGGGTCCGCCGCCTCCACGGCCGCCTGCAGCGCCTCCTCGGGGCTGGCGTGCAGGCTGGTGGCCACCGGGCGGCGCCCGCCGGCCACCATCTGCAGCGCGTTCCATTTCTGCTGCAGGCTGGCGGCGCTCTCGGCGCGCGGCGTGGGCAGGTCGGTGAAGTACCAGCGGTCGATCACCGCCCCCACCTTGGCCAGCATGGGCGCCAAGTCCTTGTCGGCCATGGCGCCAAACACCGCATGCGTGGTGGGGAAGTAGCCCATGGCGTCCAGGTTCGCCGTGAGCGCCGCCACCGAGTGCGGGTTGTGGGCCACGTCCAGCACCAGCGTGGGCTGGCCCGGCACGATCTGGAAACGCCCGGGCAGCTCCACCAGCCCAAGCCCCGCGCGCACGGCCTGGGCCGTGATGGGCAGGCGATCGCGCAGCGCCTCCAGCGCGGCCAGCGCGCCCGAGGCATTGACCAGCTGGTTGGCGCCGCGCAGCGCCGGATAGGCCAGACCCGCATAGCGGCGGCCACGCCCGGCCCAGCCCCACTGCTGCTTGTCGCCCGAGAAATTGAAGTCCTGGCCGAAGCGCCACAGGTCGGCGCCGATCTCGCGCGCATGGTCGATCACGCTCTGCGGCGGCATGGGATCGCTGACCACCACGGGACGGCCGGTGCGCATGATGCCGGCCTTCTCACGGCCGATGGTTTCGCGGTCCGGGCCGAGGAACTCCACATGGTCGATGTCCACGCTGGTGATGACGGCGCAGTCCGCGTCAACGACGTTCGTGGCATCGAGCCGACCGCCCAGCCCCACCTCCAGAATGGCGACGTCCAGGCGCGCTTGGCTCATGCGCCGCAGGATGGCCAGCGTGGTGAACTCGAAATAGGTCAGCGAAACCTCGTTGCCGTCCAGGGTCCTGGCGCGTTCCACGGCCTCGAAATGCTCCACAAGGGACTGGGCATCGACGATTTCGCCATGGATGCGGCAGCGCTCCTCGAAATGCACCAGGTGCGGCGAGGTGTAGACACCCGTGCGGTAGCCCGCCTGCAGGGCCACGGCCTCCAGCATGGCGCAGGTCGAGCCCTTGCCGTTGGTGCCGGCCACGGTGATCACGGGGCAGTCGAAGCGCAGCCCGAGCCGGCGCGCCACCTCGCCCACGCGCGCCAGGCCCATGTCGATGTTCTTCGGGTGCAGCTGCTCGCAGTGGCCGAGCCAGCCTTCCAGTGTCTGGGGAAGAGTGTGCATAGAGCCTTGAATTGTCGCCGAGCCGCGCATGGGCGATGATCCAGGCCCATGAGTATCCCCACGATCATCGTCTACGGCATCCCCAACTGCGACACCGTCAAGAAGGCCCGCACCTGGCTCCAGGAGCGCGGCCTGGCCTACCAATTCCACGACTTCAAGAAGCAGGGCGTGCCCGCCGAGCGCCTGCCGGCCTGGATGGCCGCCGTGGGCTGGGACAAGCTGCTCAACCGCCAGGGCACGACCTGGCGCAAGCTGGGCGCCGCCGTGCAAGGCGGCGTGACGGACGCCGCCAGCGCCGCGGCCCTGATGGCGCAGCAGCCCTCGGTCATCAAGCGCCCGGTGGTCGAATGGAGCGGCGAGCCCACGGGGGCCGTGACCGTGGGTTTCAACGCCGATGCGTGGAACGACCGGGCCCCGGAAGGCTCCAATAAATAAAGCGGTACACATCTTTACGCAGATTTACGGGCCTGCGCTGGTGTGTTGAAACGCCGCGCCGAAACTTATGGCCGGTCTGGCGCGTTGTAGACCGACCGAAAGGAGCTTTGAGCCCATGAACAAGATCGTCGTATTGGCCACCCTGGCCACGGTGGCCGTGGCCGTCCAGGCCCAGGAGCAGGGCCGCGTGCTCTCGGCCACCCCCGTCACGCAGCAGGTGGCGACGCCGCAGCAGGTCTGCAACAACGAAACCATTTACAGCGGCGCCCGCCCCACCACGGGCGGCGGCGCGGTGCTGGGGGCCATCGCCGGCGGCGCCGCGGGCAATGCCATCGGCGGCGGCAGCGGCCGCGCGGCCGCCACGGCGCTGGGCGTGATCGGCGGGGCCGTGCTGGGCAACCAGATCGAGAGCGGCCGCCCCGGCTACCAGAATGTGCAGCGCTGCACCACCGAGACCTATTACGACAACCGCGTGATCGGCTACGACGTGGTGTATGAATACGCCGGCCGGCGCTACACCACCCGCACGCAGAACGACCCGGGCGACTGGATTCCGCTGACCGTGCAGCCGGCCGTGCAAGGCATGTCCGGCTACTCCTCGAACTACCCTCCCGGCTATGCCAACGACGGCGGCTACGTGCAGCCCGGCGTGGTGGTGTCCACCCAGCCCGGCCCGCCCGCCTATGTGGTGGAGCCGCCCCCCGCAGTGATCGAGTACCGCGGCTACTACGGCAATCCCTACCGCCCGCCGCGCCACCACGACTACTACTGGCGCTGAGGCCCGGCCCTGCCGTCCCCTGTCGCTCTCGGCCGCCCGGCAAGGAGTTCCACGGAACTCCTTTTTTCATGCCCTGCCCCGCACCGCCGCCGGGGCGCACGGTGCGGGCCTAGAATTGCCGTTTTGTCCCTACACCCGCATCCATCCATGACCACCGAGAAGATCGACGGCGTTTCCGTCACCACCAAGGCCAACGTGTACTTTGACGGCAAATGTGTGAGCCACAACCTCACCTACCCCGACGGCACGCAGAAATCGGTCGGCGTGGTGCTGCCCGCCACGCTCACCTTTGGCACCGGCGCCCCCGAGATCATGGAATGCGTGGGCGGCTCCTGCGAGTACCAGTTGGACGGCTCCGACGCCTGGGTGAAGGTAGGCGCCGGCGAGAAGTTCAGCGTGCCGGGCAACTCCAAGTTCAACATCCGCGTGGCCGAGGCCTTTCACTACATCTGCCACTACGGCTAAGCATGTTTTAGGCCTCTGGCGCTTACCAGATAAGCGCCAGCAGCTATCATTTTCGAGAGAATTTCCATGGCAACCATCCTGCAAAACCTCCCCGTCGGCCAGAAGGTCGGCATCGCCTTCTCGGGCGGCCTGGACACCAGCGCGGCGCTGCGCTGGATGAAGAACAAGGGCGCCCTGCCCTACGCCTACACGGCCAACCTGGGCCAGCCCGACGAGGCCGACTACGACGAGATCCCGCGCAAGGCCATGGAATACGGCGCCGAGAAGGCCCGCCTGATCGACTGCCGCACGCAGCTGGCGCACGAGGGCATTGCCGCCATCCAGGCCGGCGCGTTCCACATCAGCACCGGCGGCATCACCTACTTCAACACCACGCCGCTGGGCCGCGCCGTGACGGGCACCATGCTGGTGGCCGCCATGAAGGAGGACGACGTCCACATCTGGGGCGACGGCTCCACCTTCAAGGGCAACGACATCGAGCGCTTCTACCGCTACGGCCTGCTCACCAACCCGTCCCTGCGCATCTACAAGCCCTGGCTGGACCAGCAGTTCATCGACGAGCTGGGCGGCCGCGCCGAGATGTCGGCCTTCATGACCAAGGAAGGCTTTGGCTACAAGATGAGCGCCGAGAAGGCCTACAGCACCGACAGCAACATGCTGGGCGCCACGCACGAGGCCAAGGACCTGGAATACCTCTCCAGCGGCATCCGCATCGTCAACCCCATCATGGGCGTGGCGTTCTGGAAGCCCGAGGTGGACGTGCCGGCCGAAGAGGTGTCGGTCACCTTCGACGAAGGCCAGCCCGTGGCCATCAACGGCAAGGAAATCGCCGACCCCGTGGAGCTGTTCCTGGAGGCCAACCGCATCGGCGGCCGCCACGGCCTGGGCATGAGCGACCAGATCGAGAACCGCATCATCGAGGCCAAGAGCCGCGGCATCTACGAGGCCCCCGGCATGGCGCTGCTGCACATTGCCTACGAGCGCCTGGTCACCGGCATCCACAACGAAGACACGATCGAGCAGTACCGCGTCAACGGCCTCAAGCTGGGCCGCCTGCTGTACCAGGGCCGCTGGTTCGACCCCCAGGCCATCATGCTGCGCGAAACCGCCCAGCGCTGGGTAGCCCGCGCCGTGACCGGCACCGTCACGCTGGAGCTGCGCCGCGGCAACGACTACTCGCTGCTCAACACCGAAAGCCCCAACCTGACCTACGCGCCCGAGCGCCTGTCGATGGAAAAGGTGGAAGACGCGCCGTTCAGCCCGCTGGACCGCATCGGCCAGCTGACCATGCGCAACCTGGACATCTCCGACACGCGCGACAAGCTCGGCGTGTACTCGCGCGCCGGCCTGCTGTCGCTGGGCGGCAATGCGGCCCTGGCGCAGCTGGAAGACGGCAGCGCCAAAAAATAAGAGCCAAACAAGCCTCTGGCGCTTATGCAGCAAGCGCCAGCAGCTACCAAAACAGAAGCAACTGCCCCGCTGGAAAGCCGGGCGGTTTTTTTGTGCCTGTGTCTAGGGGCGCTGCGCCAGCCACCGCGCCCAGCCCTGGGCCCGCAGCTCGCAGGCGGGGCATGTGCCGCAGCCGTAGCCCCAGTCGTGCAGCCGGTCGCGCTGGCCCAGGTAGCAGCTGTGGGAGTCGCGCCGGATCAGCTCGACCAGGGCGTCGCCGCCTAGCGCATGGGTCAGCGCCCAGGTGTCGGCCTTGTCCCGCCACATCAGCGGGGTCTCCAGCGTCAGCGGCCGGTCCACCCCCAGGCTCAGCGCCACCTGCAGGGCCTTCAGGGTGTTGTCGCGGCAATCGGGGTAGCCGGAATAGTCGGTCTGCGACATGCCGCCCACCAGCACCTCCAGCCCGCGCCGGTAGGCCAGCGCCGCCGCCAGCGTGAAGAACAGCAGGTTGCGCCCCGGCACGAAGGTGTTGGGCAGGCCGTCGGCCTGCATGGCGATGGCCACGTCGTCGGTCATGGCGCTGCCGCCCAGCTGGGCCAGCACGTCCACGGTCAGCAGATGGTCCTGCCCCAGCCGCCCCGGCCATTGCATGGCCTGCATGCCCTCGCGCAGTTGGGCGCGGCAGTCCAGCTCGGCGCGGTGGCGCTGCCCGTAGTCGAAGCCCAGGGTCTCCACATGGCCGTAGCGCGCCAGCGCCCAGGCCAGGCAGGTGGCGGAGTCCTGCCCGCCCGACAGCAGCACCAGCGCGCGCCGCTGGAACGCGGCGCCGCTCATGGCGCGGCCGCCATCGCCGGCGCGGCGCCCTGGCGCATGGTGCGCACGATGGCCGCCAGCGCCACGCCATAGGCGGGCACGAAGAACAGCAGGCTCACGGCCAGCTTGATCACGTAGTCCACCACGGCGATCTCGCCCCAGTGCGCGGCCATGAAGGCGTCAGGACTGCGCCAGAAC
The DNA here is from genome assembly GCF_059568935.1 of Diaphorobacter oryzae DSM 22780. Classification (NCBI taxonomy): domain Bacteria; kingdom Pseudomonadati; phylum Pseudomonadota; class Betaproteobacteria; order Burkholderiales; family Comamonadaceae; genus Diaphorobacter; species Diaphorobacter oryzae. The sequence continues at coordinate 20,196 of NZ_JCANUL010000008.1, read as the reverse complement.
GCCAGCGAGAAGAATGCCGCCGTGTCCAGCGCCTGGCCGAAGACCGAGGCCGCCGCGGGCGCCAGCCACCACGCACGGCTCTTTTGCCGGATGCGGTCGAACACCTGGATGTCCAGCAACTGGCCCAGCACATAGGCCGCGAAGCTGGCGAAGGCGATGCGGAACACGAAGGTGTTGAAGTCGCCCAGGGCATCCCAGCCGTTGAAGCGGCCCTCATGGAACAGCACGCCCACCACGTAGGACACCGCCAGCGCCGGCAGCATGGCGCGGGCGATGACGCGGCGCGCCTCGGCCTTGCCGATCAGCCGCACCGTCAGGTCGGTGGCCAGGAAGATGAAGGGAAAGCTGAACGCCCCCCAGGTGCTGTGAAAGCCCAGCAGCGTGATGGGCAGCTGCACCAGGTAGTTGCTGGCGATGACGATGGCGATGTGGAACGCCACCAGGAGGGAAAGGTAGAACGGCACGCGCGATGGCGGTGCCTGCAGCGAGGTCATGGCTGTCCTTTTTGGTGAATGGGGGTGAGGGAACCCATGCTGGCGATATTGCCGGGCGGCGATTGTAGGCGTTGGCCGGCGCGCCCGCGCACGGCGCACGCCAAAGCCCTGCAACGCCGGCACTGGCGCAATCCATAAGCAAATCACGCAAAAGACGCCGCCACACAATCGCCACCAGCTATCAAAACAGAAGCAATCCTAGTCTGCCGCCCCCTGCACATGGGCCGGCGTCAGCAGCATCAGCCGCGCCACCAGCGCAATCAGGTCCTGCTGGCGCTGGGTGTTCGTCTTGGCGAACAGCGCGCTTAGCTGCGTGCGCACGGTGGAAATGCGCGAGCCGCGCGCGTCCGCGAAGTCCTGTGGCGTGTGGCCGCGCATCAGCGCGCGCAGCAGCGCGGCCTCGGTGGGGCTCAGGCGGTAGGCCTGGCGCGCCAGTTCCACGGCGGCGGCGCAGTCGAGGTGGCGCTCCATGATCACCCAGGCCACGCCGGGTGCGCGGTAGCCCAGCCCCAGGGCCGCCAGATCGCTCACCGACAGCGTCACCAGCACCAGCGCCCCCGGCAGTTCGGCGCAGCCGCTGCGCCCCAGCAGCGACTGGCGAAACAGCGCGCGCAGCTGCGCATCGGCCTCGCCCAGCAGCACCGGGCCGCGCTGCAGGCTGCGCAGGGCCCGGCTTTCCGGCCGGGCGCTGAGTGTACGCGCGCGGGCGTTGGCATGCAGCAGCCGGCCGGTGGTGTCGAAGAACAGCAGGCCCATGGGCATCTGCTCCATCAGCGCCTCCAGGCCCTGGGTGCGCGTGCGCAGGGCCATCATTTCGCGGTGCAGGTAGGCGGCCTGCTGCACGCCGGCGAATTCGCCGCAAAAGCGCGCCACGTCGTCCGCGCCAAAGCCCTCGCCGCCGCCGCGCCGGCACAGCACCATGTTCAGGTGCCCCACCGGATGCGGCGCGTGGCGGCTGCCGCCCAGCAGGCGCGCGGTGATGTCGCGGGGGCGCAAGAATTCGCTGTAGAACGCCGTGCGCCGAAAGCCCTGCGCATGCTGCTGCGTGGCGTCGATGACGGCCCAGGCCGCTGCGCCCGGCGGCGCGCTTTGCGCATGCCGCGCCACGGCGGCCTCCCACAGCGGGTCTTCCAGCCGCAGCTCGCCCATGTAGCTTTGCACCGTCTCGAATCCCAGGCCCGTGGCCAGCAGCGCGGGCATGCCCTCGCTCGACGGCGACTGCAGCCAGTAGTCCGCATGGGGGTTCGCTGCGAACTCCCGGCCCCAGGGGGCCAGTTGCTCCAGCCCGCCTGACAGAAAGGCGGCCCCCTGCAGCTCGGCGTGGAAGCTGGCCGCATAGCCCGCCAGCGCATGGTTCCAGCGTGCGTGATCGGCCACGGCGCCCAGTAGTTCATTCAAGGCAGGGTGCATGGGGACTCCTTTCGCGGGCAAGGGCATCGACAGGCATGGCCGCGCGGATTCTAGGGCGGCCCCGCTCTGGGCCGGGGCCCGCCCCGGCCCTCTTCCTGCTGCTGCCGCAGCCGCGTTGCGGCCCCGCGTCAAAGCATCGTTCAGGTGAAGGATGGCCGCCCGGTCCGCGGCGAAGGATGTGCCGGGCTGGGTGCGTCAAAGCGGCATGAAAGTGCCGCGCATCCTTCAGGTGCAGGATGCGCACGGACCCGCCGGATTCCTACATTCGCGGCGCATGAACTACCTCATACCACCCCCCTCCTCTGTCGTGGCCCGCCTTGCCATCACCGCAACTCTGGCCCTGGCAGGCCTGGCAAGCCAGCCCGCAGCGGCCCAGCCGGTCACGGTCACCCTGCTCCACAACCTCGACCAGGCCCAGGCGTGCGGCGCGACGGGTTTCCCCGATGCCGCCGCGCGCTTTCGCACCGGCAGCCTCCCCTTGAACATCGAAGCCATCCAGTTCACCTGGCACGCCGTGGGCGCCACCCCGGGCCGCAACCGCCTCGGCATCTTCGTGCACGACGCTGCGGCCAACCGCCCCGGCAGCACCCAGGTCGGCGGCTGGAAGGAAACCAATGCGGACACCCAGGTGGGCACCATGACCTACAACAGTGCCAGCGACATCGTGCTGCAGCCCGACACCGACTACTGGGTGCTGGCCGACATCACGGACGGCTCCCAGCCCACCTGCACGACCAGCCCCAATTTTTCGGCCCACGGCCCCGCCGGCAGCAGCCCCACGCTGAACCGCGTCGCCGCCATCGGCGATGCGGACACCATGGCCTGGCCCGTACTTCACACCGCACTGACCGTGGTGTACGCCCTGGACGGCACCGAAGGCACGCCGCCACCGCCCACCGCGCCCGACATGGCCATCGGCGCCATCAACCTGCCCGCCACGGGCACCGTGGGCACCACCTATGCGGGCAGCTTCGACTGCACCAACGTCGGCCAGCGCAGCACCCTGCCGGGCTCCCTATGCACCGCCACCGGCCTCCCGCCCGGCCTTGCCGTGGAGGCCTGCACCCTCAGTCCGGGCCATGCGCCCTGGAGCTCGCAGGACGTCATACCCGCCGGAGAGGGAATCACCTGCCGCATTGCCGGCACGCCCACGGCGGCGGGTGTCTATTCCGTCCTCCTGCGCACCGACTCGGAGGTCGATGCCAATGCGAACAACAACGAAGCACGGCACACCATCAACATCGCCGCCGCAGGCCCTGGCCCCGGTCCCGGTCCCACGCCCGGAAGCGTCCAGTCCGTGCCCACGCTGTCCGAATGGGCAATACTGCTGCTCGGCGGCCTGGTCCTGGCTGCAAGCGTGGGCTGGAGCCGCCGCCCGCGCTGATTCCACCCTTCAAGGAGCGAAACACCATGCATCGTTTTCTGACCCGCCTGGCCCTGTGCGCCGCCTGCGCCACAGCCGTCGCCCATGCCCAGACCACCGTGACGCTGGATCTGGTGGACGCCTCGGGCGCCACCCGCGCCGTGGGCTCCGTGGCCCTGGCCGATTCCGGCTACGGACTGGTACTCACCCCCGCCCTGCAGGGCCTGCCCCCGGGCGTGCACGGCTTTCACGTCCATGAGAAGGGCAACTGCGCGGCGCAGGAGGTCGGCGGCAAGCTGGTTCCCGCCGGCGCCGCGGGCCGCCATTACGACCCGCAGGGCACGGGGCGGCACGGCACGCCGTGGGGCGACGGGCATCTGGGCGACCTGCCCGCGCTGTTCGTGGATGCCGAGGGCCGCGCCAGCACGCCCGTGCTGGCCCCGCGCCTGAAGCTGGCCGACGTGGCTGGTCGCGCGCTGATGGTGCACGCCGGCGGCGATAACCACGCCGACCATCCCGCGCCACTGGGCGGCGGCGGCGCCCGCATCGCCTGCGGCGTGATCGCGCGGTAGGCCGCAGGCGCGCACGCGGCACATGGCGCCGCCGCCGCGCCATGTACTCGGCGCGCCATGCGCCTGCGGGCCCAGCCCCTCAAAGTCTTGACGCACATCATGGTTGCACCGCAACTCGGCGCCCTGTCACACGGTGCACCGGGACGGCGGCGCACAATGGCCGCAGGCTTTCCAGGCCCCGCCAGGGGCTCCACAGCACATCAGCGAACTGCCATGACCTCTGCTCCCGCCGCCTCGCCCCAGCCCGCCACCCCACCCGTCGCCGGGCCCACGCGCACGCAGCGCGCGGGCCTGTGGGCGGCCATGGCCGTTCTGCTGGCGGTCGTGTTCATGCCGGCGGTGCCGGGCCTGCCACAGGCGGGGCAGATGATGCTGGGCATCCTGGCGTTCGCCGTGATCCTGTGGATGACCGAGGCGCTGGACTACGCGGTGAGCGCCGTCGTCATCGGCGCGCTGATGATCGTGCTGCTGGCCGTCAGCCCCGTTCCTGGCCAGGAGGCCGCCGGCGCCATGATGGGCACCCGGGCGGCCCTGCCCTATGCGCTGGGCGGCTTCAGCAACAGCGCCGTGGTGCTGGTGGCGGCTGCCTGCTTCATTGCCGCGGCCATGACGGCCACGCAGCTGGACAAACGCATCGCGCTGCAGGTGCTGTCGTACGTGCCGGCGCGGGCCAACCATGTGGCCATGGGGGCCATCCTGGTGGGGTTTCTGCTGTCGTTCATCGTGCCCAGCGCCACGGCGCGCGTGGCCTGCCTGATGCCCATCATGCTGGGCTTTCTGTCGGCCTTCGGGGCGGACCGGCGCAGCAAGTTCGCGGCACTGGTGGTGATCACGGCCGCCCAGACCGCCAGCGTGTGGAACGTGGGCATCAAGACCGCCGCCGCGCAGAACATGGTGGCCGTCGGCTTCATCGAAAAGCAGTTCGGCCAGACCATCACCTGGGGCGAGTGGTTCGTGGCGGGCGCGCCGTTCTCCGCCGTGCTGACCTTTGCGCTGTACTTCATCATGACGCGCATGCTCAGGCCCGAGATGGACCACATCGCCGGCGGGCGCGAGGCCATCCGCCGCCAGCTGGCCGAACTCGGCCCCATGACCGGCAAGCAGTGGAAGCTGCTGGGCATCACCCTGGTGCTGCTGGGCTTCTGGGCCACCGAGGGCGTGCTGCACGATGTGGACACCACCACCTCGACCATCGTGGCCATTGCCCTCATGCTCATGCCGCGCATCGGCGTGATGAACTGGAAGGAGTCGCAAAAGGGCTTTCCCTGGGGCACGGTGCTGCTGTTCGCGGTGGGCATCGCCATGGGCTCGGCCCTGCTCAAGACCGAGGCCGCGCCCTGGCTGGCCCGCCTGATCGTGGACAACCTGGGCCTGGCCAACGCCACGGCCTTCGCCATCTTCATGCTGCTGTCGCTGTTCCTGATCGTGATCCACCTGGGCTTTGCCAGCGCCACGGGCCTGGCCTCGACCATGATCCCCATCATCATCAGCGTGCTGCAGGCCGTGCAGACGCCGGGCATCAACCCCATCGGCCTGACCATGCTGCTGCAGTTCGTGGTGAGCTTCGGCTTCATCCTGCCCGTGAATTCGCCCCAGGGCATGCTGGCCTACGGCACCGACACCTTCGACATCAAGGACTACGTGCGCACGGGCCTGGTGCTCACCGTGGCGGCCACCGTGCTGCTGGTGGTCTTCGCGCTGACCTACTGGCCGTGGATGGGCTACATGACCACCGCCGCGGGCTGAGTCCCGGGCATGGAACCATGCCGCGTCCTGCCGATCCAACCAGTTGCCACAGCGCACGTTTGCTGCGGCAGGAGGTACAGCCATGAAGCAATTGAAGCATTGGCAGGACCCGCTCAACGCACTGTTGGGCGCCTGGATGGCCCTGTCTCCCTGGGTTCTGGGCTACCAGGACCAGATGACCCCCACGGCCAACGGCGTGGTGATCGGCGCGGCGCTGATCGCCGCCGCCCTGGGAGCCATCTTCGTGCCGCGAGCCTGGGAGGAATGGACGGAGGCGGTACTGGGCCTGTGGATGGTCATCTCGCCCTGGGCCCTGGGTTTCAGCATGCACATGGACGCGATGCGCAGTGCCGTGGTTTCGGGCATCGTGGTCATGGGCCTGGCCCTGTGGGTGCTGGCCTCCGACAAAGACTACAGCGCCTGGTGGCGCGACCGCGCGGCACATTGACGCCGCGCAGCACGAAAAAACCGCCTTCGGGCGGTTTTTTCATTGTTTTGAGCCTTCAGCGCTTATCCAGCAAGCGCAAGCAGCTATTAAATATATAGCAAACAACCCGCCGCGTCACACGACGACCGGCTCGGGCTCCAGCCGGATGCCGAAGCGCTCGTACACGCTGGTCTGTATGGCCTTAGCCAGGGTCATGACCTCGCCGCCGGTCACGCTGTCCTGGCATGTGCCGCGGTTGACCAGCACCAGGGCCTGCCTTTCGTACACCCCCGCCTTGCCCACGCTCTTGCCCTTCCAGCCGCAGGCGTCGATGAGCCAGCCCGCCGCGAGCTTGATGGAGCCGTCGGGCATGGGGTAGTGCACTATTTTTGGATCGCGCGCGATGATGTCCTGGCACTGCTCAGGCGTCACCGTGGGGTTCTTGAAGAAGCTGCCGGCATTGCCGATCACGGCCGGGTCCGGCAGCTTGGCGCGGCGGATCTCGCACACCCAGTCGAAGACCTGCTGCGCCGTGGGGCGCTCCACCCCCGCCTCGACGCGCCTGCGCTCCAGGTCCAGGTAGGCCAGCTCGGGCCGCCAATCCTTGGGCAGGAGGAAGCGCACATGGGTGATCACCGCCCGCCCCGCCAGGCCCATGCCCCGGCCCCAGTGGCCGGGCAGGCCGCCGCCCTCCTGCGGCGCCTGCGGCGCGGCGCGCTTGAACACCGAGTCGCGGTAGCCGAAGGCGCACTGCGCCGCATCCAGCGTGAAGGGCTGGCCCGTGGCCAGATCGATGGCGACCAGCGAGTGAAAGCGGTCCTGCAGCTCCACGCCATAGGCCCCGATGTTCTGCACCGGCGCCGCGCCCACGGTGCCCGGGATCAGCGCCAGGTTCTCCAGACCGGGGTAGCCCTGCGCCAGCGTCCAGGCCACGGCCTCGTGCCAGACCTCGCCGGCGCCGGCCTCGACGATCCAGGCCCGGTCGGTCTCCTCCAGCAGGCGCAGGCCCTTGATCTCCATCTTGAGCACCACGGGCTTCACGTCGCCCGTGAGCACGATGTTGCTGCCGCCGCCCAGCACGAACATGGGCTGGCGGCTCAGGCGGTGGTCGGCCAGCAGGTCGTGCACGTCCTGTGCCGAGCGCACGCGCACCAGCGTATGGGCGCGGGCGGCAATGCCGAAGGTGTTGCAACTCTGCAGGGGGACGTTTTTCTCGACTAACATCGGTCGGATTGTCGCACCCGGTCCCCCAGGGCACCGGGCCTGTACCGAGTTTCCGAGAGTGATGCCATGCCTTCTTTTGATACCGTCTGTGAAGCCAACTTCGTTGAAGTGAAGAACGCCGTGGAGAACACTGCCAAGGAAATCGGCACGCGCTTCGACTTCAAGGGCACCTCCGCCGCCGTGGAACTCAAGGACAAGGAAATCACCCTGTTCGGCGACGCCGACTTCCAACTCCAGCAGGTGGAGGACATCCTGCGCGGCAAGCTCACCAAGCGCAACGTGGACGTGCGCTTCCTGGACGTGCAAAAGCCCCAGAAGATCGGCGGCGACAAGCTCAAGCAGGTGGTGAAGGTCAAGAACGGCATCGACAGCGAGCAGGCCAAGAAGATCCAGAAGCTCATCAAGGAAAGCAAGCTCAAGCTGCAGGCCGCCATCCAGGAAGACAAGGTGCGCGTGACCGGCGCCAAGCGCGACGACCTGCAGGCCGCCATGGCCCTGATCCGCAAGGACATCGCCGACCTGCCCCTCACCTTCGACAACTTCCGCGATTGATCCCGCCCCGCCGCCGCATGCGCCGCCCTCTGCCCACCCTGGCCACCGCCCTGGCGCTGGCCGTCTCCCTGGCCGCGCAGGCGCAGAACGTGGCGCTGACCGGCATCCTGGGCACCAAGGCCCTGCTGGTGGTGGACGGCAGCGCGCCGCGCGGCGTGGCGCCGGGCGAGACGCACATGGGGGTCAAGGTGGTTTCGGTGGGGCGCGACGACGCCGTGGTGGACATCGCCGGCAGCCGCCGCACGGTGCTGCTGGGCGAAGCGCCGGTGAGCATCGGCAGCGGCGGCGCGGGCCAGCGCATCGTGCTCAAGGCCGATGCGCGCGGGCACTTCATCAACAGCGGAACCATCAACGGCCGAGTGATGCAGTACATGGTGGACACGGGCGCCTCCTCGGTCGCCATCGGCCGTCCCGACGCGCAGCGCATGGGCCTGAAGTTCGAGCAGGGCGAGCCCGTGATGATGAGCACGGCCAACGGCCTGGCCCAGGGCTGGCGCATGCGGCTGGAATCCGTGCGCATCGGCGACGTGGAACTGCGCGGCGTGGAGGCCGTCATCACCCCCCAGCCCATGCCCTATGTGCTGCTCGGCAACAGCTTTCTGCGCGAGTTCCAGATGAGCCGCGCCGGCAACGAGATGGTGCTGCTCAGGCGCCCCTGATCCGCCCTCGCCCTATGTCCGCCCAGCCGCAAACCCGCAACGCCGAGCCCTCCGACAGCGATTACGAGGACCTGCTCGGCCAGTGGTCGGACCTGGAGTCCGCCCTGTCCGTGCTGCTGGCGCGGCCGCACAGCACACAGGACTTCGTCGCCAAGGTGCGCCAGTGCGACCGCTGGCTGCAGGACCTGGTGGCCCACGACATCGACGCGGCGCTCTACCTGATGTTCCAGCTCGCCGCCACGTCCACGGTGGGCTACAGCGCCTCCCACGCCCTGGTGTGCGGCACGCTGTGCCACATCCTGGCGCTGGAGCTGGGGCTGCCGGTGCACGAGCGCGACAGCCTGGTGCGCGCCGCCTTCACCATGAACATCGGCATGACCGCGCTGCAGGACGCGCTGGCCGCGCAACGCGAGCCGCTCACCACCGAGCAGCAGCAGGCCGTGGCCCGCCACCCGCAGGTGGGGCTGGACATGCTGGAAGACCTGCACATCACCGACGACCTGTGGCTGGAGGTGGTCGCCATGCACCACGCGCAGCTGCCGGAGTCGGCACCACTGGCCGGCCTGCCGGCGCAGGAGCGGCTCACCCGCATCCTGGGCACCATCGACCGCTATGCCGCCATGATCAGCCCGCGCAAGTCGCGCGCGGGCAAGAGCGCCACCGACTCGGTGCGCGCCATCGTCGGCCAGGATGCGGTGCAGCGCGACGAGGTCAGCCTCACCCTGGTGCGCACCGTGGGCCTGTGCCCTCCGGGCACCTTCGTGCGGCTGGACAGCGGCGAGACGGCGATCGTGCTGCGCCGCAGCGAACGGGCCAACTTCCCCCTCGTCGCCAGCGTGCTGGACGCCCAAGGCGAGCCGCTGGCCTCGCCCGCGCTCTACCACACGGTGCGCGGCCAGCCGCGCATACAGTCGGCGCTGGCGCGCTCGGCGGTCACGGTGGAGCTGCGCCACCGCACCATGGTCCGCCTGGGCCTGTACGCGGCGCAGCGCACCAGCACCCTCGAAGGCTGAGCCCCCGCGCGGCGGGCCTTCTTCAGCCCTGCTTCTTGGAGCCCAGGCGCGATTCCTTGCCCTGGACCAGCCGCTCGATGTTCGCCTTGTGGCGCCAGGCCAGCAGGGCCGACATCACGGCAATGGCCACGCCCACGCGCGCATCGGTGTACCAGGCCATGCCGCCGCCCAGCACGTAGAAGAACGGCGCGAACACGGCCGCCACCAGCGAGGCCAGCGACGAGTAGCGAAAGAAGAACGCGATGATGACCCAGGTGAGCAGCGTTGCCAGCCCCAGCCAGCCGCTGACGCCCAGCAGCACCCCCAGCGCCGTGGCCACGCCCTTGCCGCCCTCGAAGCGGAAGAACACCGGCCACAGGTGACCCAGGAAGGCCGCCAGGCCCACCAGGGCCATGGTGCCCTCCTCCAGCCCGTAGGGCTCGCCGAACCAGCGCACCAGCACCACCGGCAGCCAGCCCTTCAAGGCGTCGAACAGCAGCGTGACCACCGCCGCGGCCTTGGAGCCGGAGCGCAGCACATTGGTAGCGCCCGGGTTCTTGCTGCCGTAGGTGCGCGGGTCGGACAGACCCATGACGCGGCTGACGATCACGGCAAACGACAGGGAACCCAGTAGGTAGGCGGCGACAGTCGCCACGACGGAATAGGCAAAGGACACGCGACGGCTTTCTCGAAAGCGGGCTGGTTGGAAGGGAGATGCTGCGCTTTCAGGGCGGTCCACGTTCCGGGAACGTGCTCCTGATCGCAGCGCTCCATTCTGCCATCCGCCGTGCTCCGGCCAGCGGGCTCAGGCAGGCCTGAGCACAGCGGCGGCGGTGTCCGCCTCCTCGGGGGCGCGCTCTCCCTGACGCCCCTGCTCAATGCGGTTGCGCCCCGACACCTTGCCCCGGTACAGGGCGGCATCGGCCTCCTGCATGGCGGTGTCGAATCCGTCCGGCCCATGGAAAGCGGGCGAGATCCCGATGGTCGCCGTGCAGCGCACCAGCGCCTGCGCGCCGGGCACCACCACCGCCTGCCGCTCGATGGCCGCCCGCAGGCGCTCGGCCAGGTGCATGGCGCCCTCTTCATCCGCATCGAAGCAGACGACGACGAACTCCTCTCCGCCCGTGCGGCTCGCCAAGTCACCGCGGCGCATCGCGTGGCGCAGCAACTCCGCCACATGGCCCAGCACCACGTCGCCGGTTTTGTGGCCCCAGGAATCGTTGATGCGCTTGAAGTGGTCGATGTCGAGCATCAGCAGGCGCGCGGGCCCCGCCGTGCGCGAGCGGAAATGCCCCTCCAGCCCCGCCAGCAATCCGCGCCGGTTCAGCAGCTGCGTCAGCGGATCGCGCGCCGCCGACTCGCGCAGCGCATCGGTCAGGCGGCGCAGCACCAGCCAGACCATGGAGGGCGCCAGCACCGTGGCGAGAAAGGACATGTAGATGTAGAACACGACCTGGAAGCGTTGCCCCATGTCCAGCGCCGCCAGGCCGCCCCGGGCCACCAGCACGCACTTGATGGCGTTCAGCACGCACAGCCCGCCGATGAGCACGGCGAAGAGCGTCATCTCCACGCTCAGGTCCTTGGCAATGCTGCGCATGGCGTAGATCACGGCCACGGTCATGGCCGCGAAGATCAGCGCGGACACCAGCGAAATCATGGCGTAGCGCGCAACGGAGCCCAGCAGCCACTGCACCAGCACCTGCGCCACCGTGTAGGCCAGCGCCGCGGCGAGCAAAGGCTTCAGCAGGGGCGCCGGGCGGCCGAAGAACCGCATGGCCCCCACCCAGTAGACCAGGGGCACGCACACGGTGAGCGTGTGGTTGACCACGCTCAACGCATCCCAGTCCGGAGGGCCGCCCAGCAGTTGCAGCACGTAGGCCGTGCCCAGCATGGCATTGCCCGCGGCAAAGGCGTCCATGCCCAGCGGATTGCCCTGCAGCCGCCGGCCGATCAGCCCGAACATGACGGCAAAGCACAGCAGGTGCACGCACAGCATGCCGACGATGATGTTTGCCATGCCGCGCGGCCCTTGCGCCTAGCCGCGCCCCGCGGGCTCTTCGCCCAGCGCGCATTGCACCGGCCGGGCGTCCAGCAACTGCACGCAGACCTGCGGGTCCAGCTGCACCAGAAAACCGCGCCGCCCGCCGTTGATGGCGATGCGCGGCAGCGCCAGGATGCTTTCCTCGATGAACACGGGCATGGCCTTGCGCGTGCCGAAGGGCGAGGTGCCGCCCACCAGGTAGCCGCTGTGGCGGTTGGCCACCTCGGGCTTGCAGGGCTCCACGCTCTTGGCGCCGATCTGGCGCGCCAGGTTCTTGGTGGACACCTTGCAGTCGCCATGCATCAGCACGATGAGCGGCCTGGCGTCCTGGTCCTGCATCACCAGCGTCTTGACGACCATGTGCTCGGCAAGGCCGAGCTGCCGCGCCGACTCCTCGGTGCCGCCATGCTCCACGTAGTCGTAGGGATGCTCGGTGAACGCCACCTGGTGCGCGCGCAGCAGCTGCGTGGCGGGCGTTTCGCTCACATGGGCGGTCTTGTCTTTCTTGGCCATGGCTTTCAAAAACAATAGCTGTCAGCGCTTGATACAAGCGCGCTCAAGGCCATTTTGGCCTAAAAGCACGTCACTGCGCCGGGTCGCGCAGTTCCCAGCGCACCGCGTCGATGGCGTCCCGCAGCGCCTGCGGCAGGCGCGTGTCCCAGGCGTCCAGATCCTCGTCGAGCTGGGCCAGCGAGGTCACGCCGATGATGGTGCTTGCCACGCGCCAGTTCTGGTAGCAAAAGGCCAACGCCATCTGCGTGGGCGACAGGCCATGGTCGCGCGCCAGCTGGTTGTAGCGCCGCGCGGCGGCCAGTGCCTCGGGTCGGCCCCAGCGCTGCTTGCGCACCGATTCGTAGCGCGCAATGCGTGCCTGCTGCGGCGCGCCGGCTTCGGTGGGCGCATGCCGGTCGAACTTGCCCGTGAGCAGGCCGAAGGCCAGCGGCGAATAGGCCAGCAGCGACACGCCCAGGCGGTGGCAGCTCTCGTCCATGCCGTTGTCCCAGCTGCGGTTGAGCAGGCAGTACGGGTTCTGCACCGACACCACGCGCGGCAGACCGTGGGCCTCGGCCAGGCGCACGAACTCGTGCACGCCGTAGGGCGTCTCGTTCGACAGGCCCACGTGGCGAACCTTGCCCGCCTGGACGAGCGCGGCCAGCGCCTCGAGCTGCTCCTGGATGGGCGTGCTGGAAGTTTCCTTGGCGGGGTCGTAGTACAGCGCGCCGAAGGCGGGCACATGCCGCTCGGGCCAGTGAATCTGGTAAAGGTCGATGACGTCAGTCTGCAGCCGGCGCAGGCTGCCCTCGCACGAGGCCACGATGTCGGCCGCCGTCATGCCCTTGCCCTCGCGCACCCAGGGCATGCCGCGCGAGGGGCCGGCCACCTTGCTGGCCAGCACCACCTTGGCGCGCGCACCCGGGCGCTGGGCCAGCCAGCGGCCGATGATGGATTCGGTGGCGCCGTAGGTCGCCTCGCGCGCGGGCACGGCGTACATCTCGGCGGTGTCGATGAAGTTAACGCCGCGCTCCAGCGCGCGGTCGAGGATGGCGTGGGCATCCGGCTCGCCCACCTGCTCGCCGAAGGTCATGGTGCCGAGGCAGATGGGGGTGACGTGCAGATCGCTCTGGCCGAGGGGAAGGGTATTCATGCGCGCTTTTCCTGGGAACAAGCGCCGCAGTGTACGGACTCCCGCACGACCGTGCAGACCTAGGGAGCCATGCCCGCCCTACGCCAGACCCCAGATGCCGCGCAGCACCGACAGCGTGGCCACGATGGCCGGGTCGTGCTCGGCCGCGCGCGGGTGGATGAAGCTCAGCAGCGCGCCCACGCGGGTATGCGGCCAGACCACCACCTCGTCGCGCTCGCTCGCGGACAGGGCCGCGTCCTCGCGCAGCAGCGCCAGGCCCACGCCCGAGCGCACCAGGGCCAGCGGCGCCGCGGCCTCGTCGCATTCCACGACCTGGTGCGGCACCAGCCCCTGGCGCGCGAACATGTCCTTGAGCAGCGTCTGCGCGTGGTGCTGCGGCGGCGCGCCGATCCATGGCATGGCGGCAATGTCACGCCAGCCCGCATGCAGGAGCTGCTGGCGCATGGCGAACGGGCCCGCGATGCGGTAGTGCTGCGTCTGCAGCGCCAGCCCCGCCACCTCGCGCGGGATATGGGGCCCGATGTAGAACGCGCAGTGCATGAGCCCGGCCGCGACCTGGTCGCGCAGCTCCTCGGCCAGGCCGCCGCGCGTCTTGATGTCGAGCAGCGGCAGCGCCCGCACCAGCCCGCCCAGCAGCGAGCCCAGGCGCAGCGATTCGGGGTCGGCGACGGTGCCCAGCTGCAGCGTGCCCGTGACCTCGCCCTGCAGCTCGCGCGCCCGGCCCAGCAGGTGGCCGGCTGCCGTGAGCACCTGTTCGGCATCCACGAGCAGCGCTTCGCCCGCCCGCGTGAGGCTGATGCGGCCCGGGCGCCGGTCGAACAGGGCCACGCCCAGCTCTTCCTCCAGCGCCTTGATCTGCGCCGTGATCGCGGGCTGCGTCACGTGCAGGGCCTCGGCCGTGCGTGTCACGTTGCCCAGCTTGGCGGCCGTGACGAAGGCGCGCAGCTGATAGATCTCCATGCGGCTCGCTCTACCCGGCCGCTCAGCGGTCCAGGTAGCGCAGCTGCGTGGGCTCGATGCCCAGGCGCACCTGCTCGCCCGGCTCGAACATCGCCAGACCCGCGTAGTGCGGCTGGTCGGCCACCATGGCCACCTCGCCCACGCGCACGCGGTAGCGCGAGAACTCGCCGAGGAACTCGGCGCTCTCCACGCGGCCGTCGAGCCACACGCGCGAGGCGTCGCCATGCTCGTCGCGCACCCGGATGCTCACCTGGTGCGGGCGGAACGCAATGGCGTTCGGCCCCGGCACGGGCGGCTCGGGTGGGCGCGGCAGGACGATGTCCCCCAGCCCCTTCACATGGAAGTTGAGTGTCTCGCCGCCCACAGCGGTGACCTGCCCCTCGAGCAGATTGGCCGTGCCCACGAAGCCCGCCACGAACCGGTTCTGCGGAAAGTCGTATAGCCCCGCGGCCGATCCCACCTGCTGCAGGATGCCCTTGTCCAGCACGGCCATGCGATCGGCCGTGGTCATGGCCTCTTCCTGGTCGTGCGTGACGAAGATGGTGGTCAGGCCCAGCTTGCGCTGCAGGTTCTTGAGTTCCTCGCGCATCTGCACGCGCAGCTGCTTGTCCAGGTTGGACAGCGGCTCGTCGAGCAGCAGCAGCTTGGGCTCAATGACCACCGTGCGCGCCAGCGCCACGCGCTGCTGCTGGCCGCCCGAGAGCTGCGCGGGTCGGCGCTGCGCATAGTCGGCCAGGCCCACCAGCTCCAGCACCGCGCCCACCTTGCGCTTGATGGCGTCGCGGCTCTCGCGCCGCTCCACCAGGCCGAAGGCCACGTTGTCCCACACCGTCATGTGGGGCCACAGCGCGTAGTTCTGGAACACCATGCCCACGTTGCGCGCATGCGGCGGCACGGTGCTGATGTCCTGCCCGTCCACCAGCAGCTCGCCGCGCTGGTGGCGGTTGAAGCCGGCGATGAGCCGCAGCAGCGTGGACTTGCCCGAGCCCGAGGGGCCGAGCAGCGCGAAGAACTCGCCCGGCTCGACCTTGAGGTTCACGTCGCGCAGCACGGGCGTGGCGCCATAGCTCAGGCTGATGTGGCGGCACTCGAGAGAGACTTTGTTCAGATGCATGGTTTCACCCTTATTGGGATTGCACGGTGGCGCGCGAGCGTTCCACGAAGCGGTGCGAGAAGTACGTGCCCAGACCCACGACGATCACGGCCAGCACACCCAGCGCGGCACCCGGCCCGCGGCCCGAAATGCTCTGCATGTACAGATAGATGCCGTAGCTCATGGGTGCCTGGCTTTGCGCCGACGAAAGCAAGATGGTGGCCGACAGCTCCACGGCCGCCGTGATGAAGCTCGTCACGAAACCGGCCAGGATGCCGCCCGCCATGAGCGGCACCATCACCCGCCGAATGGTGGACAGCTTGCTCGCGCCCAGGCTCTG
The DNA here is from genome assembly GCF_059568935.1 of Diaphorobacter oryzae DSM 22780. Classification (NCBI taxonomy): domain Bacteria; kingdom Pseudomonadati; phylum Pseudomonadota; class Betaproteobacteria; order Burkholderiales; family Comamonadaceae; genus Diaphorobacter; species Diaphorobacter oryzae. Next base: position 4,678 of record NZ_JCANUL010000008.1, on the reverse strand, counting down.
CGCCGCCTCCTCCAGCGAGATGTGCACCTGCTGCAGCGCCGCCATGCACGAACGCAACGCATAGGGCAGGCGCCGCACCGCGTAGGCCAGCATGATAAGCACCCAGGTGGTGACCACCGGCGTGTCGGTGAACGGCAGGTTCACCCCCTTGAACATGCGCAGGTAGCCGATGGCCAGCACCATGCCGGGGATGGCCAGCGCGGCCGATGCCAGATAGTCGAGCCACTGGCGTGCGGGCAGCTGCGTGCGCAGGATCAGGTAGGCGATGGCGGTGCCGATCACCACGTCCAGCCCCGCCGCCATCAGGCAGTACAGCAGCGTGTTGCCGATCATGCCGCCCGCGTCCTGGAACACGGTGGCGTAGTGCTCCAGCGTGTAGGCGTCGGGCAGCACCGAGAAGCTCCACACCTTGGAGAACGACATCAGCAGGATGCCCAGGTGCGGCGCCAGCGTGACGGCCAGCACGATCAGGATCCAGCCGTAGGCCAGCACCGATTCCCAGGGGCTCAGGCTGCGCTTTTGCAGCGCGCTGCCGCCCTTTTGCATGGTGGCGTAGTCCTTGCCCTTCATCACGCGCGCGGCCAGCCACAGGGCGAGGATGGAGAACGCGATCATGATCACGCTGATGACGTAGCCCAGCGGATCGTCGATGCCCACCGAGGTGATGCGCAGGTAGGCCTGCGGCGCCAGCATGTTGGTCACGCCCATCACCAGCGGCGTGCCCAGGTCGTCGAACACCTTCACGAACACCAGGGCCGCGCCCGCCAGGTAGCCCGGCATGGCCAGCGGGAAGATCACGCGGCGAAACAGCCGCCAGCCGCGCGCGCCCAGGTTCAGCGCAGACTCCTCCATGGCGCCGTCGATGTTGCGCATGGCGGCCACGAGGTTCAGCAGGATGAACGGGAAGTAGTGGATGCTCTCGACGAAGGTCACGCCGATGAGGCCGTCCATGATGGGAATGGTGAAGCCGAACCAGTCGTTGAGCAGCAGGTTCACCGAGCCGCTGCGCCCGAAGATAAGCTGCAGCGCCACGGCCCCCACGAAGGGCGGCATGATGAGCGGCAGCACGCCCAGCGTCTGGATCAGCAGCGCGCCGCGGAACTCGAAGCGCACCGTGAGGTAGGCCAGCGGCACCGCGATGACGCTGGCGAAGAACACGCTGGCCAGCGAAACGATCAGGCTGTTGAAGAACGACTCGCGGAACACGCTCTGGCTGAAGAAGTTGCCGAAGTGTCCGAGCGTGAGCGCCCCTGTCTCATTGACGAAGGCCGTGTACACGACCATGCCCACGGGCACGATCAGAAAGCACAGCAGAAAGGCAAGGATGAGCCCGAAGGCGGTCCAGGGCCCGATGCCCGAGAGCGCGCGCCACGGGCGCAGGCCCGCCGTGGGCAGCCCGGGCGCGCCGGGCTGCGTGGTGGTGACTGACATGATGGAATCTCCGCAGACGTCCACCGCGCCGCCGTGGCGCGGTGGAACGGGGATGGCTTACTTGGCCAGGCCGCGAGCCTCGTTGGCCAGTTGCTGGGCGCGTTCGTAGTTGGCGCGGGCCTTGTCGGCCCACATCTGCTCCAGGCCCGTGAGCTGCTTGGAGACCGCCACGTCGCGGCGGTTCTTGCGGAACAGCTCCAGGAACTCTTCGTTCTTCACGTTGTCGCCGCCCACCAGCGGCGTGTAGGCCAGGCTGCGCGCCTGGGCCAGCAGCTCGCTGCCCTTGGCGTTCGGCTTGGCCTTGAGGGCCTTGGCTGCCTCGTGGATGGCGCGCGTGGCGGCCTGCAGCTCCTTCAGGCGGAAGGTCACCATCTGGTCGAACAGGCTGATGACCACCTGGTAGCGCGCCTCGCCCACGGCGGAGTCGAACTGCACCTTGGCGCGGCTGGCCACCTCCTGCGGCACGGGATAGCCGGCGGGCGCCTTCAGCATGCCGTAGGGCAGGATGGGCAGGCGGCTGATCTTGGGGTCGAACAGCAGTTGCTGGCCCGGCACGGACATGGTGAAGGCCATGAACTTCTTGGCCTCGTCGGCGTTCTTGGCGCCCGCGATGAGCGCGATGTTGGCCGGCACCACGGCCGTCATGCTCGGATAGGCGAAGTCCACGGGGAAGCCCGAGTACTTGCCCGCCAGGCCGAAGAAGTCGATCACGATGCCCACGCCGTACTGGCCGTTGTTCACGCCGTCCGGCACGGCGAAGCTGCGGTCGGTGACGGCGGCGGCGTTGCCCATCATGGCCAGCAGTTGCGACCAGCCCTTGTCCCAGCCCTCACCCTGCAGGATGGTCTCCACCGTGAGCTGCGTGGTGCCCGAGCGCGAGGGCGAGCTGATGGCGACGTGGCCGAAGTACTCGGGGCGCGTGAGGTCGCTCCACTCCTTGGGCGCGGGCAGCTTGTGCGCCTGCAGGTAGCGCGTGTTCCACATGATGCCGTAGCCCGCCAGCGCCTGGCCGTAGTACATGCCCTGCGGGTCGTTCAGCGGGTAGTGGCCGATCTTCTCGGGCGCGCTCTTGTTCACGGTCTCGGGCGCGCTCTGCAGCAGCTTGTTGCGCGCCAGCACCTCGAACGCGTCGGGCGCGCTGGCCCACATCACGTCGGGCCGCTGGCCCTCGGGCAGCTCGCGCACGTAGGCCACCGAAGCCGTGGTGTTCTTGTTCAGGATCTCTATCTTGATGCCGGGGTTGGCCGCCTCGAAGGCCTTCTGGTAGGCCGTCGTGAGCTCCTTGGGGAACGATGTCAGCACGGTAACGGTGCCCGCCTGCGCGGCCCCGATACCTCCGAACATCGTGGCGGCCAGTGCCGCCGCGAGAATGCTGCGCTGCATGCTTGTCTCCTCTTGTGGTTATGGAATCGGTGCCACTCTAGGCCCTGTGCGCGCGCAGCGCCAATCATTGTTTCTGATGCGCGGCATCAGGCGCACGGCACATCGGGTAAACACCAGGCCTCTGCGGGCAACGCGCATGCACTGTCCCGGCGACGACTGCGGCGCACGCGGCGCGGCGGAATAATCGGCCGCCATGTACCAGCCCCACCGCACCAGCCGCTCCGAATCCGTCCGCATCCGCACCCTGGACTACCACGTACGCCTGTGGGGTCCCGCCCGTCCGGCCCGGCCCGGCCTGGCGCCGCTCGTGCTGCTGCACGGTTGGATGGACGTGGGGGCCTCGTACCAGTTCGTGGTGGACGCGCTAGGCGCCGCCTTCGCCGAGGGGCGGCCCATCATCGCGCCCGACTGGCGCGGCTTCGGCCGGTCCATGGCGCCCTCGCCCTGCGACCACTACGTGTTCGCCGACTACCTGGCCGACCTGGACCAGCTGCTGGACCACTACGCGGGCGAGCAACCCGTGGACCTGGTGGGCCACAGCATGGGCGGCAACGTGGCCATGTTCTACGCGGGCGTGCGGCCCGCGCGCATCCGCCGGCTCGTGAACCTCGAGGGCTTCGGCCTGCCCGCCACGCGCCCCGACCAGGCCCCGGGCCGCTACGCGCAGTGGATGGACGAGATTCGCCAGTGGGAGCGCGGCGAGATGGCGCTCAAGGACTACGACAGCGCCGAGGGCGTGGCCCAGCGCCTGGTGAAGACCAACCCGCGCCTGCCCGCCGACAAGGCCGCGTGGCTGGCGCGGCACTGGGCGCACCAGAAGGCCAACGGCCGCTGGGCCATCCAGGGTGACGCCGCGCACAAGATCGTGAGCGCGCAGCTCTACCGCGTGGACGAGGCCCAGGCCCTGTACCAAGCCATCACCGCACCCGTGCTGTCGGTCGAGGCCAGCGACGACAGCCTGGGCCGGTGGTGGAAGGACCGGTATTCGCTGGCCGACTACCACCAGCGCCTGGCCCATGTGCGCAACGCACGCACGGCCGTGGTGCAGGACGCGGGGCACATGCTGCACCACGACCAGCCGCAGGCCGTGGCGGCGCTGATCGAGGCCTTTCTTTCAGATTAAATTGGCCTCTTGCGACCGCCCATCAAGCGCAAATAGCTATTAATTTAACAGCAAATTCACACCCACCACAGTCCTGCCGGGGCGCGATTCCATGTGGAGCGTGCCGCCCATGCGCTCGGCGCGCGCGGCCATGCTGCGCATGCCCACCGACAGGCCGGCGCCGCGCACGGCCTCCACGTCGAAGCCCCGGCCATCGTCCTCGATGCGCACGGCCAGCAGGCCCGGTGACGACGGCGAGGCGCCGGCAGCGCCCTCTTCCAGGCGCAGCTCCACGCGCACATGGCCGGCCTGGCTGTGCTTGATGACGTTGGACAGCGCCTCCTCCACCAGCCGCGTCAGGCTCAGGCACTGCAGCGCGCTGGGCCGCTGCTGCCAGCGCGGCGCAATCTGCCACGAAGAGCGCACACCCATCTCGTCCAGGATCCGCGTGAACCGGTGGCGCAGCGGCGCCGCCCACTGCACCGGCGTCTCGGGCACCGTCGCACCCGCGCTCGAGCCGTGGTCTATCACCTGCCGCAGGTCGTCGCGCAGCACCTTCAGCAGCGACAGCACCCGCTCGCTGGGCAGCGGCTGCGGCGCCTGCTCCACCAGCGCCATGCTGCGCACCAGGCTGCCGCCCAGGCCATCGTGCAGGTCGTGCGCGATCTCCATGCGCTCTTGCAGCTTGGCGTGCTGCAGCGCCTGCGCATGCTCCCGTTCCAGCGCCTGGGCCAGCTCCGCGCGCGCGCTGGCCACATGCTC
>NZ_JCANUL010000007.1:0-191034 GCF_059568935.1 Diaphorobacter oryzae DSM 22780 | reverse complement strand
CAGACCCAGGCCAGCCTGCCCGTCACCTTCGGCCAGCCCTTCAAGTCCGGCGACTGGCAGCCCTCCACCCAGGGCCTCGTGGCCAAGGTCGCCGGCTCTTCCATCCCGCTGCAGACCGATGAGGTCTCCTCCCACCGCGACGGCTCCGCCCGCTTTGCCGTGCTCAGCGCCCAGCTGAGCAATGTCCAGCCCGGCGAGACGCGCATCATCAATCTCTACCCCGGCTCCAAGTCTTCCAGCCCCCCCAGCGTTCCCGCCGCTCCGGCCTGGAACCTGGAGCTGGAGGCCAAGGTGTATGACGCCAGCGGCAATGTGAGCGCCACCTTGGTGGCCCAGCCCCAGGCCCAGCTGCAAAACCAGATCGCGCAGGGCTCGGGCCGCCGCCTGAGCGGCGCCGTGGCGACCGAGTACACGGTGGTCACGCCGTTCAAGAACAAGGCCACCGGCGCCGTGCATCCGCATCTGTCGGCGCGTCTGCACACCGCGCTCTACGATGGCGGCAACCGTATCCGCACCGATGTGGTGATGGAGAACACGCGCACGTTCACGGCCGGTCCGGGCAATATCACCTATGACCTGACCATCAAGCGCGATGGCGCGGTCTTGCATTCCCAGCCCAAGTTCACCCACAACCACCATGCGCGCTGGCACAAGGTGCTGTGGACCGGCGGGGCGCAGCCTTCCAGCCGTCTGCGCCATCACATGCCGTATTTCATGGCCAGCCGCATTACGTGGAACTATGACCTGAACCTGAAGGTGCCCGAGAGTGTGCTGGCGGCCGATGCCTCCGCCCTGGCCCAGGCCGATACCAAGCCGATGGGGCCCGCCTATATCGCGACCTATTTCCCGGGCACGGGAGGGCGCGCCGACATCGGCCCGCTGCCGCGCTGGGCCGCCCTGTATCTGGTGTCGCAGGACGACCGGGCCCGCGCCAGCCTGCTGGCCAATGCCGATGCCGCTGGCGGCATTCCCGTGCATTACCGCGATGAGAGTACCGATCAGCCTCTGAGCATCGAGAAGTATCCCGGCGTCTCCGTCGGCTACGGCAGCTCGACACCGGCCCTGCCGAGCGCTTCCGGCTCGACCGTCTGGGAGCCCGATCAGTCCCACCAGCCGTCCCTGGCCTATATCCCGTATCTGATCACGGGCGATGCCTTCTACCAGGATGAGCTCATGTTCTGGGGCAGCTGGAATCTGGCCTACGGCAATCCCGACTACCGCGGCCGCGGTGATGGTCTGGTCAAGTGGGATCAGATCCGTGGCCAGGCCTGGATGCTGCGCTCCATCAGCGAGGCTGCCTATGCCTTGCCCGACAACCATGCCATGAAGGGTCTGTTCCGCAATGTGCTGGCCAAGAACATGGATTGGTATGCCGCGAACTACATCAACAATGCCAATCAGTCGCCCCTGGGGGCCATCGAGAAGCCCGATGAGTTCGGCAAGACGGGGCCGTGGCAAAACGACTTCGTGGGTATTGTCTTCAGCCGTCTGGCCGAGGCCGGCGAGCCCAAGGCCAAGGAGGTGCTGGACTGGTTCAGCAAGTTCAACGTGGGCCGCCTGACCAATGAGGCCAACGGGTTTTGCGCGGCGCAGGCTCCCGGCTACTACTGGATGATCCGCGATGGCAGCGGCAACTTCGCCAACAGCTGGAAGGCGCTGTACGAGCTGAACTACTCCAGCACCGGCTCCTGCCCGACCCTGGCCCAGGGCGGCTATCCCGACGAGGCCGCCGGCTACGCCGCCTACATCCGCGCCATGCTGGGCGCCTCCGCTAACGCCGGCGTCGCCAATGCCGCCTCGGCCTATGCCAAGTGGAAGTCCATGACGCCCAAGATGGACGCCGCCTTCGCTTCCGACCCCACCTGGGCCATCGTCCCGCGATGAGCTGAAACCCAGCGAGTCGCACCCCACAAAAAAAGGCTCCCTCTGGGAGCCTTTTTTACGAGGGGCCGCGCTATTGCGCCGGCCCGCGCCTGCCCATGCGCGTGAACACGAAGATGCCCGCCATCACCAGCGCCGTGCCAGCCGCGATCCATGGCGTGAAGGGCTCGCCCAGCAGCCACACGCCCATGAGGATGGTGGACAGCGGCCCCACCATGCCAATCTGCGCCGTCATGCCCGAGCCGATGCGCTCGATGGCCATCATCACCATGAGCACCGGCGCCGCGGTGCACAGCGTGGCGTTGAGTACCGACAGCCACAGCACCTCGGGCGCCACCAGGGCCGCGCTCAGGGGGCGCATCAGCACGAACTGCAGCAGGCAGCACAGGCAGGCCACGCTGGTGGCCAGCCCCACCAGCCGCAGGGAACCCAGGCGCTGGACCAGCTCCCCGCTGTAGACCAGGTACACCGCATAGCTCACGGCCGAGAGGAACACCAGCAGCACGCCCCAGGCCACGTGGGCGCCGTCCTGCAGGCGGGCCTCCAGGCCGAAGACCAGCAGCACGCCCGCGTAGCTGATGGCCATGCCCAGCAGCTGCCCCCTGCGCAGGCCGCGGCCGTACAGCAGCCAGCCCAGCAGCACCACCAGCGTGGGGTTGAGGTAGAGGATCAGCCGCTCCAGGCTGGCCGAGATGTAGGCCAGGCCGGCGAAGTCCAGAAAGCTGGCCAGGTAGTAGCCCGACACGCCCAGCCCGGCTACGCCCAGCCAGTCCCGCCGCGTGAGCGGCGCCTGCCCCCGGCTGGCCCACCAGGCCATGACGGCGAAGATGGGCAGCGCGAACAGCATGCGGTACATGATGAGCGTGACCGCATCCACGCCGTGGCGGTAGGCCAGCTTGACGATGATGGCCTTGCCACTGAAGGCGATGGCCCCCAGGACGGCCAGGGCCACGCCGGTGGCCATGAGCTTGGCGGGCGCCGGCGCAGACACCGGCTGCGGCGGCACGGCCTGCGGGGCCGGGGAAGATGCGGAAGGCACGGAACGGGTGGCAGGCGCGGCCTGCAGAATGGGACAGCCCGTAATTATCGGGGGCGCCGCACTCTTACAAGGAAAACCGGCCTCTACCGCCCGCCCATAAAGCGCAATATGCTATTAAATATATAGCAATCGCTCTGCCAGTCACAGGCCGCCGGTGCGCTTGACCTTGGGGTCGGAATAGGTGAGCGGCTGCCTGTCCTGCACCTGCTGGGCCAGGCGCTCCTGCAGGGCGGTCTTGTGGACGTCCTGCGCCAGTTCCACCGCGCTGCCACTGGCGCGCCACATGGACTGGATGAACTCCAGCAACTGCTTGTAGATCGGCTCCTTCGGAGGCTCCTCGACCTCCTTGGGCGCCTCCTTCTTGGCCTCTGCCAGGGTCCAGTCGCGGTGGGCCTCGTCGGGCGCGGAGGGCTTGGTGGGTTCGCGCACGATGGCGCCCTCGCCCAGCCGGTCCATGGACTCGACCGGGTTGGCCGCGTGCACGGGCCGCACGGGCACGGCCCCCGAGGCGCCAGTGGAATACAAATCAGCGCCCTGGGGACGCCACTGGGGAGGTGATCGGTCGACAGGCGGCAGTTGCATGGCAAGGGTCCCTCATGAATGGCTGTGGGCGGCAGCCGCAGCTACCACCTCGTCGTACATCCATTTCGGCAAAAAGAAGGGCAAATGAAGGTCTTATTTGCCATTTGTCACAAATCAGGGTTTACCCAGATTAAGACACCCCCACTTTTTTCAACCCCAAATTGCCGTCAAAGGCATGCCCAGCAAGCGCCAGGCGCTATAGAAACCGCTCCAGCAGCTTGCGCGACGGGCGGTCCAGCGCCGTGACATCCGGCACGTGGAACTGCAGCCCGTCGCTGGCCGCGATCAGCAGCTTGGTGCGCCCGGCCAGGCGGCGGATGTCTTCTTCGCCCTTGAGCACCAACTGCGCTGCGCCGCGGTCGGTGTCCACCTCCCAGGTGCTGGGCGTGGAAAAGCTCGACACGGAGCGGATGCGCGTGATGGTGGGCACGAACTCGCGCGCGGCCAGCTCCTCCTCGATCAGCGCGCGCACGGCGGGCGCCAGCTGCGCCAGAAGCGGCACCCAAGTCAGCTCGTTGCCGCCCTCGCCCACCAGGGACAGGCCCTCGTCCGGCGCGGCGATGGGGAAGGCGCGCACGGGCGTCACGCCCACGTGCTCGGTGCCGTCGGCCATGCGCAGGACCAAGCGGCCATGGGCATTGCGCCGCAGGTCCAGGGCGTGCAGGTCCGCCGTGGCGGCGGCATGCGGTGTGGTGGTCATCACGGTGTCTCCCCTGTCGGCTTCACGGATTGCCCGCCGGATGGGCGGAATGCGGGCGCATGCCCTCGATCAGCACGCCCGCGGCCTGGGCGTCTTCCTCGGCGCGGCGGGCCTGGGCCTCGTACAGGCGCCAATAGGCGCCCTGCTGCTCCATGAGTTCGTCGTGCGGGCCAACCTCGACGATCTCGCCACGGTCCATGACCACCAGGCGGTCGGCCTTGCGCAGCGTGGACAGGCGGTGGGCGATGGCGATGGTAGTGCGGCCCTTGACCAGGTTGTCCAGCGCCTTCTGGATTTCCTTCTCGGTCTCGGTGTCCACGGCCGAGGTGGCCTCGTCCAGGATCAGGATGCGCGGGTCGATGAGCAGCGCGCGCGCGATGCTGATGCGCTGGCGCTCGCCGCCCGACAGGCCCTGGCCGCGCTCGCCCACCAGCGAGTCGTAGCCATGCGGCAGGCGCAGGATGAACTCGTGCGCGTGCGCGGCGCGGGCGGCAGCCACGATCTCCTCGCGCGTGGCCTCGGGCTTGCCGTAGGCGATGTTCTCGGCGATGGTGCCGAAGAACAGGAAGGGCTCCTGCAGCACCAGGCCGATGTGGCGGCGGAAATCGGACACCGCCATGCGGCGGATGTCCACGCCGTCCACCAGGATGGCGCCGTCGCTCACGTCGTAGAAGCGGCTGATGAGGTTGACCAGCGTGCTCTTGCCCGAGCCGCTGTGGCCCACCAGGCCGATCATCTCGCCGGGGCGGATGCCGAGCGACAGGTTCTTGATGACCGTGCGGCTGCCGTAGCGAAAGCCCACGTCGCGCATCTCGATGGCGCCCTGCACGCGGTCCACCTTCACGGGGTTCACCGGGTCGGGCACGTTGCTCACATGGTCCAGGATGTCGAAGATGCGTTTGGCGCCCGCCGCGGCCTTCTGCGTGACGGAGACAATGCGGCTCATCGAATCCAGCCGCGTGTAGAAGCGCCCGATGTAGGCGATGAAGGCCGCCAGCACGCCCACGGTGATCTGGTTGTGCGCCACCAGCCAGATACCGAAGGCCCAGACCACCAGCAGGCCGATCTCGGTCATCAGCGACACGGTGGGCGAGAACAGGCTCCAGGTCTTGTTCAGGCGGTCGTTGACCTCCAGGTTGTGCTGGTTGGCGGCGCGAAAGCGCTGCGCCTCGCGCTTTTCCTGGGCGAAGGCCTTGACCACGCGGATGCCGGGGATGGTGTCGGCCAGCACGTTGGTCACCTCGGACCACACCCGGTCGATCTTCTCGAAGCCGGTGCGCAGGCGGTCGCGCACGTTGTGGATCAGCCAGGCGATGAAGGGCAGCGGCACCAGCGTGACCAGCGCCAGCCAGGGGTTGATGGAGAACAGGATCACCGACGTCATGACGATCATGAGCACGTCGGTGGCGAAATCCAGCGCGTTCAGCGACAGGAAGACGTTGATGCGGTCGGTCTCGGAGCCGATGCGCGCCATCAGGTCGCCGGTGCGCTTGCTGCCGAAATAGTCCAGCGACAGGCGCATCAGGTGCTCGTAGGTGGTGGTGCGCAGGTCGGCGCCGATGCGCTCGGACACCAGGGCCAGGATGTAAGTGCGCGCCCACCCCAGCCCCCAGGCCAGCAGCGCCGACAGCAGCAGCCCGCCCAGGTACAGGGCCACCAGCCCCGTGGGGATCTGCTGGCCGCTCTGGTAGGGGATGAGGACCTCGTCCATCAGCGGGATGGTCATGTACGGCGGCACCAGCGATGCGGCGGTGGAGGCCAGCGTGAGCGCGAAGCCGGCGCCCAGCTGCTTCTTGTAGGGACGGGCGAAGCGCCACAGGCGCAGCAGCACCCAGGTGGAGGTCTGCGGCGCCTGCTGGCGCGCGCAGGCCGGGCATTCGTCGCTGTCGGGCGGCAACGGCGTGCCGCAGACGGCGCAGCGCGGCACATCCTCCTCCTGCACGGCGGCGGCCTGGGGGTTGCCCAGGTGCTCGATCTGCCGCTCGAAACGCTGCTGCAGGTACAGCGCCTGGGGATGCCGCCCCAGGGTGAAGCGCCACAGCGCCAGGCGCCGGTGGGCGTCGTGCAGCGCCAGCTGGCCCACGCCGCCGTGGTCCGCCATGCGCAGCGCCATGCCGGGCGCCAGCGGCCATTCCTGGAGCACGGCATCCGCGTCTCGCGCCACCAGGCGCCGATCGGTCAGCACCAGCAGGCCGGGCGCGAAGCGCAGCCCGGGCGTCAGGTCAACCTCGAAGGCGGCCTGCACGTTTTCATCGGGAGCGAGCACCGCTCGCACATCGGCCCCCAGAGGGCCAGACAAGACACCAGAGGCGTCCACAGGATGGTGATGTTGCATTTTGCTTTGTATGTCCGCCCCCGCTCAGGCGGAGAGTTCGCGGGCTGGCCCGGGCCCATGGCCGGGATTGTCCGGTACCCGGGCGCCCGCAGCCGCGCCACCGCGGTATCCCCGTGTAACGCGCATCACCCGCCGGCGGCTGACACTGGCGCTTGCTGACACCCCTCGTTCTCGGCGCACAATCCATCCCACGGACCTTGCCGCACCCGCCGGACTTCGCGGGCACCCGAATCCTCCACGCTGCATTTCATGGCCACATTCAACGCTATCCAACTCCTGCGCACCACCTACCTGCGCGGCCCCAGTGTCTGGACCTACCGTCCGGTTCTCGAAGTCTGGCTGGACCTGGGTGAGCTGGAAGACTATCCATCCAACAAGATCCCCGGCTTCAACGAGCGCCTGATCGCCTGGCTGCCCGACCTGGTCGAGCACCACTGCGGCGTGGGCGAGCGCGGCGGCTTCCTGCTGCGCCTGAAGGAAGGCACCTGGATGGGCCATGTGCTGGAGCACATCGTCATCGAGCTGCTGAACCTCTCGGGCATGCCCGCCGAGTTCGGCCAGACGCGCGAGATCTCGCAGCGCGGCGTGTACCGCATGGTGTTCCGCTGCCCCGAGGAAACCGTGGCCCGCACGGCCCTGGCCTGGGGCCACCAGCTGATCATGGCGGCCATCAACGATGGGCCCTACGACCTCAAGGCCGCCATCCATGCCATCAAGACCGAGATCAACGACCGCTATCTCGGCCCCAGCACCGGCTGCATCGTGGACGCCGCCAGCGCCCGCCGCATCCCCCACATCCGCCTGAACGACGGCAACCTGGTGCAGCTGGGCTACGGCGCCGCGCAGCGCCGCATCTGGACCGCCGAGAGCGACCAGACCAGCGCCATCGCCGAGGGCATCGCCCAGGACAAGGACTTCACCAAGCGCCTGCTGGCCTCCTGCGGCGTGCCCGTGCCCGAGGGCCAGGTCGTCAAGAGCCCCGACGAGGCCTGGGCGGTCGCCCAGGACATCGGTTGCCCCGTCACCGTCAAGCCCTCGGACGGCAACCACGCGCGCGGCGTGACCCTGGAGCTGCACCGCGAGGCGGACATCAAGGCCGCCTTCGCGCTGGCCGAGCCCGAGGGCTCGGAGGTCATCGTCGAGAAGTTCATCGACGGCGTGGAGCACCGCCTGCTGGTAGTGGGCGGCAAGGTGGTCGCCGCCACCAAGGGCGAGACGGTGAGCGTGCACGGCAACGGCAAGGCCACGCTGCGCGAACTGGTGGCCGTGCTCAACCAGGACCCGCGCCGCGGCCCCGAGCAGGAGTACCCGCTGGACTGGATCAACCTGGAGGCCGGCGCCGTCCGGCTGGAGCTGAACCGCCAGCATGTCACGCCCGACAGCGTGATCCCGCAGGGCCAGGCCATCTTGCTGCAACGCAACGGCAACATGGCCATCGACTGCACCGACGACGTGCACCCCGACGTGGCCTACTACGCCCAGCTGGCCGCCAAGATCGTGGGCCTGGACATCGCCGGCATGGACATGATCCTGCAGGACGTCTCCAAGCCCATGAAGGAACAGGGCGGAGCCATCCTGGAAGTGAACGCCGGCCCCGGCCTGCTGATGCACCTCAAGCCCACCAGCGGCGCGCCGCGCCCCGTGGGACAGGCCATCGTGGAACACCTGTTCCCCAGCACCGACGAGGGCACGGGCGCGGGCCGCATCCCCCTGGTGGGCATCGCCGGCACGCGCAGCAACGCCTTCACCGCCCGCTTCGTGGGCTGGCTGCTGCAGCTGTCGGGCAAACTCACCGGCGTGGCCAGCAGCGAGGGCATGTTCCTCAACAACCGCCAGACCCAGAAGACCGACACCGCCCACTGGGCCGGCGCCCACCGCCTGCTGACCAACCGCCTGGCCCAGGCCGCCGTGATCCAGACCACGGCCCGCTCCATCCTGGAGGAAGGCCTGGCCTACGACCGCTGCCTGGTCGGCGTGGTGACCGACATGGACGGCTTCGAGAGCCTGGCCGACCACGACGTGCGCGAACAGGCCCAGATGACCCGCGTGCTGCGCACCCAGATCGACGTGGTGCTGAGCGAGGGCGCCGGGGTGCTCAACGCCGACATCGAGCAGGTGGCCGACCTGGCCCGCCTGTGCGACGGCGAGGTGCTGCTGTATTCCACCACCGCCGACAACGCGGCCATCGCCGCCCACCGGGCCGAGGGCGAGGGCCGCGCCGTGTTCGTGCGCAACCAGCAGGTCGTGCTGGCCACGGGTGCCAGCGAGCGCGTGCTGGGCACGCTGGACGCGCTGAGCCTGCCCGGCGGGCACCGCCCGGATACGCCGGCGCTGCTGGCCGCCATCGCCGCCGCCTGGTCCATGGACATCGCGCCGGACCTGATCGCCGCCGGCGTCAAGACCTTCGAGTACACGGCCTGAGGCCTCAACCACTCCTATAAACATAGCTACTCACGCTTACCCCACAAGCGCTAAAAGCCAATTTGACTTGAGATCCGGCTGAAAGAAACACCATGCAGATCACCCGCATCCGTGCCCTGCGCGGCCCCAACCTCTGGAGCCGCAACACCGCCATCGAGGCCGTCGTGCACTGCGAACCCGGCGAATACGACTACGCCGCCCTGCCCGGCTTCGAGGACCGCCTGCGCGCGCGCTTTCCCAAGATCGGCGCGCTGCAGCCCCATGGCGCCGACCAGCGCCTGTCGCTGGCCCAGGTGCTCGAAGTGGCGGCCCTGTCGCTGCAGGCCCAGGCCGGCTGCCCCGTGACCTTCAGCCGCACCCACCAGACCCTCGAAGAAGGCACCTACCAGGTGGTGGTGGAATACACCGAGGAGGCCGTGGGCCGCCTGGCCATGGAGCAGGCCGAGGCGCTGCTGCAGTCGGCCCTGGCCGACCAGCCGTTCGACGCCGAGCAGGTCGTCGCCGCGCTGCGCGAGCTGGACGAGGACGAGCGCATCGGCCCCTCCACCGGCTCCATCGTCGACGCCGCCGTGGCGCGCGGCATTCCGTTTCGCCGTCTCACCTCGGGCTCGCTGGTGCAGCTGGGCTGGGGCTCCAAGGCCCGCCGCATCCAGGCCGCCGAGCTGGACACCACCAGCGCCGTGGCCGAATCCATCGCCCAGGACAAGGACCTGACCAAGCGCCTGCTGCACGCCGCGGGCGTGCCCGTGCCGCTGGGCCGCCCCGTGGCCGACGTGGACGATGCCTGGCAGGTCGCCCAGGAAGTCGGCCTGCCCGTGGTCGTCAAACCCCAGGACGGCAACCAGGGCAAGGGCGTGGTGGTCAACATCACCACCCGCGAAGGCCTGGAGGCCGCCTACAAGACCGCCCGCGAGTTCGGCGACGAGATCATGGTCGAGCGCTTCCTGCCGGGCCACGACTTCCGCCTGCTGGTGGTGGGCGGCCAGCTGGTCGCGGCCGCGCGCCGCGAGCCGCCCCAGGTGCAGGGCGACGGGCTGCACACCATCCGCGAGCTGGTGGACATCGTCAACCAGGACCCGCGCCGCGGCTCGGGCCACGGCACGGCGCTGACCAAGATCCGCCTGGACGACATCGCCATCGCACGCATCGCCTCCGAGGGCCTCACGCCCGAATCCGTGCCCGTGCAGGGCCAGCGCGTGGTGCTGCGCAACAACGCCAACCTGTCCACCGGCGGCAGCGCCACCGACGTGACCGACGACGTGCACCCCGACGTGGCCGCGCGCGCCATCGAAGCCGCCCAGACCATCGGCCTGCACATCTGCGGCGTGGACGTGGTCTGCGAGACCATGCTGCGCCCGCTGGAGGAGCAAAACGGCGGCATCGTCGAGGTCAACGCCGCGCCCGGCCTGCGCATGCACCTGGCGCCGTCGTTCGGCAAGCCGCGCAACGTGGGCGTGCCCATGGTGGACGAGCTGTTCGCGCCGGGCCAGGACGGCCGCATTCCCGTGGTGGCCGTGACCGGCACCAACGGCAAGACCACGACCACGCGCCTGATCACCCACCTGTTCGCCTCGCACGGCCTGCGCGTGGGCATGACCAACACCGACGGCGTGTACGTCAACGGTCGCCAGATCGACAGCGGCGACTGCTCGGGCCCCAAGAGCGCGCGCAACGTGCTGTTCCACCCCGAGGTGGATGCGGCCGTGCTCGAATGCGCGCGCGGCGGCATCCTGCGCGAGGGCCTGGGCTTCGACCGCTGCCAGGTGGCCGTGGTCACCAACGTGGGCGCCGGCGACCACCTGGGGCTGAACTTCATCACCACGGTCGAGGACGTGGCCGTGCTCAAGCGCGTCATCGTGCAGAACGTCGCCCAGGACGGCTACGGCGTGCTCAACGCGGCCGACCCGCATGTGGCGGCCATGGCCGGCGTGTGCCCCGGCAAGGTGATCTTCTTCGCGGCCGACCGCCACCACCCGGTGATGGCCACGCACCGCGCCCAGGGCAACCGCGTGGTCTATGTGGACGGCGACGCCATCGTGGCCGCCGAGGGCTCGTGGCGCGAGACGATCGCGCTGCGCGAGATCCCCATCACGCGCAACGGCACCATCGGCTTCCAGGTCGAGAACGTGATGGCCGCCATCGCCGCGGCCTGGGGCGTGGGCCTGCCCTGGCAGACCATCCGCCGCGGCCTGGCCGGCTTCATGAACGACAGCGACAACGCGCCGGGCCGCTTCAACGTGATGGACTACCGCGGCGGCACCGTCATCGCCGACTACGGCCACAACCCCGACGCCATGCGCGCCCTGGTGCAGGCCGTGGAGGCCATGGCGGCCCAGCGTCGCAGCGTGGTCATCAGCGGCGCGGGCGACCGGCGCGACCAGGACATCGTCGAGCAGACCCAGATCCTGGGCCGCGCCTTCGACGACGTGATCCTGTACCAGGACGCCTGCCAGCGCGGTCGCGCCGACGGCGAGGTGCTGGCCCTGCTGCAAAAGGGCCTGCAGGACGCGCCGCGCACGCGCTACGTGACCGAGATCCACGGCGAGTTCCTCGCCATCGACCATGCCCTGGAGCGCCTGCAGCCCGGCGACCTGTGCCTGGTGCTGGTGGACCAGGTGGAGGAAGCCTTGGCCCACCTGACGCAGCGCTGCAGCGACGCAGCCGCCACGGCGGGCGCCGAATGAGCGCCCTGCGCACGCTGGCGCGCACCGGCCTGACCGCCGCGGCCTTCGCGGCGGCGGGCGTGTGCGCGGCCCAGTCCGAGAAGATCGGCACCGTGGACACGGCCTTCCAGTGGATCGGCCGCGACCACGACATCCTCGTCGAGGCCTACGACGACCCCCTGGTTTCCGGCGTCACCTGCTACATCTCGCGCGCGCGCACCGGCGGCATCAAGGGCACGCTGGGCCTGGCCGAGGACCGGGCCGAGGCCTCGATCGCCTGCCGCCAGGTCGGCCCCATCGCGTTCGCGCAGCCGCTCAAGCCCCAGCAGGAGGTCTTCAGCGAGCGCATGTCCATCCTGTTCAAGCGCCTGCGCGTGGTGCGCATGGTGGACGCCAAACGCAACACCCTGGTCTACCTGACCTATTCCGAGAAGCTCATCGACGGCTCGCCGCAGAACAGCGTGACGGCCGTGCCCGTGGACCGGGCCACGCCGATTCCGCTCAAGCAGTAAAGATCAAAAACGCCTGTAACGCCCGCCAATAAAGCGTTAACAGCTATTATTTTAATAGCAAACTACGCTTGCTGCGCGGCGATCTGGCGCAGCGCCTGCTCGAACACCTCGACCGGCTGGCCGCCCTGGATGAGGTGGCGGTCGTTGACGATCACCGCCGGCACCGAGCGGATGCCATGCTCCTGGTAGAAGGCTTCGCGTTCGCGCACGGCGTCGGCATATTCCTGCGACGCCAGCACCGCGCCGGCGCGCGCCTCGTCCAGGCCGGCCTCGCGCACCAGGCGCAGCAGCACGCCGTGGTCGCCCGGGTTCTCGCCCCGCGTGAAATAGGCCGCGAACAGCGCGTGCTTGAGCGCGCCCTGCTGCGCGCTCGTGCCCTCCTCCTCCAGCCAGTGCAGCAGGCGGTGCGCGTCGAAGGTGTTGTAGATGCGGCTGCGCTTGTCCATGTGGAACGTAAAGCCCAACTGCGCGCCGCGCTCGGCGATGGCCTCGCGGTTCTTCTGCGACTGCTCGGGCGTGGCGCCGTACTTTTCCTGCAGGTGCTCGCCAATGTCCTGGCCCTCGGGGCCCATCTGCGGGTTCAGCTCGAAGGGCTGGAAGCGCAGCTCCAGCGCCACCTCGCCCGCCAGCCGGCCGGCCGCCTGCTCCAGCGCATGCAGGCCGATGGCGCACCAGGGGCAGGACACGTCGGAAACGAAATCGATCTTGAGGGGAACGGACGTCGTGGCGGTCATCGCAAGGCTCCTGGGCACGCAAGGTGAAACGGCCATGGTAGGTACGCCGCAATGCCCGCGCCGCGGCGGGGACTTGGCCGCCGCGCCGCGCCCGCGCGGTCAGCGCCCCTCGGCCTCCAGCCAGGCGCGCAGTTCGGTCTTGAGCACCTTGCCGTAGCTGTTCTTGGGCAAGGCCGGCACCCAGCGGTAGGCCTTGGGGCGCTTGAAGCGCGCGATGCGCTCCAGGCACAAGGCATCCAGCTCCGCATCCTGCGGCGCGCCGCCCTCGCCTGCGACCAGGAAGGCCACCACCACCTCGCCCCAATCGGCATCGCGCTGGCCCACCACGGCCGCCTCGCCCACGCGCGGGTGCAGCAGCAGCACCTCCTCCACCTCGCGCGGGTAGATGTTGGAGCCGCCGGAGATGATCACGTCCTTGCTGCGGTCGCGCAGCGTCAGAAAGCCCTGCGCATCCAGCTGCCCCACGTCGCCCGTGTGCAGCCAGCCGCCGCGCAGGGTCTGGGCCGTGGCCTCGTCGTTGGCCCAGTAGCCGGCCATCACCGTGTCGCCGCGCACCACCACCTCGCCCAGTTCGCCCGTGGGCACGGGGCGGCCGTCGCCATCGACCACGCGCACCTCCACGCACGCATGCGCCACGCCGACCGAGGCGATGCGCTCGGCCCAGCGCGGGTGCGCCGTGTCGGCCAGGTGCTCGCGCGCCAGCGCCGTGATGGTCATGGGGCTTTCGCCCTGGCCGTAGATCTGCACGAACTTCTGGCCCATGGTGTCCAGCGCGCGGCGCAGGTCCTCCACGTACATGGGGCCGCCGCCGTAGACGATGGTCTTGAAGCCGCCCACGTCCGCGCCCGTGCGGCGCACATGGTCCACCAGCCGGTGCACCATGGTGGGCGCGGCGAACAGCGACAGCCGGCCCACGCTGGCGGCCAGCTGCACCAGTTCGGCCGGGTCGAACCCGCCCGACGCCGGCACCACATGGCGCGCGCCGCGCAGCATGTGGGCGTAGTTGTACAGGCCCGCGCCGTGCGACATGGGTGCGGCGTAGACCATGGCGTCTTCGGGCCCCACGTCGTCCACGTCGGTGAAATAGGCCATGGTCATGGCCAGCAGGTTGCGGTGCGTCTGCATCACGCCCTTGGGCCGCCCGGTGGTGCCCGAGGTGTAGAACAGCGAGGCCACGTCCTGCGGCGCGCGCTCCTGCATCTCCAGCGGCGCGCCCTGGGCGGCCTGCTGCCAGGCCGGCTCGTCCAGCACCTGCAGGGCCGCCGCGTCGGCCCCGGCCGCCAGCGCCGCACCGCGCAGCGCTGCCGACACGCAGACCACCCGCGCCCCGCTGTCGGAGAGCACGTAGGCCAGTTCGCGCGCGTGCAGCTTGTAGTTGACGGGCACCGAAACGGCGCCGGCCCAGTGGATGGCGTGCAGTGCCTCCAGGTACTGCGGGCAATTGGCCGCGAAGATAGCCACGCGCTCGCCCGGCGCCACGCCGCAGCGCGTGCGCAGGTGCGCCGCCAGCGCCGCCACGCGCGCGGCCAGGGTACGGTAGTCGTGCAGCAGGCGCGCGCCGGCCAGCAGCGCGGGGCGGTCGCCATGCACCAGGGCGCTGCGCCGCAGCAGTTGTGCAATGTTCATGGGTGTGTCGCTTGTCTCCTGGCGCCACTATAGGCAGGCGGGCCGGGCGCGCACAGTCGCACAACTACACAAGGGAAATCCCTGGACTGGCGCTCTTTTGCTCCCATAAAAATAGCTGCTTGCGCTTGATGGATAAGCGCTGCGGGCTGATTTGGCTCAAACTCTCGCCATGCACCCCACTCCCGCCGACGATCTGTTTGCCGACGACCCCGGCGAGCCCATCCTGCTGCCCCTGGGCGCGCAGGCCATGCTGCTGCGCGGCTTTGCGCTGGCGCAGGCGGCGCAGCTGCTGGACGAGGTGCAGGCCGTGGCCCTGCGGGCGCCGTGGCGCCACATGCACACGCCGGGCGGCAAGGCCATGTCGGTGGCGACCACGGGCTGCGGGCAGCTGTCGTGGGTGAGCGACCGGCAGGGCTACCGCTACGCGGCGCACGACCCGCTCACCGGCCAGCCCTGGCCCGCCATGCCCGCGGCCTTTGCGCGGCTGGCGGACGCGGCCGCGCGGCAGGCCGGTTTCGCGGGCTTTGCACCCGACGCCTGCCTCATCAACCGCTACGCGCCCAGCACGCGCCTGTCGCTGCACCAGGACCGCGACGAGCGCGACCTGGCCGCGCCCATCGTCTCCGTGTCGCTGGGCCTGCCGGCCACCTTCCTGTGGGGCGGCGCCACGCGCGGCGAGCGTGCCCAGCGCGTGCCGCTGCGCCATGGCGACGTGATCGTCTGGGGCGGCGTGGACCGGCTGCGGTTCCATGGCGTGCTGCCCATCGCGCCGGACAAGCACCCGGCCACGGGCGACTGCCGCATCAACCTGACGCTGCGCAAGGCACTTTGAAGCCATGCACGGATACCGCCCCGCGCGCCGCATGTCGCACCTGGCGGCAGGGCCAATGGCGCACGCTGCGGCGCCGCGGCGGCATACACACTAAACTGCCCGGATGCTGCGGCGCACTGGCGCCGCATGCCACCGCTGGGGCTCCACGCCCTGTTTGCGACTCTCAGCCCAGCCCGTAGGCGCCCATCACCCGCAGGCGCTGGCGGCATTGGCCGACGTTTTCAAGGGCGATATCGGATCGCCCATCCCGCGCCGGGGTTACCGGCGCACCCGTGATCTGTCACTCACAGACCCCGAGCAAGAATGGGCCGCAACCGGCCCGTTCGCCATTGCTCGCCCTCGACAAAAAGGAGTCCCGTGTCCAACAAGGAAGAACTGATCGAAATGCAAGGCAGGGTGGAAGAGGTGCTGCCCGACGCGCGCTTTCGCGTCGTCCTCGACAACGGCCATACCCTCATTGCCTATTCCGGCGGCAAGATGCGCAAGCACCGCATCCGCGTGCTGGCGGGCGACAAGGTGTCGCTGGAAATGTCTCCCTACGATCTGACCAAGGGCCGCATCACGTTCCGCCACCTGGAACCGCGCGCAGGCGGCGCACCGCGCAGCAGGCCCCCGCATCGCCGCTGACGCGGCGCCCGGGGCCCCGCCCATTCCCCTCAACCACACGGGAACTCTGCCCTTAGCACTCCCTCCAACGGAGTGCTAACATGATCCTGTATGGAAGAAAGGACTTCTGATATGGCCCTCCGGACTGCATCCACCGTGACGACCTTGGCGCCCGCAAACCCGTGGGCTCTGGTTCCCCCGCTGGGCAACCTGGACGCCTATATCTCCGCGGTCAACCGCCTGCCCCTGCTCACGCAGGAGGAGGAGCAGCGCTATGCGCGCCAGCTCAAGGACAGCAATGACGTGGAGGCCGCCGGCCGTCTGGTGCTGTCGCACCTGCGCCTGGTGGTGTCCATCTCGCGACAGTACCTGGGCTACGGCCTGCCCCATGGCGACCTGATCCAGGAAGGCAACGTGGGCCTGATGAAGGCCGTCAAGCGCTTCGACCCCGACCAGGGCGTGCGGCTGGTGAGCTACGCCATGCACTGGATCAAGGCCGAGATCCACGAGTACATCCTGAAGAACTGGCGCATGGTCAAGGTGGCGACCACCAAGGCCCAGCGCAAGCTGTTCTTCAACCTGCGCTCCATGAAGCAGGGCTTCAAGGCCGAGGCGCTGGACGCCGACACGCACCGCGAGACGCTCTCCGACCGCGAGATCGATCTGGTGGCCGAGCAGCTCAACGTCAAGCGCGAGGAAGTCATCGAGATGGAGACGCGCCTGTCCGGCGGCGACGTGCTGCTGGACCCCGCACCGAGCGACGACGGCGAGCAGGCCTTCGGCCCCATCGCCTATCTGGCCGACGCCGCCCATGAGCCCACGGCCATGATCGAGACGCGCCAGCGCGACATGCTGGCCACCGACGGCATCGCCACGGCGCTGGAGAGCCTGGACGCGCGCAGCCGCCGCATCGTGGAAGAGCGCTGGCTCAAGGTGAACGACGACGGCTCGGGCGGCATGACGCTGCATGAGCTGGCCGCCGAATACGGCGTGAGCGCCGAGCGCATCCGCCAGATCGAGGTGGCCGCCATGAAGAAGATGAAGAAGGCGCTGGCCGAGTACGCCTGACCCGGCTCCCGGCCCGCCCCTGACGCGGGCGGATAATCCAGGCGCGCGGCCCACAAGGGTCGCGCGCCTTTTTTCGTACCCGGCGGCACCAGCGGCGCAGACTCCGTGCGGCCCCGTCGCCGGTCCAGACCAGGAGACCCATCCCATGTTCCGCCATTTCCCCGCCCGCCGCGGCCTGCTTGCACTGGCCCTGGCATCGGCCTGCGGCGCCGCCGCGGCCCAGCCCAGCGCCGCACCGGCCACGCCGGGCTGGCCCGCCAAGCCCCTGCGCATCATCGTGGGCTTCCCGCCCGGCTCCTCGCCCGACCTGACGGCGCGCACCTTCTCCGAGCCGCTGGCGCAGGCCCTGGGCCAGCCGGTGATCGTGGAGAACAAGGTGGGCGCAGGCGGCAACATCGGCGCCGATGCCGTGGCCAAGGCGCAGGACGGCCACACCATCGGCCTGTTCATCAATGGCAACCTGACGATCGCCAAGCTGCTCAACCCGCAGCTGCCCTACGACCCCACGCGGGACCTGGCGCCGCTGTCGCTGGTCGGCGTCTCGCCGCTGGTGCTCACTGCCCCCGCCGACCACGCCGACGTGCCCGCCGGCGCCGATGCCCGCGCCTTCCTGGAGGCCGCGCGCCGCGCCGGCGACCGCTGGAGCTATGGCACGCCGGGCGTGGGCACCGTGGGCCACCTGGGCACCGAGCTGCTCAAGGCGCGCACGGGCATGGCCCCGGTGCACGTGCCCTACCCCGGCTACCCGCAGGTGGCCACGGCCATGCTGGGCGGCCAGCTGCAGATGTCGCTGCTGCCGCCGGCGCTGGCGCTGGCCCAGGAGCGCGCGGGCAAGCTGCGCCTGATCGGCGTGACCTCGGCCGGCCGCAGCACGCTCACCCCCGGCGTGCCCAGCCTGGCCGAGGCCGGCGTGCAGGGCGTGCAGCTCGAGATGTGGAACGCCTTCGCGGCGCCCGCCACCATGCCCGCGCCGATGCGCGCACGGCTGTCCGCCCTGATCGGCGACATCACCCGCAGCCCCGAGGTGCGCAGCAAGCTGTTCCAGCAAGGCTGGCAGGCCGTGGGCTCCTCGCCCGAGGGCCTGGCCAACCGCATCCAGGCCGACACGGCCGCGATGAGCCGCCTGATCCGCGAGCAGGGCCTGCGCGCACAGTGAACTGGAGCGCGCGCCGCGCGCTCCCCAGGCGGGGCCGGCCCCGCACCGCCCCACCCCGCCGGAAACGTTGACATAGGTCACGTTACAAACCGTAGAGGCCCGGCACACTTCCAGCCTGACTCCGTGCATGCGGCGCGGCCCGCTGGCGTGATGCGCTGCCACCACGCTACTGTATCGATAGCTTGCCACGCTTACCCATCAAGCGTTTGAGGCACTTTTGGCACATATTCCATGACCGACCTTCCGGCCACGGCCGGCAACACCTGCAACGACTGCGCCAGCCAGCAGCAATGCCTGCTGGGCCGCCTGGACGCCGAAACGCGCGCCACCTGGCGCGCGCACCTGACGGAGCGGCGCTTTCGCAAAGGCGAGGTGCTGCAACGCCAGGGCGAGAGCATCCACTGCGTGCAGGTGGTCAAGGTCGGCACCCTGCTGGTGCAGCGCCGCGGCGAGGACGGCGTGGACCGCCCCGTGGGCATGGCGGGCTGCTGCGAGGCCCTGGGCGCGCCCGCGCTGCTGCAGCTGCCGGCCGATCTGTCCTATGTGGCCGTGACGCCCGGCCGGGTGTGCCAGCTGGAGCTGGCGCCGCTGCAGGGCGGCGGCCGCCTCGCACAGGGCGGCTTTCTGCTGGAGCTGGCGCGCGAGCAGCTGAACGCCGGCGCACGGCTGGCCGACTGGGGGCGCATTGCGCGCATCCGGGGCGTGGTCGGGCAGCTGTCGGGGGCCCTGCTGCAGCTGGCCGAGTTGCAGCGCAGCACGCTGGTGCGCCTGCCCAGCCACACGGTGCTGGCCTCCCTGCTGGCCACCACGCGCGAATCCGTGGCCCGGGCGCTGGCGCTGCTGGCGCAGGAGCACAGCGTGCTGCGGCGCGACCGCTGGCACTGCGAGATCCAGCGCGCGGCGCTGCTAGAGTTGGCGCGCGGCGGCCGCCGCTCGGCCGCCAACCTGCACCAGGCGCGCCAGGCCTCCAGCCGCACCATCCCCGCGCAGGCCCCGGCCACCCGCCCCGCGCGCTGACATCGGCGCCGCACGGCCGGCGCGGCGGCTCGGTGCCGTCAGTCCTCGGCGCCGGGCTCCGGCCCCTCCAGTGAGCGCGCATGCAGCACGGCCACATCCTCGGGCGCCATGGCCTTGGCGAAGAGCCAGCCCTGGTAGCACTCGCATTGCAGCCCCCGCAGGAATTGCAGCTGCGCCTCGGTCTCCACCCCCTCGGCCACCACCTGCAGGCCCATGGTGTGGGCCAGCGCCACCACAGCGCGCACCAGCATGGTGTCGTCGCTGCTGTGCGGCACCATGCGCATGAACTCGCGGTCCACCTTGATGCGTGACACCGGCAGCTGCTTGAGATGGGCCAGCGAGGAATGGCCCGTGCCGAAGTCGTCCAGCGCCACGCCCACGCCCAGCGCCCGCAGGCCGGTCAGCACCTGGCGCGCCTGCTCGGGGTCGGCCACGGCCTCGGACTCGGTCACCTCCAGCTCCAGCAGGTCGGGCGGCACGCCGTAGGCGCGCAGGTTGCGCGCCACCTGCTCCACCAGATCGGTCTGGCGCAGTTGCTGGGCCGACAGGTTCACCGCCACGCGCAGCGCAATGCCCTGCTGCATCCAGGCGGCGATCTGGCGGCAGGCCGCGGCCATGACCCAGGCGCCCAGCTCCAGGATCAGGCCCGTGGCCTCGGCCACGGGCACGAAGCGGTCGGGCGCCACCTCGCCCAGTTGCGGGTCGTTCCAGCGCAGCAGGGCCTCGACGGCCACCATGCGGCCACTGGCCACCCCCACCTGGGGCTGAAAGCGCAGCACCAGCCCGCCATAGGCCAGCGCGATCTTGAGCCGGTCGCGCAGCAGGATCTTCTCGGCCATCTTCTGCCCCATGAGCGGCTCATAGAACGCGAAGTTGGCGCGCCCGCGGTGCTTGGCGTGGTACATGGCCATGTCGGCATAGCGCAGCAGCGAGGTGGAGTCGCCCGCATCCTGCGGAAACAGCGCAATGCCCATGCTGGCCCCGAAATTCAGCTCGAAGCCGTGCACGCGGCAGGGCATACACAGCGCCTGCAGCAGGCGCGCGGCGATGCGCTCGGCGTCGCCGGCCTGCCCCACGCCCGGCAGCAGCACGGTGAACTCGTCGCCCCCCAGCCGCGCCAGGGTGTCGCCCTGGCCCAGCACGCCCTTGAGGCGACGCGCCACCTCCAGCAGCACCTGGTCCCCCGCGGCGTGGCCGTAGCCGTCGTTGATGGCCTTGAAGTCGTCCAGGTCCAGCAGCAGCAGCGCAAACGGCTGGGCGCGCAGGCTCGTGTGCTCGGCGATGGCCTGCTCCAGCCGTTGGCCGAACTGCCAGCGGTTGACCAGGCCGGTCAGCGTGTCGTGCGTGGCCTGGTAGTGCATGCGCGCCTCCAGCCGCCGCAGGTCGGAGATGTCGCGCACGAAGGCCACCACAGTTCCGCCGTAGGCCGACGAATGCCCGAGCGCGATGTCCACCGGCACCTGGCCGCCGTCGCGGCGCTGCAGCCACAGGTCGCGCCCCATGCCCATGGGGCGGCGGCTGGGATTTTGGTGGTAGCTGTGCATGTGTGCGGCATGCCCGCCCCGCACATCCGGCGGCAGCAGCAGATCGACATGCTGGCCGCGCAACTGTGCGCTGCTGTAGCCGCTGATGCTCTCCATGGGCGCATTGACCATGAGGATGCGGCCCTGCCGGTCGGCCACCACGATGCCGTCGGGCGCGGCGTCCATGGCGGCGCGCTCCAGCGCGCCGTCCTGCAGGCTGGTGATGCGCTGCAAGAAGGCGGCGGCGGCCTCGCGGGAGGAAGCGTCTTCCGGATGGCCCGGGATCGGCGCATGCATCACGCCCCCTCCATGCCAGTGGCGGGCGACGCTGTGCATGCATTGGCAAATAGGGCCATGGCGCGTGGTGTAGGCGAAAAGGTTCAAGCCGGGGCCCACGCCCGCACACCCGCCCGGGGCGGACGGATGTGCCGAGACTGCGGACCATCAACGCACTCTAGGCATGGCCGCTGGCTGGCTGCACGCTTTCGCGCGCCAAGGTGACGCGCACGTCACTTTGGCAGGCGTCGGGCGGCGCGGTTTAGCGACACAAACCCACGGGGGCCGCCCCCGGCGCGCCTGTCAGCCGCGGGCTTCCTCCAGCAGGGCGCGCACGTCGGCCGCCAGGCTTTGCGCGCCGCTGCCGTAGCGGTGGTACACGCGCAGCCGGCCGGCGGGATCGTAGACATAGCTGCCGGCGGAGTGGTCCATGGTGTAGCTCGTGGGCGTCTGGCCGTCCACGCGCTTGTAGTAGATCTTGAAGTCCTTGGCCACGGCGGCGAGCTGCTCGGGCGTGCCGCGCAGCGCGAGGAAGCTGGGGTCGAAGTTGACCATGTAGGCCTTGAGCACCTCGGCCGTGTCGCGCTCGGGGTCCACGGTGACGAAGATGCCCTGCAACCTGTCGCCGTCGGCCCCCAGCGCGCGTTTGACCTCGGCCAGTTCCGACATGGAGGTGGGGCACACGTCCGGGCATTGCGTGTAGCCGAAGAACACCACCACCACCTTGCCCGCGAAGTCCTTGAGGCTGCGCGCCTGGCCGTTGTGGTCGGTCAGCGGCAGGTCGCGCGCGTACTCGGCGCCGGTCAGGTCCACGCCCTGGAACTTCGGCCCCTTGGGGGTACAAGCAGAGAAAATGCCTGCAGCGCCGATGTAGAGAGCGCAGGCAGCTATACTTTTAATAGCATCACGTTTTTGCATGGCCAGGAATCACAGTACGTAATGGTCCACCAGCAGCGCCGCGAACAGCAGGCTCAAGTGGATCAGGGAGAAACGGAAGGTCTTGCGCGCGAGCTGGTCGGAATAGTCGCGCCACAGCCAGAAGCCGTACAGGCAAAAGCCCGAGCCGAGCACCACGGCGGCGGCCAGGTAGATCCACGAGCTCATGCCGTAGACGAAGGGCATGAGGCAGCCCGCGAACAGGATCAGCGTGTACAAAAACACCTGCAGCCGCGTGAACTCGTTGCCGTGCGTGACGGGCAGCATGGGCAGGCCGGACTTGCGGTAGTCCTCCACGCGGTACAGCGCCAGCGCCCAGAAATGCGGCGGCGTCCACAGGAAGATGATGAGGAACAGGATCAGCGCCTCGGGGCCCACGTCGCCCGTCATGGACGACCAGCCCAGCACCGGTGGCATGGCGCCCGACGCGCCGCCGATCACGATGTTCTGCGGCGTGAGCGGCTTGAGGATGACGGTGTAGATCACCGCATAGCCGACGAAGGTGGCGAAGGTGAGCCACATGGTCAGCGGGTTGACCCAGACATACAGCAGCGCCGAGCCCGCCGCGCACAGCGCGGCGGAGAACAGCAGCGTCTGCGCGTTGGACAGCTCGCCCTTGGCCGTGGGCCGCCAGGCGGTGCGCTTCATCTTGGCGTCGATGCCCTGCTCCACCAGACAGTTGAAGGCCGCGGCCG
The DNA here is from genome assembly GCF_059568935.1 of Diaphorobacter oryzae DSM 22780. Classification (NCBI taxonomy): domain Bacteria; kingdom Pseudomonadati; phylum Pseudomonadota; class Betaproteobacteria; order Burkholderiales; family Comamonadaceae; genus Diaphorobacter; species Diaphorobacter oryzae. Next base: position 168,432 of record NZ_JCANUL010000007.1, on the reverse strand, counting down.
CGCCGGCCACCAGCCAGATGCCCGCGCTGGCCACGGCCATCAGCGCCCATTGCGCGCCGCTGGGCATGCCGGGCACGGCCAGCACCATGCCGATGAAGGCGCAGAACACGATGAGCTGCACCACGCGCGGCTTGGTCAGCGCGTAGAACTGGGACAGCCGCGACGGCAGCGCGTGCGGCGCGGCGATGCGGGGCGAAGGCGCCGGCGTGGGCGCTGGGGCAGGAGCGGCACTCATGCGGAAACTCTCTCGGCGGAACGGGGGCGGGCCTGCGGCGGCAGGGCCCGCGCTTCGGTGGCGGTGGCGGCGCGGCTGGCCGTGAGCGCCCAGGTCAGCACCACGACCAGCGCCGCGGCGCCGCCCGTGTGCAGCACGGCCGCCACCAGAGGCCAGTCCAGCACCACGTTGGACAGGCCGGTGACGAATTGCAGCAGCGACAGGCCGGCCAGCCAGCGCGCCTGGTCGCGCAGCACGCCGGCGCGCGCCAGGCGCCACACCAGCAGCGCCAGCACCAGCAGCACCGCATAGGCCGCGAGCCGGTGCACGTAGTGGATGGCCGTGAGCGCGGCAAAGCTGATGTGGCTGCCGTCTTGCAGCAGGCCCAGGGCGCGCCAGATCTGGAAGCCCTCGGCAAAGGCCATGTCGGGCCACCAGCTGCCCTGGCATTGCGGGAAGGTGGTGCAGGCCAGGACCGCGTAGTTGGTGCTGACCCAGCCGCCCAGCACGACCTGCAGCGCCACCAGCGCCGCCGCCGCGGCCAGCAGCCGGCGCAGGCCGCGCGGCAGCGCCGCGGGCGCCACGCCCCGGGTGGCCTGCGTCTGGCGCACGGCCTGCACGCACAGCAGCGCCAGCAGCACCAGGCCCCCGATGAGGTGCAGCGTGACGATGGCCGGGAACAGCTTCATGGTCACCGTGAGCGCGCCGAACGCGCCCTGCAGGCAGACCCAGACCAGCGTGACCGTGGGCCACCAGGGGCTGAGGGGCGGCGGCGCGCCGCCCTCGCGCAGCGCGCGCCGCCGCTGGCGCCACGCGGCCACGGTGAGCGCGATGATGAGCACGCCCACGCCGGTGGCCAGGTAGCGGTGGATCATCTCCACCCAGGCCTTGCCGTGCGTGACCGGGCCCGTGGGCATGGCCTGCTGCGCGGCGGAAATCTCGGCATGCGCGCCCATGGGGCTGGCGCTGCCGTAGCAGCCCGGCCAGTCGGGGCAACCCAGGCCCGAGTCGGTCAGGCGCGTGAAGGCGCCGAACAGCACCAGGTCGAAAGTGAGGAACAGCGTGAGCACCGTGAGCGCCTGCAGGTGCCGCGCGGGGCCGCGGCCCCGGCTGCGCCACCAGACCCAGGCCAGCGGCCCGAGCGCGATCGCCACGCCCAGCGCCATGATCTCGATGATCGGCGCAAGGTCGTAGAGCGGCTGCATGTCGGTCATGGCTGCGCCGCCTCCCGGCCGGCCTGGTCCCACGAGGACGAGGCGCGCAGCAGGCGCTCCAGGTCGCGCTTGGCCTTGGCCGCGCCAGCGCGGTCCAGCCAGGCGGGAAAGCGCATCATCCAGTTGCCCATGGGATCGACCACGTACAGGTGGTCGGGCAGCCGGTGCCCGGCCTCGGGCGCCAGCCAGGCGGCCAGCGCGGCGCCGTCCATGCGCAGCACCGTGGCCTGCCCCAGCCCGGGGGCGATGTCGGCCGGCGGCGAGGCACCGTCCGGCACCAGCCAGACCCAGTCCATGCGGTCCTTCTCGCGGCCCATGCTCTCGCGCAGCTGCCGCTGCAGGTACAGGTTGTTGCGGCAGCCTTCGTCGCAGGCGCCGGGCGCCACGCTCACCAGCAGCCACTGGCCGCGCAGCGCGTCCAGCGGCAGCTCGGCGCCCGCCAGGGTCGTCACGCGCGCCTGGGCCGGCATGGGGCGCTGCGGCTCGATCAGCTCGCCGAAGTTGCGCCGCCCCTCGGGCCGCACCACGTAGTAGGTGAAGTACGAGGCGACCACGGGCGCGGCGCAGACCAGCAGCAGACCCAGCATCTGCCAGCGGCCGCTGCGCGAGCGCTGCAGCGCCGCCACGGCGTCGCCCGCCTGCGGCAGGCTGTGCACCGTGAGGCCCAGCGGCTGCTGGCCGCCGGGCTCAGGCGCGCGGTTGGCGGCCTGATCGAGGTATGCGTCGGACGATTTGGAACCAGACATAGAGGATTGCCACCAGGCCGCAAAGCCCGAACCATTGGAAAGCGTAGCCGTAATGCTTGTCCACGCCGCTGTCGACGGGCGCCCAGTCGCGCCGCAGCCCTTCGCCGGCGGCGTCGGTCTGCACCACAGTCAGGGGCAGCAGCGCCAGGCCGGTCTCGGCCCCATAGGCGGCCAGGTCCAGATTCTGCCGGATGCGCGAAGACCCCTCGTCCCCAGCGGACGCCGCGAACTCATAGAGGCGCGCGGGCGGGCCCGCCACGCGCCCGCCCACGGCCACCTCGCCCGCTGGCGTGGCGATGTCCGGCAGGCGCGTGCGGTCTTGGAAGTTGCGCGGCACCCAGCCGCGCTGCACCAGCACGGCTGCCTGGCTGCCGCCCAGGCGCAGCGGCGTGAACACGAAGAAGCCGGGCCGCCCCTGCATCTGGCGGTTGTCCAGGAACACCGTGGCCTCGGGCAGCCAGTGGCCCTGCAGGGCCACGCGGCGGTGCAGCAGCGTCGCGGCGGCGGTCCCTGCCCCGTCTGCCTGCGCCTGCGCCCGCAGCAGCTCGGCGCCCTGCAGCGGCGCCAGCGCCTGGCGCTCGTCGATGGCGGCCTGCAGGGCCAGCTTCTGCGCGGCGCGCGATAGCTGCCAGCGCCCCAGCGAGGCCGTGGTCGCCATCGCCACCAGGGCGGCCAGCGTGACCAGCCAGAAGCGCAGGCCGAAGGGGCGTGGTGCGGGGTTCACCGGATAATGGGCTCCATGAAAATTCTGGTGGCACTGGCGTTTCTCGCCATCATCGCAAGCCTGGGCTCGGCGCTGTTTTTCATGATGCGCGGCGGCGGTGATGACCGGGCGCGCGGCAAACGCATGGCCCACGCCCTGGCGCTGCGCGTGGGGCTGTCGATTGTGCTGTTCCTGTGCCTGCTGCTGGCCTGGAAGCTGGGCTACATCCAGCCCACGGGCCTGCCCGCCGCGGCGCACTGACGGCAAAAAAATGAGCGTCTGGCGCTTGTTGTCCAATGCTTTCAGAGGTTTTCAACATTGAATTCCTTATGCAGCAAGCGCCAGCAGCTATTCTTTTGAAAGCAACGCCCGCGTAAAAAAAGCGCCTTGCGGCGCTTCTTGCCCGGAGGCGCTGGCGGCTCACATCCAGTACACCAGGATGTACAGGCCCAGCCAGACCACGTCCACGAAGTGCCAGTACCAGGCGGCACCCTCGAAGCCGAAATGCCGCTCGGCCGTGAAGTGGCCCTTTTGCAGGCGCAGGGTGATGAAGAGCAGCATCAGCATGCCCACGAACACGTGGAAGCCGTGGAAGCCCGTGAGCATGAAGAAGGTGGAGCCGAACACGCCCGAGTTGAGCTTGAGGTTCAGGTCCGTGTAGAGGTGGAAATACTCATAGCCCTGCACGCACAGGAAGGTGATGCCCAGCAGCACGGTGAGCCACATGAAGCCGATGGTCTTGGCGCGCAGGCCTTCGCGCAGCGCATGGTGCGCGATGGTGAGGGTGACGCCCGAGGTCAGCAGCAGCGCCGTGTTGATCGTGGGCAGCCAGAACGGTCCCACGGTCTGGAAGGGCTCGACGATGTTGGCCGGGGACGCCGTGGCGCCGGCCGCCACGGTGGGCCAGACGGCCTTGAAGTCGGGCCACAGCAGCGCGTTGTCCAGGCTGCCCAGAGCCGGCACGGAGTGCGCGCGCGCCCACCACAGGGCCGTGAAGAACGCGCCGAAGAACATCACCTCGGAGAAGATGAACCAACTCATGCTCCAGCGGTAGGAGATGTCGATCTTGCGGCCGTACAGCCCGCCCTCGCTCTCGTGTGCCGCGTCGCGGAACCACTGGTAGAGCACGAACAGCCACCACGCCAGGCCGAAGGCCAGCGAGTACTTGCCCCAGTCATGGCCGTTGATCCACTGGCTCGCGCCCAAAATGACGAAGAACAATCCGGCCGACGCCAGCACGGGGTGGCGCGACTCCGCGGGGACGTAGTAGTAAGGCGTCGTGCCGGGGGTAGATGCACTCATGTCAGCTCCTCGATCTCAAAGTTCTTGGTTGTCTCGTGCTTGTCGTTGCGGTGGTATCTCTCAGACGACCCAGTTCACCAGCCCTATCAGCAGCAGCACCAGCGCAAAGATGCCCACCACGCCCACGAACACGATGTGCAGCGGCTGCAGCTGTTCCTGGTCCTGCTGGTATTCCGCGCCCTTGCGCAGCCCGATGAAGGACCAGGCCACTGCCCGCAGGGTGCGCAGCAGCGAGCCCCGGCGCTTGGCCGGCGGCTGCGGCGAACGGCCGTTGGTGCTCATGTGCCGGTCTCCGCACGCGCGCCTGCGGGCGCCGTGGCCGTGGACTGGGGTGCGGGCGGCGTCTTGCCGCCCACCTCGAAAAAGGTGTAGGACAGCGTGATCGTCGTGACGTCCTTGGACAGCCGCGGGTCGATCACGAAGGCCACGGGCCATTCCTTCTTTTCGCCCGGCTCCAGCGTGTACTGGCTGAAGCAAAAGCATTCCAGCTTGCTGAAATGCGCCGCCGCCTGGCGCGGCGCATAGCTGGGAATGGCCTGCGCGGCCATGCGGCGGTTCTGCACGTTCTGGAACTCGTACATCACCGTCGCCAGCTCGCCCGGGTGCACCTGGATGGAGCGCTGCGCGGGCTTGAAGTCCCAGGGGCCGCGCGCGTTGGCGTCGAACTCCACGGTGATCAGGCGGCTCTTGTCCACCTGGGTGTTGGCGGGCAGCTTCACGTCACGGCCCGCCACGCCGTTGCCCGGCACCTGGCGCTCGGACAGCGAGAGGATGTTGATGCCCGTCATCTCGCAAATATGCTTGTAGATCGGGATCAGCACATAGCCGAAGGCGAACATGCCGGCAGCCACCACGGCCAGCTTGCCCACCATCTTCAGGTTCTCGCGGTGCATGGCCATGGTCCGTCTTCCGTCAATGCAGCCAGGCGATCTTCACCACGAATCCGATGAAGAAGGCCAGCACCACCGATGCCAGGATCAGCGCCATGCGCAGGTTGGATTTCTTTTGCTCGGGCGTGGTCATGGGGGCCTTCCCGCGCCTTGGTCAGCCGATCACCCGCGTGGCGGTGGCGTCCAGCTTGGGCGGCACCTCGAAGGTATGGAAGGGCGCCGGCGAGGGCACTTCCCACTCCAGGCCCTCGGCGGCCTCCCAGGGCTTTTGCGGCGCCTTCTCGCCACGCCCGCGCATCGCGGGCAGCACGACGAACAGGAAGAAGTACACCTGCATCAGCCCGAAGCCGAAGGCGCCCACGGAGGCCAGCGCGTTGAAGTCCGCGAACTGCATGGGGTAGTCGGCATAGCGGCGCGGCATGCCCGCCAGGCCCAGGAAGTGCATGGGGAAGAAGGTGATGTTGAAGGTGATCAGCGAGCCCCAGAAATGGATCTTGCCGCGCATTTCGGAATACATCACGCCGGTCCACTTGGGCGCCCAGTAGTAGTAGGCCGCGAACATCGAGAACAGCGAACCCGCCACCAGCACGTAGTGGAAGTGGGCCACCACGTAATAGGTGTCCTGCAGCTGGATGTCGATGGGCGCCATGGCCAGGATCAGGCCCGTGAAGCCGCCCATGGTGAACACGAAGATAAAGCCCACCGAGAACAGCATGGGCGTCTCGAACGTCATGGAGCCGCGCCACATGGTGGCCACCCAGTTGAAGATCTTCACGGCCGTGGGCACGGAGATCAGCATGGTGGCGTACATGAAGAACAGCTGGCCGGTCACGGGCATGCCGGTCGTGAACATGTGGTGGGCCCACACGATGAACGACAGGATGGCGATGGACGAGGTGGCATAGACCATCGACGCATAGCCGAACAGCTTCTTGCGGCTGAAGGCCGGCACGATCTGGCTGATGATGCCGAACGCCGGCAGGATCATGATGTAGACCTCGGGGTGGCCGAAGAACCAGAAGATGTGCTGGTACATCACCGGGTCCCCGCCGCCGGCGGGGTTGAAGAAGCTGGTGCCGAAGTGGCGGTCCGTCAGCGTCATGGTGATGGCGCCGGCCAGCACGGGCATCACGGCGATCAGCAGGTAGGCCGTGATCAGCCAGGTCCAGGCGAACATGGGCATCTTCATCAGCGTCATGCCCGGCGCGCGCATGTTCAGGATGGTCACGATGATGTTGATCGAGCCCATGATGGAGCTGGCGCCCATGATGTGCATCGCAAAGATGCCCACGTCCATGCTGGGCCCCATCTGCAGCGTCAGCGGCGCATAGAGCGTCCAGCCCGCGGCGGGCGCGCCGCCCGGCATGAAGAACGAACCGACGAGCATGAGCGCGGCGGGAATCAGCAGCCAGAAGCTGAAGTTGTTCATGCGCGCGAAGGCCATGTCGGACGCGCCGATCTGCAGCGGAATCATCCAGTTCGCGAAGCCCACGAACGCCGGCATGATGGCGCCGAACACCATGATCAGGCCGTGCATGGTGGTGAGCTGATTGAACAGCTCGGGGTTCACCAGCTGCAGGCCGGGCTGGAACAGCTCGGTGCGGATCAGCAGGGCCAGCACGCCGCCGATCATCAGCATGGCGAAGGAGAACAGCAGGTACAGCGTGCCGATGTCCTTGTGATTGGTGGCGAACACCCAGCGCCGCCAGCCGGTGGGTGCATGGTGATGGTCGTCATGGCCGTGCGCGTGACCGCCAGCGTGCCCGTGATTGTCCAGAACTGCGCTCATGGTTCGATCCCTCAAAACGTTGGGCGTTGCGGTTTACTTGCCACGCTGGGCCACGATCTCTGCCGGCTGCACCAGTTGCCCGGTCTTGTTGGACCAGGCGTTCTTGGTGTAGGTCGTCACGGCCGCCAGATCGGTGTCGCTCAACTGCGCCCAGGCGGGCATGGCGCCGCCGGCCGCGCCCTTGAGCACGACCTGGATCTGCTTGGCATGGTCCGCATCGGTGACGATGGCCGAGCCGTCGAGCGGCTTGATCGGTCCCGCGCCCTTGCCGTTGGCCTGATGGCAGGCGGCGCAGTTGGCGGCATAGACCTTCTCGCCACGCGGCAGCAGCGCCTCCAGCGTCCAGACCTTGCTGGGATCGTCCAACTTGGCGGCCGCCTTCTTCTTTTCCTGCGCCACCCACTGCGTGTATTCCTGCGCCGAAACGACCTTCACGTGGATGGGCATGTAGGCGTGCTCCTTGCCGCACAGCTCGGCGCACTGGCCGTAGTAGTCGCCCACTTTCTCGGCGCGGAACCAAGTGTCGCGCACGAAACCGGGGATGGCGTCCTGCTTGATGCCGAAGGCCGGCACCATGAACGAGTGGATCACGTCATTGGCCGTGGTGATCACGCGCACCTTCTTGCCCACCGGCACCACCAGGGGCGCATCCACCTTCAGCAGGTAGTCCGCCGGCGCATTGGCCACGTTGCCGCTGTCGGACATCTGGCGGTGGCTGCTGTCCAGCGTGGAGATGTAGGCCAGGCCCTCGCCCTCGCCGGCGATGTAGTCGTAGCCCCACTTCCACTGGTAGCCTGTCACCTTCACGGTGAGATCGGCATTGGTCGTGTCCTTTTGCGCCACCAGCACCTTGGTGGCGGGCAGCGCCATGAGGATCACGATGACGAAGGGAATCACCGTCCACACCACTTCCACCGTGACAGATTCATGGAAGTTGGCGGCCTGCGCGCCGCGCGACTTGCGATGCTTCCAGATCGAATAGAACATCACCGCGAACACGCCGATGAAGATCACCGTGCAGATGATCAGCATCATCCAGTGCAGGTAATGCTGCTCCTCTGCGATCTTGGTCACTGGGGGGGCCAGGTTCAGCTGGTTCACCGCGGGGCCGCCGGGCAGGTCCTGCACCGCATGGGCCGCAGTGCCCATCCATGCTCCTGCGACCAGCAGCCAAGAAGCCGGCTTGTTGGAAATGCTCGTCATAGTTCTCACTTACTTCTAAGCTCCAATTGACCAATCCCTTGCCGCTCCTGCGTGGGGTCAGGCAGCGCGCAAAGCCATGCGAATCCATCCCGCCAGGCCGGCACGGGTGTGGCTGCGCCACGTTGTAGTCCGTGTTCGTCCCGAGCCGCATGAACCCGACTTCCCAATCAGTCCAGACCGCTTTCCTGGCAGCCTGTTGTCTCCGTGATCCGGTGCGAGGCTCATGGCCCGCGCGGACTCTCCCGATCGCGTTCAGCATGCCCAGCCCCGAACCGGGCTGCAATACGCATTAGTCCCGAGGAAAGACCGCCAAGAAATGACGCAGGCAGGAGGTCTGGCGGCGCGCCGGCGCCCTCAGAGCTCCAAAAGATGCGACCGACGAGTCCAGGCAGCGTGCCCGCCCCGCAGCGCCAAGAGAGTTCCGAATCCGCAATCGCAAATAATTGTAGCGCGCCTTGATTGAGGTCATTGAGGGCGCAAATAGCGCCACAGCGGGCTCAGCGCGCCTGTGTACGCCCCGCGTGCAGCATGGCGCGCATGTCCTGCAGCGACACCGCGCTGCTGCCCTCCACACGCACGCGCGGCGCGGGTTTGAAGGCGTGGCCGTAGACGATCTCGAAGGTCAGCGCCAGTTGGCCGCCATTGCGCGGATCGGCCAGACGCTCCGTCAGTGCCCGCTCCAGGCGCTCGCGCCAGTGGCGTCCACGCAACGCTGCAAAGCGCTGCGGATGGAGGTTGCGCCCCAACCCGCGCAACTCCTGCAGCAGGCGCTGCGCAGTGGCAAACGTGAGGGTGACGCGCTCCATGTCCATCACCGGCTCTGAAAAGCCGGCATGCACCAGCATGTCGCCCCAGTCGTGCATGTCGGTCATGGCATGGCCGGGCGCGGGCCAGCCCAGCTCGGCATACAGCGCGTGCAGTTCGCGCACCGTGTCGGGCCCCAGGCAGGAGAACATCAGGTAGCCGTCCACCGCCAGCGCGCGATGCCAGCGGGCGATCAGCGCCTGCGGGTCGGCGGCCATGTGCAGCGCCATGTTGGACCAGAGCATCTGCACGCCGCCGTCCTGCGGCAGGCCGAAGCGCGGCGCGGCCGCAGACCAGCGCGCCGGGCTCCACCAGGACTTGGCGAACCGCGCCCGTGCGGCCGCCTCGCCCGCGGGCGAAGAGGTCTCGGCAATCTGGCAGGCGGACTGCGGGAAGCGCTCGCTCACCAGCGCATGGCCCTGCACGCCGCCCCGCAGCGGGTCCCAGTCGCACCAGGCCTGGGGCGCCTTGACGATCCACTGCAGCCGGTCCTGCATGCGCTGCGCCACTTCCTCGTGGAGCCAGGGCGAGGCGTCGGGCACCATGCCATGCCAGCGTGCGGCGGCGACCGGGTCGATGGTGGGCGGAAGGTGTTCGGACATGGCGTGCCGCAAATGGCCGCGAGTATATTGACCGCATGCTTTTCACGCGCCCCGCAGGGACATCGCAACGCTGGCGCCAGGGCCTGCACGCCCTGGCGGGGCTGGCGGCCCGGCTGCCCAGCCAGTGCGCGGTGTGCCACGCCTGGCCCGCCAGGCGGGTGTGCGACGCCTGCCGCGCACAGTTTGCCCTGCCGCTCGCGCGCTGCGCCACCTGTGCGCGCAGCGTGCCGGTCGGCGTGGCGCACTGCGGAGACTGCCTGCGGCACCCGCCACCCCTGGACGCCTGCCTGGCAGCGGTGAGCTACGGCTTTCCCTGGGCCGGCGTGCTGGCGCAGTTCAAGTTCCAGGCCGATCCCGGCTGGGCCGGGGCGCTGGCGGGGCTCATGCGCCACACCCCGGGCGCGCACGAGTTGCTCGCGCAGGCCGACTGGGTGCTGCCCGTTCCCCTGTCGCCCGAACGCCTGCGCCAGCGCGGCTACAACCAGGCACTGCTGCTGGCACGCCGGCTGGGCAGCCCACGCGTGCATGCCCATTTGCTGCTGCGCACGCGCGACGCCGAGGCGCAAAGCCACCTCACGCGTGCCCAGCGCCTGCGCAACCTGCGCGGCGCCTTCATGCTGGAGCCGTTGCAGGCGGCCCAGGCAACGGGCCGGCGCGTGGTGCTGGTGGACGACGTGATGACCACCGGCGCCACGCTGCACGCGGCCGCGGCGCCGCTGCGCGAAGCGGGTGCGCTGCACATCGGGGCACTGGTGCTGGCCCGCACGCCATGAGCCGGAACACGCTCAAGATACGAACGATTACCAAGCACCGGACCGCAAAGCGGCTTGCGCCGCTTTGCGCGTTGACAATAGCGCCATGTTTCACATCGTCCTTGTCGAGCCCGAGATTCCGCCCAACACCGGCAATGTGATACGCCTTGCCGCCAACACCGGTTGCACGCTGCACCTGGTCGAACCACTGGGCTTTTCCATGGAGGACCGGCTCATGCGCCGCGCGGGCCTGGACTACCACGAGTACGCCGAAGTGCGCCGCCACGCCGGCTGGACGGCGCTGCTGCGCGACCTGCAGCCCGACCCCTCGCGCATGTTCGCGCTCACCACGCATGGCACGCAGTCGGTGCACGACACGGGCTTTCTGCCCGGCGACTGGATGGTGTTCGGCGCCGAGTCGCGCGGCCTGCCGGCCGAGCTGCGCGAGACCTTCCCGCCCGCGCAGCGCCTGCGCCTGCCGATGCTGCCGGGGCAGCGCAGCCTGAATCTCTCCAACGCCGTGGCCGTGACGGTCTACGAGGCCTGGCGGCAAAACAGCTTCCTGGCGCCTGCCATGGCTCAGCCCTGAGCCTGCGCTTCCCCGCTGTCGCCGTTCAGCGCCTCACGCAGGCGCAGGCGCGTGCGCTCGGTCAGGAAGTCCAGGAAGGCGCGGACACGCGCCGGCATGAACCTGCGGCTGGGCAGCGCGGCGTAGAGCGTGTAGCTGCCGCAGGTCCATGGCGCCAGCACGCGCACCAGGCGGCCGCTGCGCAGGTGCTCCGCGGCCAGGTCCACGGACAACAGGGCGATGCCCGCACCGCCCAGCGCGATCTCCATGAGCGTGTCCGCATGGTTCGCCACGCAGACCGGATGCACCTCCACTTCGGTCAGGCGCTCGCCCTGCTCCGGGTGGCTGAGCTGCAGCACGCGCCCCTGCATATCCGCGCTGCTCGACAGCAGGCAGTCGTGCTCCGAAAGCTCCTGCGGCATGCGCGGCGCGGGGCGGCGGCTCAGGTAGGCGGGTGACGCGCACAGCACCCCCACGGTGGTGGCGAAGGGCCGCGCGATCACGTTCGCGTCATAGCCGGAGGGCACGCCGAGCAGGGTGATGTCATGGTCGGCTATCGGCGGGTCGCTGCCCAGCCGCACATGGATGTCCACCAGCACGGCCGGATGCTGCGAGCGGAAGTCCGCCACCATCGGCGCAAGAAGATGCGCGGCCATCACCGGATTGGCGCACACCCGCAGCACCCCGCTCATCACCCCGGTGTATTCCTGGGCCATGGCGCGCGCCTCCTCGACCTCGGCCAGGATGGAGCGCACGCGGGCCAGATAGGCCGCGCCCGCCTCGGTCAGCGCGACCCGGCGCGTGGTGCGCTGCAGCAGGCGCGCGCCCACATCGCGCTCCAGGTCGGCGACGAAGCGCGTCACCGTGGCGGGCGACATGTCCAGCGCGCGCGCCGCGGCCGCAAAGCCGCCCTCGTCGGCCACGGCCTGGAAAACACGCATCGTCATCAGCCTGTCCATGCCCATCTCCTTTCCGCTTGAATGACAAGATTATTTCAATTTCATGAATGAATCATTGCAGGAACACGGCTTTTTCTCAGGGTTACCCCTGAATAAAGTTCACCCCATGGACGGCACTGCTGCTCTGGCAGCAATCCTCCTCAGCCCCGCAAGCGCAGGCAGGCAGCCGGCGCACCGGGAACAACGGTCACCCTGCAACGGAAGGAACAACATCATGAACAAGAGCACTCGCACCCTGATCGCCTCCGTGATGGCCCTGGGCGCCATCACCGCCGCACACGCCGACTCCCCCATCCAGTACGGCGAAGGCTACTACCCTGCCGACACGCTGCAGTCGCAGCCCAGCACGCTCACCCGCGAAGCGGTGATCGCCGACCTGGTGGCCGCGCGCGCCAACGGTACGCTGCCCTACTCCGGCGACGGCTACGACCTGGCCAAGCCGATGAACACCGAGAGCACGCTGACGCGCGCCGAGGTCCGTGCGCAGGCCATCGCCGCCGCCCGTGACGGCACCATCGTGTCCGGCGCCCTCTGAACGCCGCACGGCCGCCTGGCCTTCAACCGAGCCGCTCGCCCCCAGGGGCCGAGCGGCTTTTTCACGCTGGTGCGCCGTAGCTGCGCACCAGCGCCTCGGCCACGCACACGGGCTTGTCGCCGCCCTCGCGCTCCATGGTGACGGCCCAGGCCATCTGCAGGCCGTCGGGCGGCACGGGCTCGGCCGCGGCCAGCGCAAAGCGCGCGCGCAGGCGGCTGCCCACGGGCACGGGCGCGGGAAAGCGCACGCGGTTCAGGCCGTAGTTCACGCCCATGCGCGCGCCCTCGATGGCGAAGGCCGCCTCCATCATGCGCGGCATCAGCGACAGCGTCAGAAAGCCGTGCGCGATGGTGCCGCCAAAGGGCCCCTGCGCCGCGCGCTGCGGGTCCACGTGGATCCACTGGTGGTCGCCCGTGGCCTCGGCAAACAGGTTCACCTGCGCCTGGGTGACGGTCATCCAGTCGGTCACGGCCACCTCCTGCCCGACGCAGGCGGCCACCTCGGAGTAGCTGCGGAAGGTTCTCATGCGGCCACTGTAGCGGCCGCGCAAGGCGGTGCTTGTCGGGCGGGCGACAGCGCCGGCCGCGGCCCGTTTCAGTCGGCGTCCAGCCAGTCGCAGATGCCCTGCCACTGCGCCAGGTCGCGCTGTGCGCGCGCCGGGTTCAGGTCGAACAGGCTCAGGCCCTGCGCCGCCAGGTGGATGTAGTTCTGCGTGTCGCGCAGGCAGCCCAGCACCGGCAGGCCCAGGCCGTCCACGAAGCGGTGCAGATGGCCGGCCGCGATGGTGCGCGCGTCCACCCGCATGCCCACGATGCCGATCTGCACGCCGGCGCCGCGCCGGTGCGCCGCCAGGTCGTCGAGAAACTGGCGCGTGGCGAAGATGTCGAACACGCTGGGCTGCAGCGGCACGACGATCTTGTCGGCCAGCTTCAGCGTGTCCTTGAGGCGCCAGCCGTGCAGGCCCGCGGGGGTGTCGAGCACGGCGCGCGCGGCGTCCTTCGGCGGCTTGTCGATGCGGTCGGCATCCACCTCCCACAGGCCGATGGGCCGCGCCGCCGCCGGGCGCTGGCGCAGCCACAGCCGCGCGGACTGCTGGCGGTCCACGTCGCCCAGCACCACGGCATGGCCGCGGCGCGCGAAGTAGCCCGCGATGTGGGTGGCCAGCGTGGACTTGCCCACGCCCCCCTTGGGATTGGCGACTGCGACCACCGGCATGCGATCCCCTTCCACGGTTTCAACAAAAAAAACGGGGCCAGCGCCCACCCATCAAGCGCAAACAGCTATTATTTTAATAGCATTACCCCTGCTGCGTGCCGCGCTTGACGAAGAACAGACCCGCACCCACCAGCATCAGCAGGCCGCCGAACACGCGGTTTTGCGTGCGCATGGCCCGGCCGCTGCGCATGAGGGTGCGCAGCGCGCTGGCGCCGGCGGCATAGCCGTTCATGACGATCAGGTCCACCGTGATCAGCGTGACGGCCATGACCAGCAACTGGCTCCACAGCGGCCGCGCGTCGGTCATGAACTGGGGCAGCACGGCCACCATGAAGATGATGCCCTTGGGATTGGTAGCGTTGGTCAGCAGCCCGGCCAGCACGCGCCGGCGCCAGCTGGCGGGCGCGGCCTCCAGGTCGCCCTGCAGCGTGCCGGCGGCGCCCGCGCGCCATTGGCAAAAGCCCAGGTAGATCAGGTAGCAGGCGCCCAGCACCTTGACGATGCCGAAGGCCAGCTCCGAGGCGACCAGCAGCGAGCCCACGCCCGCGCCGGCCACGATGAGGATGAACAGCAGGCCCAGCTCCAGCCCGAGGATGGTCGCGCCGGCCTTGCGCACGCCATAGGACAGGCCGTGGCTCATGGACAGCACGGCGCCCGAGCCCGGCGAGATGGCGATCACCCACGACGCCGCAAAAAAAGCCATCCAGGTATGCCAGTCCATGTTGCGGTCCGCCGGGAAAAGTGGTGAAGAGGAAGCGCCGATTCTATCGACCACGCTCCGCGCCCGCAGGCGGGCGGCCCGGGAACGGTTTGAAGCAATTTCCGCCTTGAAGGCATGCGCAGCATGCGCAACAAGCTACATAATCCATAGCATACCTGTGCACCCCGCTCGCCTTCCCCCGCCCTGCACGCGCGCGCGGCGCGCGGGGTGCCAGAATTTCGACCTGCCTTCTTCCGCACCGCGCCGCGCACCACCATGGCCCAAGCCCCCGCCTGGCTCACCTACGGATTCACCTACCTGGCCGCGGCCGTGATCGCCGTCCCCATTGCCCGCGCGCTGGGCCTGGGCGCCATCATCGGCTACCTGGCCGCCGGCATCGCCATCGGCCCCTGGGGGCTGGCGCTGGTGAGCAATGTGCAGGACATCCTGCACTTCGCCGAATTCGGCGTGGTGCTGATGCTGTTCCTCGTGGGCCTGGAGCTGCAGCCCAGCCGCCTGTGGAGCATGCGCCGCCCCATCTTCGGCCTGGGCACGGCGCAGATGCTGGGCTGCGCCGCGCTGCTGTGGGCCGCGGCCTGGGCCGTCGGCCTGCCCTGGCGCGTGGCCCTGGTAGGGGCGCTGGGGCTGGCGCTGTCGTCCACCGCGATCGCGCTGCAGGTCCTCAACGAGCGCAACCTGATGCGCACCGACAGCGGGCAGAAGGCGTTTTCCATCCTGCTGTTCCAGGACGTGGCGGCCATCCCCATCCTGGCGCTGCTGCCGCTGCTGGGCGTGGCGGCCCGGGCCGCCGACGCCGCCCACCCGCATGGTGCGCAGGACCTGCTGCTGGAGGCGCTGAAGATCATCGGCGTGGTGGGCGCCATCGTGCTGGGCGGGCGCCTGGCCCTGCGGCCGCTGCTGCGCTGGATCGCCCAAAGCAAGACGCCCGAGATCTTCACCGCCGCCTCGCTGTTCCTGGTGGTGGGCATCGCCATGCTGATGCTGTCGGTGGGGCTGTCGATGGCGCTGGGCGCCTTCCTGGCCGGCGTGCTGCTGGCCGACAGCGAGTACCGGCGCGAGCTGGAGACCGACATCGAGCCCTTCAAGGGCCTGCTGCTGGGCCTGTTCTTCATCGCCGTGGGCATGAGCATCGACTTCGGCGTGATCCTGCGCGCGCCCTGGACCATGCTGGGCCTGCTGCTGGGCTTTCTGGCCGTCAAGGCCGTGGTGATCTGGCTGCTGGCGCGCGTGACCGCCATGCCCTACCAGGAGAGGCCGGTGTTCACGCTGCTGCTGGCCCAGGGCGGCGAGTTCGCCTTCGTGGTGTTCCAGGCCGGCGCCAACTTCCGCGCCATTCCCGGCGAGATGGCGTCGCTGCTGATCGGCGCGGTGGCGCTGTCCATGCTGATGAGCCCGCTGCTGCTGGTGCTGCTGGACCGGGTGCTGCTCAAGCGCTTTGCCACGCTCAAGAGCGCGCCGCAGGCGCAGGAGATCTCCGAGCCGCAGTCCGCGCCCGTGATCATCGCGGGCTTCGGCCGCTACGGGCAGATCGTGGCGCGCATGATGCTGGCCCAGGGCGTGCCCGCCACGGTGCTGGACCACAGCGTGGAGATGCTGGAGGTGGCCCACACCTTCGGCTACCGCGTGTTCTACGGCGACGCCACGCGCGTGAACCTGCTGCGCATCGCCGGCGCACAGGAGGCGCGCGTGCTGGTGGTGGCGGTGGACGCGCCCGAGCAGTCGCTCAAGATCGTGCAGCTGGCGAAGAAGCATTTCCCCCACCTGGAGATCGTGGCCCGCGCGCGCGACCTGACGCACTGGTACGCCCTGCGCGACCTGGGCGTGACGCATGTGGAGCGCGAACTGTTCGAGTCCAGCCTGCGCACCGCGCGCACGGTGCTGGAGCTGTCGGGCCTGACGCCGCGCGAGGCCGAGGCCCTGTCCGCGCGCTTTCGCGTCCATAACGTGGCGCTGGCCGACCGCATGTACGAGCACCACAACGACCGCGAGGCCATGATCGCCCTGGCCAAGCAGGGCCGCGCCCAGCTGGTGGAGCAGATGGCCAAGGAGCGCCAGGAAAGGCTGGCCGACGCCGAGGCCGGCTGCGGCCTGCCGCCGGATGCGCCCCATCCGCCCCGGGTTCCATAACAAAATAGCCTGCAGCGCCCATCTACAAAGCGCTACAAGCTATCAATTACATAGCAACCTCCGCCATCACCGGGAGGATGCGCCGGTGCTTCAGTTGGCCGTGGCGCCGGACTCCTTCACCACCCTGCCCCACTTGGCACTCTCGGCCTGGATGAAGGCGGCGAACTGCTCGGGCGTCTCGCTGATGGTCTCGCCGCCCTGCTCCTTGATCTTGGCCACCACCTCGGGCTGCTTCAGCACCTTGGCCAGGGCCGCGTTCAGCCGCTCCAGCACGGGCTTGGGCGTGCCGGCCACGGCGAACATGCCGAACCAGGACGTGGCCTCGTAGCCGGGCACGCCGGCCTCGGCGATGGTCGGCACGTCGGGCAGCTCGGGCGAGCGCCTGGCCGTGGTCACCGCGATCGGGCGCAGCTTGCCGGCGCGCACATGCTGGATGGCCGAGGGCATGTTGTCGAACATGATGGCGATCTGGTTGCCCAGCAGGTCGGTCACGGCCGGGGCGCTGCCCTTGTAGGGCACATGCACCATGTCCACCTTGGCCATGCTCTTGAACAGCTCGCCCGACAGGTGGATGGAGCTGCCGCTGCCCGAGGAGCCGAAGTTCACCGCGCCCGGATGGGCCTTGGCGTAGTCGATCAGCTCCTTGACGGTCTTGAACGGCTGCTGCGGGTGGGCCACCAGCAGGTTGGGCACGTTGGCCACGCGCGTGAGCGGCGCGAAGTCCTTCACCGGGTCGAAGGGCATCTTCTTGTAGAGCGCGGCGTTGATGGCATGCGTGCCCACCGTGCCCATGAACAGGGTGTAGCCGTCGGCCGGCGCCTTGGCAGCCAGCGCGCCGCCGATGTTGCCGCCCGCGCCCGCGCGGTTGTCGATCACCACGGAC
Organism: Diaphorobacter oryzae DSM 22780; assembly: GCF_059568935.1. Taxonomy (NCBI): domain Bacteria; kingdom Pseudomonadati; phylum Pseudomonadota; class Betaproteobacteria; order Burkholderiales; family Comamonadaceae; genus Diaphorobacter; species Diaphorobacter oryzae. The sequence goes on along the minus strand of NZ_JCANUL010000007.1, from coordinate 151,205 downwards.
TGGCCCAGCTCCGCCGACAGCGCCTGGCCCACGATGCGCGCCAGGATGTCGGTGGTGCCGCCGGCCGAGAACGGCACGACGATGGTCACGGGCTTGGTGGGGTAGTTCTGCGCGCCGGCGGCCAGGGGCAGCGCACCGGCGGCCGCCACGGCCAGGCCGGCCAGCAGCGTGCGGCGTGCGATAGGGAAAGTGCGGGTCATCTTGTTTCCTCTGTCTCTTGGGATGGTTGTTGTTGTGCCCCGGGGCGGCGCGCCTACGGGGGCGCCGCCCTGGCAGGTCACTCCTGGACGATGGCCGACGGGTGGTTGGCCAGCGGCTTCACCGTGATCTGCATGTAGGGGAACAGCGGCAGGCCGCTGAGCAGCTGGTGCAGCTCGTCATTGCTGGCCACGTCGAAGATGCTGACGTTGGCGTACTCGCCCACCACGCGCCACAGGTGGCGCCACTTGCCTTCGCGCTGCAGCTGCTGCGCGTAGTCCTTTTCCTTGCGCTTGATCTCGGCCGCCACGGCGGGGTCCAGCGTATGGGGGATGTTGACGATCATTTCAACCATGTACAGCATGGGCGTTCACTCCTTGAGGAAAGAAAAAAAGGGAGGGGGGGGATTACAAGAGCGGCCAGACGATCATGGTCACCGCGTAGATGGCGCCCACCAGCAGCATGGACACCACCGTGTAGCCCATGATGTCCTTGAGCTTGAGCTTGGACAGCGCCAGCGCGGGCAGGATCCAGAACGGCTGCACCAGGTCGTTCCAGCCGTTGCCCAGCATCACCGACATGGCCGTCTGCGCCTGCGATGCGCCCAGGGTGGTGGCCGCGTCGATCATGAAGGGGCCCTGCAGCACCCAGTGGCCGCCGCCCGACGGGGCGAAGAAGTTGATCACGAAGGAGCTGATCAGCCCCCACAGCGGCAGCGTGTCCGCGCTGGAGACGCTGACGAAGATATGGGCGATGGACTCCACCAGGCCCGAGCCGTGCATGATGGCCATGATGCCGGCGTAGAACGGGAACTGCAGCACGATGCCGCCGATGGTCTTCACGCCCTCGTTGACCTTCTCCACATAGTTCATCGGGGTGCCCAGCAGCAGCACGCCCAGGAACAGGATGAAGAAGTTGATCATGTTCAGGTCGAGGTTGCCGCCCTTCACGAAATGCATGGCGACGTAGGCCATGCCGCACAGGCCGATCAGCAGGCTGAGCAGGCGGCTGTTGTTCAGCCGGTAGGCCAGCGTCTTGTCGTCGCCCAGCAGGCCCTGCGCGTCGGCGGCGGGCCTGGATTCGTTGGCGACGGTGGCCGGGTCCAGCTCCACCACGGTCTCGCCCCGCTTGGGGTGCATGGCGGCGTTGAGCAGCGGCAGGGCGATGAGCACCGCCAGGCTGGTCAGCAAGATGGGCGCGGAGAAGATGGTTTCCGACAGCGGGATCAGGCCCATCGTGCTCTCGAAGGAATGGCCCTTGGTCGAGATGAGCACGGGAATCGTGGCCGAGAAGCCCAGGCTGTACATGGTGAAGCCGGTGTAGGCCGACGCGATGATCAGCGGGTAGTGCACGCCCTTCACCTTGAGCGCGAGCTTGCGCGCCATGATGCCGCCGATCACCAGCCCGAAGCCCCAGTTCAGGTAGCTGCCCACGCAGCCCACCACCGTGGCCACGATGATGGCCTGGCGCGGCGTGTGCACACGCGCGGCGATGCGGTTGAGGAAGCGGTCCACGATGGGCGCGGCCGCCAGCACGTAGCCCATGACCAGAATCACCGCCATCTGCGTGGTGAAGGCCAGCAGGCTCCAAAAGCCCTTGCCCCAGTCCTGCACCACGGCGTCGATCGGGCGGCTCTCCACACCAAAGGCCAGGGCCATGGTGAGCAGCGTGAGCATGATGGCGAAGACGAACGGGTCGGGCAGGTAGCGCCGCATCAGTTCGGTGAAGAAAGCGGTGATCTTGGTCATCGAAAAAACTAGTTGTTGTAGGTCAGGGAAACAGAAAAAAAGAAAACCGGGCCGCTCAGACGCCCGCCACGCCCACGGTCATGCCGCCGCAGACGTACAGCACCTGGCCGGTGACGAAGCCACTGCGCGCGTCGAGCAGGTAGGACACGGCGTGCGCCACGTCCTCGGGCGTGCCCACGCGCTTGACGGGCACCGCCTCGACGATGGCCTGGGTGCGCGGCGCGCCGGGCGGGTTTGCGCGGTCGAACAGTTCGGTGCGGATGGGGCCCGGGCCGATGGCGTTGGCCGTGATGCCGTGGCGCCCCAGCTCCAGCGCCCATACGCGCGTCATGCCGATCAGGCCGGCCTTGGTGGCCGAATAGGCCGTGCGCAGCTCCTTGCCCAGCGCGGCGCGCGAGGACATGTTCACGATGCGCCCGAAGCCCGCCGCCTGCATGCCCGGCAGCAGCGCCTGCATGCACTGCAGCGCGCAGCGCAGGTTCAGCGCCACGGCCAGGTCGAACTGCTCCAGCGTTTGCTGGCCCGCCTCGGCCGGCACCACCACGCCCACGTTGTTCACCAGGCGCGTGATGGGGCCGCCCTGCAGCGCCTGCGCCAGCGCGCGCGCCGTCTCGGCGGGGTTGGACAGGTCGGCCTGGATGCCGCCGGGCACATGCGCCACCGCGCGGTCGATGACCACGGGCTCGTAGCCGTCGGCGCGGCAGCGTTCGGCCGTGGCCGCGCCGATGCCGGCGCCGCCGCCGGTGATGAGCACGCGCTCGCGGGAAGGGGATGCCATCGTCATATTCACTCCAAGGCCATGCGTTGCGGCCGTGCACACCGGCGGCGCGCAGGCCGCTGGACCGGTGCGCGCGGCACGGAAATCAAAAAAGGGGGACCGGCGCTGCCGGGGCGGCGTCAGCCGTGCAGAAACCGCTCCAGGGCCGTGTCGAAGGCCGCGGGCGCTTCCAGGTTGGACAGGTGCGAGGCCGGCACCTCGGCCAGCCGCGCGCCGGGGATGGCGGCCTGCATGAAGCGGCCGTCTTCCACGGTGGTCACGGGGTCGGCGCTGCCGGCCACGATCAGCGTGGGCACGGCGATGCGCCCGATGTCGGCGCGCAGGTCGGCCTGGGCCAGCGCCTCGCAGCAGGCGGCATAGCCCTCGGGCGGCGTGGCGGCAATCCAGCCCTGCGCACGCTGCACCACATCCGGCTGGGCGGCGCAGAACGCCTCGGTGAACCAGCGGCCGGGCGACGACGCGGCCAGCTCGGCCATGGCGGCCTGGCCCTTGTCGCGTACCAGCGCGGCGCGCTGGTGCCAGCCGTCGGCCGTGCCGATCTTGGCGGCGCTGTTGCACACGGCTACGCTCAGCAGGCGCTGCGGCGCATGCACGCCCAGCCACAGGCCGGTGAAGCCGCCCATGGAGATGCCGCAGAAATGCGCGCGCTCGATGTGCAGTGCGTCCAGCAGGGCCAGCACGTCGCCGCCCAGCCGATCGAAGCCGTAGGGGCCCGGCGTGACGGCGCTGCCGCCGTGGCCGCGCGTGTCGTAGCGCACCACGCGGAAGTCGCGCGCAAAGCGCTCGGCCTGCGCGTCCCACATCTCCAGCGTGGTGCCCAGCGAGTTGGAAAACACCAGGGCCGGCGCGTCCGCCCGGCCTTGCACGCACACGCGCAGGCGCCCGCCCGCCGTGTCCACCCATTGCTCTTGCTTGCTCACATTCACTCCTTGGTTGGTGTCCACGCCGCTCACACGCGCTCCAGCACCACGGCAATGCCCTGGCCCACGCCGATGCACATGGTGCACAGCGCGTAGCGCCCGCCCAGCTGGTGCAGCTGGTTCACGGCGGTGGTGGCCAGTCGCGCGCCCGATGCGCCCAGCGGGTGGCCCAGGGCGATGGCGCCGCCCCACTGGTTCACGCGCGGGTCGTCATCCTGCAGGCCCAGGTCGCGCAGCACGGCCAGGCCCTGGGCGGCAAAGGCTTCGTTGAGTTCGATCACGTCCATGTCGGCCAGCGTCAGGCCGGTCTGGGCCAGCACCTTGCGCACGGCGGGCGCCGGGCCGAAGCCCATGATGCGCGGCGCCACGCCGGCCGTGGCCATGCCGACCACGCGGGCGCGGGGCACCAGGTGGTATTGCTGGGCGGCCTCTGCGTTGGCCAGCAGCAGCGCGCAGGCGCCGTCGTTCACGCCGCTGGCGTTGCCGGCCGTCACGGTGCCGCCCTCGCGCACCACGCCCTTGAGCCTGGCCAGCGCCTCCAGCGTGGTGGCACGCGGGTGCTCGTCCTGGCTGACGACGACGGGGTCGCCCTTCTTCTGGGCGATGGACACCGGCACGATCTCGCGCGCCAGGTGGCCGGCGGCGATGGCGGCGGCGGCCTTTTGCTGGCTGGCCAGGGCCATGCGGTCCTGGGCCTCGCGCTCTACATGGAAGTCGTCGGCCACGTTCTCGGCCGTCTCGGGCATGGAGTCCACGCCGTACTGCTGCTTCATCAATTTGTTGACGAAGCGCCAGCCGATGGTGGTGTCGTAGACGGCGTTGGCGCGGCTGAAGGCGCTCTCGGCCTTGGGCATGACGAAGGGCGCGCGGCTCATGCTCTCCACGCCGCCGGCGATCATCAGGCGAGCCTCGCCCGACTTGATGGCGCGCGCGGCGCTGCCCACGGCATCCAGGCCCGAGCCGCACAGGCGGTTGATGGTGGCGCCGGGCACCTCCAGCGGCAGGCCCGCCAGCAGGGCCGACATGCGGGCCACGTTGCGGTTGTCCTCGCCGGCCTGGTTGGCGCAGCCGTACAGCACGTCGGTCACGGCGGCCCAGTCCACGCCGGGGTTGCGCTCCATCAGCGCCTTGATGGGCAGGGCGCCCAGGTCGTCGGCGCGCACGCTGGACAGCGCTCCGCCGTAGCGGCCGAAGGGGGTGCGGATGGCGTCGCAGATAAAGGCTTGGGTCATGGTGTCTCCCGAAGGAATTTCAAAAAAGTGAGCTGTCAGCGCTTATCCATCAAGCGCTGGAGCCTGTTTTGATGCTTATTGCTGTGCGGGCTGGATCGGCAGGCCGACGATGCTCTCCAGCTCGGCGTGCGTGAGGCCGGGCACGGTGTCGATCAGGCGCAGGCCCTGGGGCGTGCATTCCAGCGTGCACAGTTCGGTGTAGATGCGCTTCACGCAGGCCAGGCCGGTGAGCGGGTAGGTGCAGTCCTGGACCACCTTGCATTCCCCGGTCTTGGTCAGCAAATCCATCATCACCCAGGTGGACTTGGCGCCTACGGCCAAGTCCATGGCGCCGCCCACGGCCGGAATGGCGCCGGGCTCGCCCGTGCTCCAGTTGGCCAGGTCGCCCGTGGCCGACACCTGGAAGGCGCCCAGCACGCAGATGTCCAGGTGGCCGCCGCGCATCATGGCGAAGCTGTCGGCATGGTGGAAGTAGCAGCCGCCCGGCAGCAGGGTGACGGGCTGCTTGCCGGCGTTAGTCAGGTCGTAGTCCTCCAGCCCTTCGGCCGGCGCGGGGCCCATGCCCAGGATGCCGTTCTCGGAATGCAGCACCACCTCGCGGCCGGCGGGGATGTGGTTGGCCACCTTGGTGGGCATGCCGATGCCCAGGTTCACATAGGCGCCGTCGAAAATGTCCTGGGCCACGCGGGCGGCCAGCTCATCTTTGCTTCGTTTTTGATAGCTACTCACGCTGTCTCTCCTTGGCTGAACGGGCTTTATTTCTTGAATCCACCGGCCTGGGTGGCCACGCGTGGCACCTTCACGACCTGGCTGACGTAGATGCCGGGGGTGACGACGGCCTCGGGGTCCAGCTCGCCCAGCTCCACCAGGTCGTGCACCGTGGCAATGGTGAACTTGGCCGCCATGGCGCAGACCGGGCCGAAGTTGCGCGCCGACATGCGGTAGGTCAGGTTGCCCCAGCGGTCGCCGCGCTCAGCCTTGACCAGCGCCACGTCGCCGTGGATGGGGTACTCCAGCACGTAGTGGCGGCCGTTGATCTCGCGGGTCTCCTTGCCCTCGGCCAGCTGCGTGCCGTAGGCCGTGGGGCAGAAGAAGGCGCCAACGCCGGCGCCGGCGGCGCGCATGCGCTCGGCCAGGTTGCCCTGGGGCACCAGTTCCAGCTCGATCTTGCCGGCGCGGTACAGGTCGTCGAACACCCAGCTGTCCACCTGGCGCGGGAAGCTGCAGATGATCTTGCGCACCTGGCCGCTCTTGAGCAGCGCCGCCAGCCCGGTGTCACCATTGCCGGCGTTGTTGTTGACCACGGTGAGGTCGCGCGCGCCATGGGCGATCAGGCCGTCGATCAGCTCCACGGGGTTGCCGGAGGTGCCGAAGCCGCCGATGAGCACGGTGGCGCCGTCCTGCACGCCCGACAGCGCCTGGGCGACTGAATCCGCAATCTTGTTGATCATGTCTTGCTGTGAAGTGAGGAAAAAGGAAACCGGCGCTGTGGCCGGTGCATTTGTTCGCATATAGAACAAATGTTCGTATAATGAATTTTAGGACGAAGCGCCATGAATGACACCCCCCTTTCCGTAAGTAATACCCACAAGCCCGGCGACAGCTATGTGCAGTCCTTTGCCCGCGGGCTGGAGGTCATCCGCTCTTTCAGCGCGGCCGCGCCGCAGCAGACGCTGAGCGAGGTGGCCGCACGCACCGGGCTCACGCGCGCCGGCGCGCGGCGCATCCTGCTGACGCTGCAGACGCTGGGCTACCTGGAAAGCGATGGCCGGCTGTTTCGCCTCACGCCGCGCATCCTGGACCTGGGCTTCGCCTACCTCAGCTCCATGCCGATCTGGGACCTGGCCGAACCCATGATGGAAGCGCTCACGGACCGCGTGCACGAGTCCTGCTCCGCCGCCGTGCTCGACGGGCTGGACATCGTCTATGTGCTGCGCGTGCACACCCACAAGATCATGAGCACCAACCTTGCCGTGGGCTCACGCCTGCCGGCGTTCTGGACCTCGCTGGGCCGCATGCTGCTGGCCACGCTGCCCGAGCACGAATTGCGCGCGCGCCTGGCCGTCCTGCCGCGCAAGCAGTTCACGCGGCACACGGTGCTGGACGATGAGGCGCTGCTCGCACGCATCGCCCAGGCGCGCGCGCAGGGCTGGTGCCTGGTGGACCAGGAACTGGAGGAGGGTTTGATCTCGGTGGCCGCGCCGCTCATCAACCGTGCGGGCCACACGGTGGCGGCGCTGAACATCAGCGGCCAGGCCAACCGCACCAGCACCGAGATGCTGCGCGAACAGCTGCTGCCCGAATTGCTCAAGACCGCGCAGGCGATCTCGCGCACGCTGGGCACCCGCCGCGCCTAGCCACGGCGGTGGCCGTCAGGGCTTGCGCATGCTCAGCACCAGCAGCACCGCGCCCACGGCGATCGCACCGATGCTGAGCCACTGCGGCACATTGACGGATTCCTTTTCCTTCACCGTCAGCTCCAGCGGCCCGATCTTGGCCTGCGTGGTCTCCTTGGTGAAGCTGAAGCCCCCGGTCAGAAAACCCGCCAGGCCCAGGATCAGCAAAATCACGGCCAGGATGCGCATGCCCGTCATGGTGTCTACCTCGTCGGTCCAAAGTTGTGCAGGCATGCACTGTAGGCGGGCGCCCCTGGCACCGCGCGTAGGAGGCTGCCGCAACCTGTGGCCATGACCTGGGCGGGCCGCGTGCTACGCTGGCGGCCATGTTCAATCCGTCCCAAGCCGACGTGCGCCGCTTCTTCTGCGCCGCACATGCCAAGCAGCAGGCCGGCCAGCCCATGGAAGCCATCGAGACGCTGGCAGGCCTGTGGATCGCCGAGCACCCCGAGTACCACGCCGACCTGTCCGACGCGGACGCCGCCCTGGCCCGCAACTACGACGAGACGCCGGACCGCACCAACCCCTTCCTGCACCTGTCCATGCACCTGTCGATCAGCGAGCAGTGCAGCATCGACCAGCCGCGCGGCATCCGCCAGGCCGTGGAACTGCTGGCCGCGCGCCTGGGTTCGCTGCACGACGCGCACCACGCGGCCATGGAATGCCTGGGCACCATGCTCTGGGAGGCCCAGCGCGCGGGCCGTCCTCCGGACGGCGAGGCCTACATCACCTGCGTCCAGCGCCGCGCCACGCGGGGCTGAGGCGCCGCGCCGCGCGCCGCGGCGCCGGGGTAGTCGTGCGGGTACACCAGCACGTCGCAGCCCACGCCTCCCAGCAGGCGCCGGGCCACGCTGCCCAGCAGGGCATCCATGACCAGGCTGCGCCGGCGATGGCTCAGGGCCACCAGGTCCGCGCCCGAGCTTTCCTGCTGCACCGCCAGTTGCCGCGCCATGTCGCCCATGCCGATGGACAGGCCGACACGGTTACGCCGCGCCTCGAAACCGTCCGACAGGCGCACGAGACGGTCGTGCGCATGGCGGCGCATCTCCTCGCGGTAGGTCCGCACGGCCTGGGCCGAGGCCTCGGCGCTGCGCAGCTTGGCCTCGTCGCGCATGTCCACCGCGTGGAACAGCTCCACCGCCGCCGAACCATCCAGCGCGCCCGCATAGCGCACCATGGCATTCGACGCTGGTGAGAAGTCCACGGCCACCAGCACATGCGCATAGGCGGCCAGCGCCGCCTGCTGCACCACCAGCGCCGGGCAGGGGCTGCGCCGCAGCACCTGTGCCAGCGTACCGCCGGCCCACAGTCCGCCCAGACCAACCTGCGGGCGCTTGTCCAGCACCAGCAGATCGGCGCCTTCGGCGGCGCGCAGGACGGAATCCGCCACATCGCCACCGTGATACGGCAGGGCCGAGACCGGGAGGTCATGGCGGCGCGCCAGCTGGCGCGCGCGCTGCTCCAGCCGCGCCTGGGGGTCGGCGAACTTCGGGTCCGGCATTTCGGCACCGAAGAGGATGCGCAGGCGGGCCTTGTGTTCGGCCGCCAGCAGTGCGGCGCGGTCGAGCGCATGCTCCGCGGCGGTGGAAAAATCGGTGAGGGCCACAATGGTCTGAAGGCGCATGGTGCATAACTCCTGGTCGGCGAACGGGGGCAACGGCGTGCAGCAGGCCGTCGGCGGTGCGTCATCGGCAATGGGAGGGGCAAGCCAGGCAGCCGCAGCGGTGTGCGACAGAACTTGCGTGCAGGCGGGTTCCAGCGTGCCTGGGCGGGATGCCCGGCGGTGCTGGATGACGCTCGAAGGGAAAGAGGAGAACCGCCGGGCCTAGAAATCTGCGGCCGGCGAAGCTGGTTTCAGAACACCCATCCTGTGCATGGCGCGCGCCAGCGCAGCGGCCGCCGAAGCAAGCCGTGCGATACGCACGCAGGGGGTGGAAACCAGAAAACGCATGGGCTCGATTGTAGGAAATACCCCCGCCGCGGACAAGGATTCCGCACTGGATCGTGCCAGATAGCGGGCGCCGCCTGGGACGCGCCCGCGAGCCCTCTCTTGCGACGCCTCACCCGACCGATGCTGGTCGGGTGGCGTCGCCCGTGGGATCAGGCAAGCGTCACGCGGGCAAACTTGCGCTTGCCGACCTGCACCACATAGCAACCCGCCTCCAGCCGCAGGCCACGGTCGCTGATCACGGAACCATCCACGCGCACGCCGCCGCCGTCGATCAGGCGGTTGGCCTCGCTGGTCGAGGGCGCAAGATTGGCCTGCTTGAGCAGGGCACCGATGCCCAGCGGGGCGCCGGAAAGCGCCAGCTCCGGGATCTCGTCGGGTACGCCGCCCTTGCTGCGGTTGACGAAGTCCTGCTCGGCCGCATCGGCGGCGGCCGCGCTGTGAAAGCGCGTGGTGATCTCCTTGGCGAGCATCACCTTGGCATCCTTGGGATTGCGCCCGCCCGCCACCTCGGCCTTGAGCGCGGCGATCTCGGCCAGGCTCTTGAACGACAGCAGCGTGAACCAGTCCCACATCAGCGTGTCCGAGATCGACAGCACCTTGGCGAACATCGAGTTGGCGTCCTCGGTGATGCCGATGTAGTTGTTCTTGGACTTGGACATCTTCTGCTCGCCATCCAGCCCGACGAGCAGCGGCATGGTGAGCACGCACTGCGGCTCCTGACCCCATTCCTGCTGCAGATGGCGCCCCATGAGCAAGTTGAACTTCTGGTCGGTTCCACCCAGTTCCAGGTCGCTCTTCAAGGCCACGGAGTCGTAGCCCTGCAGCAGCGGGTACAGGAACTCGTGCAGGCTGATCGAGCTGCCGTCGGTGAAGCGCTGGTGGAAATCGTTGCGCTCCATCATGCGCGCCACTGTGTACTTGGCCGACAACTGGATCATGCCGCGCGCGCCCAGCTGGTCGCACCATTCGCTGTTGTAGCGGATCTCGGTCCGCGCCGGGTCCAGCACCTTGGCGGCCTGGGTGTAGTAGGTCTCTGCGTTCGCCTTGATCTGCTCCGCCGTCAGGGGCGGACGCGTGCTGTTGCGCCCCGAGGGGTCGCCGATCAGCGTGGTGAAGTCGCCGATCAGGAAGATCACCTGGTGGCCCAGGTCCTGGAGCTGGCGCATCTTGTTGAGCACCACGGTATGGCCCAGGTGAATGTCCGGCGCGGTGGGGTCCAGCCCCAGCTTGATGCGCAGCGGCTGGCCTGTGGCTTCGGAACGGGCCAGCTTCTGGCCCCACTCCTCCTTGGGCAGCAGTTCATCAACGCCGCGCAGGGACACTTCAAGCGCCCGTCCTACACCATCGGTCACCGGGAATGTTGTAACAGCAGATTGATTCATAAGGGTTTTTGTGGGTGTCGCCGGCACCCCAAGGACTATACTTTCGGGCACTTCCAAGCAGTGGATTCTAGTGGGCCCGCCAGCCAGCCCGGCGTTGACCACCCTCCACCGCACACCGACATTCTTGGTGTCTCCCGCCCTTTCGTCCCTTGGCACGGGGCCTGGAGGCACACCTACGCCTGGGGTAAGACTTGAACAACGGCTTGACCACCGCCTGCCTGTCATGGCTCAACGAGCTAAGGCAATCCGTTCAGAAGCATCCGAAACGCATCACCGCCGCCGTGGCGACCCTGCTGCTCACAGGCGGCGGCGGCGCCTTTGCCGTGGCCTCCTTCGCGCCCGACCCGGCCGACCTGCCGGTGCGCACCGTGGCTCACCCCGTGGAGTCGCTGGCCGGCGAAGAACCCCTGTCCTCGCTCGTGGACATTCCGCAGTATTCGCTCTATCGCTCCGACGTCACCCGCAGCTCCGACACGGCAGAGAGCATTCTGCAGCGCCTGGGCATCGCCGATCCCGTGGCATCGGCCTTTCTGCGCGGCGACAGCAACGTGCGCCAGCAGCTGCTGGGTCGCGGTGGCCGGTCGATGTCCGCGGAGACCACCGACGACCACCGCCTGCTGCGCCTGACCGCACGCTGGGCACCCGAGGACAGCGGCCAGTTCAAGCGCCTGGTGGTCGAGCGCACGCCGGACGGCAGCTTCGCCTCGCGCATCGAGACGGCACCCCTCACCGTAGGCAGCCGGCTGGCGGGCGGCGTCATTCGCAGTTCGCTGTTCGCTGCCACCGATGCAGCCAATATCCCCGACGCCGTGGCCGTGCAACTGGCCGAGGTGTTTTCCGGCGACATCGACTTCCGCCGCGCGCTGCGCAAGGAGGACCGCTTCTCCGTGGTCTATGAGACCTTAGAGGCCGACGGCGAGCCGCTGCGCAGCGGCCGCGTGCTGAGCGCCGAGTTCCACAACAGCGGCAAGACCTACAACGCCGTCTGGTTCCAGGAACCCGGCGCCACCAAGGGCTCGTACTACACGCTGGACGGCGAGAGCATGCGTCGCGCCTACCTCACGTCTCCGGTGGAGTTCTCGCGCGTTTCCAGCGGTTTTGCCATGCGCCTGCACCCCATCCACAAGACCTGGCGCGCCCACTTGGGTACGGATTTCGCCGCCCCCACCGGCACGGCCGTGCGCACCGTGGGCGACGGGGTGGTGGATTTCGCGGGCGTGCAGAACGGCTACGGCAACGTGGTCTACGTCAAGCACCGCAACCAGCACGTCACCGTCTACGCCCACCTGAGCCGCATCGACGTGCGCAAGGGCGAGGGCGTGGAGCAGGGCCAGAAGATTGGTGCCGTGGGCGCCACGGGCTGGGCCACAGGCCCGCACCTGCACTTCGAGTTCCGCGTCGATGGCGTGCACAAGGACCCGATGACCATTGCCCGCCAGAGCGAGGCCGCCCAGCCGGTGTCGGCCGCCGCGCGCCCGGCGTTCGAGCGTCTTGCGGGCAATATGCGCGTGCAACTGTCCTCGGCAGCACAAATCCTGCAGGCCAGCGCCGAATAACGCGACACACCCCGGTGAACAGTCAGGCGCCGTGGTTCATTGGGCTGATGTCGGGCACCTCGCTCGACGGCGTCGATGGCGTGCTGGCCCGGTTTTCCGATGGAAAATGCACCGTGGCCCAGCACGCATCAGCGCCACTAGCTCCTGATTTAAGAGCAGAACTGCTCGCCCTGAATGCCAGCGGTGGCGACGAGTTGCACCGCGCCGCGCTGGCGGCAAACGCACTGGTGCTCACCTACACGGGCGTGGTGCATGCCCTGCTCCGGCGGGCGGGGTTGACGCCCGATGCCGTGCGGGCCATAGGCGCCCACGGACAGACGGTGCGCCACCGCCCCCAGGCCTTCGATGGCACGGGCTACACGCTGCAACTCAACAACCCCGCCCTGCTGGCCGAAGCCACGGGCATCACAGTCGTCGCCGATTTCCGCAGCCGTGACGTGGCGGCCGGCGGCCAGGGCGCCCCCCTGGTGCCCGCGTTTCACCAGGGCGTCTTCGGTCAGCCGGGGCGCACGGTGGCCGTGCTGAACCTGGGCGGCATCTCCAACCTGAGCATCCTGCGTCCCGATGGCGCCGTGCTGGGCTTCGATTGCGGCCCCGCCAACGCGCTCATGGACTACTGGTGCCAACGCCACACCGGCCAGCCCTATGACGACGGGGGTCGCTGGGCCCGCACCGGCCAACCCATTCCCTCCCTGCTCACCGCCTTGATGGCAGAGCCCTTTCTGGCCCACCAACCGCCCAAGAGCACGGGGCGCGACCTGTTCAACCCGGACTGGCTGGCCCCACACCTCGCGGCCTGCGCGCACGATGCCCAACCCCAGGACGTGCAGGCCACGCTGGCCGAGTTCACCGCCCATGCCTGCGCACAAGACCTGGTGCGGCACGCACCGCACAGCGAGCTGCTCATCGTCTGCGGTGGCGGCGCGTTGAACGACCACCTCATGAAGCGCCTGCAGGCGCTGCTGCCGGGCGTGCGCGTCGAAAATTCGGAGCGCCATGGACTGCCCCCGCTGCAGGTGGAGGCCGCCGCCTTCGCCTGGCTGGCGCGCCAATGTGTGCAGGGGGCCACGGCCAGCCTGCCCAGCGTGACCGGTGCACGTGGCGCGCGCATCCTCGGCGCCATCTATCCCGCCTGAGCCTGCTTCAGGCAGGCGTGAAAAAACCGCCCGAAGGCGGTTTTGGCGGGGAGGCATCCAATCAGTTCTCGACCGAAAAGCTCGACCCGCAGCCACAGGTCGTCGTGGCGTTCGGATTCTTGATGACGAACTGCGCGCCCTGCAGATCTTCCTTGTAGTCGATTTCCGCACCCAGCAGGTACTGGTAGCTCATGGCGTCGATCAGCAGCGAAACCCCGTTCTTGGTCATCGTCGTATCGTCTTCGTTGGTGATCTCATCGAACGTGAAGCCGTACTGGAAGCCCGAGCAGCCGCCGCCCTGAACGAAGACACGCAGCTTGAGGTCGGGGTTACCCTCCTCCGCAATCAGTTCGGCCACCTTGGCGGCGGCGCTGTCGGTGAACAAGATCGGGGTGGGCATTTCGGTGTGGGTATTCTCGGCTACGGCGCTCATGGTGGGCTCCTTGGAACAGTTTCTCTCTTTGATGGTACGGCAAAGCCCGACGCGGCTCCGCTCACTGAGCGTTTGACGCCAGCTTCAGTGTGGGCTTTTCATCGAGCAGCAGGGTCACGGGGCACAACTGCCCCGCAATCACCGCGCCCTGGTGCATTTCAAGAGCCTTGTAGTGCACGTTGCCCGTGATGCGCGCCTTGGGCTGCAGTTCCAGCAACTCCGCCGCATGCACCGGCCCATCGACCGTGCCATTGATGATCACATGCGCCGCATGCAGCGTTCCCTCCACATGCGCCGACTCGGACACCACCAGCATGCTGGGCTCGGCAGAGGCGCGCACGTCGCCCACCACCTCGCCATCAATGCGCAGCCCGTCGGTGAACAGCAGGTCGCCCTGAAGGCGCGTGCCCTGGGCAATCAGGCTTTTGATGGGGGGCTGCTTCTTGCGCGAGAACATGCGGTACTCCTAAGGAACGGACGAAAAGGCAACGGGCGTGACGCGGGCTTGCTGGCCCATGATCGCTATTCAAGAGAAAACGTCTGGATCGCGCGCACGGAGCCACCCTCCACCAGACGCGCCGTCACGGTTTTTACCATGGCCTGCGGCGGCAGATTCAATACGCCCTGGGCTCGCCGATATTGCTGGAACTGCATGGGCTGACTGACCACGGGCGGCTGCGACGACCAAGGCGCCCCCTGCGCCACTCCAGCCAGCACCAGCTCCAGCCGCCCCTTGAACTCTGGCGCATTGCGCATGGGCTGGATCGCCAAGACCTGCCAACGCAGCTGGGCTCCATCGCCCAGGATCTCGGCGTACAGTCCACGGATGGCCAGCGCCTTGTCGGCCTTGGCCGCGGGAATGAGTTTCTCGAAGAACCCCAGGTCGTCGCGCAGGCTGCGGTTGTCGGCCTCGAGCTGGCGGATCTGCTCCGTCAGGCGCTCCATCGCTGCGCGTTCGGTCGTGCGCAGGCTGTCAGCCACCACGCTCCTTTCCTGCTGCAGGCGGCTGTCCTCACGCAGCTGCACGACCTCGGCCCGCAGGCGCCGCAGTTCCTCGCGCGCATCGGCATCCAGCCCCGCTATGCGCTTGCCGAACTCGAATGCCCACAGCGTCACGGCACCACACAGCCCCAGCGCGATGGCCAACACAACCCACCGCAACGGCCATGGCAACGCACTGCGTACGGCCATGCGGGGAGCCGTGATGGTGAGGCGGCGACGTAGAAGACGAAAGCGCATGGAAATCGGGAAAAGTCTGGCGTGAAAAGCAAAAAACCGCCCACAGGGGCGGTTTTTCTGCAGTCTGCAGCGCACCCTGAGGTGCGTCGCAGCATACCTGCAAAGCAGCTGCGTGCGATTAACGCTTCGAGAACTGCTTGGCGCGGCGAGCGGAGTGCAAGCCGACCTTCTTACGCTCGACTTCACGCGCGTCACGCGTCACGAAGCCAGCCTGGCTCAGTGCAGCCTTCAGCGTTGCGTCGTAATCGATCAGGGCGCGGGTGATGCCGTGACGGGTTGCACCGGCCTGGCCGGATTCACCGCCGCCATGCACGTTCACCTGGATGTCGAAGGTTTCGACATGGTTGGTGAGCACCAGCGGCTGCTTGGCGATCATGATGGAGGTTTCGCGGCCGAAATACTGCTGAATGTCCTTGCCATTCACAGTGATCTTGCCGGAACCCTTCTTCAGAAACACGCGGGCGACGCTGGACTTGCGACGGCCGGTGCCATTGTTCCATTCACCAATCATTCAAGGCTCCTTAGATTTCCAGCGCTTTGGGCTGTTGGGCAGTGTGCGGGTGTTCCGCGCCGCCGTAGACCTTGAGCTTCTTGATCATGGCGTAGCCCAGGGGGCCCTTGGGCAGCATGCCCTTGACGGCCTTCTCGAGCGCACGGCCGGGGTGCTTGGCCTGCAGGTCACGGAAGTTCGTGGCCGTGATGCCGCCGGGATAGCCGGAATGACGGTAGTACACCTTGTCCAGGGACTTGGTGCCGGTCACCTTGAGCTTGGAGGCGTTGATGATGACGATGTAGTCACCAGTGTCAACGTGAGGCGTGTAAATGGCTTTGTGTTTGCCGCGCAGACGGAGGGCAACTTCGCTGGCTACCCGGCCGAGCACCTTGTCGGTGGCGTCAATCACAAACCACTCGTGCACGACCTCAGCGGGCTTTGCGCTGAATGTAGACATGAGTTTCTCTTTTCTAGAGGCGGTTTGGCGGTCCTTTTCCACGGTCGGTGCTCCTCGTGCGGGGGCCTCTTAGGTGGGTTCTGATACTTCGCCGCGGGACCAAAAACGCTGCGAAGCCAAACATTATACGAAATCGCCACAGCCACCGCGCAGTCACTGCGGGTACATCTGCCGCCGACGCTCTTCCGCCTCCTGCTTGCGACGGTTCTCCACACAGATGGGGTGGGTCGCCACGCCGGCCTTCTGGCACTCTTGGTGAATGCACATGGGCCGGGCAAAGAAGCTTGCCGACGCACACACCTCATCCGGTCCCGGAGCGCGCGCTGGCGCCGCCGGGCGTGGGGCTGGCGGGGGCGGCGGAGGCTCGGGCGCCGCTGCCACGGCCTGCGGCACGGGCGGCGCGGATACCGGTGGCGGCTCCGCCACCCGGCGCGATGGCTTCGCCCTCTGCGCGGCAGTCACCGGCACTGCTGGCGTTGTCGCCATCTCCGGCGTCGTAGTCTCGGGCGGCGGCACGGAGGCACCCGCCTCTTCATGGCTCGTGAGAAGCAGTTCGGCCGACGCCTGCGGTCCCGGAGCCTTCGCCGGTTCGGCCAGCTCCGTGATGATTTCACTCTCCGGCGTCAACCGCGGGCGCTCCTGCCGCGCCCACCACAGCCCTCCGGCAATGGCCAGCACGACCAGCGACCCCACCATGGCCCAGACCGTTCGCACATGGCCCGAGGAACGCCGAGGCACTCCGGCACCAGCAGCTGCGGCGGCCTTGCCAGGCCGACCGCCCTCAGATGCGCGCCCCTCGGGCGCATGGCTTTGCCGGACGGGGCCGCGCCGGCGCCGCGAATGCTCATCCCATTGCTGCGATGCATCACGCGTGTCCGCAAACGCCTGCGTGTCGCCCGCGTCGACCACCGTTTCCTGGAACGCCGGCTGGGGCGAATCTTCTTGCTTCCCGGAAGAAGCAGCATCGGCGCCACGCACCGCCGATGGAGCCGCCCCCTGCGGTTCCGAATACAGCGGCTGCGACAGTGCCGTGATGTCGATCACCGGCATGGCCACGCCCTGGGCATCCTTGCTCGACGGCTCGACCCAGATGTCGCCCAGTTCCGCACGGAAATCGAAGGATTCCAGCCCCGCAGGCGCGGACGTCATGCCCATCGTCTGCAGAAACTGGTCGATGGACTGCGGCCGGTCCTCCGGCTGCAGCGCCAGGCACTGCGCGACCGCGTCGACGAACGGACGCGAGTATTCGACCCCGAACTGCTTGCGCACGGTGCGCGCCACGCGCGAGAACGACACCATGCGGTCCCGTATGGCGCGCAGAGTGGCAGGCAACGGCGTGTCGTTGCACAGGCAGCCATGCACCACGGCGCCCAGCGAATACAGATCGCTCCAGGGCCCCTGCTTCAGGTGATCCGCAGCGTCCGTGTACTGCTCGATGGGCGCGTAGTTGACCTTGAGCACGGCCGTGTGCCTTTGGTCACGGTCGCTGATCGCATGGCGTGCCGCGCCCAAGTCCAGCAACACCGGCGGCCCATGGTCCTGCAAAAAAATGTTGTCCGGCGAGATGTCCCGGTGCAGCGTCTGCCCCTCGTGCAGCACGCGCAGCGCGCTCGTGACCGACCACAGCACCTGGCGCAGCCAGCTTTCGGGCGGGGGCGTGCGCATATGGGCGCGCGCCTGCTTGAGCGTCATGCCGCTGTACAAGGGCATGACCATGTAGGCCGTGTGATTGGCCTCCCAGAAACGGAAGACCTTGACCAGCGAGGGATGGTCAAACTGCGCCAGCAACCGCGCCTCGTCCACGAACGAGGCTAGTCCGGCCTGGAACGACTGCTCGTCCGACGAGGAGCGCACCCACAGCGAATGTCCATCGGCACGCCCGGCAAGCGCCGCCGGCATGTACTCCTTGATCGCCACAAAGCGCAGCAAGGAATGGTCGAATGCCTGGTACACCATGCCGAAACCGCCCACGCCCAGCAGGGCCACCACCTCGAACTCCCCCAGCCGGGTACCGGGCTGCAGCGCATCGACATGGTGCGCAATGCTGGCTGGCGTGGTGTGCTGGGGGACGGCGGACATGGAGCAGATCAACAGGTGGCGCGGGGAATGGGCAGATGCGAAGGTGGGGAATGAAGTCCTGGCGCGGGCGGCCCATGGCCGTCAACGGTCGCCATGATGCGTCAAGCCGGCCCGGGGACCGGCAACAAAGCGCATCCTGTCTGCCAAAAACATCACATCCCTTTGGCAGCGCTGCCGCATTGTGCCGCGAACGCGGGTCGTTACCATTGCGCGCATGTTCAGCTATCGCCACGCCTTTCATGCAGGCAATCACGCCGATGTGCTCAAGCACACGGTGCTCATCGCCACTTTGCAACACCTTCTACAGAAAGAAGCGGCCCTGACCGTGCTGGATACACATGCCGGAGCGGGCCTATACCGGCTGGATGGCGACTATGCCACCACCAGCGCCGAGTCCACGGACGGCATCCTCCGTCTGGTTCCACCCGCCACCCCCGCCACGCTGGCGCCTGCCTTGCAGGAATACGTGGACATGGTGCGCGCCTTCAACCAGGGCGCGAACACCCGCGTCTATCCCGGCTCGCCCTTCATCGCCCAGCGCCTGCTGCGCGACCAGGACAAGCTCAAGCTGTTCGAGCTGCACCCCACGGACGCCCGCGCCCTGGCGGGCAACGTGGCCCAGCTGGAGGCCGGGCGCCAGGTGGCCGTGCTGCAGGAAGACGGTTTCGAAGGCGTCAAGAAATTTTTACCTCCACCGGCCCGCCGTGCCCTTGTACTCTGCGATCCCAGCTATGAAATCAAGAGCGACTATGCGCGCGTGCAGGACATGGTGCAGGACTCGCTCAGGCGCTTTGCCACGGGTGTGTACGCCGTCTGGTATCCCATCATCCCGCGCCCGGAGGCGCATGACTTGCCCCGCCGGCTCAAGACCATGGCGACCAAGGCCGGCAAGCCCTGGCTGCACGCCACGCTGACGGTGAAGTCCAGCAAGATGGGGCCAACGACCACCGGCGAACCCGGCCGCCGGCCAGGCCTGCCCGCCAGCGGCATGTTCCTGATCAACCCGCCCTTCACGCTGCAGGCTGCGCTGCGCGAGGCGCTGCCCCAGATGGCCGAGCTGCTGGCCCAGGACCGGCACGCCGCGCATACCCTGGAGCACGGCGGCTGATCCTCACGCCGAGGCCAGGCGCCACCGCCCTCAACGGCGCCGCGCCCGGGCCTTGGCCTTGTCCGGTCGGCCCTGGCGCACCGCCGGCCGCGGAGCGGGCGCCGATGCACGCACCTCATCGTCCACCGCAGCCTCGAGTTCCGGCAGGCCTTCGGGGCAGTCATCATCCTCCGGCCCCAGGCGCCAGAGCTCGACGGGTTTGATGCCCAGGCCCGTCATGCCCAGCTCCTGCGCGGCAGCCTGGCTCAGGTCGATGACGCGGCCGGGCGCAAACGGCCCGCGGTCATTGACGCGCACCACCACCACCTTGCCGTTGACCATGCTGCGCACGCACAGGCGCGCGCCGAAAGGCAGGGTGCGGTGCGCGGCCGTGAGTTCCTCGCGGTCGAAACGCTCACCGCTGGCCGTGCGCCGACCGTGAAAGCGCCCGCCATACCACGACGCCAGTCCACGCCCCAGCAGCTCGCCGGTATCGCCCGCTGCGGGCACCTCGTCGGGCTCGGCGTCGGAGGCGGGCGCAGACGGGACAACCGCCCTGCCCTCGGCGCCGCGGGCACGTGATGGCGCGGGCGGGGCCGCCGGCCGCGCCGTCGGCTTGGCGCGCGACGCGGCGGCCTGGCCCGGCTCCCCTTCGCCGGGGGTGGTCGCCGTTGGCGGCGCTACGCAGCCCGCCAGCCAGGCGCACAGCAGGCAGGCGCCCAGGGCGCGCAGCAGCCGGCTGGCGTATGCAGTGGTTTCAAGATTTGGCGCAGCGCGCGGTGATGTTGTCTTCAAAACGGCGTAAGTCATTGCGTTCGCCCGGCGTCAGGTCCGCGCGTGCTTTCTTGGCCGCAAGGATACGCCGGGACTCCGCGCACTGGCGCGCCTGGCGGTCTTCCTGCTCCTGCTCCGCCCACTGCTCCTGCTGCAGGCGGTCCGCCTCTTCGCGGCGCTGGAGGCGGGATTCGCGCCGCTCCTTGTAGTAGCGCGACGCGGCCTCGCTCTCCTCATCGCTGCAGTCGCGCCGGTATTCGCGCTGCATGCCCGCAATCACCTCATAGCTCGATCCATTGGCCGAGGCCGAGCGGATGCTGCCCTGCAGGGTGCGGCAGCGCGCGCTCATGTACTCCTGGTAGTCCGGCGCCTCCCGCACGGAGCTGCTGCGCCGCGCCGGCGCGTAGTCCCGCGACTCGCTGCGCCGCTCCACGGGTCCCGCGGATACGGCCGTGGTGACCATGCCCTGCGGGCAGGGGCGCGACAGGTTGTAGACCGTGCCGCTTTCGTCACGGCAGGAATAGCGCGTCTGCGCGGCAGCGGGTGCGGCCTGCAGGAGCGTCAGGGTGATCAGCAGCAAGGGGGCGATGGCGGGCTTCATACCGAGAAGGGGCGCAATTGAAAGCAAAGGTAAACACCGCCAATATTACCCAGCCCCACCGTTACACCGCCAGGCGCCGGCAGATTTCCAACGTGACCGCGCTCTGGTTCATGGTGTAGAAGTGCAGCCCCGGCACGCCGCCGCGGCGCAGTTGCTCGCACAGTTCGGTCACCACATCGAGGCCGAAGGCGCGGATGCTGGCCGTGTCGTCGCCAAAGCCCTGCAGGCGCAGGCGAATCCAGCGCGGGATCTCGGCGCCGCAGGCGTCCGAGAAGCGCATGAGCTGCGAGGCCCCCGTGATCGGCATGATGCCGGGCACCACGGGCACGTCGAGGCCCAGGCGGCGCACCTCGTGCACGAAGCGAAAGTAGGCGTCGGCGTTGAAGAAATACTGCGTGATGGCCGAATCGGCCCCCGCACGCACCTTGGTGGCGAAGGCCTGCAAGTCGGCCTCGAACGAGCGGGCCTGGGGGTGCACCTCGGGGTAGGCCGCCACTTCGATGTGGAAGTCTTCACCCGTCTCGGCGCGGATGAAGGCCACGAGGTCGCTGGCGTACTGGAACTCGCCCCCGATGCCGTAACCGCTGGGCAGGTCGCCGCGCAACGCCACCAGGCGCTTGACGCCCATGGCCTTGAGTTCGGCAAGCTGCTCGCGCACGCTCGCGCGCGTGGCGCCGATGCACGAGAAGTGCGACGCCGCGCTCACGCCCTCCGCCAGGATCTCCCGCACCGCGGCAAAGGTGCCGGCCTGCGTGGAGCCGCCCGCGCCGTAGGTCACCGAGCAGAACTCGGGCCGCTGCGCATAGAGCTGCTGGCGCACGGCGCGCAGCTTGTCGGCGCCCTCGGGCGTCTTGGGCGGAAAGAATTCGAAGCTGACCGGAAAGGCCGTGGATGGGCTCATGCCACCCTCCTTGCGTGAATGAAGAATTCGCGGTTGCCGTCACCGCCCTCGATGGGGCTGTCCAGCCAGCCCTGCACCTGCAGCGGCAGGGCCGCACAGCAGTCGCGGATGCGCTGCTCGACCTGGGCATACAGCGCGGGGTCGCGCACGATGCCGCCCTTGCCCACCTGGCCGGGCTGCAGCTCGAACTGCGGCTTGACCAGCATGAGCAGCGTGCCGCCCGGTTTGAGCAGCGGCACCAGCGCGGGTAGCACCAGCGTGAGCGAGATGAAGGACAGGTCGCCCGTGATCAGGTCGAAGGCTGGCGTGATGTCCACATCGGCACATTCGGGCCGGCGACGGCGCTGCACCGGCAGCGTTCCGTCGGACCGCGCCTTGGCCTTGGCGGCGCGCTCGGCCTTGAAAGACTCGATGTCGTGCTCCTTGGCATCGTTGCTGTCGTCGTAGTCGTCGTCGACCATGCCGCCGTTGCGCATCCAGGCGTAGGGCGCCTGCGGCTGGGTCTCGTTGTCTTCCGCTTCCTCGATGACCTCGGACAGCGCCTCCTCGCAGGCCGCCTGCAGCGATTCGGGCGTCATCGCGCGGGCGTTCAGGCCCTCCACGCAGACCACGCGCGGATCAGCGCGCAGGCGCTCGTGCAGCTGAGCGTGGCCCACGTCCACGCCGATGACCTGCGCCGCGCCGCCCTGCAGCAGGCAGTCGCTAAAGCCCCCGGTGCTCTGGCCCACGTCCAGGCAGCGCAGGCCCGCCACCTGCAGGCCCGTGGCCTGCAGCGCGCCCTCGAGCTTGAGGCCGCCGCGCGAGATGTAGCGCGCCTCGGCCGCGTCCAGCAACTGCACCTCGGCCACGGTGGGAATGTCGTCGCCGTTCTTCACCACCTTCTGCCAGGGCGTGAGCGGCGACAGCCGCCACTGCACGCCCGCGGCAATCAGGCGCTGGGCCTGCGAGCGCGTGCTCGCATGGCCGCGCTCCACCAGAAAAACGTCCGCACGCATGGCGTCGCCCTCTCTTGTTTTGATAGCTGGTTGCGCTTTCCCTGCGCCATGTTCGGGCATATTTCATGCTGAACATGGCTAGCAACAAGCGCAGGCAGCTATGGTTTTTGCAGATCAGTAGCGGTAAGTGTCAGCCTTGTACGGGCCTTCCTTCTTCACGCCGATGTAGGCCGCCTGCTCGTCGGTCAGCTCGGTCAGCATGGCGCCGACCTTCTTCAGGTGCAGGCGCGCCACCTTTTCGTCCAGGATCTTGGGCAGCACGTAAACCTTGCCGGCCTGGTACTCGGCCGGCTTGGTGAACAGCTCGATCTGGGCGATGGTCTGGTTGGCGAACGAGGACGACATCACGAAGCTGGGGTGGCCGGTGGCGCAGCCCAGGTTCACCAGGCGGCCCTTGGCCAGCAGGGTGATCTTCTTGCCGTCGGGGAAGGTGATCTGGTCCACCTGGGGCTTGACTTCTTCCCACTGGTACTGCTCGATCGAAGCCACGTCGATTTCATTGTCGAAGTGACCGATGTTGCAGACGATGGCCTGGTCCTTCATGGCCACCATGTGCTCGTGGCGGATGATGTCCTTGTTGCCGGTGGTGGTCACGAAGATGTCGGCCTTGTCGGCGGCGTACTCCATGGTCACTACACGATAGCCTTCCATGGCGGCCTGCAGGGCGTTGATGGGGTCGATCTCGGTCACCCACACCTGGGCAGACAGCGCGCGCAGGGCCTGGGCCGAGCCCTTGCCCACGTCACCGTAGCCAGCCACGCATGCCACCTTGCCGGCGATCATCACGTCGGTGGCGCGCTTGATGCCGTCCACCAGGGATTCGCGGCAACCGTACAGGTTGTCGAACTTGGACTTGGTCACCGAGTCGTTGACGTTGATGGCGCGGAACAGCAGCGTGCCCTTGGCCGACATTTCGTTCAGGCGGTGCACGCCGGTGGTGGTCTCTTCGGTCACGCCGATGATCTGGGCCGACTTGCGGGTGTACCAGGTGGGGTCCACGGCCAGCTTGGCCTTGATGGCGGCAAACACGATGCGCTCTTCTTCCGAGCAGGGGTTGGCCAGCACGGACAGGTCCTTCTCGGCCTTCTGGCCCAGGTGCATCAGCATGGTGGCATCGCCGCCATCGTCCAGGATCATGTTGGGGCCTTCGCCTTCGGTGCCGGCAGCGCCGAATTCGAAGATGCGGTGGGTGTAGTCCCAGTAGTCGGCCAAAGACTCGCCCTTGATGGCGAACACGGGCGTGCCGGTGGCGGCTATCGCGGCAGCCGCGTGGTCCTGGGTCGAGAAAATGTTGCACGACGCCCAGCGCACATCGGCACCCAGGGCCTTCAGCGTCTCGATCAGCACGGCCGTCTGGATGGTCATGTGCAGCGAGCCGGTGATGCGCGCGCCCTTCAGGGGCTGGGCGGCAGCGAACTCTTCGCGGATGGCCATCAGGCCGGGCATTTCGGTTTCGGCAATCTTGATTTCCTTGCGGCCCCAGTCGGCCAGGGAAATGTCGGCGATGGCGAAATCGGCGGGGGACTTGAGAACAGCGCTCATGGTTTTCTCCAAATCGGATGCTGAAAAAACCACGCCTTGGGGGAGCTCACCGCACAAGAAGCGTGGGCGAGCGTCGTTGCGAATGCAGGGGTCCGAGCCTCGCGCCCCGCTGTGCTGGGGACGCTGCAACGCTCCTCGGAAAGCGCGAATTATAACGGCCGCCCCGCGCGAACCCGGGCGCCTTAGAATCCGGCCCAATTCCCGGGAGCGGCCTCGCGCCGCCCGCTTTCCTTTTCGCCGCGCGGCGTGCCGCGCCGGCACCTCACCCGAAATCACTGTGTCGTACGCCCCAGAAACCCGGCGCCGCCGGACCTTTGCCATCATCTCCCACCCCGACGCGGGCAAGACCACGCTGACCGAGAAGCTGCTGCTGTTCTCGGGCGCGATCCAGATCGCGGGCGCCGTTAAGGGCCGCAAGGCCAGCCGCCACGCCACCTCGGACTGGATGGAGATCGAGAAGCAGCGCGGCATCTCGGTGGCCAGCTCGGTCATGCAGATGAGCTACCGCGACCACGTGATCAACCTGCTGGACACGCCCGGCCACAAGGACTTCTCGGAAGACACCTACCGCGTGCTCACCGCCGTCGACTCGGCGCTGATGGTGATCGACGCCGCCAACGGCGTGGAAGCGCAGACGCGCCGCCTGATCGAGGTCTGCCGCCAGCGCGACACGCCCATCATCACCTTCGTCAACAAGATGGACCGCGAGGTGCGCGACCCGCTGGACATCCTCGACGAGGTCGAGCGCGAGCTAGGCATGCCCTGCTGCCCCATCACCTGGCCCGTGGGCCAGGGCAAGAGCTTTGGCGGCATCATCAACCTGCGCACGCAAAGCATGACGGTGTTCACCGCGGGCAGCGAAAAACGCCCGCAGGACTTCGAGGTGATTCCCCTGGCAGAGGCCGACAGGCTGCGCGCGCGCTTCGGCAAGGCCTTCGACGACGCGCTGGAGAGCATGGAGCTGGCCCAGGGCGCCTCGGCCGAATGGGACCATGAGGCCTTCCTGGCCGGCAAGCTCACCCCCGTCTTCTTCGGCTCGGGGGTGAACAACTTCGGTGTGATGGAAGTGCTGGACGCCGTGGTCGACATGTCGCCCCCGCCCGGCCCACGCATCGCCTTCACCGAGGTGAACCGCAACCGCGAGGAAAAGACCATCCAGCCCGACGACGAGAGCTTCTCGGGCGTGGTCTTCAAGGTGCAGGCCAACATGGACAGCAACCACCGCGACCGCATCGCCTTCGTGCGCGTGGCCTCCGGAAAGTACACGCCCGGCATGAAGATGAAGGTGCAGCGCACAGGCAAGGAACTGCGCCCCACATCCGTGGTGACCTTCATGTCGCAGCGCCGCGAGGCCGTGGACGAGGCCTATGCCGGCGACATCATCGGCTTCACCATCCACGGCGGTGTGCAGCTAGGCGATTCGATCACCGACGGCCCCAGCCTGCAGTTCACCGGCCTGCCGTTCTTCGCCCCCGAAATGTTCATGACCGTGGTGCTGAAGAACCCGTTGCGCACCAAGCAGCTGCAGCAAGGCCTGATGCAGTTGGGCGAGGAAGGTGCGATTCAGGTGTTCAAGCCCGATGTGGGCGGCAACATGCTGCTGGGCGCCGTGGGTCAGCTGCAGTTCGAAGTGGTGCAGCACCGACTGAAGACCGAATACGACTGCGATGTGCGCCTGGAAGGCTGCCAGTACACGGGCGCGCGCTGGATCACGGCCGACACCCCGGCCGAACTGCGCGAATTCGAGAACGCATACCCGCTGCGCCTAGCGCATGACGCGGCGGATACGCTGGCCTATCTATGCACCAGCCCGTATGACGTGCGGCTGGCACAGGAGCGGTTTCCGAAAATCCATTTCCATCCGCTGCGGGAGCATGCGGGGTTGGCGTTGCAAAGCGGAGGCTAAGCAGACACCCATATGCCGCACACCGCCCAGCCATCTCGCCAAGCAAGGCCGCTGGCCTTCATGTTCGGTCTGCTCCTATTGATCTATGGGGGCTGGCTGGCGGTTTTCTGGCCCGGCATGCTGGGGGAAGATAGCCTGGCCATCCTGCTCGAGGTGGGGGACCCTGCAACATATAGATCGGGCAAGCCCGCATTCTGGTACTACTTTGTCCGCCTGTTCTATCAAGGCCACCATCTTGTAGAGATACCTATCGCGTTCATGATGGCTTTGAGCGCGTTCATTCTCGCGCGCATCCTTGCCTGGTGTTGGACTCAGCGGCTGTACGGGACCACAATTTCCTTGCTGGTTTTCGTATGCATGGCCCCTCACTTGATATTTTTTGTGGGCATGCTGTATCCGGATGGCATCTATTCAGTGGCAGTGGCTGGGTTGCTGTTTGAAGTATGGTTGATCGCCCATCTTCGCAAAGCGAGCTTTCTATCGCTGCTGGTCCTCACCCTCACGCTTCCGATTGCAGCATTCGCACGCCCCAATGGCATCATTTTTCTAGTACCCGTTGCCATCTTGGTGTTCATCGCCGACAAAACCAGCCGTCGATGGATTGCCGCCATCCTGCTGGCATGGTGCGCCCTCGCGGTTGCTGCGGCCAGTACGCACAAATCCAGCAACCATGGCGCACTTTACCCACTGGCCATTTTTGAAACAGTCAACTTCCTGCAGGCGCGGCCCATGAATTTGTGGACAGCGTCGCCGCGCGTATTGCCAAGCACCATAGAAGTCCTGACAAAGCACCACCCCATAGAAACCTATACCAGTCACTACGATCCAGACTACTGGGACCCTCTGCAATTCACCCCCACTGGACCGCGTGTCATGGCATTTCCTCGCCAGGATCGCAAAATCATTACCCGCGATTTTTTCCGCTACAACCTGTGGAACAACATGCCCAAATTCATGGGCAGCAGAGTCAACGTCTTTCTCGTCTCGGCACTCGCTCAAGGGGGCGCCCCCAATCTAAGCTATGCACAGCATGTTCTGCAGCGCATCAACACCCAAACCACCTATCGACAGTTTCAACTCAACCAAGCGGAGCGGGCGCTCACCAGTCTCCATGAGATCAGCTATCACTACCGATGGTTGCTCTGGACTCCATTTTTTGGCATAGGGCTACTAGCGTGGGCCTTGTTGAAAGGCTTCCAGCTTCACAACAAGGCGCTGCTTTTGATCGCCGCCCCTATGCTGATCCAGCTTGGAGCCATATTCATCTTTTCTATTGCTGGCGAGTATCGGTACCTACTTCCCTTCTTCACTCTACCGCTGGTCTTGCTGCCCATCCTTGCATTTGGCGCACGCCCTATTGCCACACGATTCCCTCCCAAATGACGGATGCAAAGCAGATCATGTCCCCATTGCTCACCATTTCCACGATTGCCTGTGTGTTAGGAATTTCGATCGGGCAGATGCTTTTTAAAAAGGCTGCACAATCCATCACTGAAGCCGCCAACTGGCATCACTGGGTTTTCAACGGATGGCTGCTTGCAGCCTTGGTTCTGTATGGCATCACTACCTTGGCATGGATCTGGGTATTGCGCCACGCGCCGTTGCACCTCGCCTACCCCTTTATGGGTCTGGCTTTCCTGATCGTTCCTTGCCTTGGCTGGCTATTCCTGGGCGAGCCCATCCGCCCCTCCACTCTGGTGGGAGGTGCACTAATTCTCGCCGGCATAGCCATAGCTGCCCGCGCCTCCTGACCTTTCCATCTGACCGCATGAAGATCGCCGTTGCCATCCCCTGCTACAAGGTCGCACAGCATGTGCTGGACGTGATCAATGCCATTGGCCCGGAAGTGCAGACGATTTATGCCGTTGATGACGCCTGCCCCGATGGCAGTGGCCGTTTTATCGAGCAGCACAACCGTGACCCTCGTGTGCGCGTGCTCTATAACCCCGAGAACCGGGGCGTCGGTGGAGCAGTCATCACAGCCTACAAGGCCGCCTTGGCCGACGGCATGGACATCGTTGTCAAAATCGATGGCGACGGACAGATGGATCCGTCATTGCTCCCCGTCTTCGTACGCCCACTTCTGAGCGGCCAAGCCGACTACACCAAGGGCAACCGTTTCTTCCGCCCCGAATCGGTGCAAGGCATGCCACCGGTGCGGCTGTTCGGCAATGCCGTGCTGTCGTTTCTCACCAAGATCAGCTGCGGCTACTGGAACGTGATGGATCCAACCAATGGCTACACGGCCGTACGCACCTGTGTCTTGGCAGAGCTGCCACTCGACAAGTTGGATCAACGTTACTTCTTCGAGACGGACATGCTATTTCGACTGAACACGGTGCGTGCCGTGGTCAGGGACATTCCTATGGACTCCGTCTACGCCGACGAGGAGTCGAATCTCAAAGTCGGCCGCGTGCTACCTGAGTTTCTGCACAAGCACCTGTCACGGCTATGGCGACGCTATGTATACAGTTATCTGGTACGGGACTTCAATATTGGTACGTTGTACAGCCTCAGCGGCGTGATGTTGGTGTTCATGGGCAGTGTCTTCGGCGCATGGCACTGGGTCACTGGCACGTATAGCAGCCACCCTGCAACAAGCGGCACTGTGATGCTTGCGGCCCTGCCCGTGCTCATTGGCATTCAGTGCTTGATCGCCTTCCTGCACTATGACGTGAGCAACCTGCCCACCGAGCCGCTGAGCCTCTCGCTTGAGCAGCCTACCGGCTGCACCGACGCGCCCAATGGTCAGTGACCCACCTGCGCACTGTCCATGCCATTGCAGCATTCCGCCCATTTCTCAGCCCACTTCATGACTGCTCCTTTGATCCGCACCGCTGCTCTGCTGAGCCTCTCGCTAGTTGCCTCTCTTGGCCAAGCACAACCAGCCGAACAGAAACAGCGCCCCCCGATGGTCCTGGCACCCACCATAGAAGGCATGTTCCTATGCGACGAGGCCGTCGCCGACGCCAAAGTAGCGGGGATTGATGCAGCACATGCCTATTGCCGTGCACGCAAGCTGGACGGTTCGACAGCCATTACTCGCCTGTTGAATACCCTGGAACCAGGCGGCCCCAAGGGTTCCGTCCAGATCGGCTACACAGCCACGCTGCAATTGCTGGGGCTATACAAGCAAACGCCCAAGGGCTGGGTCATTGACCCCGAGCAAGTAGATGCATTCCTGCGCGTCATTGGCCAAGTGGATCGCCCTGTGGTGCTCTATTTCTCCGCGGACCACTTTGATTCCGTGGGCCCCCTGACCGAAGAGCTGCGCAAGGACCCGCGCAACCTCATGCAACTGCGCGACGGCAAGCCGTTGGAACTGGGGTACTTCGGATACCGAATCATCCCTTACACCCTGTCGGCCGACCTCTCCATTCCCGTCAACCGCTATCGTTTCGAGGCGCTTGACTATGTGGCCAAACGCATCAAGGCCTTGCCGCAGAAGGTACAACGCCGCATCGTGGCCTACACACTGGCGGGAGAGTTGCACCACATGTTCCCCGACTTCGAGAATGGTATGGGGGCATACCAAGACATCCAGGTCACGGACTACAGCCCCGGCTCGATAGCGGGCTTTCGCCAGTGGCTGAAGAACAAGTACCAGACGGTTGAACAATTCAATACTCGCCATGGCTTTGCCTATGCGTCGTTCGATGCGGTTCCCGCGCCGTCACGCAACATCCGCAAGGACAAGCTCACCTCCTTTGGCGAGCACTACGATGCCTTTGCCGATGGCACGTTGCCGATTGGCGGCTGGCTATGGGATCCAAACAAAGCCATTGACAAGCTCGATCTGTATGTGGACGGTCGGCTTATCGGCCCCATTCCACGCGGTCTGAATCGTCTGGATGTGTACCGTGCAGAGGCCTCCATCACGACCCCAAACACCGGCTTCCGGTATGACCTGGATTTCAGCAGCTTGCCCCCGGGTCGCCATCTCGCACAGGTAATCGCCGAATCGCGTGGCACGCGCCACAAGTTGGCCGAGGTCGAGTTTGTTGTGGTCCCCCGCGACCAGGGACGCGTGAGCGCCTCCAAGCCCCCCATGCTGCCCGCACTCAAGGACGCCAAGAATCTTCCCGGCGTACGCTCTTGGCTCGATCTGCCGCGTTCTCTGCAGGACGTGTACTACAACCCGCTGGCTCGTGACTGGAATCTGTACCGGGAATCGCAGGTCCATGGACTCCTACAAGCCTTTCATGCCCGCGCACTCAAGGCTGGCCTGCCAGGGGACAAGCTCTTCTCTCACCAGATCATTCCCGACGTCAATGCGTCATGGAACCCGCAGCTCTTCGCCGCCGGCCAGACCCTGGATGGCAGTGTTCCCTGGAAACATGGACTGAACATGTATGGCGGCGCGACCGACAGCGCGTGGCTGCGCAGCTTCATGGCCCAGCGCAAGATCAGCGACTATGGCGTGCCTGAATTCAACCCCCAGCAATGGAAGCGCGACGGTGCCCACCTTGCAGCACTGCAGTCGCACTACGAAGCAGGAGCGCGCTTCATCAGCCCCTACTACTTCTCCGTCATCCCCGACAAGTTCAAGGGCGGCGGCGAACATGGCGTAAACCGCATGGAACTCGGCCCGAACAACACCAAGGATGGCTCCGACAAGTTCTATCGCGCCATCATCGAATTCGCCAAACGCTAGGGCACATACGCCTTAGCGACGTTTTCCTCGTTCCCATGCAACCCATTGCCCTCTGGCCACTACAGGCACGCGCAGGTATCTCCGGCGTGTTCACCGATATTGATGACACGCTGACCACCGACGGCGCCATTACCCCCGACGCGCTGCAGGCACTCACCGACCTCAAGGCGGCAGGCCTGCATGTGGTACCCATCACCGGCCGCCCCGTGGGCTGGAGCGAACCCTTTGCCGCCACTTGGCCAGTGGACAGCATCGTCGCTGAAAACGGCGCGGTGGCGCTGCTGCGCGCGGCACAGGCTTCAGAAGAAAAAGGCCTACAGACCTTATCTCACAAGCGTCAACAGCTATCAAAAATATATCAACAGAATACCGCCACGCGCACCAGCAACTACACCCGCATGCAGCAGGTACTGGCCGAAATCGAGGCGCAAGTCACCGGAGCTCACCGCGCCACCGACTCCGCGGGGCGCGAGACGGACATCGCCATTGACCACAGCGAATTCACCCATCTGCCGCAGGCGGCCATAGACCAGGCCATGGCCCTCATGCGCGCAGCGGGCATGAATGCCACAGTGAGCAGCATCCACATCAACGGCTGGTTCGGTGAACACAACAAGCTGGAAGGCGCACGCTGGATCGTGCGCGAACTCTTTGACCGAAACCTAGACACGGAGATCGACCGCTGGGTCTACATTGGTGACTCAACGAACGACCAACTCATGTTCGAGCATTTTCCGCATAGCGTCGGTGTGGCCAATATCGCGCGCTTCGTTCCCCAACTCCAGCACCTGCCCCGCTATGTGACCCATGGCGAGCGCGGTGCAGGCTTTGCCGAACTGGCGGCTACGCTCCTGGCGGCCCGCTGACAAAGGCCTCCATTTCAAGATGGCCAAGGCCCCCTCTCCAGCGCACACGATCGCCGCCCCCACGCTCTACCGCTGGTGGGCAATTGCGCTGGGCCTGGTTCTCATCGTGCTATCCGAGCGCATCGCCTTCAACGACAGCGGCGACTTCATTCGCAGCGTGTATTTCATGCTCGCCGGCCCTGCGGAAAGTACGGGACGTCTATGGACATTCCTACCCGGCAGATTCTTGCGCTTCGATCATTTTGATGCGGGCAGCCTGGTGTTCGCAGCCTTTGGCTATCTCCAAAAATGGACAAGCGCCGTCTATTTCGACCTGCGCTGGCAGTCCATCGGCGCCAAGCTGTTGCTGCTGTGGCTCGTGCACCTCATCACCTTGCGCATCGTCGTGATTCGGCATATGGCTCAACTTGGCCGCGTGCTGGTATTCACGGCACTGTGCTTGGTTTTTTTCCAGGCCCACCACATCGGCATATTCAAGAGCTTCTATGCCGAATATGTGACGTTCTTCGGCTGTCTGTTGACCGTCCTGGGGCTTCTTTCCCCAGCGGGGCGCCCCGCCACGGTGTACATCATTGGCGGAGCATTGGTGCTGGGACTGTCCAAGGTTCAGTACTTTTACGCTCCAGCACTGCTGCTGTTATGCCTGGGATGGCATTGGCTGCGCGCTGGGACCTGGCGGGAACACGCATCCACGGCCACAGGGCTGCTGTGCGTTCAGCTCCTGTGCCTGCTGCCGCTGCAACACAACCCCTATCAGCAGCTGAACTATCACCAGTCGCTGTATTTCGGCTCCTACATGGTCCTCACGCCACAAGAGCGACAAGACCTGGGCCTGACTCCGCGGCAGCAAGCCTGCGTCGGCCTGGATAGCTGGGGACATCGTGCCGCCGGCCCTGGAGGAAGCCTGCCGCAACACGAAGGTGGCAGTTGCTATGGGGAGCAGCAGCTCACCCTTCGTGATGTACTGCAGCCCCATATGGAGCACCCCACGCTGCTGTGGCGCCTGGCACACTACGCGTTGCCGGAGCACTTCACTGCGCAGTACTTTCATGTGTACCGCTCGCTACCCTACATTGTTCCCGCGGACCGCCGCTCATTTGGCGGAGCAAGCGGCCTCGTCAGGCTGACGCAGTGGCGCGATGCCACCGTCACACGCATTTGGCCGGTCATCGTCGCCATGGGCCTTCTGGCGGGCCTGGCGGGTCTTCGCGCACAGATCAACGTAGGGGTCGCCAATCTCTTCCTGGCTGCATTCATCCTCAGCCAGATCGCAGTCAGCCTACTGGGCGAGGGCATCCGGGACCTGAGCAAGCATCTCTGGGGCGCCCAGTTGGCCCTGGACATACTTCTTTGCACACTGCTGCTTCAGGCATGGCTGTTTTGGCACAAGCGCACGGACCCACGAAGCAAGAGTTCATCTGAACGCATTACCCCATGAAAAAGCTCGTTTCCATTGTTGTTCCGGCCTACAACGAAGAAATGGTGCTGCCCCTGTTCCATGCACGCATCGCACAGGTGCTGACCACGTTGGATCAGTATGACTGGGAGATCGTCTTCGTCAACGACGGTAGCAAGGATGCCACCCAAGCCATCATGGAGCGCCTGCACGCTAGTGACCCGCGCATCACCTGCGTGAATCTGTCACGCAATTTCGGCAAGGAAATCGCGATGACCGCAGGACTGGAGCATGCACTCGGCGATGCGGTCATCGTCATCGACGCCGACCTGCAAGATCCGCCCGAGTTGATGGTCCAGTTTCTCGAGGCATGGGAAGCAGGCTTCGATATCGCATACGCCCGCCGCACACACCGCGATGGTGAAACCTGGCTGAAAAAAGCCACAGCCGCCAGGTTCTACCGCGTCATGGGCAAGATGTCCCACGTGCACATCCCAGCAGATACGGGTGACTACCGGCTCATGAGCCGACGCACGGTGGACGCGCTGCTGCAGCTGCGCGAGCAGCACCGCTTCATGAAGGGCTTGTTTGCATGGGTCGGTTTTCCGTCGAAGGCCATCGACTACCGGCGCGATCCGCGCGCCGCCGGCGCCACCAAGTTCAATTACTGGAAGCTCTGGAACTTCGCTCTTGAGGGCATCACCTCTTTCACCATCCTGCCCCTCAAGGTCGCCTCCTATCTGGGCGTTCTTATTTCGCTGTTCGCCTTCCTTGCCGGCGCATGGATCACACTCAAGACGCTGCTATGGGGTGATGCCGTGGCAGGCTATCCCACCCTCATCGTCACCATCCTGTTCTTGGGAGGCTTGCAGCTGCTGTTCATCGGCATTCTGGGCGAGTACCTTGGCCGTATCTACAACGAAACCAAGGGACGCCCGCTGTACTTCGTGCAACAGTACGCCCCGGCGCGTGCCCTCGCCGCGCGCGGGCTCCCGGCGGCCCTCCCCCAAAAAGCACGATGAGCACCTTGCCACAGTTTCTGCGCTTCGCCGCAGCCGGCACGGTAGGCTTTGTCGTGGACGCTGGCGTGCTCTACCTGACCGCCGGCGTGCTGGGCTGGTATGGCGCTCGCGTGTTGTCCTTTCTCGCTGCTGTGACCACCACATGGTGGCTGAACCGCAGCATCACCTTCCGTGCCGAGACGAGCCACCAGCCCACACAGCCATCCGGCATGGCCATGGAGTACTTGCGCTACCTGTGCTCAATGAGCGGTGGCGCAGCATTGAACTACCTGCTGTACGCAGCGACGGTGCACTGGACCCAACACCCCTGGAGCCCTTTGCTAGGCGTTGCACTCGGGTCGATAGGGGGCATGTTTGCCAACTACGCCGCGGCACGCCACTTGGTTTTCCGCAGGCGCACCACGGGCCCACAGCACCCGCCAGGAACATAAGAGCCCCCTTTCCCGGGGCCCGCCGCTACACCTTGTAGGTGGACAGCAGAATGCTGGTCTCCGTATTGGCGATGCCCGGCGTGAGGCGAATGCGGGCCAGCGCCTGGTCGAAGGCCTCAAGGCTCTCGGCGCGCAGTTCGGCCACGATGTCCCAGCGGCCGTTGGTGCTGTGCAGCGCCCCCACCACGGGCTCGCCACGCAGCGCGCGGATCACCTCGGGCGCGGCGTTGCCCTCCACGGCGATGCCCATCCAGGCGCGAATGCGGTGCGGCTCCGAATCGGGCCGCAGGCGCACGGTGTAGCCGACGATCACGCCCGTCTCCTCCAGCTTGCGCAGGCGGTTTTGCACGGTGCCGCGCGCCACGCGCAGCCGGGCCGCCAGCGTGGCCACGGGCGTGCGCGCGTCGGCGCGCAGCAGGGCGATGATTTCGCGGTCGATGTCATCCATGCTACTCATAGTGCCAGTCATTGTGGGCAATACGCCAGTTTGTGCCACTTTTTGAGCAGTTTGGCGGCTGGTGCCTGGCAGGGACTCTGCCCACAATGGAATGCAAGCCCCCGCCTTGCCCCCACCGGAGCCTTGCCGCCATGACCCGCCTCATCGACCTTCCCACCCTGGCAGCGCTGGTGCAGGACATCGGCCCCGCGCGCTTCATGAGCGAACTGGCCGCCGAGATCCGCGCCGACTTTCTGCGCTGGCCCGCATTCGACAAATCGGCGCGCACGGCCAGCCACAGTCCGCGCGGCGTGATTGAACTCATGCCCGTGGCCGACGATGCGCTCTACAGTTTCAAGTACGTCAACGGCCACCCCGGCAATCCGGCCAGCGGCCTGCCCACGGTGATGGCCTTCGGCGTGCTGGCCGAGGTGCGCACGGGCTATCCGCTGCTGCTGTCCGAACTCACGCTGACCACCGCGCTGCGCACGGCCGCCACATCGGCGCTGGCGGCGCAGGTGCTGGCCCAGCCGGGCAGCCGCAGCATGGCGCTGATCGGCAACGGGGCGCAGGCCGAGTTCCAGGCCCTGGCCTTCCATGCGCTGCTGGGAGTCCAGGAACTGCGCGTCTTCGATACCGACCCGGCCGCCACCACCAAGCTACAGCGCAATCTGGCGCACACGGCGGGGCTCACGGTGGTGCGCGCCGCCTCGACGGCCGATGCCGTGCGCGGTGCCGACATCGTGACCACGGTGACGGCCGACAAGAGCCGCGCCACCATCCTCGCACCGGCGATGGTGGAGCCCGGCATGCACCTGAACGCCGTGGGCGGGGACTGCCCCGGCAAGACCGAGCTGCACCCCGACGTGCTGCGCCGCGCGCGCATCGTCGTCGAATACGAGCCGCAAAGCCGCATGGAAGGCGAGATCCAGCAGTTGCCCCCCGACCACCCGGTGACCGAGCTGTGGCGGGTGCTCGGCGGCCAGGCACCGGGGCGGCAAACCGCGGACCAGGTCACCGTGTTCGATTCCGTGGGCTTTGCGCTGGAAGACTATTCAGCCCTGCGCTACGTCCACCGGCTGGCCCAGGCACGGGTGCTTGGGGAAGAGGTGGAGCTGGTACCCACGGACGGCGATCCCAAGGACCTGTTCGGCCGCACGCGCGGCAATGCATGCAGCCGGCTGCGCCGGATTGCCTGAGGCCGCAGCAGCACAAATTCAAGCCAAAACAGCCTCTAGCGCTCACCCACAAAGCGCTAACAGCTATCAAAATGGAAGCAAAAAGGCGCCCATAGGCGCCTTTTCTTCATCCTGAACGCGCAGGCCGCTCAGTGCTGCAGGATCTTGTTGAGGAAGTCCTTGGTGCGCGGCTGGCGCGCTTCGGGGTTGCCGAAGAATTCCTCCTTGGAGCAGTCCTCGAGGATCTTGCCGCCCACGTCCATGAAGATCACGCGGTTGCTGACCTTTCTGGCGAAGCCCATCTCGTGCGTCACGCACATCATGGTCATGCCTTCGTGGGCCAGGCCCACCATCACGTCCAGCACCTCGCCGACCATCTCGGGGTCGAGCGCCGAGGTGGGTTCGTCGAACAGCATGACGATGGGGTCCATCGACAGCGCGCGCGCGATGGCCACACGCTGCTGCTGGCCGCCTGACAGCTGGCCCGGGAACTTGTCCTTGTGCGCCGTCAGGCCCACGCGCTCCAGCATCTTCAGGCCGCGCTTCTTGGCGTCGTCCGCGCTGCGGCCCAGTACCTTGATCTGGGCGATGGTCAGGTTCTCGGTCACCGACAGGTGCGGAAACAGCTCGAAGTGCTGGAACACCATGCCCACGCGGCTGCGCAGCTTGGGCAGGTCGGTCTTGGGGTCGTGCACGGCCACACCGTCGACGAAGATCTCGCCCTTCTGGAAGGGCTCGAGTGCGTTGATGGTCTTGATCAGCGTGGACTTGCCCGAGCCCGAGGGGCCGCAGACCACGACCACTTCACCCTTTTGAATGTTCGTGGAGCAGTCCGTGAGCACCTGGAAGCTGCCGTACCACTTGGAAACGTTCTTGAGTTCAATCATTGCAATTCCTTGTGCCAGCGCTTGTTCAGCGAATGATGGCGATCTTCTTGTGCAGGCGCTTGACCAGCCAGGACAGCGCATAGCAGATGGCGAAATAGACCACCGCCGCGGCCAGGTAGGCCTCGATGGGGCGGCCGTAGTTCTTGCCGGCGATCTCGAAGCCCTTGAGCATGTCGTAGGCGCCGATGGCGTACACCAGCGAGGTGTCCTGGAACAGGATGATGGTCTGCGTGAGCAGCACCGGCAGCATGTTGCGGAACGCCTGGGGCAGCACCACCAGCCGCATGTTCTGGCCATAGGTCATGCCCAGCGCCTGGCCGGCGAAGACCTGGCCACGCGGGATGGACTGGATGCCGGCGCGCATGATCTCGCTGAAGTACGCAGCCTCGAACGCGATGAAGGTGATGATGGCCGACACCTCCGCGCCGATCGGGCGGCCGATGAACATGGGCACCAGCAGGAAGAACCACAGGATCACCATGACCAGCGGAATCGAGCGCATGCCGTTCACGTAGATGGTGGCGGGCACGTCCAGCCATTTCTTGCCCGACAGGCGCATCAGCGCCAGCACCGTACCCAGCAAGATGCCGCCCGCCGTGGCGATCACCGTGAGGATGAGGCTGAAGTACAGCCCCTTGAGCACGAAGTTGCTGAACAGCTCCCACGTGAAGAAGGACCAATCGATATTCAGGTTCATGTCAGTGCCCTCCCCCGCCCGCGGCAATCATGCCCGGCACACGCGAGCGCTTCTCGATGAAGGCCATGATGCGGTTGATGGCGAAGGCCGAGACCACGTAGAGCGCGGTGACGGCCAGGTACACCTCGACGCCGCGCGAGGTCTCCTCCTGCGCCTGCATCGCGAACATGGTCAGTTCGGCCACCGACACCGCGAAGGCCACGGACGAGTTCTTGAACACGTTCATGGTTTCACTGGTGAGCGGCGGAATGATGATGCGAAACGCCATGGGCAGCAGCACGTAGCGGTAGTACTGGAACGTGGTGAAGCCCAGCGCCATGCCCGCGTAGCGCTGGCCGCGCGGCAGCGCCTGGATGCCCGAGCGCACCTGCTCGGCGATACGCGCCGAGGTGAAGAACCCCAGGGCGAAGACCACCAGCACGAAACCCGGCAGCGACTTCATGGCCGGGAAGATGGCGGGCACCACGTGGTACCACATGAAGATGTGCACCAGCAGCGGGATATTGCGAAACAGCTCGACCCAGGCATTGCCCAGGCGCACGATCCACGGCCTGTCGGGCAGGGTGCGCAAGGTGCCGATCAAGGCGCCGACCACCAGCGCGACGGCCAGCGACAGCAAGGAAACGGACACCGTCCAGCCCCAGGCCGACAGCATCCAATCGAGGTAGGTGATGTCGCCGCCTTTACCAAAACAGCTTTGCCCGACCTCTTGGGTAATGGTGTCCTGGCAGAACACCTGCCAATCCCAATTCATAGGAGCACCCCTTCAGTTCATCAATCCAGGCTACCGCGGTGGTTTCGCATTTTCCCGCAGCAACAACAAAAAACGCCCCTTCCGGCCATACGGCTGAAGGGGCGGCGCATCGGATGCGGCTTACTTGACTTCGTACGCCTCCATGGGCTTGTCGTTGGGGTTGGCCCATGCTTCCTTGGTGGCTTCGGACAGCGGCAGGCCGATCTTCACGTTGGCCGGCGGGATGGGCTGCATGAACCACTTGTCGTACAGCTTCGCCAGCGAGCCATCGGCGATCTGGCGCTTGATGGAGTCGTCCACGGCCTTCTTGAAGGCCGGGTCGTCCTTGCGCAGCATGCAGGCAATGGGCTCCACGCTCAGCACTTCGCCAACGATCTTGAAGTCGGCGGGGGTCTTGGACTTGGAGATGTTGGCGGCCAGGATGGAGCCGTCCATGATGAAGGCGTCGGCACGGCCGGTTTCCAGCATCAGGAAGCTGTCGGCGTGGTCCTTGCCCATGACTTCCTTGAACGTCAGGCCGTCGGCGCGCTTGTTCTTGCGCAGCGTCTGCACCGAGGTGGTGCCCGTGGTCGTGACGATGGTCTTGCCGTTCAGGTCCTTGATGCCGGTGATGCCCGACTTGGCATTCACGGCAATGCGCACTTCTTCCACATAGGTGGTCACGGCGAAGGCCACGTCCTTCTGGCGCGCGGTGTTGTTCGTGGTCGAGCCGCACTCGATGTCCACCGTGCCGTTTTGCATCAGCGGAATGCGGTTCTGCGAAGTGATGGGCTGGTACTTGACCTCCATCTTGGCCAGGCCCAGCTGCTTCTGGATATCGCCCAGGATGCGCTCACCCATTTCGGTATGGAAGCCGACGTACTTGCCGTTGCCCAGCGTATAGCCCAGGCCCGAGGACTCGCGCACGCCCAGCGTGACGGCGCCCGACGACTTGATCTTGGCCAGCGTATCGTTGGCCTGTGCCAAGGCGCTACCTGCGGCCAGGACGGTAATGGCGGCGGCCAGCAAATGCTTCTTCATGTGACATCTCCTTATGGGTGAAGCGAAAAGCGAAGTGTATTGAATCGAAACCGACACCAGGTACTGCAGGTGGCTCCCTCTGCACAGCCCCTCTCCCGGATCCCGATGCAGGCCCGTATTGTGCGTGCTTCAGCGGTCAGAAGGGGACTTTATCGGTAGGGTATTTCCAGAAGTCCCGCAGCAGATAGCTCACCGGCAGGTTCAGTGCGCGGCGGGTGGGCGGGATCGGGCGCATGAACCACTTGTCGTAGATCGCATAGATCTCCTGGCTCACGATCAGGCGCCGCATTTCCTCATCGACCAGGCTCTTGAACTCGGGGTCGTCCAGCGGCAGCATGATGGCCAACGGCTCCGTGGTCACGAAGCGGCCTACCACCTTCAGCGCCTGGGGATCGGGCCGGTTCGCGGCCAGACCGTACAGCAGCACGTCATCCATCACGAACGCCTCGGCCTGCCCCTTTTCCACCATGACCACCGCGGCCTCGTGGTCCGGCGCCTCCAGCATCTGGATGCGCATGAGCCGCTCGCGGTTGGCCCGCTCCGCGGCCTTGAGCGGCGTCGTGCCTTGGTGGACACCAGCTTCTTGCCCTCCAGGTCCTCCAAGCGGCTGACCGTGCTGGCCGCGGGCACCAGCAGGCGGGCCCCCGTGATGAAATGCGGAATGGTGAAGGCCACGTCCTTGCGGCGCTCGGCATTGTTGGTCGTGGAGCCGCACTCCATGTCGGCCTTGCCCGTCTTCACCATTTCGATGCGGTTGGCGGGCGTGACCTGCAGCAGCTGCACCGGCATGTCCTTCATGCCCGTCTTCTTGCGCACCACTTCGGCGATGCGCAGGCACAGGTCAAGGGCATAGCCCACGGGCTTGCCGTTGTCCACATACGAGAACGGCACCGACGATTCCCGGTGCGCGATCACCAGGGCGCCGCCGCCGCGCACACGCTCCAGCACGCCCGCCTGCGCGGCCACGGCGCAGCACAGGGCCGAGACGGCGCCCAGCGCCCTCATCCGATGCATGAATTCCATCCAGAGCCTCCTGTTGCATGCACAAACGAAGCAATCTCTGCGCCAGGCCATGCACATGGCCGCCCGCGAGTGCACTCATCGCAACCCGCTCGCCGCCATTCACATCTGGTTGCAGACGCCCTACTGTCGCACCGGCGCTCAATCCAGCGTCAACGGCGTGGTTTTGCGGGCATGCCGCGCCTGCGCCGCTGCTGGCGGCCCGGGAGGGACGATCCGTTCAGATCGGCTTTTGCCCGCTTTGGGCCTGCAGGTAGGTCCACAGCGACTGCGCGAGGCTCTTGGCCGGCTCCTTGCGCGACGGCTTCTCGCGGTAGGCCCGCACCTCCATCACCATCTGCAGATCCACCACACCGGGCAGCACCGCGCTCACCAGCTTGCGCGCGCGCAGCTCCTTCTTCACCGCGCTGTGCGGCAGGAAGGCCACGCCATGCCCTTCCAGCGCCATGGCCTTCAGGCCCTCGGCCATGTCGGTCTCGTACACCCGTTCCAGGTGGATGGCCGTGCCGGCCTGCTTGAGGATCAACTCCGTCACCCGCCCCAGATAGGCCCCCGGGGCATAGCCCAGGTAGGGCAGCGGCTCGCCCGCGCGCCCCGGCAGGCAAAACAGCGGCTGGCCATCCGGGCCCGCCTTGGAATAGGGCGCCAGCACCTCCTGGCCCAGCGTCACCATCTCGTAGCGGTCCGGGTCGAGCTGGAACGGCTGCGAGGGATGGTGGTAGGCGATGAGCAGGTCGCACCCGCCTTCCACCAGGCGCATCACGGCGTCATGCACGTTAAGCGCGATCAGCCGGCTCTTGAGCGGCCCAAAGTCCTCGCGCAGCCCCGACACCCAGGCGGGAAAGAAGGTGAAGGCCAGCGTGTGCGGCACGGCGAACTCGATCATGTCGGTGCCAGCGCTGGTGTGCGCACGCAGCATGGCGCGCGTGTTCTGCAGCGCCTGCAGCACTTCCAGTGCCTGGTCGTAGAGCGTGTTGCCCGCCGCCGTGAGCCGCGTGGGGTAGGAACTGCGGTCCACGAGATCCGTGCCCGCCCATGCCTCCAGCGCCTGGATGCGGCGCGAGAAGGCCGGTTGCGTCACATGCCGCAACTGGGCCGAACGGCTGAAGCTGCGCGTTTCTGCCAGGCTGACGAAGTCTTCAAGCCATTTGGTTTCCATGCCGCGCATTATCGTGCGGCGCGTCCGCGGGCAATGCCGGCGCCGCCGCCCCCGGGAACACCCTGCGCCGGGTGCTGCAGAGTTTGATAGCACAATAAGGCCTTCCGCGCCCACAGCGCTCCCCCATCGTCCAGGCCCCCGGTGCACAACACTGGCCGGCAGAGTGACCCGTCTTCCATGTTTGACTCATCCGTTCTCTGCCCCCATGTCCTCCCCACCCACACCCGGACCGACCGACGGCACCGGACCGGCTGGCGCGCCCGTCTCTAGCGACGACGCCCCTCGCTCCCTGCGCATCGAGGACTGGCTCACCGTCATCGTCATGGCGGCGCTGGCATTGATCACGTTCGCCAACGTGATCGTGCGCTACTTCACCAGTTCCTCGTTCGCCTGGACCGAGGAAATCTCCATCTTCCTGATGATCGTGCTGGCCCTGGTGGCCGGCTCCGCCGCCGTGGCGCGCGACCGCCACATCCGCATCGAATTCTTCTGCGAAAGCGGCTCGGCCGCCCGCCGCCGGCGGCTGGCGCAGCTCGGCGCGCTGATGGTGGCCCTGTTGTTCGCCGTGATCGCCGTGCTCAGCGTGCGCGTGGTCTGGGACGACTACCGCTTCGAGGAAACCTCGCCCGGCATCGGCGTGCCACAGTGGTGGTACTCGGTCTGGCTGCCCGTCCTCTCGCTGCTGATCACCTGGCGCGCCATCGGCCTGTTCATCCGCCGCTCGCGCCAGCCTGACGTGGAATACCTCGGCGACGATGCGGACGATGCCGCGGGGGAGCGCCAGCCATGATCGCCACCCTGCTCTTCGTCGCCTTCCTGGTGCTGATGTTCGTGGGCGTGCCCATCGGCGCGGCCCTGGGCCTGGCCGGCGCGGCCGCCATCGCGCTGGCCAATGCCGAAACGCAGTGGTTCGGCCTGCTGGCCGTGCCGCAGAACTTCTACGCCGGCCTGGGCAAGTACCCGCTGCTGGCCATACCGATGTTCGTGCTGGTCGGCTCGATCTTCGACCGCTCGGGCGTGGCGTTGCGCCTCGTCAACTTCGCCGTCTCCATCGTTGGGCGCGGGCCCGGCATGCTGCCGCTGGTGGCGATTGCCGTGGCCATGTTCCTGGGCGGCATCTCGGGCTCGGGCCCGGCCAACGCGGCCGCCGTGGGCGGCGTGATGATCGCCGCCATGAGCCGCGCGGGCTACCCCGGCAGCTTCTCGGCCAGCGTGGTGGGCGCGGCGGCGGCCACCGACATCCTGATCCCGCCCTCGGTGGCCTTCATCATCTACTCGGTGCTGGTGCCCGGCGCCTCGGTGCCGGCGCTGTTCGCGGCCGGCATGGTGCCCGGCGTGCTGGCCGGCATCGCCCTGATCGTGCCCGCCGTGTGGATGGCGCGCCGCCACAAGATGGGCGCGCTCGAGGCCGACATGCCGCGCCCGCCGTTCTGGCGCAGCCTGCGCGAGGCCTCGTGGGGCCTGGCGGCGCCGGTGCTGATCCTGGGCGGCATGCGCGCGGGCTGGTTCACGCCCACCGAGGCCGCCGTGGTGGCCGTGTTCTACGGCCTGTTCGTGGGCATGGTGATCCACCGCACGATCAAGGTCCGCGACCTGTTCACCATCCTGCGCGAGGCGGGCGAGCTGTCGGCCGTGATCCTCATCGTGGTCTCGCTCGCGGGCATCTTCGCGTTCTCGCTGTCCACGCTGGGCGTGATCGACCCGGTGGCGAAGGCCATCGTCAACTCGGGTCTGGGCGAGTACGGCGTGCTGGCGCTGCTCATCTTGCTGCTCATCACCGTGGGCATGTTCCTCGACGGCATCTCCATCTTCCTGATCTTCGTGCCGCTCTTGCTGCCCATCATGCAGCACTACCACTGGGACCCGGTGTGGTTCGGCGTGATCCTCACGCTCAAGGTGGCCCTGGGCCAGTTCACGCCGCCGCTGGCCGTGAACCTGATGGTGTCGTGCCGCATCGCCGGCGTGCGCATGGAGTCCACCGTGCGCTGGGTCGGCCCCATGCTGCTGGCCATGTTCCTGGTGATGGTGATCGTGATCGCCTTCCCGCAACTCGCCCTGTGGCTGCCCGCCCGGCTGGGCTATTGATTTCTTTCCAAGGAGACCTTTCCCATGAAACTGCGTACCTTCCTCGCCTCCGCCGTGGCCGCCGCCGCCGCCGTGGCCTTCAGCACGCCCGCGCTGGCACAGAACTACAAGAGCGAGTACCGCATGTCGCTGGTGCTCGGCACGGCCTTCCCCTGGGGCAAGGGCGGCGAGCTGTGGGCCAACAAGGTGCGCGAGC
This sequence comes from Diaphorobacter oryzae DSM 22780, assembly GCF_059568935.1. Lineage (NCBI taxonomy): Bacteria > Pseudomonadati > Pseudomonadota > Betaproteobacteria > Burkholderiales > Comamonadaceae > Diaphorobacter > Diaphorobacter oryzae. The sequence continues at coordinate 107,600 of NZ_JCANUL010000007.1, read as the reverse complement.
GCACCAACGGCCGCATCAACATCAAGCTCTACCCCGGCGTGTCGCTGATCCAGGGCGACCAGACGCGCGAGTTCTCCGCGCTGCGCCAGGGCGTGATCGACATGGCCGTGGGCTCCACCATCAACTGGTCGCCCCAGGTGAAGGCGCTGAACCTGTTCTCGCTGCCCTTCCTGTTCCCCGACTACGCGGCCGTGGACGCCGTGACCCAAGGGGAAGTCGGCCAGCAGATCTTCAAGACGCTGGACAAGGCCGGCGTGGTGCCCCTGGCCTGGGGCGAGAACGGTTACCGCGAGATCAGCAACTCCAAGCACGCCATCAAGAGCCCCGCCGACCTGAAGGGCATGAAGATCCGCGTGGTGGGCTCGCCGCTGTTCCTCGACACCTTCACCGCCCTGGGCGCCAACCCCACGCAGATGAGCTGGGCCGACGCCCAGCCCGCCATGGCCAGCGGCGCCGTGGACGGCCAGGAGAACCCCGTGTCGGTCTACATGGCCGCCAAGCTGCACACCGTGGCGCAAAAGCACGTCACCATGTGGGGCTACATGAACGACCCGCTGATCTTCGTGGTGAACAAGGACGTGTGGAACAGCTGGACGCCGGCCGACCGCGAGATCGTCAAGCAGGCCGCCATCGACGCGGGCAAGGAAGAGATCGCCATCGCGCGCAAGGGCATGGTCGAAGAAGGCAAGCCGCTGCTCAAGGACATCGCCGCCAACGGCGTGACGGTGACCCAGCTGAGCCCCGCCGAGCGCGAGGCCTTCGTGAAGGCCACGCGCCCCGTGTTCGACAAGTGGAAGGGCCAGATCGGCGCCGACCTGGTGAGCGCGGCCGAGAAGGCCATCGCGGCGCGCAAGCAGTAAGCCCCCGCGGCGCCCGGCCCGCGGGCGCTATCTCCAACAGAGCGGCCGGCGCCCTTCCCAGGGGCGTCGGCCGCTTTGCTTCATTCGCCCCCGGCCCGGGGCGCCGGGTGCTTGACGGCGTTCTTGGCCAGCTTGCGCCGCACGGCCGCCTCCAGGTCCACGCCCGTGTGGTCGGCCAGCTGCAGCAGGTACAGCAGCACGTCGGCCATCTCGTCGCCCGCGCGCTCATGCGCCTCGGGGGCCTGAGTGAAGCTGCGCGACTGCTCCGGCGTGAGCCACTGGAACAGCTCCTGCAGCTCGGCGGCCTCCACCATCAGCGCCATGGCCAGGTTCTTGGGCGTGTGGAACGGCTGCCAATCGCGCGCGGCGGCGAAGGCACGCAGCTCACGCTGCAGGGCGGCGACATCCATGCTCACGGGTCGATACTCCTATTTTTATAGCTTATTGCGCTTGATACACGGGCGCTACATGCCATTTTGACCATCACTTTGCTGCAAGGCCCACATGCGCGCATAGCGCCCGCCCTGGGCCAGCAGCCGGGCATGCGTGCCGCGCTCGATGATGCGGCCGGCCTCCATGACCAGGATCTCGTACGCGTCGACCACGGTGGACAGGCGGTGCGCAATCACCAGCGCCGTCTTGTTCTGCGCGGCGCTGTGCAGCTCGGCCTGGATGGCGCGCTCGTTCGCCGAGTCCAGCGCGCTGGTGGCCTCGTCGAAGATCAGGACGGGCGGATTCTTGAGCAGCGTGCGCGCAATCGCCACGCGCTGCTTCTCGCCGCCCGAGAGCTTGAGCCCGCGCTCGCCCACCATGGTGTCGTAGCCCTTGGGCGTGGCGGCGATGAAATCGTGGATATGGGCGGCGCGCGCCGCGGCCTCGACCTGCGCGCGCCCCGCGCCGGGGCGGCCATAGGCGATGTTGTATTCCACCGTGTCGTTGAACAGCACCGTGTCCTGCGGCACGATGCCGATGGCCTGCCGCACGCTGGACTGCGTGACGCCGCGGATGTCCTGGTCCCCGATGGTGATGCGCCCGCCCTGCACGTCATAGAAGCGAAACAGCAGCCGCGCCAGCGTGCTCTTGCCCGAGCCCGAGGGGCCGACCACGGCCACCGTCTTGCCCGCCGGAATCTCGAAGCTCACGCCATGCAGGATGGGCCGCGCGGGCTCGTAGGCAAAGCGCACCTCCTCGAAGCGCACGGCGGGCTGCGCGGGCAGCGCCAGCGGCTGCGCGCCGGGCGCGTCGGCCACCTCGCGCTCGCGGTCCATGAGGGTGAACATGCGGTCCAGGTCGGTGAGGCTCTGCTTGATCTCGCGGTAGATCACGCCCAGGAAGTTCAGCGGAATGTAGAGCTGGATCATGAAGGCGTTGACCATGACCAGGTCGCCCAGCGTCATGCGCCCCTCGACCACGCCCTGCGTGGCGCGCCACAGCATCACCACCAGGGCCGTGGCGATGATGAGCTGCTGCCCCGTGTTGAGCAGCGACAGCGTGCTCTGGCTCTTGAGCCGCGCGCGGCGCAGCCGCTCCAGGCTCTCGTCGTAGCGGCGCGCCTCGAAGGCCTCGTTGTTGAAGTACTTGACGGTCTCGTAGTTGAGCAGCGAGTCGATGGCCTTGGTGTGCGCGGCCGAGTCGAACTCGTTGGCCTGGCGCCGGTATTGGGTGCGCCATTCGGTCACCGTGACGGTGAAGACGATGTAGATGGCCAGCGCCGCCAGCGTGATGCCGGCGAACCAGATGTCGAACTTCACGGCCAGGATGCCGAGCACCAGCGCCACCTCGATCAGCGTGGGCAGGATGCTGTAGAGCGAGTACGAGATCAGCGACTCGATGCCGCGCACACCGCGCTCGATGTCGCGCGTCATGCCGCCCGTCTGGCGCTCCAGGTGGAAGCGCAGCGACAGCGCGTGCAGATGCTCGAAGGTGGACAGCGCGATGGAGCGCGCCGCGCCCTGCGTGGCCTTGGCGAACACCAGCTCGCGCAGCTCGGTGAACAGCGACGTGGACAGCCGCAGGCCGCCATAGGCCAGCAGCAGCCCCACGGGCACCACCAGGATGGCGGCGGGGTCGCCCGGCTTGAGCGACAGGGAATCGACCAGGTCCTTGAGCAGCACCGGCACGCCCACGTTGGCCACTTTGGCGCCGACCATGAAGGCCAGCGCGGCCAGCACGCGCCACTTGTACTGCCACAGATAGGGCAGCAGGCGGCGCAGCGCCACCCAGTCGGAGCCGCGGGGGGACAGGTCGGAAGGCAAGGGAGCGGTGTGGGAGCCGGCGCGGCGCATGGGCGTGAAGGGAGCGTAGAGGGGGCGTGAAGGTTCGCGCCGATTGTGCCGCGCCCAGCGCGCCGCCGCAGGAGGCGGCAAAACCATGGCGCCCACGGGCCCGCCGGTCTGGCCCGACAATGCAGGGCCCGCGCCGCACCCGCCGGCGCCCCCCAACCCTCCATCACCATGACCGATTCCACCGCCCTCACCCAACTGCCCACCGACAAGGAACTGGTGCTCAAGGTCATCCCCATGCCCGCCGACACCAACAGCAACGGCGACATCTTCGGCGGCTGGGTCATGGCGCAGGTGGACCTGGCCGGCTCCGTGCTGCCCGCGCGCTACATCCAGGGCCGCATGGCCACGGTGGCCGTGAACGAGTTCATCTTCAAGCAGCCGGTGCGCGTGGGCGACCTGCTGTCGTTCTTTGCCGAGGTCACGCGCATCGGCAACACCTCCATGACCGTGCAGGTGGAGGTCTATGCCGAGCGCATCCGCACGCAGGGCCGCTACGTGAAGGTGACCGAGGCGCGCCTGACCTATGTGGCCATCGACGCCTCGGGCCGCCCGCGCCCCATTCCCAAGCAGGCGGACGCCACGGACGGCACGGCCGCCAGCGCGGCCGACTGAGCACAAAAAAACCGGGAGCGCCTGACGGCCTCCCGGTGCTGTGCGGTGGACGCGGGAATGCCCGCCCCCGCCCGCGTGGGCTGCCGCCCTCAGGCCGCAGCGAGTGCCGGCGATGGCGCCGCCGTCTGCGCCTGCGCGGCCTGCGCGCGCGCGCCGCTCACGCCGACCACGATCTCGCCAGAAATCTGGCCGCCCTCCTCGATCACCACCTTGCCGTAGCGGATCTTGCCGCTGACCTTGCCGGTGCTGAAGATCACCAGCTTCTGGCGCACGGTGAGCGTGCCGTCGAACTCGCCGCGGATCTCGGCGATGTCGATCTCCGCGGAGCCGTGGAAGGCGCCCTGCTCGGAAATCTGGATCACGCGCGAGTCCATGGTGGCCTCCACGGTGCCCTCGACGACCAGGGTGTCGCAGTCCGTGATCTCCACGCCCTTGAGCTTGATGTTGGGACCCACGGTGAGCTTGCTGCCGCCTTCGGCGGTGCTGGTGCTGGAGGTGCTGGTGGAAGCAGGCTTGTTCACGGCGGCGGTACTGTTGACCATGCCGGCGGCAGCGCTGCCACCCAGCACGGAAGAAGGTTGACGGGGCTGGAACGCATCGGGTTCGCGTTTGCCAAAGAAGGGGTTCTGCACGGCCATCGGATCGGATCTCCTAGAAAAGACCCGCCGATGCTAGAAGTGGCAGCGCGGCAAAACCGCCCGTGTTACGCAAGAACGGTAACCAAACCGCTCTATCGTTGCATGCGCTTGCAGGGCTTTCAGCATCACACAGCATGTGGCAGCCGCATGACGCGGACGGCCCCGCCCGGCCCGCTGCGCAGCAGCCGCTACGAGACGATGTAGGCCGCCGCGCCGGTCGACAGCAGCTCGCCCTGCGGCCCCAGGAATTCCATGCGCGTGGTGGCCACGCGCGAGCCCAGGCGCAACACCTCGGCGCGCAGCTCGAAATGGCTGCCGATGCCGGGGCGCAGGTAGTCGACGCGCAGGTCGATCGTGCCCAGCCTGGAGAAGCGGTGCAGGCGCTCCATCGGCGCCTCGTCCATGTGCTTGGCGCCGATGGCGGCCATCACGGCCAGGCCGGCCATGGCGTCCAGCCCCGCGCTGATCACGCCGCCATGCAGGCGGTTGTAGGCGAAGTGGCCCACCAGCTCGGGCCGCATGTCGATGCGCCCCGCCACATGCGCGGGCTCCAGCCGCGTGATCTTGAGCCCCAGCAGATGGTTGAAGGGAATGCGTTCCTCGAAGATCTGCTGCAGGCCGGCGATGAATTCGGGTTCGAAGGCCAAGGGTGGCGTAGTGGATGGGCTCATGACAGATGTAACGCTACATTATTAGGAGCAACTTGCGCTTGATGGGCGGGCGCCAGAGGCACTTTTCATTCAAACCAGGCATCGCCCACCGAATGGCAGCGGGCGATGCCCCTGCGGGCAACTCCAGACTTCGGCAGGTGCTGAAGTCCGGGCGGCGCTTGTGGCGAAAACGCTTGCTCCGCTGCGCGGCGCTGCCCCTGCGGGGCAACCAGACTTCAGCAAGTGCTGAAGTCCGGGCGGCGCTTTTCCATGAACGCGGTGAAGGCCTCGCGGGCGGCGGGCTCGCGCAGCATGCGGCCGAAGCTCTGGCCCTCCTCGGCCATGCGCTCCAGCACGGCGGTGGTCTGGCTCTTCTTGAGCAGGCGCTTGGTCTCGATCAGCGCCGACAGCGGCTTGGCCGCGAGCTTGCGCGCCTGCGCCTGCGCCACCATGTTGCATTCGGTGGGCGGCACCACGCGGTTGACGAAGCCCACCTCCAGCGCCGCCTCGGCCATGAAGGGCTCGCCCAGCAGCAGCGCCTCGGCCGCACGGTGGTAGCCCATCATCTGCGGAGCGAGCAGGCTGGACGCCGCCTCGGGGCACAGGCCCAGGTTCACGAAGGGCATGGAGAACGCCGCGTTGTCGCCCGCGTACACCAGGTCGCAGTGCAGCAGCATAGTGGTGCCGATGCCCACGGCCGGGCCGCACACGGCCGCCAGCACGGGCTTGGGGAAGGTAGCGATGGCGCGCAGGAAGCGAAACACGGGCGCGTCCTGCGCGGCCGGCGGCTGCTGCAGGAAGTCGCCGATGTCGTTGCCGGCGCTGAAGATGGCCGCGTCGCCCTGCAGCACCACCACGCGTGCGGCGGGGTCCTGGGCGGCGGCCTCGAAGGCATCGGCCAGCTGCGCATACATGGCGCTGGTGATGGAGTTCTTCTTCTCCACGCGGTTGAAGGTGATGGTGGTCACGCCGTCTTCGGCGTGGATCAGGATGTCGCTCATGGCTGTTGCTCCGGGGTTCATTCTTTGTAGTAAACGATCTGGTGGCTGGTGGCCAGCATGGCGCCGGCCTCGTTCCACAGCTGCACGGTCTGGTCGAAGAAGCCGTTGCGGAACTCCTGCGCGCGCGCCTGCCCCAGCAGGTAGCCGGTGCCGGTGTCCGCCAGCAGGTCGCCGCCCGCGTGGAAGTACACGGTGATGGACACGGTGCCCGCCGGCACCTGGCGCGCGCGGCGCAGCCACACGCGCGGGAAGAACACATCGGCCAGCGCGGCCAGCGCGCAGAAGTCCAGCGGCCGCGCCGGGGCGTCGCGCATCCACAGCTGGGACAGGCTGGTGTCGCCGCTGTCGTCCCACTGCTCGGGCAGCGCGCCGCTCACCGGGCGCATCTCGTAGCGCTTGAGCCATTCCGAACGGAACGCGGGCTTGATCTGCTTGCACTGCGCGGGCCCGGGCACCGCGGGCATGGGCGTATCGGCCGCGCCCCAGGTCTCGCGCCGCGCGGCGGTCACCACCGTGGCCGTGGTGGTCACCACGGGGGCGCCGTCGGCCCCGGCCTGCAGGATGGACAGCGTCCAGTGCTGCGTGGACCGGTTGGTGCGCACCGGCGTGGCCTGCAGCGTGAACGGCCCCTCGGCCAGCGCGCCGGCATAGTTCACCGTGAGCGACAGCGGCTCGCCCAGGCGCTCGGGGTGCTGCATCACGGCCTGCAGCAGCGTGGCCGCGGTGATGCCGCCAAACGGCCCCACCATGTTCCAGTAGGCCGGCGTGGTGTGGCCGGTGTACTGCCCGGCCCCTTGGGGATGGCTGGACGTGAGCGCCAGCGCCTCGTCCAGGGGGTGAATGCTGTGGTGGTGCGAAGTCATGGGACCAAGTGTGCCGCGATTTGCCTCACGCCGTGGTCGCGCCCACGACGCGCTGCCCCGACGCCTGCGCCAGCGCATCGAGCTGCGCCACCGCGCGCGGCCACAGCGTGGCCTGGAAATCGTCGCGGAAGAAGCCGAAATGCCCGATGCGCCGTGCCTGCACGTCCTGCGGCGCGATGCGCTCCAGGCTGCGCGGCGCGTTGGCATACAAGGCCATCAGGTTCTGCGTGCCGCGCCAGGTCATCAGCTCGTCATCGTGCATGGACCAGGCATGCACGGGAAAGCGCACGGCGCCATAGCTGCGCTGCACGGCCTCGCCCTCCGCCCCCACGCTGTAGCGCGGGTGCAGGCACCAGCGGCGCCACTGCAGCATCACGCCCGCGGGCAGGTCGCCCACCGTACGCAGGCGCCGGCCCGGAAAGTAGCCGCACAGCCGCACCGACAGCGGCACCAGCACATGCCAGAAGGCCGGCATGGCACGGCGGATGCGCGGCGCGTTGTCGCGCCAGTAGCCGCTGCCCGCCGCCACGCTGAGCAGGCCGCTCACGCGCGCATGCCCGCGCAGCAGCCCCGGCAGCTGCGCCCCCAGGCTGTGGCCAACGAGCAGCAGCGGCCGGCCGGGCAGCGCCTGCGCGGCATGGGCGATCACGGCGTCGTAGTCGCGCGCCCAGTCGAACAGGTCGGCGCGCACCTCGCGCACACGGCCCTGCAGCGACTCGCCATGCCCGCGGTAGTCGAAGGTGGTGACCCGAAAGCCCTGGCCGGCCATCCAGGCGGCAAAACGCGCGTAGAAGGTCTGGCGCACGCCAAAGGCGCCGCCGATGACGATGCTGGCGCGCGCCGGCTGCGGCGGCTCGTACACACGCAGCGCCAGGGCCGCGCCATCCACCTGCAAGGTCTGCTGTTGCATGCCCGTTGTCTCCTGCAAGGCGCCGGTCTGCGCCGGCTTGCTGTGTCATGACCATCGCCGCCCAAGGGACGGGGCGGCGCCCTGGGGCTAGACCCGCTCGAAGATGCCCGCCGCGCCCTGGCCCATGCCCACGCACATGGTGACCATGCCGTACTTGAGCTGCTTGCGGCGCAGCGCGTGCACCACCGTGGCCGAGCGGATCGCGCCCGTGGCGCCCAGCGGGTGGCCCAGGGCGATGGCGCCGCCCATGGGGTTGACCTTGGCCGGGTCCAGGCCCAGCGTGTTCACCACGGCCAGCGACTGGGCGGCGAAGGCTTCGTTGAGTTCGTACCAGCCGATGTCGTCCTGCGTGAGCCCGGCATAGCGCAGCGCGGCCGGGATCGCCTCGATGGGGCCGATGCCCATGATGGCCGGCGGAACGCCCTTGCTGGCATAGCTCACGAAGCGCGCCAGCGGCGTCAGGCCGAAGCGCTTCACCGCTGTCTCGCTGGCCAGGATGAGCGCACCCGCGCCGTCGCTGGTCTGCGAGCTGTTGCCCGCCGTCACCGTGCCGCGCGCGGCGAACACCGTGCGCAGCTTGGCCAGGCCCTCCAGGCTGGTGTCGGGGCGGGCGCCTTCGTCCAGGGACACCGTGCGGGTCTTGGTGATGACCTCGCCCGTGGCCAGGTCGGCCGTGCGGTCCGTCACCTCGATGGGCGTGATCTCGTCGGCAAACTCGCCGGCCTGCTGCGCGGCGATGGCGCGGCGGTGCGACTCGAGCGCGAACGCATCCTGCGCCTCGCGGCCCACCTTCCACTGCTGCGCCACCTTCTCGGCCGTCAGGCCCATGCCGTAGGCGATGCCCACGTCGCCGTCGCGCTCGAAGATGCTGGGCGACAGGCTGGGCGCGTTGCCCATCATGGGCACCATGCTCATGCTCTCCACACCGGCGGCGATCATCACGTCGGCCTCGCCCACGCGGATGCGGTCGGCCGCCATGGCCACGGCGCTCAGGCCCGAGGCGCAGAAACGGTTCACGGTGATGCCGCCCACACTGGTGGGCAGGCCCGCCAGCACGGCGCCGATGCGCGCCACGTTCAGGCCCTGCTGGGCCTCGGGGATGGCGCAGCCGCAGATGATGTCCTCGATGGCCTTGGGGTCCAGCCCCGGCGCCTGCGCCAGCGCGGCGCGCAGCGTGGTGGCCAGCAGGTCGTCGGGGCGGTAGTTGCGGAAGTAACCGCGGTGCGACTTGCCGATGGGCGTGCGCGTAGCGGCGACGATGTAGGCGTCTTGCACTTGCTTCATGGTCGGTGTCTCTTTCAGTTGCGCACGGGTTTGCCGGTGTTGAGCATGCCCAGGATGCGTTCCTGGGTCTTGGGGTGCTCGATCAGGGCGCAGAACGCCTTGCGCTCCAGCGCCATCAGGTATTCCTCGCTCACCAGCGTGCCGGCGTCCACGTCGCCGCCGCAGACCACCTCGGCGATCAGCGTGGCGATGTGCTGGTCATGCTCGCTGATGAAGCCGCCGTCGCGCATGTTCACGAGCGAGCCCTTGATGGTGGCGATGCCGCTGCGCCCCGCCACGGGGAACAGGCGCTTGTGCGGCGCGCGCCAGCCCCCCTGGGCCATGGCCCTGGCCTCGTTGATGGCGACGAACAGCACCTCGTCCCGGTGCGGCACGATGAGGTCGCTGTCCAGCAGGTAGCCCAGCTTCCGGGACTCGAGGGCGCTGGTGCCCACCTTGGCCATGGCTGCGGCGGTGAAGCCCTCGGTCAGGAAGGGCAGGATGTCCTTGCCCGTGCTGGCGGCGGCGTTCTCGGCCGCGCGGCGGGCGATGTAGGTCAGGCCGCCGGCGCCGGGCACCAGGCCCACGCCGACCTCCACCAGGCCGATGTAGCTCTCCATGTGGGCCACGCGGCGCGCGCTGTGCACGGCCAGCTCGCAGCCGCCGCCCAGCGCCATGCCGTGGATGGCCGAGACCACAGGCACCTGGGCGTAGCGCAGGCGCAGCATGAGGTTCTGCAGCTCATGCTCCACGCCTTCGATGGCGGCGATGCCCGCGACCACGTAGGCGGGCATGGTGGCCTGCAGGTCGGCGCCCACGCTGAACGGCGCGTCGCCCGACCAGATGACCATGCCCTCGTACTCGCGCTCGGCCAGGTCGACGGCCTCCATCAGCCCTTCCATCACGTCGGGGCTGATCGCGTGCATCTTGCTCTGGATGCTGGCGATGAGCACCTTGCCGTCCAGCGTCCAGGTGCGCAGCGCATCCGTGTCGCTGATGGTGGTGCCGGCCTTGCGCCAGTCGGGCAGGTTGTCCTCGCCCAGCAGCCTCTCGGGGAAATGCTGTCGTTCGTACACCGGCAGCTGGCGGCGCGGCACGAACTTGCCTTGCGACGGGCTCCACGAGCCCTGCGCCGTGTGCACGCCGCCGGCGTCGGCCACGGGGCCCTTGAACACCCAGTCGGGCAGCGGCGCCTGGCACAGCGCCTTGCCGGCGGCAATGTCCTCCTGGATCATCTGCGCCACCTCCAGCCAGCCGGCCTCCTGCCACAGCTCGAACGGGCCCTGGCTCATGCCGAAACCCCAGCGCATGGCCTGGTCCACGTCGCGCGCGGTGTCGGCAATCGTTGCCAGGTGCACGGCAGCGTAGTGGAAGCTGTTGCGCAGGATGGCCCAGAGGAACCGGCCCTGCGGCCCCTCGGCGTTGCGCAGCAGCTTCAGGCGCTCGGCCGCGGGTTTCTTCAGCATGCGGCCATAGACCTCGTCGGCCTTGGCGCCGGCGGGCACGTATTCCTCGCTCTCCAGCTCGAAGCGCAGGATGTCGCGGCCCACCTTCTTGTAGAAGCCTGCCTTGGCCTTCTGGCCCAGGTTGCCGAGTTCGATGAGCTTGCTGAGTACGGCGGGCGTGCCGAAGCTGCCGTAGAACGGGTCGCTCTGCTCGTTCAGGTTGTCCTGCAGCGTCTTGATGACGTGGGCCATGGTGTCCAGGCCCACCACGTCGGCGGTGCGGAAGGTGCCGCTGCTGGCGCGGCCCAGCTTCTTGCCCGTGAGGTCGTCCACCACGTCGAAGGTGAGGCCGAAGTTCTCCACCTCCTTCATCGTGGACAGCATGCCGGCGATGCCCACGCGGTTGGCGATGAAGTTGGGCGTGTCATGCGCGCGCACCACGCCCTTGCCCAGGCCGCTGGTGACGAAGGCCTCGAGCTGGTCGAGCACCTGTGCTTCAGTGGTGGGCGTGTTGATCAGTTCCACCAGCACCATGTAGCGCGGCGGGTTGAAGAAGTGGATGCCGCAAAAGCGCGGCTTCACGCTCTCGGGCAGCGCCTCGGACAACTGGGTGATCGACAGGCCCGAGGTGTTGGAGGCCAGGATGGCGTGCGGCGCGACATGGGGCGCGATCTTCTGGTACAGGTCGAGCTTCCAGTCCATGCGCTCGGCGATGGCCTCGATCACGAGGTCGCACTCGCCCAGCAGGGCCATGTGTTCCTCGTAGTTGGCCTGCTGGATCAGGTCCGCGTCTTCGGCCACGCCCAACGGCGAGGGCTTGAGCTTCTTCAGGCCTTCCACGGCCTTGGTGACGATGCCGTTCTTCGGGCCTTCCTTGGCGGGAAGGTCGAACAGCACCACCGGCACCTTCACGTTGACGAGGTGGGCGGCGATCTGCGCGCCCATCACGCCTGCGCCGAGCACGGCGACTTTCTTGACTTGGAATCGGGACATGGTTGATCTTCGATGAGTGGTTACTGCATGCGCTGCCAGGTCTGGGTGCGCCAGAAGGGGCCGAGGTAGCCGCGCACTTCCAGCCGCTTGCCGCCGTCGATGGGCGTGAGGCTGGCGCGGTATTCCTTGCCGTTCTCGGGGTCCAGGATCTTGCCGCCCTCCCAGACCTCCTTGCCCTCGGCCTGCTGGCCGCCGCGCAGGATCTCCAGGCCCGCGATGGGCTTGTCCTTGCGGTCGTCCCTGCACTCGGTGCAGGTAGCGGCGGGGTCGGTATTCTTCTTGAGCGACTTTTCGATGCGCCCGCTCAGGGCGCCGCCGCTGTCGCCGATGCGGATCTCGGCCTTGGCCTCGCCCGTCTTGTCGTCCACGCTGCGCCACAGGCCCGCAGGGGTCATCTGGGCCCACGCGGGGCCGGCAATAGCTATTAAAACAATAGCATTTAGCGCTTTCCTCATAAGGGCTCCAGTGCTAAAACGTTCAAAACAGGCCGGGACCGTCAGCGTGGCGCTCAGGCCAGGGCCGCGTCGGTGTCCATAAGCACCTTGGAGCCAGCGCGGGCGGTGCGCATCAGCGTGGCCGTCTCGGGGAACAGCTTGGCGAAGTAAAAGCGCGCCGTCTGCAGCTTGGCCACGTAGAACGGGTCGGTGTTGCCCGCCGCGATCTCGCGCAGCGCCACCTGGGCCATGCGCGCGAACATGTAGCCGAACACCAGGTGGCCGGCCACGCGCAGGTAGTCCACGGCGGCGGCACCCACCTCGTCGGGGTTCTGGAAGCCGCGGAAGCCGATCTCGGTGGTGAACTTGGTCATCTGCTCGCCCAGGTAGGCGATGGGGTTGATGAACTCGGCCATCTTCTCGTTCACGCCTTCCTCGGCCACCAGCTGGGCTACGAGCTTGCCGAACTTCTTGAGCGTGGCGCCGTTGTTGCCCAGCACCTTGCGGCCCAGCAGGTCCAGCGACTGCACGGTGTTCGTGCCTTCGTAGATCATGTTGATGCGGTTGTCGCGCACGTACTGCTCCATGCCCCATTCCTTGATGAAGCCGTGGCCGCCGAAGACCTGCATGCACGCGTTGGTCGCAACATGGCCGTTGTCGGTGATGAAGGCCTTGACGATGGGGGTCAGCAGGGCGACGAGTTCGTCGGAGTCCTTGCGCACCTTCTCGTCGGGATGGTGGTGCGCCTTGTCCAGCAGCAGCGTGCAGAAGATCTGCAGCGCGCGGCCGCCCTCGGCGTAGGCCTTGGCGGTGAGCAGCATCTTGCGCACGTCGGGGTGGACGATGATGGGGTCTGCCTCCTTGTCCTTGGCCTTGGTGCCGCTCAAAGAGCGCATCTGGATGCGGTCCTTGGCGTAGGCCAGCGCGTTCTGGAACGCCACCTCGGTCAGGCCCAGCGACTGGTTGCCCACGCCCAGGCGGGCGGCGTTCATCATCACGAACATGGCGGCCAGGCCCTTGTGGGGCTCGCCCACCAGGGTGCCGATGGCGCCGTCGATGGCGATCTGCGCCGTGGCGTTGCCGTGGATGCCCATCTTGTGCTCCAGACCCGCGCAGTAGATCGGGTTGCGCTCGCCCAGGCTGCCGTCGGCATTCACCCGGAACTTGGGCACCACGAACAGGCTGATGCCCTTGCTGCCCTTGGGCGCGTCCGGCAGGCGGGCCAGCACCAGGTGCACGATGTTGGCGGTGAAGTCATGCTCGCCGGCGCTGATGAAGATCTTGTTGCCGGTGATCTTGTAGCTGCCGTCGGCCAGCGGCTCGGCCTTGGTGCGCAGCAGCCCCAGGTCGGTGCCGCAGTGGGGCTCGGTCAGGCACATGGTGCCGGTCCACTCGCCGCTGGTCAGCTTGGGCAGGTACAGCTTCTTTTGCTCTGGCGTGCCGTGGGCGTGCAGGGCCTCGTAGGCTCCGTGCGACAGGCCGGGGTACATGGTCCAAGCCTGGTTGGCGCTGTTGAGCATCTCGTACAGGCACTGGTTGAGCACGAAGGGCAGGCCCTGGCCGCCGTATTCTGGCTCGCACGACAGCGCGGCCCAGCCGCCTTCCACATATTGCGCGTAGGCCTCCTTGAAGCCCTTGGGCGTGGCGACCTCGTGGGTCTGCTTGTCAAGCGTGCAGCCCTCCTCGTCGCCACTGATGTTCAGCGGAAACGCCACGCCCGCAGCAAACTTGCCCGCCTCTTCCAGCACCGCGTTGACGGTGTCCGCATCCACCTCGGCATGCCGCGGCATGGCCTTGAATTCATCGGTCACCGCGAAGACCTCATGCAGGACGAATTGCATGTCGCGCAGCGGCGGCGTGTAAGTAGGCATAGCTTGGCTCCTGAGATGTGGGGAAGAGAAAACGGGTGAGGTCGAAAAACGGGGGGCGGCTCAGCCGCCCCTGAAAGACGGGTCGGCGCTGTAGCGCGCCAGGATGTTGTCGAAACCGGTGTGCGCGCGCTCGATGGAGCCCGGCGTGTGCAGGAAGCGCGCCTCGTAGTGCAGCGCCAGGATCAGGCCGTGGATCTCGAAAAGCATCTGGTCCTCGCTCACGTCGGCACGGATCTCGCCGCATTCCTTGCACTGCTGGATGGCGCGCTTGATGGCCGCCTGCCAGGTCTGCACCGAGTTGGCCAGCGCATCGCGCACGGGGCCGGTGCGGTCATCGAACTCGACGGCGCCGCTGATGTAGATGCAGCCGGAGTCGATCTCGATGGAGGTGCGCTGCATCCAGTTGCCGAACAGCGCCCGCAGACGCATCACGCCGCGCGGCGCCTGCAGGGCGGGGTAGAACACCTCCTGCTCGAAGCGATGGTGGTATTCGCGGATCACCGAGATCTGCAGTTCCTCGCGCGAGCCGAAATGCGCAAACACCCCCGACTTGCTCATGCCCGTCACGTCGGCCAGCGCGCCAATGGACAAGCCTTCCAGACCGATATGCGTGGCCAGGCCCAGTGCCGCGTCGATGATGACGGCCTTGGTCTGCTGCCCCTTGTGCAGCGCCCGGCCGTCACGGCGGGGTGCGCGGGTGGCCTTGGGAGAGGGGGTCGATACCGGCATGGGTCAAAATAAAACGAACGATCGTTCTATTTTGCACAAAAGTATCCGGCAACACCAGTTTTTCATCGAACGCGTGAAGCGCCCAGGGGTAAATACCTAGCCGTGCGGCGCCAGTCCGCCACATCCGCTTGCACCGGCGCCCGCCAACGAACGGCACTTCGCCGCGTCGGCGGTGGGTCTACAGCATCAGCGCGAGGGTGGCGTCCAGATGCTCGGTGGGCAGACGGCGGAAACCCGTACGCGCGTAATGCTGCAGGCGCCCGCGGATCAGGTCGCCCAGCGCGGCAGCACGTACCTGCGTCAGCACGGTGGGCGCGGCAACGCCGTCGGCCTCGGCCATGGGGCGCAGGCACTGGCGCAACGTGGCCTCGATCTTGTCGAAGAACAGGTTCATGCGCTGCTGCAGGCGATCGTTCTCGAACACCAGCGCATCGCCCACCATCACGCGCACCATGCCGGGGTTGCGCTCGCCAAACTGCAGCACCATGGCCGTGATGCGCGCCGCGCGCTGGGCTCCATCGGTCTCATCGCCGCGCTCCATGATCTGGTGGACCAGGGTGAACACGCTCTGCTCGATGAAGTCGATCAGGCCCTCGAACATTTGCGCCTTGCTGGCGAAATGGCGGTACAGCGCCGCCTCGCTCACCGACAGCCGCGCCGCCAGCGCCGCCGTGGTGATGCGCTCGGCGCCCGGCTGCTCCAGCATGGCCGCCAGTGTCTGCAGGATCTGCTCGCGCCGCTCGCCGGGCCGCGGGCGGCGACGTGCAGCGGGCGCGTCGTCGGACGTGGAGGGCTCGGCGGTGACTGGCATGAATTCAGACATGGAGGGCAACAAGTGTGTGCAATTGATTCTCGCACAGCATAACAACTCCCCCAAAGGCAACGAAAAGCCCCTTCCTTGCTCACAAAAAAATAGCTGCACACGCCCTATACATGGGCGTTGCAGCCATATTTCTTGGTGCGAGAGGTCTCTTGGCCTCTCCCCGGCCCGTACCGGGACAGAGGAATCCGCAGGTCAGTGGCTGCGGATCATGGTGCCGTAGGCCTGGTCGGTCAGGATTTCCAGCAGCATGGAATGCGGTACGCGGCCGTCAATGATGTGCACCGCGTTCACGCCCGCCTTGGCCGCGTCGAGCGCCCCACTGATCTTGGGCAGCATGCCGCCCGAGATGGTGCCGTCGGCGAACAGCGCATCGATCTCGCGCGCCGTCAGGTCGGTCAGCAGGTTGCCGGCCTTGTCCAGCACGCCGGGGGTGTTGGTCAGCAGCACCAGTTTTTCGGCCTGCAGCACCGTGGCGAGCTTGCTGGCCACCACGTCGGCGTTGATGTTGTAGCTCTCGTTCTCTTCGCCGAAGCCAATGGGGCTGATGACGGGGATGAAGGCATCGTCCTGCAGCGCCTTGACCACGCTGGGATCGATGGCCACGATGTCCCCCACCTGGCCCACGTCGTGCTCGACGTTCGGGTCCTTGTTGTCCACCATCTTGAGCTTCTTGGCGCGGATCATGCCGCCGTCGCGCCCCGTGAGGCCCACGGCCTTGCCGCCGGCCTGGTGGATCAGGCCCACGATGTCCTGCTGCACCTCGCCGGCCAGCACCCATTCGACCACTTCCATGGTCTCGGCGTCGGTCACACGCATGCCCTGGATGAATTCACCCTTCTTGCCCAGGCGGTTGAGGGCCTGCTCGATCTGCGGGCCGCCGCCATGCACCACCACCGGGTTCATGCCCACCAGCTTGAGCAGCACCACGTCTTCCGCGAAGTCCGCCTGCAGGGCCGGATCGGTCATGGCGTTGCCGCCGTACTTGATCACCATGGTCTTGCCATGGAACTTGCGAATGTAGGGCAGCGCCTGGGCCAGGATTTCAGCCTTGTCGCGCGGGGCAATCGAAAGAAGGTCGGTCATGTCAGCGGGCTAGTGCGGCAACGTGGAACAAAGAGGTCCGAATTGTGCCGCATCTGCCGACTACGCCCACGCTCAGAACCGCAGCCAGTCCGGTACCTTGAAACGCACGATGCCGATGTAGGCCGCCACGTAGGTCACACCGAACAAGCCGCAGAACGCCATGAGCACCGGCGTGTTGTTCCAGAACAGTACGGCCGGCATCACCGTGAGCATGGTGAACGCCCACAGATAGGGCGATGTGCGGTTGTTGCGCTTAAGCATGCGCCGTGCCTCGTCCTCGTGGAACACGCCGCGCACGATGCGCCGATAGATGAGTTGGTGGAAATGCAGTGCATCCGCCATGCCCGGCGAGGCACCCCGGGCCAGCTTGCGGTAGATGGAGAACATGGTTTCCCACACCGGATAGATCAGCAGCAGCATGGGGAACCAGGGCGACACCTCCGCATTGCGCTGCACCAGCGACAGGCTGGCCAGTGCGATCACCACGCCCCAGATGTAGGCCCCGCTATCCCCGGCGAACAGCATACCGCGTGGGTAGTTCCACACCAGGAATCCGACGGTGGCCGCTGCCAGACACACAAGCAGCGAGGCCAGCGCGCGGTCCCCCACCTGCAGACACACATGGGCAAGAGCCAGGCAGATGATCAGGGCCACCATGCCCGCCAGGCCGTTGTAGCCGTCGATGATGTTGAAGGCGTGCGGCAGCCCCGCAATGGCCAGCAGCACGATACCCACCCCCAGCCAGGGCACCTGCAGCAGCAGGGCGTCCAGCCACGGCAGGCCCAAGCGCGTCACGTTCAGCTCCAACAGCCACACCGCCAGACCGCCGGAAATCAGCGTGAGCAGCAACCGGTAGCGCACCGACAGCCGCTGCGTCATGTCCTCGGCGATGCCCCCTAAGGCGGCGGGCAGCAGCACCGCTATCCAGGAAATTCCCCAGAGCCCCAGGCGCAGCGAACCCGGATCGCCTGCCCGCGTCTGCCAAATGCCCAGCAGCCAACTGACCACCATGCCGACCAGCAAGGCCAACCCGCCCAAACGCGGCACCTCGCCCACGTGGAAACGCTGCGGCATGGCATCGCCGTATTCAACGGTGCGCCCCCCCAGCCACCGGATAGTGGCCGCCGCAACGACCACGGTGACGATGAAACTGACGAGAGACAACCAAATCATGAGACGCCGATGTTAAGTGCCGCTTCGTCGCAGGCGGGTATCACAATGCAAAAAAACACAGGTTTACACCCCCAGCACTCGGAAATACTCCGCACCGACCCGCTCCCAGGTGTAGTGACTCCGCGCCAACGTGCGCATGCGATCGCCCACCGCCTCGGCCTGCTCGCCCCCCAGACCGTCGACCGCCGCCGCCAGCCCGTGCGCATCCGCAAAATACCAAGCCTGTCCCTGCGTGGTGTAGCGGTTGAAGAGACAGTCATAGGCCGCCACCGGCACGCCGAAGTGCATCATTTCCACCAGCGAGGGATTGGTCCCCCCAGCAGAGTGGCCATGGACATACAGGCTGGCGCCCTCCCGCAGCGTCCGGAGGGCCCCCGGGTCGTATTCGGGATCGGCCAGCGTGATGTGGCCGTACCCGCCATAGCGCTTGCGCATCTCCCGGCCAAAGGCGCTGGCGTCCCAGTTGCCCACGAAGACCAGGGGCAGCACCGGGTGGCGCGCGAACGCCTCGAGAATCATCTCGACGTTGTTCTCCGGCTCGATGCGGCACAAGGCCAGCGCATAGCGGGACGGCAGCACCGTGCGCCAGGGGCGGCGCGGGGATTGCACCGCGTGGTCGCCCCCATAGGCGATCACCGTGCAGGGCCGGCCGTAGCTGCGCGCAACATGCTCTGCCACGCCTTCGTTGTCCGCGACCACCACATGCGAACAGCGCACGGCCAGCCACTCTGACAGGCGCAGGAAGATCCCGGCCAGGCGCCCCCATTTGGCCCTGCGCCACTCTATCCCATCGATGTTGGTCACCACCTTGGTATGGCCCAAGCAGCGTAGCAGAGGCAGGGCCACGGCACCCGAAACACCCAGCAGCAGCACGGCATCCGCCCGCTCCCGCCATGCCAGCCACAGCGACCACGCATCGTAGGCAATGCTCGACACCCCGTTGGCAGACAGCGGCAGATGACGCAAACGTGCGCCATGAAAACGCCGCGCGCTCTCCGGTGGCACGGGTCCGCTGCAAAAGATCGTCAGCACCACCTCCAGGCCCTGCCGTTCCCGATGCACGGCCAGGTTCTCCGCCAGCGTCTCAAACCCGCCATAGGCCGCCGGCACACCGGCGCACCCCACAACCGCCACCGTGCGCGTCACGCTTGCCCTCCGAGTACCGCCGCACGGATGGCTGCCTGGAAGGTTTCCGGGGACAATTCCCGCGCCCTGCTCCGGCAGGCAGCCGAAAGCCGCATGCATAGCGCTGCATCGCCCGCCAACTGCGCCACGGCAGCCCGCAAGGCCTCAGCATCGCGCGAGTCCACCAGATAGCCCTGCGCCCCGTCCTCCACCAATTCGGCAGGCCCTCCCACCGGCGGGGCAATCACGGGAACGCCGAAGCTCATGGCCTCCAGCAGCGTCAAGCCAAAGGTTTCCTGACATACGTCCACACGCGACAGGTTCACCACCAGCCCCGCACGGGCATAGATGGCGGACACATCCGCAGCGCCCGGCACGATCTGCAGATTGCCCGGCACGTCACGCCCTTGCAGGTAGGCGCTCACGGCTGCGGCATCATCGCTGGCCGCCAACACAAAGTGCAGCCGGCTGTCGCCCGCAAAGGCCCGCGCCAGCTGTAGGAACTCGGGCACGCCTTT
Organism: Diaphorobacter oryzae DSM 22780; assembly: GCF_059568935.1. NCBI lineage: Bacteria > Pseudomonadati > Pseudomonadota > Betaproteobacteria > Burkholderiales > Comamonadaceae > Diaphorobacter > Diaphorobacter oryzae. The sequence continues at coordinate 88,324 of NZ_JCANUL010000007.1, read as the reverse complement.
GTAATCTCGCAGGGAGCACAGCATGCAGACCCGAAACACGCCGTCGCGCCTGGGTGTATACGCGCTGTGCATGCCCTTGGCGAACAGCACCTCGTCCACCGCGTTGTGCACCACGCGAGCCTCCGGCACGCCCAGAGCCTGTCGCTGGAACTCCGACACGCAGATCACCGTATCCGCCGCCCATCGTGCCACCGCCAGCAACAGCCACTGCAGCAACCGCGGCTGCAGCGAAGCCTCATGCACATGCCAGACCACGCGCCGCCCGCTCAGCCTGCCATACAGAGCGGCAGCGAACGGCAGCAGCGTATTCACATACAGCACCGCATCCCGCTCGATGTCCCGAGCCCGGCACAGCTGGCACAGCAAATCGGTCTGGCTGGTCAGCCAGCGCCACAATGTTGCCCAGCGGTTGCGCCCCCGCCGGTATGCATAGCGCCGCGCCTGCGGTACAGACTCCCCCAGGAAGCCATCACCACCACTCCCCAGGTACAGCACCTGGCGGGGCTCACGCTCCGCGAGGGCTGCCATCACGCCCCCCAACACCCGCGGGCTGCCGGAACGGTCATTCAGCAGGTGGGCGAAAACGATCATGGAAACCTGGTTGGCGGGGCATGGCACCCGATTATCGGGGTGCGGGGCAGGCCGACCAGCGTTGCGATAATCCAGCGATGACACAAAACATCGAGGATCTGCACGTCTACCTGCGCAGCATTCGTCCCAATGAACGCACCTCCCTCTCCGTACTGGCCAGCCTGGTGCATGAAGGCGCCACGGTGCTGGACCTGGGCTGCGGCAGCGGCGCCCTGGGGCAGTATCTGCGGGAAACCCACCGCTGCACCTGCGACGGCCTGACCTGGAGCGAGGCGGAGGCCGCGCTGGCGCGCCCCCACTACCGTCACGTTGTGGTTGCAGACTTGGAAGCATGCGATTTGCTTACAACATTTACTGCGCAGCACTACGATTACATAGTGTGCGCCGACGTGCTGGAGCATCTGCGCGCCCCCGAGCGTGTTCTCGCTGCCTGCCGAGACCTGCTCAAGCCCTCGGGTCGGCTATTGATATCGGTCCCCAATGCGGGCTACGCCGGCTTGGTGGCCGAACTGCTGCAGGGCGAGTTTCGTTACCGCGAAGAAGGCCTGCTGGACCGCACCCACCTGCGCTTTTTCACCCGCCGTTCGCTGGCTCGCTTCATGGGAGAACAGCGCTGGGCCGTGGACTCGCTGGACACTATCCACCGGGAGATGCCCGAATCGGAATTCAAGACCCAATTCGACCAGTTGCCCCCCTCCGTTGCCCGCTACCTGCTGGCGGCGCCCGATGCACTTACCTACCAGTTCGTTGGGGCAGCCCACCCGGTGGACATGGCAGCCCCAGAACAACTGGACACGCCCCCAACCGCCGAAGCCCAGGCGCTTTTCACAGCCCAGCTTTATCTGGGCCAGGGCGGCAGCTACGCAGAAGACCGCAAACTCACCGCCCGCGGCATCATTGGTCAGGAGCGCCAGACATTGCGCTTTCCCATTGCCGCGGCAGAAGCACCCACGACCCATCTGCGGCTCGACCCCGCAGACCGTCCCGGTTTCCTGCATCTCTACGCCATCAGCCTGCGCGACGACCAAGGTGTGGAGCGCTGGCGCTGGGATGCATCCAGCGCAACCGGCGAGCTTCTAAGCGAAGCACTCCATCGCCAGATGGAATGGCAGTCACCGCTGGCCCCCGCCGCCCCCGCGTCGCTTCTGCTGCTCACCGGCGACGACCCATGGTTCCAGCTGCCTGTCGATCCCCAGACCGTGGCGGACGCCACGACCGCCGGAGGCTCCCTTGAAGTGGAAGTCGGCTGGCCCATGTCTGCGGACTACCTGGCCCTCTCTGCCACGGTGCGGCCATTGCAGGACCAGATCGACCAAACCCAGCGACTGGCGCACGCCGCGCAAGACCGCCTGAAGGGTGAGATGGGCCACCTCGAGAGCCAGCTGAGCGAAACTCGCGACGCCCTCGCAGTCGCCCATGGCGCCAATGCGCGCCTGCACGAGACGAACGATCTGCTCATGGCGCAACGGTCCGAACTGCGCGAGGAGTCCTCCCGGCTTCAGCGCAACGCCGCACGCCAACACTACGACCTCGCTCGCCTGCAAAATGACTTCTCGCGCCTGCAAGCCGAACATGGCGCACTGGTGGCCCAATTCAAAACCCTGGAAAACTCGCTCGTGTACCGCGCCACCCGCCCGCTTGCCTCCGCCAAACGGGGACTGAACCAGCTTCTGGGGCGCACGGCCGCCCCTTCCCCAGCTGCCGCCCTGCCCAGCCAACACCCCCTGCCTCCCACGCCCCACCCCGTGGATGTGATCGTGCCCGTCTACCGCGGCCTGGCAGATACCCAGCTGTGCATCGACTCCGTGCTCGCCTCGCCCCTGCGCGCGGCCTACCGGCTCATCGTCATCAACGACTGCAGCCCCGAACCCGAGGTGACGCAATGGCTGCGCGAACGTGCGGCACAGGACGCGCGCATCACCTTGCTGGAAAACAGCGAGAACCTGGGCTTCGTTGGCACCGTCAACCGCGGCATGGCACTGTCGGACAGCAACGACGTGCTGCTGCTCAACAGCGACACCGAGGTCGCCAACGACTGGCTGGACCGCATCCGCGCCGCCGCCTACGGCGACGCACGCATTGCCAGCGTCACCCCCCTGTCCACCAACGCCACCATCTGCAGCTACCCGCGCTTTTGCGAAGACAACCCCCTGCCACCGGGCTACGACACCGCGCGGCTGGACGCGCTGTGCGCCCGCACCAACCCTGGTGTCGTGGTGGACGTACCCACCGGCGTGGGCTTTTGCATGTACATCCGCCGCGACAGCCTGCACGCCCTCGGGCTGTTCGACACCGAGCATTTCGGCAAGGGCTATGGCGAAGAAAACGACTTCTGCCAACGCGCGGTCCATGCCGGCTGGCGCAACCTGCACCTGCTCGACACCTTCGTGCTGCACACCGGCGGGGTGAGCTTTGGCGACAGCAAGAGCCCGCGCGAGCGCGCCGCCATGGAGACCCTGGCGCGCCTGCACCCGAACTACGCCCGCGACGTCCATGCCTTCGTGCAGGCCGACCCGGCCCGCCCCTACCGGCTGGCGCTGGACGTGGCGCGCATCCTGGACGGCCATCTGCCCGTAGTGCTGGCCGTGCTGCACGACCGCGCCGGTGGCACGGTGCGCCATGTGCGCGAGTTGTCCACGCATCTGGCCGCTCACGCGCAGTTCCTCACCCTGACACCCGCCCCCGGCCACAGCGTGGCGCTGCGCATGGCCTCCGAGCGCGAAGGCTTCGAGCTCTGCTTCCGCCTCGACGACCAGTTCGACGAGCTGCTCGGCGTGCTGCGCAGTCTTGGCGTGTGCCATGTGCATTACCACCATCTCCTGGGCCATGGCCAGCAGGTGCGCGACCTGCCCGCCCTGCTGGACGTGCCCTACGACTTCACCGCGCACGACTTCTACAGCTACTGCACCCATATCACCCTCACCGGGGACGAGGAGCGGTTTACGGGCGATGCCGCGCCCGGCCAATGCAACTGCTGCACGCCCGACATGGCATCCCCCATGGGGGGCAGCGTCGCCCAGTGGCGCAGCGCCAACGCCCTGCTGCTCAACGGCGCCCGCCATGTGTTCGCCCCCAGCCACGACACCGCACGCCGCATTGCCGGCCTGGTGCCGGCGGCCAAGGTACTGGCCGTACCACATACGGACGTGGCGCCCGATACCGACCTCCCGGCGCCGCAGCCGCGGCCGCTGCCCGCAACGCAGGCCCTCAAGGTCGTGGTGATCGGCGCCCTCAGCGTCATCAAGGGCGCCGATGTCCTGGAGGCCGTGGCCCGTGAGGCCGCTAAACGGCAAGCTCCCGTGGAATTCCACCTGCTGGGCTACGCCTATCGGCAACTGCAGACGCAGCCCAAGGCCCACCTCACCGTACATGGCGCCTACACGGAGGAAGACCTTCCCAGGCTGCTGGCCTGGCTACAGCCCGACATCGTCTGGTTCCCCGCGCAGTGGCCCGAGACCTACAGCTACACACTCAGCGCCGCCCTCCAGGCCGGCCTGCCCGTGGCCGTGCCCGACATCGGAGCCTTCGCCGAGCGGGTGGCCACGCGCCCCTGGAGCTGGGTATGCGACTGGAACCTGGACACCAAACAGTGGGTGGAGTTTTTCACCACCCTCCGCACCGAACATTTCGCACAGGCCATCCCCCCCGCGCTGCCGGCGGTGCAGACAGTAGATCCCGTACAAAGCCAGCCGGACGCCTGGGGCTACCGCAGCGATTATGTGACGGACCTGCCCCCGCGCCGCGCGGAGGGCGCCGGCCTGGACCACGCACAGCTCCTGCGCTATCTGCCGACCCCCACGCCCACGGCGGCGGCACGCTCCCGATTGTTCAGCGCACTGGTCTATCTGCGCAGCCTGCCGGTCCTGCGCAGCGTGGCTCGGCGCATCCCCGCGCATTGGCAACGCAAGGTGAAGAGCAGGCTCATCGCCTGACTGCGGTCGCCATCAAAAATATAGCTGCATGCGCTTATGGAGCAAGGGATTAACGAACAAACCAGCTCGAATTCCTTACCCAGAAAGCGCAAGCAGCTATTTAATTAATAGCGAAACTTACTTACTCAACAGCAGAAAGACCTCGTTGTTGAGCAACCAGTCATCGGGGTACTGTCCGCGTAGCGCGGGCGGAATTTCCATGTCCACATGCCGGCGCTCCTGGCGAACCACCCGGAAGCCCACGCCGGTGGCGTAGTCCACCAGCTCGTCCGCCGTCAGGCGATTCAAGGCCTGGTATTCCTTGAACACGAAGCGCTTGTAGCCCTCCACGCCAAAATCCGCGAACCCGAAGTCCACCTCTGCGGCATCGATAGGCCCCTCGTGCGCCTCGATGATCTTCCACAGCTCGTCCTCGGACGCCGTGAGGTGGTGCCAGGGTACATCGTCATAGCGGCGCAGGTGGGAACCGTAGGGCGAATAGAACAGCGGCTCGATCTGAATGAAGAAATAGCCTCCCGGCCGCAGGCAGGCGTGCAGATCCCGCAGGATCGGCGTCAGCTGCTCGCGCTGCACATGCTCGAAAGTGGACCAGCTCATGATGCCGTCCACCCCTGCATGGCGCCCCGCCAGAGGGGCGCCCGGGCGGATGGTCTCGAAAGTCAGCGCCGCCGGCACCCGCGACATGCCCAGCTGCTCGCGCGCGATGCGCGGCAGCTTGGCATATTCCTGGCGGATATCCACGCCGTGGATGGCCGTCGCACCCCGCCGCAGCACCAGGGCCAGGTCGGTGATTCCGTCGCCACAGCCGAAGTTGAGCAAACGCGCCCGGGGCCAGTCCAGCACGTCGCCCATCCAATGGTTCACGACATCGGCGGCATACTCGAAATGGGCGCGAAACCACTCATCGGTGATCCTCCCCGCGTCCCAGGGAGCCTGGCCCCACAGGCGTTCCTGCCAACGATTCCACCAGTTCGTCAAGATACCCTCCCTGTCAGGCCTGCCCGCATACGCGTCCATTCAAAGCCTGCGCAGCACATAAGCGTCCTGATGGTTCCAGAAATGCACGAGCGACCGGTGCACCAGAGCGTCCGGCCCCCATGTCTCGGCAATGCGGCCCAGCACGAAAGCCTCCGACGTGAAGGCCGTTCCGTACTCCTGCGCATCGATGGCCTTGGACTCGCTGGACGGAGCGAAGAAAAAGCCCTCCCCATCCAGCGCCACGCTGTCAAAGCGGGCGGCCTTCTCCCCATGGGTGCTGAACACCAGCAAGCCCCCGGGGGCCACCGCATTGCGCAGCACCTGCAGCCAACGCGACCAGGTACTGCGCGGCAAGTGGCTGAACAGCGACAGCACGAAAACCAGATCGTATTGGCGCGGCCACTGCACCGCCTCGGGAAGGCTGGCGGACAAAAAGCCCTGCACGCCGAACGTCTCGCGCGCGAAAGCCACGGCGTCCGGCACCACATCCGACACCGTGATGCGCTGCGCCCCCATGGCCTTGACCAGATGCCGGGTGAAGCGGCCGTGCCCGCTGGCGAACTCCAGCATGTTCTGCGTCTGGAGCAAGGGCTGGTCCACCGCCTCCAGCAACAGCATCAGTTCACTGAGAGTGCGCCACCCGTCTGCAAAATAGTCACGCAGCGGATTCACGCTGGAGGGATGCCCAGCGAAGAAGCCAAAAATATCGTCGTTGGGCGAAATGCTGCAATCCAGTCCCGTCATGTTGGAGAAGGACCCCACAAGTCCCTCCCGCTCGATGATGGCATGCGCCTGCAGCAGAACATCCCGCTCATCCCGTGCACGCGCCAGCACCTGCGCCGCGCCGGCGCGGTCACCACCCTCGAGCAATTGCTTGGCTTCCAGCAAAAGCCTTTGACCGGCGCTTGAGCCAGTCTCACCGCCAACAGAGATATCAGTCGTCATAGGAAAAAACAGCAACCGCGCCCGCCGTAGCAAGGCGCACAACACATCAACTCACCAGCCTGCGCACACCCGGCAGATGAAACAGGCACAACGATGTCGCAACCGACAACGCATATACCAAGACAGTGTGCCCCACCCACCATGAGCCAGCGTCGCTCAACCCATACCCCCAGCGTGCCAGCATGTCTATCCAGAACGGGTGAACGGCATACACCCCCAGAGTGGATGCCCCCAGGCGGTCCACCCAGGCAGGAAGCCTCTCACAAGGAATGCGCATCACCAGCAAGAACAGGCTGAACGTCAGCGCCATGGCGAACGGACTGCGATTGCTGTAGAACAGCACAAACGCCCAATCCTTCAGCCACGGATAGGACCACGCCACACCCATCGCCATGCAGACGACGGCCAGCACCGCCATCCCCACCAGCCCCCCCGTCGGCACCCGCACGGCCTTGCGCAGAAAGTAGTACCCGGCCAGCAGATACACCACGAAGAAAGGCACCAGCCCCAGGAAACTGGCATGTGACAGGCCCTGCAATGTCTGCGCAGCGGAAGCGCACCAGGTCAGCACTGCGGCCACCACGACCACATACCGCCAGCCAGCCCCTTCGCCCACCCCCAGCACCGCAAAACGCACGGCGGGCAATATGCAGTACAGCCCGAGCATCATGAACAAAAACCACAAGTGGTACCACGGGCTGCCCAGCAGCAAATCCCGCGCAATCACTCCCGCAGTAACACCGCCCCACATCCATTGGCGCCACGCGAAATAGAACGCCGACCAGAAAATCACGGCCGGCAACAGCCGCCCCAAACGCTGGCCCACGAAACGGCATGGCGCCTGCTCAGAAGAGCGCCCCAACAGCACCGCCCCAGCCACCATGGCGAACATCGCGCTGCCGAACCGCCCCGCGGCATCGCCGACGTTGGCCATCCACCAACCCAGACTGTGCACATCCACCTGGGATGCCCGCCAGACAGCCGTGTGCACGACAATCACCGCGAGCGACGCCAGGACCTTCAACAGGCTGAGCCGCCGGTCCACCCCCACGCCGCGCGCCGCCACCATCGCCGTACAAGGCCTCGCCGTCGCGCCGCCGCTCACTCCCCTCAGCTCCAATGGTGGGGCAAGCGCACCAGCCCCGGCAACGGCTTGGGGAAGACAAAGCGGAAATGCAGGAACTGAAACCACTCGTCGTACACCGCCAAGCCCGTCGCATCGAATAGGAACGCGCTGATCACATAGTCACCGCTGTGCAGCGGCAAGTCGGGAAACGTCAATACCGACCGCCAGCTTCCATCGGGCTGCCGCTGAGGAAACGCGCCATCCTCATGGGTGGCCAGTGACGTGATGCCCACCCCCTTGGACTGCTCGATCATGAAGCCAATATGCGGGCGCTCCTCGCCGCGTCCACGGGCCGTGATGACCACCACCAGATCGTTGCCCTGCAGCAGGGGAGGCTGGCCGCCCTCGGGTTGGCCCAGGTTCTGCACGTCCACCGACAAGATGCACGCGGCTCCCTGGTCCACAGCCGCCACAGGTGCTGCAGGTGGCGGTGCTTCATCTGGCTGCGCAGCCACAGTCGCGGCGTCGGGCCGTGCAAAGGGCACAGGCTCTACTCCGTCACCGTCGGCCAACGCCTGGCGCTGGCGCGTATGCAGGTCGTAGGCCGCCAACACCGGCTCGGTCGGCCCAAACTGCGCCACCTCGCCATTGCGCAGCCACAGTGCTGCATCGCACAAATGGCGGACATGGTAGGGGCTGTGCGAACAAAAAAGTATGGTGCAGCCATTGTTGCGGAACGCCATGATGCGCTCTACGCATTTCTTCTGGAAATGCTGGTCTCCCACGGCCAACGCCTCATCGATGATGAGCACGTCGGGCTGCACCGCCGTCACCAGCGCAAATGCCAACCGCACCGTCATGCCAGACGAATAGGTCTTCACCGGACGGTCCAGCGCCTCGCCCAGTTCGCAAAACTCGACGATCTCCGGCTCCAGCCGCGCCATCTCCGCGCGATCGATGCCGATCAGGCTGCCCCCGAAGTACAGGTTGTCGCGTCCGCTGAAGTCCGGATGGAATCCTGCCCCCAGCTCCAAAATGGCAGTCACCCGCCCCACACGGTGCACAACGCCAGACGAGGGCTGCAAGGTACCCGCCAACAACTTCAGCAGCGAACTCTTGCCAGCACCGTTGTCACCCACCACCCCGATGCACTGCCCCCGGTGCAGCTCGAACGACACATCGCGCAACGCCCAATGGCTGCGGTGCGTCGCCTTGCCCGTCAGCAAAGCCTTCAGCCGCGCACGCGCCGACGGGTACAGCTTGTACTCCTTGCAGACGTGCTCCACCCGCAGTACTGCTCTCGCGGCCTCATTGGCCGTTGCCACGGAAGCGGTTCCGTCCGTCATAGCCAATCCACCAACTGATCACGGCTGCGCGCCACCAGCACATTCAATACCAAGGCAATTGCGCCCACCCAGGCCAGGCCCACCCACCACACGCTGGCAGGCGGCCACGCCCCCAGCAACAGCACCTGCTGATACCCCTGTACCAGCGCCGTCATAGGATTGAGCCACAGCACCCAGCGCCAGCCCTCCGGAAACAGATTCAACGGAAAGAGAATGGGCGACAGGTAAATACCCACCGACAGTAAAAAACCCACCATTTGCACCGTGTCGCGCAGCGCTGCCGCCAAAATGGCCAGCAGATAGCCCAGCAGCCAGCTCAACAGCAGCTGCAGTGCCAACAAGGGCACAAACGCCGCCAGCGGCAGTCCCAAGCCGTGCACCGGTGCATAGGCGGCGGCCAATGCCAGCATCAGGGGCCCGAAGATCACCGCACTGGCCAACACCGAGCGCGTTGTGAACAGAATCGGCGGCAGGGGATTCTTCTGCAGCAAGCCGCCCGCCTCTATCAGGCTGTTCATGCCGCGCGAGACCGCATCGCAAAATGCCATCCACGGCAGGGCGCCCACAATGAGAAATGTGCCCACCGCGCGCGCGGGGGCACCCTCTGCAAGACGCATGGCAAACACAATGTCGAACACTAGGTAATAGGCTGCCACCGTCAACAAAGGCTGCAGATAGAGCCACAGAATACCGACAGCCGTGCCAGCGTGCCGCGCCGCCACTTCACGACGCGTGAGTACGCGCACCAGCCCTCGCGCGCGCCATACGGCACGCGCGTCACTCCAAAGATAAGTCAGCATTCCATCCAGGCGTTGCCGCAACAAAAAAGGTCCGCGAAGTTACCACGCCCGTGGCAACTCCGCGTATCTTTCATTCAGGGCTGCTAGCGCGCTCCTGACAGCGTCTTACTTGCCGGTCGCTGGAGCCGCCAGCTTGCCTGCCGTGGCCGGCTTGGGCTGCGCCTCGTAGGTCGCCGCCAGCGCCTTGATCGCCTCGTCGTTCACCTGGGTCTGGGCCTGCAGTTTCTGCGCCTCGTTCACACGGCCCTGCTGCATGGCCGTATCTTTCACCTCTTGCACGAGCTGGTCGCGCACCTCTTCAAACGGACGCTGACCGGCGGGGCGGCGCGCCTGCAACTGGATGATGTGGTAGCCGAACTTGGACTGCACCACATCACTCAGCTGACCGGGCTGCTGCAGTGCGAACGCAGCTGTCTCAAACTCCGGCACCATGCGGCCACGGGCGAAAAAGCCCAGATCCCCGCCCTTGGCGGCGCTGCCCTTGTCGGCCGAGCGCTCCTGGGCCAGGGCGGCGAAGTCAGCACCCTTCTTGATATCGTCCACCAGCTTTTCGGCCTGCGCGCGTGCAGCCGCATCGTCACCCGCAATCAGGATGTGGCGCGCATGCACCTCTTCGGGCGACTGGAAACGCTCGGGCTTGGCCTTGTACATGCTGCGCGCCATGGCTTCGGCGGCCTCATCCGTGGGGGCGTTGGCCCGGTCCAGCTTGGCCAGAAAGGCATCCGACAGTACCTTGTCGCGCGCAATGCGCAGTGCCGCCGCCGTGGCTGGGTCTTGGTCCAGCCCCTGGGCCTGCGCCTGATCGGCCATGGCCCGGCGCACGAACAGGTTGGAGGCAATCTGCTTGACGGACTGCGGCTTGGAAAGCACCAGCCCCCGCATTTCCAACGGCATGCGCAGCGAATCGGCCTGAATGTCGATTGGCGTGATCGCGACACTGGGGCTCTGGATCAGGGCCTGCTCTTCGGCATGCAGTGGCAATGCGGCAGCCAGGGCCAGGCACAAGGGGGCAAGAACACGTTTCATGGTTGTGAGCTTCAACGGTAGTCAACAGATATAAAAAAAGGCGGGGGTCGCCCCCCGCCTTTTTTGGATCGCATGGCTGCGATTAAGTGCCCACGAATTACTTCGTGAAGCGGTGCGGCCAGGTGATGCCGTACGTGCCGGACATGCCTTGGCTCACAGCGCTGTTCGTCAGCTTGATGAACGAAGCGCCGAGCAGCGGCAGGCCAGGCGTAGCCGTGGCTGCAGTAGCCGGCGTCGTCTTAGCCTTGTTGCCCGTGGTCACCACACCCCAGCCGTTCTTGTACAGGATGGAGGCAGCGGCCGTCTGGCGAGCGATACGCTCGCTGGCGCCCAGCACGGAAGCACCTGCGTCCTTGAATGCCAGCACGCTGACTTCACCGCACAGCGAGAACTTGGCGGCTTGGCCGGGCTTGGCGGGCGAGAACACGGAACCGTTGGTCACCGTGTATTCGCTCTCTTCGCGGTCGTAGAACTTCTGGTTGTCCACGGTCACGCAGATGTTGCCGTTCTCGTCCACCGAAGTGTTGGTCACACCAACCAGAGGACCGGTGTTGGTAGCGACGTCTGCACCCGTTGCAGGACGGAACCAAGTAGCTTGCCACTCCGTAGCCACCGTAGCTGCCGACAGGTCGGAGAACAGACGGTATTCGTCGTGACCATAACCCTTGGTGTTGCTAGCATCGGCCAGGATGGCGTAGTTGGCAGCCACGCTGTAGCGGCGCGTAGGCATGGAGAACACCCAGTCGGTCTTGGCCTGGATGGGCTCGTCCAGCGTGTACTGGTTGCTCACCGATTGCACAGCCAGGGCGTTCGTCAGGGCCACGGCCTGGTCCAGAGGATCGGTAGCAGCGATAGGAGCCGTCAGAGCCAGGTAAGGCGTAGACAGGTCGGGCAGGTCATAGTTGCCAGCATCCAGGGCCGGAACGATCGTGGCAGCCGTCACACCCTTCACATCCAGCACATTGGTGCTACGGAACAGCGGGTCAGCAGTGAAGTTGTCGATGCCTGCAACCGCGCCGTCATCCTGCGGGAAGTGCACGAAGTTACCGCGAGCCACGGTTGCACCAACAGCCGTCGTCGTTGCGCGCACAGCCGTAGCACCGCCGGAGAAGGTGGTGGTCTGGGGCACATTGATGATGTACCAGTCACCGGCCAAACCGCCCGTGGGAGTGTCGAAGCCGACAGCCACAGCGGACTGTTCGTCATGGTCTTCAATGGCGATCTGCTCCAGGGCAGACCAGTTGGTGCCACCGTCAGAGCAAGGCGCCACGCCGTTCTTGTGCTTGGTCAGCGTGTAGAGTTCGGAGAACTGGTTAGCCTTGGAGCCCCAAATCTTCTCGCCGGAGATGTCGGCGATGTTGAAGATTTCCACATAGCCTTCGCGGGTCTGCTCGGCCTTGTCGCTGTTGGGGTTCACGCGCGTCGTCACGAAGGACTGGGGCTGGCCGGGGTTCAGGCGGGGCACCGTGCAGGTGTTGTCGGCCGTCACGATCTGGGCCACGCCGTCAGCGCCTTGCGACACAGCAGCCGTCCACACGTCTTGGGGCGACAGGAAGACCTGGAAGTCCAGCACATCGTCAGAGTTGGAAGCACCGCGGAAGCGCACCTTGATGGCCTTGCCGTTCTTGGTGTCGGTGTTCACCACGTGCAGCACGGTCATGTTACCGTTCTGTGCACTGTAGTAAGGCACCAGCAGCATGTGGCCCACGCCGCCTTCTGCGAACTCCAGGCCGTCAGCATTCGCGCCGGTCAGACGGTTGTTGGCAGGCGTACCGTCGCTAACGACCAGGGGACCACCGGCAGTGCCGGACAGCACCGCAGCCGATGCGGCGCCAGCGAAGCCCAGGCCACCAATCATGGCAGCAATGCTCAGGGCCAGAACATTCTTTTTCATACAAAAAACTCCAGTTGAAAAGTTGGTAAGCGCAACTACCACGATTGATTACGCTGGTTGATGGTAGCACAGCGCCTTGAGGACTCGTCCAGCAGAGAGGCTGTAAAAAATCCCTCTGTTGATGAAATGCAACACTGATGGGCTATTGACCGGCCTAGGCTGCTCCCTCCCCGGATGAGTGGTGCGGAACCATCATGGTCACGGACTCTGATAGTGCCACCATTGGCCGTCCTCGAGCAGCCAAATCTCGTCGATATAGGTGTCGATGGTACCCAGGTTCATGGCCGCCAATGCGGGGGCCGCACTGATTTTGACCCTGGCTGTGCACTTTTCCGCCTGGCACTTGACCTGCGTTGTTTCCGCGCCCTTGATGGCGGCACCCGCGCCATACTGCAGGCGGAACTGATCGACGGACTTCAGGCTGCGATAAGAGGGCGTGGACATGTCGTACGCCTTCTTGTAGTTGGCCTCCATGCGTGCCTTCCAGTAGTCATTGGACCGCTTATGGACGATATCTTCCGGCGTTCCCATGCCCAGTGAGGCACAGCCGGCCATCACGACTGCAAGGCCCGCGACCGCCAGCAGGCGCCCCAAGGGCCGCGGCGAATGGATTGGTAGCTTCACGTCTGCTTTCTCCTTGTTGAAATCAACGACCTTATGGTTCACTGCGCCTGCAAAGGTTGCATGGTTGCCGCAGATTCCTGCGCTGCCGTGGCCCCAACGCCACGCTGCGCCTTGAGGTCGAATGCCTGCAACCCCTTGAGGCGATCACGCAACTCTTCGCTGACCTCCCGGATTTCGGGGTCTGTACGGGCCACGCGCGGGGTAATAACAACCAGCAACTCGGTCCGAGCCCCCGTGCGCCCGTTGGTGCCGAACAGGTTCCCCACCAGAGGCAGGTCCTGCAAGATGGGCAGGCCACTCTTTTCCCGGCTCTGCCCGTCCTTGATGAGCCCGCCCAGCACGATGGTCTCGCCGGTGCGTACCGCCACCTTGCTGCTGATCTGGCGCTGCAGGAAGACGGGCTGCGTGTCGCTTGACCCGCTCCCCCCCACCGTGTCGGTCACGGTCTGGTCGATTTGCATGGTGACCAGATTGCCTGCATTCACCGATGGAGTCACAGACAGGTTGACACCGGTATCGCGGTACTGCACGGTCGTGGTGGTGGCATCCGTGTTGTTGATGTAGCTGGTGGTTGCCGTCCGAACCGGCACCTGGTTGCCCACCGCCATCTGGGCGGTGTGGTTGTCCAGCACCATGAGCGACGGATTGGAGATCATCTTGACCGAGGTCTTCGTGGCCAACGCGCTCAGAGCAAGCCGTATCTGGTTCGCCGAGTTGGTGAGGGAGTAGGTAAACCCCTGCGCCGCGGCGCCTGCCAGGGTACCCGTAAGCGCAGCGACGGGCTTGCCATTCGAGCTGAGTTGGCCCAGGCCCTGATACCCCCCACCAACGCCACCGTCGAATGCCCATTGCAATCCGTAGTTGAGGCTGTCGTCCAGGGTAACCTCAATGATGGCGGCATCTATCAGAACCTGCGTTGGCGGCAGATCCAGGCGCTTGAGCGTGGCTTCGATTTTCTGGAATTCGGCACGGTTGCTCCATACCAAAATGGAGTTGTTGAGCTCGTCCGCCATGACGCGCACCCCCCCCAGATTGGTCGCGACCACGCCCTGCCCCTGCAGGCCGGCCTGGTTCTGCTGCCCCCGCCCCTGTCCGCCGATACCTGAGCCGAAGCCCTGCCCCCCACCGCCCAAGGAACCACCTCCGAACGCATTGCCCTGGCGGTTGAAGCCTCCACCCGCAAGGCCGCCACCCGCATTGAAGTTGTTGTAGCCAGAATTCACCAGCGCCTGACCAAAGGAGTTGAACGAGCCTGACGTCAGCCCGGGCGCCACGCCACTGTTGGCCACCGGAGTTGGCGCTCCCGTTCCTCCAAAAATGCCGCTCAACACGCTCGCCAGATGCCTGGCGTTGCCGTTTTGCACCTTGTAGATATGCAGCTGCGGCTCTGCACCATTGTCGCTGGGCTGGTCGAGCTTCTCTATCCATCGGCGCGCTTCTTCGAGATAGGCCGCGCGCGGGGTAACAACAAGTATGCTGTTCAGTCGCTCTATGGGCATGATGCGCAGGGCGCCAAAGAGAGGATTACCCTCGCCCAGCATCGCGGCACCAGCCCCACCCGCCCCAGGTGCCGCCGCCCCTCCCGGCGCTGCGGCTGGCGCGGTTGTCGCTGCCACCGCGCCGCCGGCCGCAGCCACGGCAGGCGCACCGCCGCCGCTCACAAGGCGCAATGCCGTTTCCACCTCTTGGATGGATGCATGCTTGAGCGGGAATACGCCGACCGACATGCCCTTGAGCAGGTTTACGTCAAAAGTATTGACGATATCCAGCCAGCCTTCTGCCTGCGTGCGCGTGCCGGACAGCACCAACAGATTGCGCACATTGTCCACCCTGACAATGGCTTCCGGCGAGGCCATGGGCCGCAGGATGTTGGCCATTTCCCCAGCGCCAATGTATTGAAGGGGAACAATGATGGCGCCGTAACCCGGGGGCAGCGGATCACCCGTACGGCCGACCTGGCGAATGGCCCCGCCTATGCCCTTGAGCATGTCCGGCCGCCCGACGTGATAGGTGCCCCGCGCGTCCCGCAGCAGTGCCAGTCCGTTGGCTTGCAAGGCACTTTCCAGCAAGAAAACGGCTTGATCCGGCGGGATGGATGAACGCGATGCCAGAGTGACCGTCCCGCTGATGGGAGGATGCAAGACGTAGGGAGCCTTAAGAATGTCCGACAGAATGGTGCGCACCACCTCTGCGACGGGCGCTTCTTCAAAGTTGAAAGTGAGAGGCGCACCGTCCAGACGCTGAACGGTCTTCGGAGGCGCGATGACCTGATCGTTGCCGCGGAGATAGCGCGGCTGGGCGGTCTGCGCCTTGGTCGCACCGACGTCGGGCGTAGTTACCTGGGATGCATCCACGGCACCGCCAGTGGCACTCTCCCCTGACACGGCCGCCCCCTCTGGCTGCTGTGCCAAGGACAGATGGCACACGGCCAGCGCAATCACGGATAGTGCGAAACGGAATGCAGTCATGGTTCTTGCCCGCGATGGGGAAGGTGTTCGGATATTGAAGAAAGGCGCTTTCACTCACGGCCTAGCGACCGGCGAATGACGCCCGCCTTGGCGCGCGTTGCGCATCAGGTTGCGATTGATTTATGGCAGATCGCCCTGCGGTCCGTCCTGCCGGAGGCGCTCGTCTGTCCACGCCGGCATTCCCATTCGCGTTCTGCACAGAGCCAGCGGCACTGCCTCCCGGCCCAATGCCGGAGTATGTCGTCAGAGCAGCCCGCGGCAGCTGGAGTTCACGGCTTTTTCCTGCGCGCATGAAAGTCACACTGCGCTCCTGAATGGATTGCAGGGTCCACCCCTCAACCACATCCTTGAGCTGCATCCGGCGGTTCTTACCGGCAATCTGAATAATTGCACCGCCTGCCCCCTCTCCTTTATAGAGGCCGGACAACTGCGCGGTGCTCAGATTGTCCTCTGGTGGCTTTTGTTCACTTTCTGGTGGCGCGGGCGGCGGCGGGGGCCTGCGACTCAGGGAGAACACAGGGCGATCCAACATCGCGATGAACTGGCTGGTGTCGGCGGGTGTCACGCCCGGGAGCGGCGGCATGATGGCGGCGAAGTCCGTAGTCTGCGGCTGCGGAGGTTGCCAGTGCACATTGCGCAGTTGACCCTCCTGCCCAACCCAGAGCCAAGCCAAGCACACTGCCAACGCTGCATTGAGCCCCCCCAGGAAAGGCAATGCGTATTTCTTCATGCCTGTTCCCGCAGCACGCTCAGGTTGAACTGTATGGTCAGTTTGGGAATAGTCTTGGGGGTATGGTTGGCGATTCCACCCTGCACCTGCACATCGAGATCGTTGATGATGATGATGGGTTGCTGACTATTGATCACGGCCAAGGCGCTTTGCAACCCCAGAAGCTCGCCCTCGGCCCGCAGCGTCAGTGGTATGCGGTCAAACCCCTTTTCATCCTTGGCAGGCAAGACTTGGCTGCTGATCACTTGCAGTCCCGCCGCGGCCAGAATGTCGCGCACCTTCTGCTGCGCCTGATTACCTGTCTGGGTCGCATCCTGCGCTGCAGGGTAGACATACTGCTCGCGCAATGCAGCCGCTTTTACCTTAAGGGTTTCGATTTCTGCTTGCTGCGCTTCCAAGCCCACCAGCCGCGCATAGCGCGGCTCCAGTTGATCCAAGCTTTCCTGCACACCATAGTGGTATTGCAGTACATACCAGCCGCCCAGCACCACAAGTGCAATAGCGGTCACCAGCGTCGCTACAACGATAGCTGCCTGGCGCGAAATTGTTGTTTTCATGACGCTTTGTTAATTGGCAGTACTTGAGGCTGGTTTCGCAGGAGAAGCGGCACGAGCACCGCCAAAGGAGGAGCGGCCGCCTCCAAACGAGGATTTCGGAGACGCCGCCGAAGCCGGCGCCTTTGGCTGTGGCGCGGCAGCTTGCGTGGGCGTAGAAGCAGGAAGCGTGGGTGCCGCCAGCGGCACAGCAGGCGCCACTTGAGACATATCAGGCACATCAGCGGTGCTTGCTTGCGACAAGACTGGCCCAGCCCCTGAAAAAACACCATATACCTTCGGATCGAGCATGAACTCAATGACGAAGTTCTCCTTGCTTGTACCCGAAAGACGCGTGACCGCGGAAGGAGCCCTCACATCTTTGACTCCTGGCTGCTCACCCAGCAGTTGCATCAGCGCAGCAGCATTGGCCGTCACCCCGACAAGAGTGAGCTTTTGTCCCTGCAGCTTGAAGCTCTGCAACGCAGTTTCATCAGGCAGTGCTTTCGTCAGTTGATCCAGGACACGCAGAGGCTCCACTCGCCCGCCAACCACCTCGGACAAGGCCGCCAGCTTTTCAACAGATTGCATCAACTGCTCCCGCTCCCGTGTCACGGGAGAGACTCGCCGCATCACATCGGCATTAGCCGCCACGGCCTCTTGGGCCTGAAGTCGCAATTGCAGGGTTGGCGTGCTCGCAATCAGGCCGGCCAAGACCACCGCAGAGCCCAGCAGCGCATAGCCCCAACGGCGCATCCGCCCTGCATGCACCTTGCGGGCATTCTCGCCATACCCCTGTATCACGATGGGGGAGCCAGCCGCACGACGCACCCAGACTTCCGGATTTGCCCGCGGATCTAAACGACTAGCCTGTGCCAGGAGATATTGCGCCACTTGCCGACGCGAAGCCAAAGCCATATCAACCTGGATACCCCCGGCAGCCTTGCGCGACGCACGATAGCCCCAGACCAAATCCTGCCCTTGGAACGGGCTGACTGCCCGAGCTTCAAGTGCGGCGGCATTTGATACGTCCAGTTCAGCCATGGCCGGCAAAGCCAGTGTTTTGCGCAACACGAGTTCCTCGGGCAACTCAATGGCAGCGAACCTGATACCAGAATCAGCAGCGCGGCGTACAGGCTCAATGTCATTCACCCAGATGGATTGCGCCCCATCTGCTTGCAGCAGACGCACCAGCGCAGGCGGTGTTAGCCAAGACAGCAGGGGCCACTCGTTGGCGTCAGACCACGCACTGCGTATCTCAAGCCACAGCGCACGTATATCGACCCCCAGAAATCGAGCATCGGAAGTGAGGGAAGGCATGTGATGGTGTTTCAGAAGTTCTAGCGCTGCCCAGGCTCTACGCCCGAAGCAACGCGAAATGTATGCCAGGGCAGCCCCTCATTGACCCGCGTGCCGAAATCAACGCTGCGCGACGTACGGATGACAGAGCCATCCGCCATGGGCACATAGGCTGTGATGCGGATGCGGCGCACAATGGACGAATCCAGCAATGCGCCGTCAAGGCCCGCTGTATCAACTCCAACCCGGTTGGCGGATCGACTTGAGGCGATGCGCGCTGCCACACCTGCATTGCCCCCTGCCAAAACATTGAGCACCTCTACTGGCGCAGCCATCGGATTGACCTTACCCGCCCCTCGCACATCTGCTGTCAAAAGCGCGGCGAGTCTAGCATAGAGGTCATAGCCCATCCCTGGCACCCTCATGAGATCCTCTTCCGCTTCGAAGCGCTGCGGAGCACCTTTTGCGTCACGCGTCTCGCGCGCCTGGACAATGGCCTGAGCCATAGCTTGCGCCGCCTGCGGCGCCATCCCTCCGGCCACAGTGAGCAGTCGCTCCAGCAACATTGGCGAAGCAGAGTTGATATCGATCAAGCCATTCAGCGGCATCGCCTGCACCGACATGGAGACACCGCGGTAAACAACGGCTGTCTGCTCCATTTGCTCCAGCGGCTTCCCGTTTGCGACCAAGGTTTGCAAAACGATATGAATGGCGGCGTCACCCAACGCCTGCGCTTGCACCTCCTGACGGGCAACATTCATCAGACGCGCTTCATCGCGCACTCCATGGCTCATACCTGTCACGCTGATGCTGAGAGCAACCACGATCCACAGCACTGCAATCAAAGCAACGCCCCGATGCTCTAGCTTGATGAGTGAGGCGGGTGAATGGGCTCTTGCGGACAAGAACCTCCTGACAGGCGTCATCTGCGCCCTCCCCCCCCGAAAGTGGAACCGCTTGAGCGCTGATCGCTACCGGGCAGAGCACGCAAGGGAATGATCAGGGGCGGCCATACCCCGGCAGCTGTCTGCAATGAAATCATGACCCGTCCCGGCAAACGATCTGTGACCACCCAAGGCGCCCCCCAAGCCGACACCTCCTCAGCGTTGTCCTCATACTGAAACGAAATACCCGTAACTCCGGTAAGAAGCGTCACACTCTCAGCCAAAGCCCAGTCTGGCTGCGCGGAAGCATCCGCCCAGGGCATGAATTGGAGCATCAATGCCTGTCCGCCCTGCCCAGTGCCTGCCAACCCCAAACGGAAGTGATGTCGCCCCCCCGCCCCATAGCGAGCCGGCATCACACCAACCCACCACATATCTTCAGGCGCTCCCCTGAAGAAATATGGACTGGAGCCAACCGCTGCAATCCCCTCCATTTTCTGCGCAGAAATACGCTCCATGACGGAACGCAGAAAACCGCCGGCAACACGCAAATCGTCCACTCGCTGCAAACGCGCATCCACACGCAACTCCGTCTGCGCCGAAGTACGCATGACGGATGCCATGGCCAACATCAGCAAGGAAAGCAGAGCCATGACGACCAGCAACTCCAGAAGGGTGAACCCCCTCGAACGGAACTTGGCGCTGCGCATCTCGCATCCCTGCCGAAGCATAGGCATACGACGGTTCATCTACGCACTTTCGAATCAGTTGCCGCCCGTTCGGGCCGCAGCGTGGTCAATGCGAGACTGCGCGCCTGCAAGCCGTCAGACCATGTAATGGAAATTCCCACCTCATGGAGCCGAGGGATGGCAGGCCCTTCGACTCCTGTATCGAAAGGCACAGAGGTAATGTTCCATTGAAACCCTGCCGATTCCCCCGCCTGATTCCACCCACGCGCAGGAACGTCATCACGCAAAGAGAGCAACGACTCTGCGAGTACGACTGCTTGCTGGTAGCGATCGATATCACCTGCACTGCGTGCATTCCCCCCCATGGCTCGGTACAGCATGCCCAATGCCAGCGCCATGATGGCAAATGCCACCAGCAACTCCAACAGGGTTAGCCCACGCTGACCTGAAGCTCTGCTCATAGAGCCAGGGCCTCTTGAGTCACACGGCCCGAGAGCCAATCCACTCGCAGACGCGTACCAACACCTGGTGCTCGAAGTATCTCGATACTCCCCCCTGTGGCACCGCCTGAAGGCAAGAAGCGAATGGATGCCTGCCCACGCGCATCCAGTTCCCGGTCAGCCACCGTAGCGCGCAACTGCACCGTATCAGGCAAAGGCTTAAGCGATTTGCCCTCCACACCGTAGCGCCTACTAGTGAAGTCCACAACGAAGCGCACCTCTCGTCCATCTGTCACCGCCACAGTACGTGCAGTCCGCAATTGGGCAAACATGGTGCGCACGACGTCTCGATATTGAGCACCCTCACGCATTCGCTCGAAAGCCGTTGGCGCCAATCCAACAACCAGAGCAAGAATGGCAAAAGCCACCAGTAGCTCCACCAACGTAAAGCCCTGTATGCGCCGCACACTGTCTCTCACCCGCACTCTCTACTCAAGATGGACTACTGTGTATTATGGACATCCCCAGCTTCACCCTCTCCACCAGGTGCACCGTCCGAGCCTAGCGACAGTATTTCGATCCCGCCACTAGCGCCTTGGTTCGCGTAGCGATACGGATTGCCCCACGGATCGGAGGGAACCCCCCCTTTGAGATAAGGACCCGTCCAGCCGTTGGCAGAGCCCGGCTTCTTCACCAACGCGTCCAACCCCTCTTCAGTGGTTGGATACCGCCCGACATCAAGCTTGAACAACTCCAGGGCTTTGTCCAAATCCGCGATCTGTACCGCAGCAGTCTTGGACTTGGCTCCGCCCAGTTGATTAAGCACACGCGGGCCGACCAAACCTGCAAGCAATGTCAGGATGGCCAAAACCACTAGCAACTCAATCAATGTGAAACCACGCGGTGCCCTGCCTTTCACTGCGCCAACACGGCGCCACGCTCCAAATTGAGTCATGGCTTCAGAATCCTTATAAGAGTAAAAAAATTAAACGGCGAGATCATTGACGGAAAGGATGCCCAACAAGATCGAAACAATGATGGCTGCAATCAATACACCGAGCACAAGAATGAGTGCAGGCTCTAGCAGCGTAAGGAGGCGTTTGATACTGGTTTCCACCTCTCGGTTCAATATATTCGAAAGCTCAAGCATCATCGGGCCTATGCGCCCCGTCTCCTCACCAACACGGACGAGATTGACCGCCAGGGGCTCAAAAACACCTGTTACAGTCATCGCTTGCACCATCTTGCCGCCTTCTTTGACTATCGGAGCTATCTTGGACAGTGCTTGGTGCAGCACTGTGTTGTCCACAGTATCAGCCGCAATATGCAAGGCCGTCAGCATAGGGACACCATTTCCCAGCAAGGTTCCTAGCGAGCGAGAAAACAGCGTCAACTGATACTTGAGGGCCAAGCGCCCCACCATAGGGACCCGCAGTAGACGCGACTGCCACCAATGCCTCCCTGCGTTGGATTGCAACCACCGTCGGAACAATACCCCAACGCCGAGCATCGCTACTGCGATGACAACACCATAGCTCTTGAATCCATGTCCCAGCGCCATCACCCATTGGGTCGGCAATGGCAAGGCATCCCCCATGTCGGTGAACAGTTTTTCAAACTGAGGCACAACGAAACCAAGCATGGCGACAAGGGATAACACCGCGACACCCAGAAGAATGGCCGGATAGATCGTCGCAGAAACCACACTGTCGCGCAGAGCGCGCTGGCGTTCCATATGCTCGACCAAGCGCTCAAGCACAGCTGACATCTGGCCGCTCACCTCACCCGAGCGCACCATGTTGATATAGAAGTCGCCAAACAGTCCCTTGTGTGCGGACAGTGCACGGCTGAGCGGCGTGCCGCCTTTGACCGCATCCAAAACACCCTGAAGCATCACTGCAACGCTGGGCTTGTAGCTCATGTCTATGAGCACACGCAGCGCATTGTCCAACGCCAATCCGGCACGGAGCATGATGGACAGTTCAGACGTCAATGCCAGCACATCGGCCGCCTTGACTGGCCCCCTGACGGCTCGACTTTTGGCAGGAGCCAATGCCCCCGATGCGGGCGCACTGCCATGCTTGGCCGCGGCAGAAGCCAAGCCCTCGGTGATCGCCAGTGGCGTCAACCCCTGCTCGCGCAATTGCCTAAGTACCGCCGCCTCACTCACAGCACTCAGATGACCTTCGGCATGTTTGCCTGCCGCGGACACGGCCCGCCAAAAAAAATCAGGCATCGGACTGGTCCTGAGTCACCCGTGCCAACTCATCCAACGAGGTAACACCCCCCGCAACCTTGCGCAGGCCATCCTCGTGCAGGCTCAGCATTCCACTTTGCGACGCGAGCGCATGCAGTGCATTGGCGTCGCGGCCATCGATGATGGCGCGACGCATGGGCTCGTCAAGCACGAACAATTCATGGATGCCGGTGCGCCCCCGGTAGCCCGTTTGGCGGCATTGCTCGCAGCCCACGGCCCGATAGATGGGGCTACCCACGGCGGAGAAACGCGACAGGCCCGTGCTTTCGCGCACATGCGGGCCAGGATCGTATGGTTCCTTGCAATGGCTACACAGTGTGCGCACCAGCCGCTGCGCCAACACGCCATTCACAGACGACGTGATCAGATAGCTTTCCACCCCCATGTCCTGCATGCGGATCACGGCGCCCGCTGCGGTGTTGGTGTGCAGCGTGGAGAGAACCAGGTGCCCCGTCAGCGCCGACTGAACGGCGATCTGCGCCGTTTCACCATCGCGCATTTCACCGATCATGATGATGTCCGGGTCCTGGCGCAGGATGGAGCGCAGGGCATTGGCGAACGTCAGGTTGATCTGCGGATGCACCTGGATCTGGTTGATACCCTCCAGTTGGTATTCGACCGGGTCCTCGACGGTGATGATCTTGTTCGCTTCCGAATCGATCTTGGAAAGCGCCGCATACAGCGTGGTGGTCTTGCCCGAGCCCGTGGGGCCCGTGACCAGCAAGATTCCATGCGGCCGCGCCAGCAGTTCGTTGAAACGTGCGAGCGTGTCCTGGGCAAACCCCATGGTGTCGAGGTTGAGGCGCACGCTGGCGCGATCCAGCACCCGCATCACCACACTTTCGCCATGGACCGTGGGCACGGTAGAGACACGCAGATCGAGCTCGCGCCCCTTCACCCGGGTTTTGATGCGTCCGTCCTGCGGCAAGCGGCGTTCGGCAATGTCCAGATGCGCCAGCAACTTCACACGCGAGCCCACGGCTGCCGACAGCCGCGGCGGCACCAACTCACCGCGATGGATCACGCCATCGACCCGGTAGCGCACATGCAGGCCGTCGTCGAAGGGCTCTAGATGGATGTCGGAAGCGCGCAGGTCAATGACGCGGCCGATGATGGTGTTGACCAGTCGGATGACGGGCGCCTCGCTCGCCAGATCCTTCAGGTGTTCAACAAAGTCGCCACCGTCGGCCCCGTCACCGAAGAGGCCGTCATCGTCCTCATCCTGCGCCTCTTCCACGGGCTCTGCCAGCGCCTTCTCGATGACGCTCTCAAGCGCCAGGTGCGGAACGATCTCTCGCCCCGTGGACAGATGCAGCGCCTTGACAACGAATGGGTCCTGCGGTGTGGCCATGGCCACATGCAGCACGCCATCACGCAGCGCCAGCGGAAACACGTTGTTGGTGTGCAGGAATTCCGGCAGCAGCCCCTCTACCTCGGGCATCAGCTCAGGGAAGTCATCCGCAGGCACGAAGGGAATGCCCAACTGCCGCGAGAGTGCCAAAACCACGTCGATTTCGGACACCAGCCCCAGCCGGATCAGCACGCGGCCAAGCAGCCCCCCCATCTCCTGCTGCGCCAGCAAGGCCCGTTCGATGTCGCGGGCGCTGACCTTGCCCTCCTGGACAAGCAGCTCACCCAATCGGGGGCGCACGGCGGCAGCGGCCTCTGCCAGCAGGGGGGCGGTGTTCTCGGTCACGGATGGAATCGTCATGAAATGGGCTGCAGCGACCCACATTCTCCACGACGGCATCGGCTCGCAAGGCAATGGGGCAACGCCATGAAGTGTAGCCTGCGCACCCTGACCCCAGCCACACGCCTTGCCACCAGGGAACGGCCGCGGCCATTGGGGCCGCTGGACTGGCTTACAGTCACGCGCACGCCCCGTCTGCCGCCATACCTCAACACCCCATGCACGTCCCTACCAGCCATCTCTCCACCCGCGTCGCAATCATCGTGGTAGCCGGTGCCGTGACGGCCGCTGGCGTATGCGGCGCCCTGTGGTTCCAGCGCGCTGCGGCACTGCCCGGCACGCCGCAGCGCATGTTCCTGGCGCCCATGATCGGTGTGATGGAGCCCTGCATAGAGCAACCACCCGCAGGCTCCGATACCCCCCCGTCGCTGACCGAGCGCTGCTCCGCCAGCCAGGGATCGGCCGGAGCGCTGGTGGAGTCCTCGTTGCAGGCACTGGCACCGCAATCCAGCCTTGCGGAGGGGTACGAGGTTGGCTACACCCTTCCCATTCCCCTGCTGAAGTTGTTCAAGCCAACGCCGGCAGGCTGGCAGATCGACGACGCCATGGTGAAGCGCCTGGTGCACACGGTCCGCGACGTACAGCGGCCCGTGGTCATGTACCTTTTTTCGACGCATTTCGAGGCGCACGCCCCCATTGAGGCAGAGCTGGCCCGCGACCCCGGCAACATGGCGCACACCACCGACGGCGCCCTCGGCGAAGACACCTACTACGACGCCCATGTCTACAACTGGAGCCTTTCCACCACGCGCAACACGCTCACCGCGCGCCGCGTGGAGGCCGTACGGGCCGTGCTCGACGCCACCTGCCAGCTCACGCCGCAAGACAGGAGCCGCATCCGCGGCGTGACACTGCTGGGAGAACTGCACCACCTGTTCCCGAACTTCCAGGCAGGCATGGGCTTTGACGCACCCTACCGCATCACGGATTACTCGGCGGCCTCGGTCCAGGGCTTCCGCGCAGAGCTGGCCCGGGAGTTCGGCAGCATTGACCTTCTCAATCGGCTGTTGGGCAGCGACTATGCCTCCTTCGACGAAGTGCAGCCCCCCTCCAAAGACATACGCACCGAGCCTCTGCAGCGCTTCACCGAGCATATCGACGCCTATGCCCACGGCAGTCTGCCCATTTCCGGCTGGGCCCATGTACGCGGCTCGCCGGTGGGCCACACGCCCCGTGTCCACGCCTATCTGAACGGTCAGATCATGGGCCGCACGCCGGTGGCGCTCAGCCGCCAGGACGTTCTCGCGGCCAAGCCGGAGTTCGGCGACGCCAACACCGGCTGGCGCATGAATCTGGACTTCCGCAGGCTGCCCGCCGGCCTGCACCAGCTGGACCTTTTCCTGGAGGACCGCCCGGGCCGCCTGGTGTCCATGGGTTCGCGTCATATCGCCATCATGGACCGGCGGCAAAGCACGCCCCAGGATCAACCGCAGAGGCCGCTGCCAGCCGCCGCGCCACCCGCGGCGGCGCCGGATGCCGCGTTCCATATTGATTTCCCGCGGGACCGGTCGTCGTACTACTACAACCCGCTGGTCCCGCTGTGGCACGCCTTCCGGGAGCGGCAGATCACGCGCTACCTGGCCTTCTTTGACGATCAGGTGCGCCAGTCGTGCCTGGCCGATGTGCCGCGCTACACGCACCAGATCATTCCGTTCACCAACCCGAGCTGGGATGCCTCCCGTTTCGCCATCCAGGACTCGCTGCGCCCGCACGGCTCCCTGCGCCTGGGCGTGAGCCTGTACGGCGAGCCGACCTACGGAACGTCGTTTACGCAATGGCTGCGCCGGTCCGGCCAGTCACGCTACGGCGTCACGGAATTCCATCCGCTGAAGGCCATGGATCCCCAGGCACTGACCCAGGTGTTCGACATGCACGCGCGGCAGGGTGCCGAGTTTCTGTCGTTCTTCATCGAGCCCGAATGGGAGGGCCAGCGCGTCCCGCGTGGGCACAACATCTTTTCGTTCGACCCGCACAACCGCCAGTTCGGCTCGGATGTGCTGTACCGGTCGGTGCAGACCGGCCTGCGCCGGTAGGCTCAGTCGAACATGTCGACCACCGCGAAGGGCGCCCCCTTCGCGTCCTTGGCCGACAGGCTGGGCTCGCCCTCATACGGCCAGCAAATCGCGAGTTGCGGGTCGTTCCACGCGATGCAGCGCTCATGCTCGGGCGCGTAGTAGTCGGTGGTCTTGTACAGGAAATCCGCACTCTCGCTGAGCACCACGAAACCATGCGCGAAGCCCGGCGGCACCCACAGCTGGCGCTGGTTGTCCTCGGAGAGTTCCGCGCCCACCCATTGGCCGAAGGTCGGCGAGCTCTTGCGGATGTCCACCGCCACGTCCCACACCGCGCCACGCACCACGCGTACCAGCTTGCCCTGGGGTTGCTGGATCTGGTAGTGCAGGCCGCGCAGCACGCCGCGGCTGGAGCGGCTGTGGTTGTCCTGCACGAAGCTGTGCTGGGTGCCCGTGGCCTCGTTGAAGGCCTGCTGGTTGAAGCTCTCAAAGAAGAAGCCGCGTGCGTCGCCGAACACCTTGGGTTCGATGAGCACCACGTCGGGGATGGACAGGCGGGTGGCTTGCATGGTTTTCAGTAAATCTTGTCGCGCAGCACGCGCATCAGGTATTGGCCGTAGCCGCTCTTGGTGAGGGGCCGGGCCAGGCGTTCGAGCTGGTCCGCGTCGATCCAGCCATAGCGCCAGGCGATCTCTTCGGGGCAGGCGATCTTCAGGCCCTGGCGGTGCTCCAGGGTGGCGATGAACTGGCCCGCCTCGAGCAGGCTTTCGTGCGTGCCGGTATCCAGCCAGGCGTAGCCACGGCCCATGATTTCCACATGCAGCTGACCCTGCTCCAGGTACAGGCGGTTGAGGTCGGTGATCTCCAGCTCGCCGCGCGGCGAGGGCTTGAGCCGCTTGGCCAGCTCGACCACCTGGGCATCGTAGAAGTACAGGCCGGTGACGGCGTAGCTGGACTTCGGGGCCTGGGGCTTTTCCTCGATGGAGAGCACCTTGCCGGCCTGGTCGAACTCGGCCACGCCGTAGCGTTCGGGGTCGTGCACATGGTAGGCAAAGACGCTCGCGCCCTCGCCGCGGGCCATGGCGTGGTCCAGCAGCTCGTGGAAGTCGTGGCCGTAGAAGATGTTGTCGCCCAGCACCAGCGCGCTGGGACTGCCGGCGAGGAACTCCTCACCGATCAGGAAGGCCTGCGCCAGGCCGTCGGGACTGGCCTGCACGGCGTATTGCAGGCGAATGCCCCACTGGCTACCGTCGCCCAGCAGTTGCTCGAAGCGCGGCGTGTCCTGCGGCGTGCTGATGATCAGAATCTCGCGGATGCCCGCCAGCATCAGGGTGCTGAGCGGGTAGTAGATCATGGGCTTGTCGTACACCGGCAGCAGCTGCTTGCTGATGGCCAGCGTGGCCGGGTGCAGGCGCGTGCCCGAGCCGCCGGCCAGGATGATGCCCTTGCGGGGGGTCTCTCGTGCTGTCGTGGTCATTCAGAGAATCTCGTTGAGCATGCGCGCCACGCCCTGCTGCCAGTGCGGCAGGGTCAGGCCGAAGGTGGCCTGCAGCTTGGCGGTGTGCAGGCGCGAATTGTGCGGCCGCACGGCCGGCGTGGGGAAGGCGCTGGTGGGCACGGGCAGAATCTCGTTTGCTATTATTTTCATAGCATTTTGCACTTTACCCGCTTGTGCTATCACGTATTTTGCATAGGAATGCCAGGTCGTCTCCCCGCCGGCCACGCAGTGGTACAGCCCGCCGTCCTGCGGCTGGCGCTGCAGGTGGCGGATGGCGTGGGCCGTCACATCGGCCAGCAGGTCGGCCCCGGTGGGCGCGCCCCACTGGTCGTCGATGACGGTGAGGCGCTCGCGCTCCTGCGCCAGCCGCAGCATGGTCTTGGCGAAGTTGCCGCCGCGCGCGGCGTAGACCCAGCTGGTGCGCAGGATCAGGTGGCGGCAGCCCGACTGCGCGATCAGCTGCTCGCCCTCCCGCTTGGTGCGGCCATAGACCGACAGCGGCGCGGGCGCGTCGGTTTCCACCCACGGGCGGCTGCCGCTGCCGTCGAACACGTAGTCGGTGCTGTAGTGCACCAGCCAGGCGCCCAGGCGCGCGGCCTCCTCGGCCAGCACGCCGGGCGTGGTGGCGTTAAGCAGGCGGGCCCGCTCGGGCTCGCTCTCGGCCTTGTCGACGGCCGTGTGGGCCGCGGCGTTGACGATCACGTCGGGGCGCAGCGCGCGCACCGCGTCGGCCACGCCCTGGGGGTTGGCGAAGTCGCCGCAGTGGTCCTGGCTGTCATGGTCCAGCGCCGTGACATGGCCCAGCACGGACAGGCTGCGCTGCAGCTCCCAGCCCACCTGGCCCCTTCGGCCCAGAAGCAGGATGTGCATGGTCATGCCGCCGCGTACTGCTGGGCCACCCATTGGCGGTAGGCGCCGGTCTGCACCTGGGCCACCCATTCGGGGTGGTCCAGATACCACTGCACGGTCTTGCGGATGCCGGACTCGAAGGTCTCGGCCGGCTTCCAGCCCAGATCGCGCTCGATCTTGCGCGCGTCGATGGCGTAGCGCCGGTCATGGCCCGGCCGGTCCTGCACGTAGGCGATCTGCGTGGCATAGCTCTGGCCGTCGGCGCGCGGGCGCAGCTCGTCGAGCAGCGCGCAGATGGTGCGCACGATGTCGATGTTGGGCTTCTCGTTCCAGCCGCCCACGTTGTAGGTCTGGCCCAGTTCGCCGGCCTGCAGCACGCGGCGGATGGCGCTGCAGTGGTCCTTGACGTACAGCCAGTCGCGGATCTGCATGCCGTCGCCGTACACGGGCAGGCCCTTGCCGGCCAGCGCGTTGACGATCATCAGCGGGATGAGCTTCTCGGGGAAGTGGTAGGGCCCGTAGTTGTTGCTGCAGTTGGTGGTGAGCACGGGCAGGCCGTAGGTGTGCGACCAGGCACGCACCAGGTGGTCGCTGGCCGCCTTGCTGGCGCTGTACGGGCTGTTGGGTTCGTAGTTGTGCTCTTCGGTGAACGCGGGCGCATCGGGATCGAGCGTGCCGTAGACCTCGTCGGTGCTCACGTGCAGGAAGCGAAACGCTCCTTTTTCCGTAGCTGGCAGCGCTTGCCAGTAGTGCCTTGCGGCCTCCAGAAGCCTGAAGGTGCCGACGACGTTGGTCTGGATGAACTCCCCCGGGCCGTGGATGGAGCGGTCCACATGGCTTTCGGCGGCGAAGTTGACCACGGCGCGCGGACGGTGCTCGGCCAGCAGGCGCTCGACCAGGGCCGTGTCGCCGATGTCGCCCTGCACGAACACATGGCGCGCGTCGCCCGCCAGGCTGTCCAAGTTGTGCAGGTTGCCCGCGTAGGTGAGCTTGTCGAGGTTGACGACGGGCTCGTCGGAGCCGGCCAGCCAGTCGAGCACGAAGTTGGCGCCGATGAAGCCAGCGCCGCCAGTGACCAGAATCATGGTGGGATCTTTCGCCAGATGTGCCGCGGGGGCAAAGCCGCAAATTATCCCACCGGCCCACGGCGCCGCGTAACCAGCTGTCCCGGGCCGGGCGCCTCGCGCCGAATCAGCGCCCGCCGCCTACACCGAGGCACGCGCCTCCTGCCCACAATGGACGCATCGCAACCCCATGGCCAAGGATCCACCATGCCCCGCCCACCCGACGACGACACACCCCGCCCCGCCCACGAACTGCCGCGCATGGCCCGGGACTCGGCCCAGCAGATCTGGCTGGCCGGCCTGGGCGCCTTTGCCAAGGCGCAGGAGGAAGGCGGCAAGGTCTTCGAGACCCTGGTGCGCGAGGGCATGGCCCTGCAGCGCAAGACCCAGAGCGCCGCCGAGGAGCACCTGAGCGGCGCCGCCCAGCGCGTGAGCCACCTGGCGTCGGACCTGGGCGAACGCGCGGCCGGCCAATGGGACCGGCTGGAAGGCATCTTCGAGGAGCGCGTGTCCAAGGCCCTGCAGCGCCTGGGCGTGCCGACCGCCGATGACCTGGAGGCGCTGCACGAGCGCATTGACGCACTCGAGCAGGAATTGCAACAGTTGCGGGCGCAGCAGGATGGCACCGAGCCGCCCCCCGCCGCCAAGCCCCGGCGCGGCCCCGCGGCCGGCGACTGAGCGCCCGGCCAGGCCCCCGGCGACAACCCGGCTGGTGCGCCGGCCGGGGCCTGGGGTAGAGTCTGCGCCAGCCCGCAAGAAAAACCGGGACGACAACCAGCCAACGGCCACCGGCCACCGGCCACGACGATGGGAGGAGACAGCCCATGGCGAAAAAAGCACCACGCCGCACCGCCGAGCGCATCCTGGAGGCGAGCCTGGCGCTGTTCAACCGCTTCGGCGAGCCCAATGTCTCCACCACGGCCATCGCCGCGGAACTGCACATCAGCCCCGGCAACCTCTACTACCACTACCCGGCCAAGGACGAGATCGTCAACGCCCTGTTCGCGCACTACGACGAGGCGCTGGGTGGCCTGCTGCGGGCCGGCGACGACGTGGCCGACGTGGAGGACGCGTGGTTCTTCCTGCACACGCTGTTCGAGCTGATCTGGCAGTACCGCTTCTTCTACCGCGACCTCAACGACCTGCTGTCGCGCAACCGCCGGCTGGAAACGCAGTTTCTGGCGGCCCTGCAGTCCAAGACCGCGGCCATGCGCCAGTTGCTGGCAGGCATGCGCCGCAGCGGTGCGCTGCGCATGGAGCACGTGGACGAGGCGCAGACCACGGCCACCAGCATGGTGGTGGTGCTGACCTACTGGCTCAGCTTCGAATACGTGCGCGACCCGCGCCGCGCCATGGAGCCCGAAAGCGCCCAGGCCGCGCTGCTGCGCGGCGCGCGCCATGTGCTGGGCCTGCTCGCGCCCTACCTGGAGCCCGCGCAGCGCGCGCACCTGGCGCGCCTGGCCGGCGCCTATGCCGCGGTCGAGGGCAGCGCCTAAGCCACCGCGGCCGCGAAGCGGCGCGAGGCGATTTCCAGCAAGCCGTCGAAGATCAGGTTCTCCACCAGATCGAACGGGCGCGTCATGCTGGGCGCCATCTTCCAGCCCGCGCCGCCCGTCATCATGCAGGCCGGCTCCTGGCCGCAGTGCTGCAGCAGGTGCTGGTACATGCGCTCCACCGCGCCGGCGATGGCATAGGTGCCGCCGCTGGTCAGCGCGTCGCTGGTGTTGGACGGAAACAGCCGCACCTCGCCCGTGGGCACATGCAGGCCCGCCGTGCCCGTCTCCAGCGCGCGCAGCATGATGCCGTGGCCCGGCAGGATCAGGCCGCCCAGGAAGCGCCCCTCTGCGTCCAGCGCCTCCACGGTGACGGCCGTGCCCACCATCACCACGATCAGCGGCCGCGCCGGCCCCTGGGCTAGCATGCGGTGGCGCGCGCCGATCATGGCCACCCAGCGGTCGGCGCCCAGGCGCGTGGGGTGGTCGTAGCCATTGACCACGCCGGCCTCCTCGGCCGATGGCACGACCCAGCGCGCCGGCACGTCCCACAGCTCCATCTGCTCGGCCACGCGGCGCTTGGCCGCATCGCCCGCCACCACGCAGCCCAGCATGTGCTGGGGCGCGGGCAAGCCCGCCCAGGCGCCTTCGGCCAGGCGCTCGATATGGTCCAGGAATTCAACGCCATGGGCGCGCACCGCTGCACCGGGCTGCGCTGCGTCGAACAACGCCCACTTGAGACGTGTGTTGCCCACGTCGATGGCCAGGAAAGTCATGGCGTGAATTATCCCGAGTTTTGCCGCGGGCACCCGGCGCTCGCGCAAATGCGACAAATTGTCAATGATGGTGTCGAATGCCCCGTCCGCCATGCAGCACGGGGTCGCAGCCGCTACAGTCGGCCGCTGGATCAACCGTTTCTTGCAACCAGAAGGAGAAAGCCATGGGTCTGTTCAGTTTCATCAAGGAAGCCGGCGAAAAGCTGTTCGGCGGCAAGGAGGCCCAGGCCTCGACCGCAGCGGCTCCCACGCAGGCCGAGCTCAACGCCAAGGCGGGCCAGGCCATCGAGGCCTACATCGCCACGCAGAACCTGGGCGTGAGCGGGCTGCAGGTGAACTTCGAGGGGCCCGAGGGCAAGGTCACGGTCCAGGGCGTGGCCCCCACGCAGGCGGCCAAGGAGAAGGTGACCCTGTGCTGCGGCAACGTGGCCAGCGTGACCAGCGTGGACAACCAGATGTCCGTCACCCACCCCGAGCCCGAGGCCCAGTACCACGACGTGGTGCGCGGCGACACGCTGTCGGCCATCGCCAAGAAGTTCTATGGCAATGCCAACAAGTACCCGGTGATCTTCGAGGCCAACAAGCCCATGCTGAGCCACCCCGACAAGATCTACCCCGGCCAGAAGCTGCGCATTCCTCCGCTGGCCGAGTAAACCGGCGGCATCAGTAGCCAAAACGGCTGCCAGCGCTTGACACACAAGCGCTGGCAGCTATTTTTTTGGTAGCTTATTGCGACTCAGCCCTGGCGCCAGGGCAGGCCGTGGAAGCGCCAGCCGCCACAGCGGTTGCGCTGGCCGTTCTCGTCGGGGGCGCCCTCGAAGCCTTCGAGGATGTTGTAGGCCGCGATGCCCAGTTCGGTCGCGCGCCGGGCGGCCGCCACCGAACGCACGCCGCTGCGGCACAGCAGCACCACCTTGCCGCCGGGCGGCACGGCCGCGCGGATCTGCGCGTCGAAGTCCGGGTTCAGCGCCATGCCCGGCCACTGCTTCCAGGCCACGGCCACGGCGCCGGGCACGAAGCCCACCCAGTCGCGCTCGGCATCGGTGCGCACATCCACCAGCACGGCCTCGCCGGCCTGCATCCATTGCCAGGCCAGCTGCGGGCTCACGTCGCCCGCGTAGCCGTCCGCGGGGTAAGGGGTCATGGTCATCATGGCCGCATTGTCCGCTGCCGCGGGAGCCTGGTGCAACCCGATCCCGCGACGACCACGCCGGGGGTGGGCCCCGCCCCTAGTCCCAGGGCGGCGCGGGCTGCTCGCGCAGGCTGCGGCGCAGCGCGGCGTAGTCGGGCACCACGCTGCCCACCGTGTCCCAAAAGCGCGGGCTGTGGTCCATCACGCGCAGGTGGGACAGCTCGTGCGCCACCACGTAGTCAATGATGGCCGGGCGGTAATGCATGAGGCGCCAGTTCAGGCAGATGGAGCCGTCGGCGCGCGCGCTGCCCCAGCGCGTGGCGGCGCTGGACAGGCGCAGCCGCGTCCAGCGCACGCCCAGCAGCGGCGCGAAGTGGTCCAGCCGCGCGGTGAAGCGCCGGCGCGCGTCGCGCATCAGCCAGGCCTGCACGGCGTCGCGCACCTGGGCGGGCGTGGCGCTGCGCGCCAGGGCAATGTGCAGCTCGCGCCCCTGCGGCTGTTCCACCAGCGCGCCGCCGCCCACGAAGCGGTGCGCGGGGTCCAGCACCACCGTCAGCGGCTCGCCCAGGTAGGGCAGCACGGCCCGGTCGCCCCAGGCGATGCGCGCCGCCTCCAGCCGGTCGCGGCGCGCGCCCTGCTCGCCCAGCTTGCGCACGATCCAGTCGGCCTTGTCCTGCAGCGCGGCGTCCACCGCGCCCAGCGTGACCCAGGCGGGCGCGCGCACGGCCAGGCCGTCCGGCCCCACGGTGAAGCCGATGCTGCGCCGGCGCGCGCGCTGCAGCACATAGGCCACCCGCGCATCCCCCAGCAGCGCTTCGCGGTTGGCCTGCGGGTGGCGGAAGATGGCGGGCGCCAGCAGATCGCCCAGGGGCACTGGTTTTGCTATTTTTTTAGTAGCTACTGGCGCTTGATGGACGGGCGCCACTGGCTGTTTTGGCCGAATATCGGCGGCGGGCGCGGACCCTCCGCCCAGAAAGTCCAGCGCCAGCTGCACCAGCCGCTGCATGCTCAGTGCGACGTGGCCGCGTCCGCCGCCGGCGGGGCGGCGGGGTAGGCGTCGGGGTCGAGCCGGCGCATCTCGCCCTCGATCCAGGCCTCGACCTCGCGCATCAGCTCGTCGGGCTTGCGCCCCTCGGTGGGGATGGGCCGGCCGACGGATACATGCACCACCCCCGGGCGCTTGATGAAGGCCTTGCGCGGCCAGACCGTGGCCGAGGTGACGGCGATGGGCACCACGGGCACGCCGCCGTCGATGGCCAGGCGCGTGCCGCCGCTCTTGTAGTCGCCCTTCTCGCCGCGCGCGGTGCGCGTGCCCTCGGGGAACATGATGACCCAGGTGCCCTTGGCCAGCAGACGGCGGCCCTGCTGCAGCACCTTGGCGAACGCGCGCGCGCGCTGGCCGCGGTCGATGTGGATCATGTCCAGGCTGCCGATGGACCAGCCGAAGAAGGGCACGCGCAGCAGCTCCTTCTTGAACACGTAGGCCAGGGGGTGGGGCATGATGGCCGGCATGAGAAAGGTCTCGTAGGTGGACTGGTGCTTGACCAGCAGCACCGCGCCCTGCCGCTCGCCCTGGGGCAGATGCTCCATGCCCGTGATCTGCGTGCGGATGCCCAGCAGCCAGCGCGCGGAGTCGATGCACAGCGCCAGCCAGGCGCGCGCCACGCGGTAGCGCGCCGCGGGGCTGCCGCCCAGCAGGCGCACCAGCAGGATGGCGCAGGTGTAGGGGATGACGGTGACGAACATCACCAGCAGATGGAGGATGGAGCGGATCAGGGCCATGTACGGATCGGTCTCAAGTGTTTTATGCCGCCTGCGCCCTATGGTAAAGCGCCAACAGCTATTAATTAAATAGCAAACTGCGCTCTCACAGCGCCACGGGCAGCCCCGCCCCGTCCTGCGGCGCCACGGCATCGGCCAGCGCGCCCAGGCTGGCGTGCGCGCGCGTGCCCGGCGGCCAGCCCGGCGGCAGGGGCTGGCGCGCATCCAGGTGCGCCGAGCGGCCCGTGCAGACCATGTGGAGCTGCGCGCCCAGTTCGCTGGCGGCCTGCAGGTGGGCCGGGCAGCTGCCGACCACCAGGATCTCGTCGCCCTCCGCGCCGTAGCGGTCGCGGATCTGCTCCATGAGCCCCGGGGCCGGCATGCGGCAGTTGCACTGCTCGCCCTCGGCGTGCGGGCAGTAGAACACCGCGTCGATGCGCCCGCCGAGCGTGGCCAGCTGGCGGTGCATCTTGGCGTGGATGGCCACCAGCGTCTGCGCGTCGAACAGGCCGCGGCCCAGGCCCGGCTGGTTGGTGGCCACCACCACATGCCAGCCCGCATGGTTCAGGCGCGCCACGGCCTCCAGCGCGCCGGGCAGCGGCACCCAGTCGGCCGGCGAGGCGATGAAGCCGTCGCCCAGGGCGTTGAGGGTTCCGTCGCGGTCCAGGATGGCGAGTTTCATGGCGGCGATTATCGAAGCAAAGGGCCGGCGGCCTCGACCGTCTCCCAGCCCGTGACGAAGCGCCCGCCCAGCCGCCCCTGCGCCCAGTGCAGGCGCAGCTGCTGGCCGGCGTGCAGCCGGGCCGCCGCGGGGTCGTCGATCAGCACCTGCTGCGGCGCCGCCGCCGGCCCCGCCGCGCCCAGGCGCAGCACCAGCAGCGTGCCGCCGGGCCCGCGCGCCGTGGGCGGCTGAAAGCGGCTGCCCAGCACCTCGGCCGCCACGGGTGGCTGCGGCTGCAGCGCGCGCAGATTCAGGTGGCGCCCCAGCAGCGCGGCGCAGGCCGTCAGGCACAGCAGCACCCAGGCCGCGGCCAGCGCGCGCCGCACGGGACGGGCGCCGAAGCGCCGCCGCACCAGCCAGCCCAGGGCCAGCAGCACCAGCAGGCCCGCCGTGCCCCAGCCCAGGGGGCGCAGCCAGCCCAGCGGGTCCTGCACGCCCTCGAAGGGCGCCAGCGGCCAGGCCGGCGGCGCCGCGGCGCGGTCCGCCAACCAGGTCAGCACACAGCGCAGGCCGACGACGGCCGCCAGCGGCGCGAACAGCAGCCAGGCCGTGCGCTGCCGCTGCACCCCGGGGGCTGCGGGCAAGGTCATGGGGTTGCGGCGCGCCCGCTCAGACGGCCAGGCGCGAGAGGTCCGCCACGCGGTTCATGGCCAGGTGCAGGGTCTTGAGCAGGCCCTGGCGGTTCAGGCGCAGGTCCAGCTCCTCGGCGTTGACCATCACGTCGTCGAAGAACGCGTCCACGGGCGCGCGCAGCACGGCCAGGGTCTGCAGGCTGGCGGTGTAGTCGCCGCGCTCGAACTGGGCGTTGGCCTCGGGCACGAAGCGCTGCAGCGCGGCGTACAGGTCCTTCTCGGCCTGCTCGCGCAGCAGCCCCTCGTTCACATGCGCGTCCACCTCGCCCGCCTTCTTCAGGATGTTGGTCACGCGCTTGTTGGCCGCGGCCAGGGCCGGTGCCTCTTCCAGCGTGGCGAAGGCGCGCACGGCCTCCAGCTGGCGAGGCACCAGGGCCAGGCGCTGCGGGCGCAGGGCGATGACGGCATCCACCTCCTGGGCGCTGTAGCCCTGCTCGCGCAGGGAACCGGCCAGGCGGTCGTAGATGAAGTCGGCGAGCTGGGCGCTGGCGTCCTCGATCTTGTCGCCGAAGGCCGGCACGGCGCTGGCGAGCATCGCCTCCAGGTCCAGCGGCAGCTCCTTCTCGACCAGCATACGGATCACGCCCAGCGCGTGGCGGCGCAGCGCGAAGGGGTCACGGTCGCCCGTGGGCAGGTTGCCGATGCCGAACATGCCCACCAGGGTTTCCAGCTTGTCGGCCAGGGCCACGACCACGCCCACGTTCTCGCGCGGCAGCGCGTCGCCGGCGAAGCGCGGCTTGTAGTGGTCCTCGATGGCGTGGGCCACCTCGTCGGGCAGGCCGTCGTTGACGGCGTAGTAGCCGCCCATGATGCCCTGCAGCTCGGGGAACTCGCCCACCATGTCGGTCACCAGGTCGGTCTTGGCCAGCAGCGCGGCGTTGTCCACGCAGGTCAGCAGGTAGTCCTGGGCGATCTCGCCGTCGTGCGAGTCCAGCGCCGGGTTGTCCTGGGCAATGGCGTTAAACAGCGGGGTGGCAATGGCCTTGGCGATGGCGCGCACGCGCTCCACGCGCTCGCCCTGCGTGCCCAGCTTGTTGTGGTAGACCACCTTGGCCAGCTGCTCCACACGGCTGACCAGGGTCTTCTTGCGGTCCTGGTCGAAGAAGAACTTGGCGTCGGCCAGGCGCGGGCGCACCACGCGCTCGTTGCCCTGGGTGACGGCGCTCGCGTCCTGCGGGCTGATGTTGCTGACCACCAGGAACTGGTGGGTGAGCTTGCCCTCGGCGTCCAGCAGCGGGAAGTACTTCTGGTTGGCCTTCATGGTCAGGATCAGGCATTCCTGCGGCACGGCGAGGAACTCCTTCTCGAATTCGCAGACCAGCACGTTGGGGCGCTCGACCAGGGCCGTCACCTCGTCCAGCAGGGCCTCATCCTCGATCGGCCGCACGCCGCCGCCCACCCGGTCGGCCGCCGCCTGCAGCTGGCGCGCGATCTCGGCGCGGCGCTCTGCGAAGCTGGCGATCACCGCGCCCTCCTGGCGCAGCTGGTCGGCATAGCTGTCGGCGCTCTGGAGCAGCACCGGGTCCACGCTGGCTTCGAAACGGTGGCCGTGCGTGGTGTTGCCGGCCGTCAGGCCCAGGGCCTGCACGCCGACCAGCACCTGCGTGCCATGCAGCGCCACCAGGCCATGGGCGGGGCGCACGAAGTGCACGCTGGTCCAGCCGTCCTGCAGCTGGTAGCGCATCACCTTGGGGATGGGCAGCAGGCGGATCGCCTCGTCCAGGGCCTTTTGCAGGCCATCGGCCAGCTGCGCTCCCTTGGCCGTGCTCTCGTAGAACAGCACCTCGGCCTTGCCGTCGTTCACGCGCTGCAGGCCCGCCACGGCCGACGCATCGGCGCCCAGCGCGGCCAGCTTCTTGAGCAGCGCCGGCGTGGCCTGGCCGCTCGCGTCCAGGCCCACGGCCACGGGCATGAGCTTTTGCGACACGGCCTTGTCGGCGGCCGCGGGCAGCACCTCGGTGATGTGCGCGGCCAGGCGGCGCGGCGAGGCATAGGCCGTGAGGCGCGCGCCCGGCGACGCCAGGCCCTGGGCCTGGAGCTGCTCCAGCAGCACGCCGGCGAAGGCATCGCCCAGTTTCTGCAGCGCCTTAGGCGGCAGTTCTTCCACAAACAGTTCAACCAGCAGGTTGGAGGATGGTGCGGTCATGGTGTTCTCTCGCCTGCTCAGGCAGCCTTTTTGTTCTGTTGTTCCGCCGCCTTGGCCAGCTCGGCCAGCACTTCGTCGGCGTGCGCCTTGGGCGCCATGGGAAAGCCCAGGCGTGCACGGCTGTCCAGGTAGCTCTTGCCCACGGCACGCGCCAGGTTGCGGATGCGGCCGATGTAGGCGGCGCGCTCGGTCACCGAGATGGCGCCGCGCGCATCCAGCAGGTTGAAGGTGTGCGCGGCCTTGAGCACCTGCTCGTAGGCCGGCAGCGCCAGCTGCTCGGCCATCAGGTGTTGGGCCTGCTTCTCGTGCGCACCGAAAGCGGTGAACAAGAAGTCGGCGTCGGAATGCTCGAAGTTGTAGGTGGACTGCTCCACCTCGTTCTGGTGGTACACGTCGCCGTAGCTCAGGCCGTCGGTCCAGGTCAGGTTGTAGACGTTGTCCACGCCCTGCAGGTACATGGCCAGGCGCTCCAGGCCGTAGGTGATCTCGCCCGTGGCGGGCTTGCAGTCGATGCCGGCCACCTGCTGGAAGTAGGTGAACTGCGTCACCTCCATGCCGTTGAGCCAGACCTCCCAGCCCAGGCCCCAGGCGCCGAGCGTGGGGTTCTCCCAGTCGTCCTCGACGAAGCGGATGTCGTTCTTCTTCAGGTCGAAGCCCAGCGCCTCCAGGCTGCCCAGATACAGCTCCAGGATGTTGTCCGGCGCCGGCTTGAGCACCACCTGGTACTGGTAGTAGTGCTGCAGGCGGTTGGGGTTGTTGCCGTAGCGGCCGTCCTTGGGACGGCGGCTGGGCTGCACATAGGCGGCCTTCCAGGGCTCGGGGCCCAGCGCTCTCAAAAACGTAGCTGTATGCGACGTACCGGCGCCCACTTCCATGTCATAGGGCTGCAGTAGCGCGCAGCCCTGGTCGGCCCAGTAGGACTGCAGTTTGAGGATGATTTGTTGAAAAGTCAGCATGGCGGGAGATCCGTTGGGGCGGGCGGCAACGCGCGCGCGAACCGGACATTCTAGGTGCTGCTTCCGCCGGAGGCGGCCGTGCGGCCGCTGCGAGGGCCGCGCCCCGTCCCACAGCGCGGCGCTGCGGGACGGGGTGTTCCTCCCTCTGTCAGATATGCAGCGCCTGCCCCAACGCACGCAGCGCGGCCTCCTGCACCGCCTCGCCCAGCGTGGGGTGGGCGTGGATGGTGTGGGCCACGTCCTCCAGCCGCGCGCCCATCTCGATGGACTGGCCGAAGGCGGCCGCCAGCTCGGCCACGCCCTGGCCCACGGCCTGCCAGCCGAGGATCAGGTGGTTGTCCTTGCGCGCGACCACGCGCACGAAGCCGCCGGCGGCCTCCAGCGTCATGGCGCGGCCGTTGGCGGCGAAGGGGAAGGCGGCGTCGATGCACTCCAGCCCGGCGGCGCGCGCCTCAGCCGGCGTACGGCCGACGACCACGACCTCGGGGTCGGTGAAGCACACGGCGGGGATCGCCATGGGTTCGAAGCGGCGGTTGTGGCCCGCGACCTGCTCGGCCACGCATTCGCCCTGGGCCATGGCGCGGTGCGCCAGCATGGGCTCGCCGGTCACATCGCCAATCGCCCAGACATTGCGCATCGAGGTGCGGCAGTGCGCGTCGATGGCCACGTGACGCCCGGCCATGTCCAGTTGCAGCGATTCCAGGCCAAAGCCGCCGGTGCGCGGGCGGCGGCCCACGGCCACCAGCACGCGGTCGGCCGGCAGGGCGAACTCGTCGGCGCGGGCGTTGCGCACGTGCACGCCTTGGCTGCCGTCCCAGCCCTGCACGCTGCAGCCCAGGTGCAGCACCACGCCGCTTTTCTTGAGCGATTCGAGCACCGGCTGCGTCAGCTCCTCGTCGTAGCTGGGCAGCACGCGCTGCGCGGCCTCGACCACGGTGACCTCCACACCCAGCTTGCGGTAGGCGATGCCCAGCTCCAGCCCGATGTAGCCGGCGCCCACCACCACCAGGCGGCGCGGCAGCACGTCGGGCGAGAGCGCGTCGGTGGACGACCAGATGGCGCCGCCGAACGGCATGCTGGGCAGCGCCACGGGCTCGGAGCCCGTGGCCAGCAGCAGATGCTCGCAGCGCACGCGCACGGCCTCGCTGCCCTCGCCCGCCCGCACGGTGACGGTCTTGCCGTCCTCGATCTGCGCCCAGCCCTTGAGCACCTGCACGCCCGCCTTGCGCAGCAGGCCGCCGACGCCGCCCGTCAGGCGCTGGACGATGCCGTCCTTCCAGCGCACGGTCTGGGCAATGTCGATGGCCGGGTTTTGCACGCGGATGCCGGTGGCCGAGCCGCCTGCCTGCTGGCGGGCGCGCTCGAACTCCTGGGCCGCGTGGATCAGCGCCTTGGAGGGAATGCAGCCGATGTTCAGGCAGGTGCCGCCCAGGCTGCCCCCTTCGACCAGCACGGTGGGAATGCCCAGTTGCCCCGCGCGGATGGCGGCCACGTAGCCGCCCGGGCCGCCGCCGATGACCAGCAGCTTTGTTGAGAGTTCTTTCATATCAGTTGCTCTATCGCGCTGTGCGCCGCCCGCAGACCGTAAACCGCAAAGGAGCCAATGGCCGCGGAGCAGGCCAGGCCAGCGGACGCCGTGGAGCGGGCTTTGCCCGGCCACTGGCGTCGTTCCCCTTGAGGGGGAAGGCGCCGAAGGCGACTCAGGGGGTGTTTCATGTCATTCACTCCACGAACAGCAGGGCCGGGGTTTCGAGCAGGGCGCGCATGGCCTGGATGAAGCGCGCCGCGTCCATGCCGTCCACCACGCGGTGGTCGAAGGACGAGGACAGGTTCATGAGCTGGCGCGCCACCACCTGCCCGTTGCTGAACATGGGCCGCTCCACCATGCGGTTGACGCCGACGATGGCGACCTCCGGGTGGTTGATGACCGGCGTGCTGGCGATGCCGCCGAGCGCCCCGAGGCTGGTCAGCGTGATGGTGGAGCCGGAGAGTTCCTCGCGCGCCGCCTTGCCGGTGCGCGCCCCATCGGCCACGCGGGCGATGGCCGCGGCGCAGCCCCACAGGTCCAGCCCCTCGGCGTGGCGCAGCACGGGCACCATCAGGCCGGCGTCGGTCTGCGTGGCCACGCCCAGGTGCACGGCCTCGTAGCGCGTGACGGTGCCGGCCTCGTCGTCGTAGCGGGCGTTGATCTGCGGGAAGTCGCGCAGGGCCAGCACCATGGCGCGGACCAGGAAGGGCAGCAGCGTGAGCTTGCCGCGCGTGGCGCCGTGCAGTTGGTTCAGGCGCTGGCGCAACTGCTCCAGCTCGGTCACGTCGATTTCCTCGACGTAGCTGAGGTGCGGGATGCGGCGCTTGGCCTCCTGCATCTTCTGCGCGATCTTGCGGCGCAGGCCGATGACGGGGATCTGCTCCTCGCCGTGACGCTCCACGTACTGCGAGCCGCCCGGGGCCCCCGGCTGGCCGGCGCCGGCCGCGTAGGCGTCCAGGTCCTCGTGGCGGATCTGCCCGGCCGGGCCGCTGCCGTGCACGAAGCGCAGGT
The DNA here is from genome assembly GCF_059568935.1 of Diaphorobacter oryzae DSM 22780. NCBI lineage: Bacteria > Pseudomonadati > Pseudomonadota > Betaproteobacteria > Burkholderiales > Comamonadaceae > Diaphorobacter > Diaphorobacter oryzae. The sequence continues at coordinate 46,493 of NZ_JCANUL010000007.1, read as the reverse complement.
CGATGCCCCGGTCCTGCGCCAGGCGGCGCACGGCGGGCGAGGCCAGCGGGCGCTCGCCCGGGCTGCGCGCCACAGCGGCGCGGGTCGCGGCGGCGCGGACCGGCGCGGAGAGCGGCGGCGCTGCCTGCACGGGCACGGCAGGCGCAGATACAGGCACCGCTGCAGTTGGCACTTTTGCTACCGATTCGATAGCTGCTGGCGCTTGACTGGCGGTCTCAGGAGCCTGATTTTCCTTCCAATTTCCTTCGCCCTCGACCTCCAGCCGCACCAGCTCGGCGCCCACGGCCAGCACCTGTCCCACGGCGCCGCCCAGGGCCAGCACCTTGCCGTGCACGTGCGCGGGGATCTCCACCGTGGCCTTGTCGGTCATCACGTCGGCGATCGGCTGGTCTTCGGCCACCACGTCGCCCGGCTGTACATGCCAGGCCACCAGTTCCACCTCGGCAATGCCCTCACCGATGTCGGGCATGCGGATCACGTAAATACCCATGTCATGCCTCCTTGCCGACAGCGCGCTTCAAGGCCGCACCCACGCGGGCGGGGCCGGGGAAGTAGTCCCATTCCTGGGCGTGCGGATAGGGCGTGTCCCAGCCCGTCACGCGCTCGATGGGCGCCTCCAGGTGCCAGAAGCAGTGCTCCTGCACCAGCGCCACCAGCTCGGCGCCGAAGCCGCTGGTGCGCGTGGCCTCGTGCACCACGACGCAGCGGCCGGTCTTCTTGACCGAGTTGACGATGGTCTCCAGGTCCAGCGGCCAGATGGAGCGCAGGTCGATGACCTCGGCGTCCACGCCGGCCTCGCGCGCGGCGCACTCGGCCACCCAGACCATGGTGCCGTAGGTCAGCACCGTGACCTCCTTGCCGGGGCGAAAGACCGCCGCGCTGTCCAGCGGCACGCGGTAGTAGCCCTCGGGCACCCGCCCCAGCTCATGCTTGGACCAGGGCACGACCGGGCGGTCGTGGTGGCCGTCGAACGGGCCGTTGTACAGGCGCTTGGGCTCCAGGAAGATGACCGGGTCCTCGCACTCGATGGAGGCGATCAGCAGGCCCTTGGCGTCGTAGGGGTTGCTGGGCATCACCGTGCGCAGGCCGCAGACGTGGGTGAAGAACGCCTCGGGGCTCTGGCTGTGCGTCTGCCCGCCGTAGATGCCGCCGCCGCAGGGCATGCGGATGGTCATGGGCGCGGTGAAGTCGCCGTTGGAGCGGTGCCGCATGCGCGCCGCCTCGGACACGATCTGGTCCGTGGCCGGATAGAAGTAGTCGGCGAACTGGATCTCGACCACGGGCTTCAGGCCATAGGCCGCCATGCCGATGGCCGTGCCGACGATGCCGCCCTCGGAGATCGGCGCGTCGAAGCAGCGGGTCTTGCCGTACTTGGCCTGCAGGCCTTCGGTGACGCGGAACACGCCGCCGAAGTAGCCCACGTCCTGGCCGTAGACGATGACGTTGTCGTCGCGCGCCATCATCACGTCCATGCCCGAGCGCAGGGCCTGGATCATGGTCATGGGCACACTGCCCTCGGGGGCCTGCGCGGCCTGGGCGACGGTGGTAGGAATTGCGGTGTTTGCCATGGCCCTTACACCCCCATCTGCTGGCGCTGCCGGCGCAGGTGCTCCGGCATCTCGTGATAGACCCCCTCGAAGATGGTCGCGGCACTGGCGGCGCGGCCCTCCAGCAAGGTGCCGTGGCGCTCGGCCTCGCGCTCGGCGGCCAGCACCTCGGCCTCCAGTTCCTTGTGCGCGGCGGCGTGCTGCTCCTCGGTCCATTCGCCGATGGCGATCAGGTGCTGTTTCAGGCGCGCTATCGGGTCGCCCAGGGGGAAGCGCTGCCAGTCGTCGGCCGGGCGGTACTTGCTCGGGTCGTCCGAGGTGGAGTGCGGGCCGGCGCGGTAGGTCTCCCACTCGATCAGCGTCGGGCCGTTATTGGCGCGGGCGCGCTCGGCCGCCCAGCGCGAGGCGGCGTACACGGCCAGGAAGTCGTTGCCGTCCACGCGCAGCGAGGCGACGCCCACGCCCACGCCGCGCTGTGCGAAGGTCGTGCCCTCGCCGCCGGCAATCGACTGGAAGGTGGAAATCGCCCACTGGTTGTTGACCACGTTGATGATCACCGGCGCGCGGTACACATGGGCGAAGGTCAGCGCGGTGTGGAAGTCGGCCTCGGCCGTGGCGCCATCGCCGATCCAGGCGGAGGCGATCTTCGTGTCGCCCTTGATCGCGCTGGCCATGGCCCAGCCCACGGCCTGGATGACCTGCGTGGCCAGGTTGCCCGAGATGGAGAAGAAGCCCGCGCGCTTGTACGAGTACATGACGGGCAGCTGCCGGCCCTTGAGCGGGTCGCCCTCGTTGCTCATCAGCTGGCAGATCAGTTCGGACATGGGCACGTCGTCGCGCGACAGCAGCAGGCCCTGCTGGCGGTAGGTGGGAAAGCACATGTCGCCCTCGGCCAGCGCCTGCGCGTGCGCCACGGCGATCGCCTCCTCGCCCAGGCATTGCATATAGAACGACAGCTTCTTCTTGCGCTGCGCCATCAGCATGCGGGCGTCGAAGATGCGCGTCTTCATCATGGCGCGCAGGCCGCGGCGCAGCCGCTCGGGGTGGATGGCCGGCGCCCAGGGGCCCACGGCGCGGCCCTCTTCGTCCAGCACGCGCACCAGGCTGGTCGCCAGGTCGGCCGTGTCGGCGGCGGGGGTGTCGGTGGGGGGTCTGCGCACCTCGCCGGCAGGCGAGACGGAGAGATAGGAAAAGTCGGTGCTGCAGCCCGGCCGCCCAGTGGGCTCGGGCACATGCAGCCGCAAGGGGGCTGTGTGCGGGGTGGTCATCCACGGTCTCCTGGCGCGCGATTGTGTCGCGCGATCGTTGGGGAACAAGGACTGGAAGAAGCGCCAGATCGTGGCACCCCAGTCCCTTGAGCGCATTGGCGCTCGGAGGATTCTAGGAGGACGCGGCGTGGATGGGACTGAGGGGTTGCCCTGCGGCAGGCAGTGCGAATTTTGGATGTTTTTGGCCTCTACGCCTTACCCAACAAGCGCCAGAAGCTATCTTTTTTGAGTAACCCAATCGAAATCCCCCCATTGAGGGACAAAAAAAGAGCCCCTGGGCAGGGGCTCTTTAGCGGGCAAGGGCCGATCAGCCGCGCCAGCGCCGCAGCACCAGCGACGCATTCGTGCCGCCGAAGCCGAAGCTGTTGGACAGCACGGTGGTGAGCTGCGCGTCGCGCGTTTGCGTGACCAGGGGCATATTGCCCAGGGCCGGGTCGGGCGTTTCCACGTTGACCGAGCCGGCGATGAAGCCCTTGTTCAGCATGATCATGCAGTAGATCGCCTCCTGCACGCCCGTGGCGCCCAGCGAGTGGCCGGTCAGCGACTTGGTGCTGGAAAACGGCGGCACGGCGTCGCCGAACAGCGCCTTCATGGCGCGCACTTCCTGCATGTCGCCCACGGGCGTGGAGGTGCCATGGGTGTTGATGTAGTCGATGGGGGCGTCGAGCCCTTCCATGGCCTGCTGCATGCAGGCGATGGCGCCGTCGCCCGAGGGGGCCACCATGTCCTCGCCGTCGCTGGTGGCGCCAAAGCCCACCACTTCGGCCAGGATGGTGGCGCCGCGGGCCTGGGCATGCTCCAGGCTCTCCAGCACCACGGCACCGCCGCCGCCGGCGATCACGAAGCCGTCGCGGTTGGCGTCGTAGGCGCGCGAGGCCTTCTCGGGCGTCTCGTTGTACTTGCTGGACATGGCGCCCATGCCGTCGAACAGCAGCGACATGCCCCAGGACAGCTCCTCGCCGCCGCCGGCGAACATCACGTCCTGCATGCCCCAGGCGATCTGCTGCGCGGCCGCGCCGATGCAGTGGGCCGAGGTGGAGCAGGCCGAGGTGATGGAGTAGTTGATGCCCTTGACCTTGAAGTTGGTCGCCAGGCAGGCGGAGACGGTGGAGCTCATGCAGCGCGTGACCTGGTACGGCCCCACGCGGCGGATGCCCTTTTCGCGCAGCGTGTCGGCCGCCTCGATCTGGTTGGCCGGCGAGCCGCCGCCCGAGCCCATGATCAGGCCGGTGCGCGGGTGGCTCACCTGTTCCGGCGTCAGGCCCGACTGCGCGATGGCGTCTTCCAGCGCGATCTGGGCGTAGGCCGCGGCGTCGCCCATGAAGCGCAGCTGCTTGCGGTCGATGCGTGCCTCGATGTCGATCTCGGGCGCGCCACCCACCTGGCTGCGCAGGCCCAGCTCGGTGAACTTCGGCACGGCCTTGATGCCCGAGCGGCCCTCGCGCAGCGAGGCCTCCACGGTCTGCAGATCGTTGCCGATGCACGAGACGATGCCCGCGCCCGTGATCACCACCCGTCTCTTGGTCATGCTGCGCTTCCCTGTCCGTCGCCCTCGCGCAGGAACAGCCCCACGCGCAGGTCGTTGGCCACGTAGATTTCCTTGCCGTCGGCCAGCAGGCGCGCGTCGCCAATGGCCATGTTGAGCTTGCGCTTGATCACGCGCTTGATGTCGATCTCGTAGGTCACAAGCTTGACATCCGGCCCCACCTCGCCGGTGAACTTGACCTCGCCCGCGCCCAGGGCGCGGCCGCGACCGGGCAGGCGCAGCCAGGTCAGGTAAAAGCCGATGAGCTGCCACATGGCGTCCAGCCCCAGGCAGCCGGGCATGACCGGATCGCCCTGGAAATGGCAGGCGAAGAACCACAGGTCGGGCTTGACGTCGAGTTCGGCCACGATCTTTCCGAGCCCATGCGCACCGCCATCGCTGTCGATGTGGGTGATGCGGTCGAACATCAGCATGGGGGGCAGGGGCAGGCGCCCGCTGTCCGGCGTGAACAACCGGCCCTCGCCGGAGGCGATCAGTTGTTCGTACGAAAAGGAATCAGCCATTGTCAGTCGTGCTCCAGACGGCGCGTGCCGTCGCGGTGGTTTGTCGTCGTTGATGCTAAAACTGCGTGCGACCCGTGGCAACGGGCGGCAAAGGGTGCCTATTATCCCAGGGTCGGAGCCGGCCTATCACGCAACAGGGCCAAGGGAAAGCCCGCTGCCCACGGCGCGGGAATGACGTGGATCAACACTTTCCCCCGCATCACCCCTCCCGCCCAGGGCGCCGGCGCCGCAGCAGCCAGGCTCCGCCCACTATGGCCAGGCCCAGCCCCCACAGCGGCCACAGCCCCCAGCGCGCCACCCACCAGGCGTAGGGCGTGACGGCGCCGCTGCGGCCCTGCACCTCGGCGCGCAGCACGCCGCGCTGGTGCGGGGCCATGCGGTGCGTGACCTGCCCGCGGTGGTCGATGACGGCCGTGGCCCCGGTGTTGGTGGCCCGCACCATGGGGCGCTCGAACTCCAGGGCGCGCAGCCGGCTGATGGCCAGGTGCTGGTCGATGGCCACCGTGTCGCCGAACCAGCCGATGTTGCTCATGTTCACCATGATGGTGGGCGCGCTGCCCGCATCCAGGAAACGCGCGCCCAGCTCCTCGCCGAACAGATCCTCGTAGCAGATGTTGGGCGCCACGCGCTGCCCGGCCCAGGCCATGGACGGCTGCCCCACCGCACCGCGGTTGAAGTCGCCCAGGGGGATGTTCATCATCTCCGTGAACCAGCGGAAGAACGGCGGGATGAACTCGCCAAACGGCACCAGATGGTGCTTGTCGTACTGGTAGGGCCGCTGGCCGCCCGGCGAGAAGCCCAGCACCGAATTGGTATAGCCCCGCTCCAGGCTGCCCAGCGGTATGCCCAGCAGCAGCGCCTGGCCGCCGGTGGCGTAGCGCTCGGCAATACTCTCCAGGTAGCCGGGCGCGAGCTGCTGCGGCAGCAGCGGGATCGCCGTCTCGGGCGCCACCACCAGGTCGGCCCGGGCCGCGCGCAGCTGATCGTGGTACCACTGCAGCGCCAGCGGCACGCCGCTGCCCGGCTGGAATTTCTCGTCCTGCGGAATATTGCCCTGCAGCAGGGCCAGCGACAGCGGCGCACCTGCCTGCGCCGGGGCCCCGCAGCCCTCGACGGCGCAATGCCGCTGCACCGCCAGCCCCGCCCACACCGCCAGGACCAGCGCCAGCCCGGCCCACCAGCGCGGGCGCCGCAGATCCGCCGGGCGCCACAGCGCCAGCCCCATGGCGATGGCCGCGGCCGCGAAACCCAGGCCGTACACGCCCACGGTGCGCGCCAGCACGGCCAGCGGGCCGTCGGCATGCGCATAGCCGCCCGCGCCCCAGGGGAAGCCCGTCCACCAGATACCGCGCGCCAGCTCCGCCAGCAGCCACAGCCCCGCAAAAACGATAGCTGCCAACGCTTTATGGACGGGCGCTAGAGCCCAAAAACATGCCGAAGCCACCGCATAGTAGCTGCCCAGGAACGCCGCCAGCCCCAGCACGGCCAGCACGGCCAGCGGCGCGGCCAGGCCGCCATAGACATGCATGGAGATGAACAGCCACCAGAAGGTGCCCGCCAGCCAGGCCGTGGCGAACAGCCAGCCCAGCAGCCCCGCGCGGCGCGCGCCGGGCGCGGCCAGCAGCACCCGCGCCAGCAGCGCCAGCGACAGGATCTGCAGCCACCACAGGGGCTGGCCGCCCCCGCCGCCCGGCCCGGGCCAGGCCAGCGACGCGGCCTGCGCCAGGCCGGCGCACAAGGCCAGCAGCCAGGGCGCCATGCCCTGGCGCAGCGCCATGGGGGCCGGGTGACGGACGGCCGACGGCATCAGCGCGGCGGCTCGGCCTGGGAAGCGTCGGACGGCACCGGCGTGACCTTGAACCAGCGCACCGCCCCGCCCTTGGTGTGCAGCACCACGAACTGCAGGCCGCCCAGCGCCACGCTTTCGCCCTTGCGCGGCATGCGGCCGAGTTCGTGCGCGATCAGCCCGCCGATGGTGTCGAAGCTCTCGTCGGGGTCGCTGCCCTGCAGCGCCACGTCGAAGGCCTCGGCCACGCGCTCCACGGGCGTGTCGCCGCTCACGCGGAAGGTGCGGTCGGCCAGGCCGAAGATGTCGCCCTCGTCCTCGGGAATGTCGAATTCGTCCTCGATCTCGCCCACGATCTGCTCGATCACGTCCTCGAAGGTCACCAGGCCGGCGATGCGGCCGAACTCGTCGATGACGATGGCCATGTGGTTGCGCGTGCTGCGGAACTCGCGTCCCAGGTCGTTCAGCCCCTTGCTCTCGGGCACGAACAGCGCCGGGCGCACCAGGGTACGCACGCTCAGCCCCGGCGAGCGCCAGAGCTTGAGCAGGTCCTTGGCCAGCAGGATGCCGATGATGTTGTCACGCCCGCCCTGGTACACCGGGAAGCGCGAGTGCGCCGTGTGCAGCACCTGGTGCATGAGCTCTTCGAGGGGGGCGTCGATGTCCAGCAGGTCCATGCGCGTCGCGGGCACCAGCACGTCGTTGGCCGTCATCTCCGACATGCGCAGCACGCGCTCGAGCATCACGCGCGCGTCGGCATTGATGACCTCGTTGTCTTCGGCTTCCGCCAGGGTGGCGATGAGTTCGGCGGTCGAGTCCGGCCCGGGGTTGATGAACTCGATGAGGCGCTGCAGAAACGTGCGCTTGTCCTCCTTCTCGGAGGAGCGCGCAGGGTGGGGATCGGACACGGTCGCGGTGCAGGACGTGCAGAAAGTAAAACAGGCCCCAAGGATAGCGGATCGCCCCGGCGGCCCGATGACAGGCCGCGGGGGCCACGGCCCGTGGCCGGCGCGGCCTTTTATTCGGCGGCCTGATGGCGGCCTTCGCGCACGCCCTGGCGGATTTCCTGCAGGTCGGCCAGGAAGCTCCAGAACTGCCGCGCCTGCTTCTTGAGGTGGTAGTCCACCTCGGCGAAATGCTCGGCCATGATCTCGGACACGCGCGTGTCCAGGCCCGCGGGCGGCAGCTGCAGATAAGCCTCGGACTCGGAACCGTCGCGGCGCACGGTGGCGCCGGCGTTGCGGGCGATCTTCAGCATGGCCGTGTTTTCGGTCAGCGCGTGGATGAACATCATGCTCACGCCCCGGTTGCGCGCCAGCATCACGGCGCGCTCGAACAGCCGCGCGCCGTAGCCGCGCCCGCGCGCGCTGGACGCGACGGACACGCCGAACTCGGCGCAGCTCTGGTATTCCTGCGACGGGGCGAAGGCCACATGGGCCATGGCGATGAGTTCCAGCCGGCGGTTGAAGATGCCGAAGACCTCGTCGCGCTCGAAATCGAGCAGCTCCGCATAGCGCCGCACCTGGTCGTCGTTGGCGGCATAGCCGAAGCGCAGGTAGCGGTCGTGCGCCTCCAGGCGCAGCAGGTGCGTGACGACGCGCTCGCGGTGCTGCGCTCCCAGGGCGCGGATGGGCACCAGCCCAGTGTTCATGGCGAAACCCCGGTGGACGCGCCGCCCCGCGGGGCGCAGCATCTGTCGCCCAGCGTCCCAGGAAGCGCGAAGCCAATTCTTGGTGGATAGCATGATGCCGCCGATTCTAGGGTTTTCCCTAGGAATCCGCAGCGGTTATGTTGCAATGCAGCAAATTCGTAGGGGCTTTGACCATTGAAGCCAAAACCCCGTTCAGCGCCCGTGGAATAAGCGTAATAAGCTATATTTATCATAGCAAACCTCTTCGCATGGCGACGCGCCGGGCTCATACCGGGATGGCCGTGGTGGCCTTGACCCGGTCCAGCACGAAGCTGGTCTTGCAGTCCTGCACGCTGGGGTGCTTGAGCAGCGTGTCCATGATGAAGCGGCTGTAGTGCGCCATGTCGGCCACCACCACGCGCAGCAGGTAGTCCATCTCGCCGGTCAGCGCCGCGCATTCCACCACCTCGGGCCAGGCCTGCACGCTGGCGCGGAACAGGTCCATGGGATTGCGCTTGTGGCTCTCGGTGTGCTTTTCCAGGCGCACGTTCAGGTAGGCGGTCAGCCCCAGGCCCACGCGCTCGGGGCGCACCAGCGCCACGTAGCGGTCGATGATGCCGTCCTCCTCCAGCCGCTTGGCGCGGCGCAGCACGGCGCTGGGCGACAGGCCCACCTGTTCGCCGATCAGGTCGTAGGTTTCGCGGCCGTTGTCCTGCAGGCGGCGCAGGATGGCCCGGTCCAGTTTGTCGAGTGCGATGGTGCGTTCGCTCATGGCGGCGGATTCTAGGCAGGCGCCACCACATGCGCACCCGCATGTTCCCTAACGCCAGATGACTGCACACCGCATTGACTGCGCGCAACATTCCTGCATATCTACGGTCAAACCGAGATGCATTCGCCAGAAACATGAGGCCCCTGCCCCCTACAGTGGAGCGTTGCATCCCCCAGAACACCCGGAGACACCACCATGACCGCCGCCCTGCCCACGCCGACCGCCCAAGAAACCGCCGCCTGGGAGAACCCCATGGGCCTGATGGGCTTCGAGTTCGTCGAATTCACCTCGCCCACGCCGGGCGTGCTGGAGGCCGTGTTCGAGAAGCTGGGCTTCACGCTGGTGGCCAAGCACCGCTCCAAGGACGTGCTGCTGTACCGCCAGAACCAGATCAACTTCATCCTCAACCGCGAGCCCCGCAGCGAGGCCGCCTACTTCGGCGCCGAGCACGGCCCCTCGGCCTGCGGCCTGGCGTTTCGCGTGAAGGATTCGCACAAGGCCTACCAGCGCGCGCTGGAGCTGGGCGCCCAGCCCATCGAGATCCGCACCGGCCCCATGGAGCTGCGCCTGCCCGCCATCAAGGGCATCGGCGGCGCGCCGCTGTACCTCATCGACCGTTTCGAGGACGGCAAGTCCATCTACGACATCGACTTCGAGTTCATCGAGGGCGTGGACCGCCGTCCCGTGGGCCATGGCCTGAACGAGATCGACCACCTCACGCACAACGTGTACCGCGGCCGCATGGGCTTCTGGGCCAACTTCTACGAGAAGCTGTTCGGTTTCCGCGAGATCCGCTACTTCGACATCCAGGGCGAGTACACCGGCCTGACCTCCAAGGCCATGACCGCGCCCGACGGCAAGATCCGCATCCCGCTGAACGAAGAGTCCAAGCAGGGCGGAGGCCAGATCGAAGAGTTCCTGATGCAGTTCAACGGCGAGGGCATCCAGCACATCGCGCTGATCTGCGACAACCTGCTGGAGGTCGTGGACAAGCTGGGCCTGGCCGGCGTGCCGCTGGCCACCGCGCCCAACGACGTCTATTACGAGATGCTGGACACCCGCCTGCCGGGCCATGGCCAGCCCGTGCCCGAGCTGCAGGCGCGCGGCATCCTGCTGGACGGCACCACGGCCGACGGCACGCCGCGCCTGCTGCTGCAGATCTTCTCCACGCCCATGCTGGGCCCGGTGTTCTTCGAGTTCATCCAGCGCGAAGGCGACTACCGCGACGGCTTTGGCGAGGGCAACTTCAAGGCGCTGTTCGAGTCGCTGGAGCGCGACCAGATCCGCCGCGGCGTGCTGGACACCAAGCCGGCCTGAGCCGCCGGCATCGACATCCCGACTCCAATGGTGCGGCGCAACAATCGGTTCCTATACTGAGCGCCCTTTCAAGAGATCCGGGAGATTTTCAATGTTGCTTCGCCGTCACCTGGTGGGTTCGTTCGCGCTGTGCATGGCCTTCGCCGTCCATGCACAGAACGCCTCGGCCCCCCTGTCCCTCATCGTGCCCTACCCCGCCGGCGGCCCGCTCGACAAGAGCGCGCGCATCCTGGCGGACGGCGCGCGCGCCCAGCTGGGCGCCATCCAGGTGCAGAACAAGCCCGGGGCGGGCGGCAACCTGGGTGCGGACATGGTGGCCAAGGCCCCCAAGAGCGCCAACCTGCTGGTGATGGGCGCCGTGGCCACGCACGCGGTGAATCCGTGGCTGTACAAGAACTTCCCCTACGACCCGATCAAGGACTTCACGCCCATCGTGCTCGTGGCCCGCACTCCCAATGTGCTGGTCATGAGCGCGGACAAGGCCAAGGCGCTGAACATCGTCACCACCACCGACCTGGTGAAGTACGTGAAGGCCCACCCCGACCAGCTCCCGTACGGCTCGGGCGGCAACGGCAGCATCGGCCACATCGCCGGCGAGATGTTCAAGTCGCTCACCAACACGCGCATGCCGCACGCCCCCTTCCAGGGCGCGGGGCCGGCGCTCAAGGCCTTGCAGGAGGGCCGCGTGGCGGTGCTGTTCGACAACCTGGCCTCGTCGCTGCCGCTGATCCAGTCCGGCAAGCTCAAGGCGCTGGGCGTGACCTCGCTCGCCAGCGACGAGGCGCTGCCCGGCGTGCCCAGCATCAACAGCGAGGTGCCCGGCTTCAATGTCTCCACCTGGTTCGGCCTGTTCGCGCCGGCCTCGCTGCCCGCCGCCGATGCGCAGAAGTACGCGGCCGCATTCAGCGCCGCCATGCAGTCGCCGGCCGGCAAGGAACAGTTCAAGAAGATGGGGCTGACCCCGGAAGAGCTCACGCTCGGCGGCTTCGGCAGCTTCGTGCGCTCGGAGCATGGCAAGTACGAGTTCCTGATCAAGGCCGCCAAGATCAGGATCGAATAGGCGCCGTCCTGCACCTCCCAAGCCGCCATTTCCCCACAAGGGCAGAGCGGCGCAGACGACGGCATGGTTCACCAAAGGAGACTCATCATGGGACAGACCCCCGTCGTCTACGGACAATCCAGCCGCCCGCCGCGCGGCGACTATTCCCGCGCGGCCGACGACTACACCTGCGCGCAGAACTTCGCGGCCTACACCGAGGCCGACCACGACACCTACCACCGCCTGTACCAGCGCCAGTCGGCCCAGCTGCAGGGCCTGGCCAGCGAGGCCTTCATCGCCGCCCTGCCCTCGCTGGGCGCCAAGGAGCGCATCCCGCGCTTCGATGACGTCAACGAGCGCCTGCACCGCGCCACGGGCTGGGAGCTTGTGGCCGTGCCGGGGCTGATCCCCGAGGTGCCGTTCTTCACGCTGCTGGCCAACCGCAAGTTCCCCGTGACGGACTGGATCCGCACGCCCGAGGAATTCGACTACATCGTCGAGCCCGACGTGTTCCACGACCTGTTCGGCCATGTGCCGCTGCTGTTCAACCCAGTGTTCGCCGACTATGTGCAGCGCTACGGCGAGGGCGGCCTGAAGGCCGCGCGGCTGGGCGCCTGCGAAATGCTGTCGCGCCTGTACTGGTACACCATCGAGTTCGGCCTGATCCGCGAGGCCGGGGGCCTGCGCGCCTATGGCGCGGGCATCCTGAGCTCGCGCGGCGAACTGCCCTACGCCGTGCGCAGCCCCGAGCCGCAGCGCCTGCCGCTCTCGCTGGAGCGCACCATGCGCACGCGCTACAAGATCGACACCTACCAGCAGACCTACTTCATCATCGACAGCTTCGAGCAGCTGTTCGATCTCACGGCGCAGGACTTCGAGCCGATCTACGCGCGCCTGCGCGGCCTGCCCGAATTCGCGGCCGACGAGCGCGAGCCCCGGGTGGCCTGAGCCGCCGGGCCGGCGCGGCCCCGTCAGCCCGCGGGGCCGTCCTGCAGCAGCTCCAGGCAGGCATGCACCACCCGCGGGTGGAAGGCCATCTCCACATGGGCCACCCCCTCGATGAAGCGGTTGTCCGCCCCGTCCAGCATGGCCGTGGCGGGCGGGTAGACCACGTTGTCGCAGTTCGAGTACCAGCACACGAAGCCCGCCGCGCGGCCCGCCGGCTCCTGCGCGCGCAGCGCCCGCACCCAGGGGCCGTCCAGCCGCATCTGCCGGCCGTTGGTGCTGCGGCTGCCACACGCGGGCCAGGTGCCGCCATGGGGCGAGCCCAGCGTGACGACGCGGTGCACGCGCGCGGCGCCGTCCGGCATGGCGCGCAGCCAGGCCCGCGCCGCCAGCCCGCCCATGCTGTGGCCCACGATCACCGGCGCGCGACCCGTGGCCTGTTCAACCTGGCGCACGGCCGCGTCGATGGCGCCGCAGTAGTCGTCGATGGAGCCGAAGGCCGGCTCCAGCGTCACGGCCACGAAGGCATGGCCGCGCGCGCGCAGCAGCGGCAGCCAGGGCGTCCAGAAGCCCCGGTTGCACAGAAAGCCGTGCACCAGCACCACGCCGCGCGGACCGGGCGCGCCGGCGGCGCGCTGTGGCAGCCAGTCGGCCACGGCACTGTGGCGAAAGGGCTGCCACCAGCCGAAGACCAGCCCGGCCCAGCGCGATTCGGCCCACCAAGCGCGCGCCAGCTGCGCCAGGCGCGGGCGCGGCGCGGGGTCGCGGCGGCTGACCCGGGCCATGAGCAGGAACTGCGGCGCCATGCCCAGCCGGAACAGCAGCGGCACCGCCACCACGCCCGCCAGGGCCAGCCATGGCGACCGCTCCCAGAACCAGGCCATCCAGCCCGCGATCAGCAGCAGGTGGGCGGCCACCAGCCAGCGTTGCCAGCGTGCATTGGTCACGATTCGCTTCTTCCTTTCATGGTGGGTGGCGTGCGCCCCGTCATGTCTCCTGGGCGACCAGTTCGGCGCCCGGGCTAGGACAAGCCCGGTATTGCGTGCGCGGGGCCGCTTCCACAATCGCGGCCATCTTGCACACCCTACCGCAGAGGAAACCGCATGGACCGCATCTGGCTCAAGAACTACCCCCCCGGCGTGCCCCATGACGTGGACCCCGACCAGTATCCCTCGGTGGCGCAAATGCTCGAGGAGTCGTTCCGCCGCCATGGCGACGCACCGTTTTCCGTGTGCATGGAGCGCTGGATGAGCTACCGGCAGCTGGACCAGCTCTCCGCCCGGCTCGGCGCCTGGCTGCAGGGCCTGGGGCTGGCGCCCGGCGCGCGCGTGGCCATCATGCTGCCCAACGTGCCGCAGTTCGCCGTCACCATGGCGGCCGTGCTGCGCGCGGGCTACACCTGCGTGAACGTGAACCCGCTGTACACCGCGCGCGAGCTGGAGCACCAGCTCAAGGACTCGGGTGCCAGCGCCATCGTGATCCTGGAGAACTTCGCCCGCACGCTGGCCGAGGTGATCGACCACACCGCGGTGCAGCATGTGGTGATCGCCTCCATGGGCGACCTGCTCGGCCCCTGGTACGGGCGCTGGATCACCTTCGCCGTGCGCCACCTGGCCAAGATGGTGCCAGCCTACGAGCTGCCGCTCACCCACGGCCGCCAGGTGGTCAGCTTCAAGCGCGCCCTGGCCCTGGGCGCGCGCCGCACGCTCAGCCCCGCGCGCGTCACGCCCGACACGCCCGCCTTCCTGCAGTACACGGGCGGCACCACCGGCCTGTCCAAGGGTGCGGTGCTGACGCAGCGCAACATCGTGGCCGCCACGCTGCAGGCCGAGGCCTGGTTCACCCCCGCGCTCGCCAAGGTGGGCGACCTGCGCAGCGCCAACAGCATCGCGGCGCTGCCGCTGTACCACATCTTCGCGCTCACGCTGTGCCTGCTGGCCATCCGCCAGGGCGCGCGCCTGACGCTGATTCCGAACCCGCGCGACATCCCGAAGTTTGTCGAGGTACTCAAGAAGCGGCCCTTCCACATGCTGCCCGCCGTGAACACGCTGTTCAACGCCCTGTTGCAGAACGCGCAGTTCCGCCGGCTCGACTTTTCGCGCCTGTGCGTGTCGCAGGCGGGCGGCATGGCGGCCACGGAGGCCACGGCCCAGCAATGGCAAAAGACCACGGGCAGCACCATGATTGAGGGCTGGGGCATGAGCGAGACCTGCGCCATCGGCACCAACAACCCGGTGAACAACCCGGCGTTCACCGGCAGCATCGGCCTGCCGCTGCCGGGCATCGACATCGCCATCAAGGACGACGCGGGCCAGAGCCTGCCCGTGGGCACGCCGGGCGAGCTCTGCATCAAGGGCCCGAACGTGATGCCCGGCTACTACAACCAGCCCGCGGAAAACGCCCGCACCTTCACGCCGGACGGCTTCATGCGCACGGGCGACATCGGCGTCATGGACGAGGACGGCTACACCCGCATCATCGACCGCAAGAAGGACATGATCCTGGTGAGCGGCTTCAACGTCTTCCCCAACGAGCTGGAGCAGGTGATCACCCTGTGCCCCGGCGTGCTGGAATGCGCCGCCGTGGGCGTGGCCGACGACAAGCAGGGCGAGGCCATCAAGGCCTTCATCGTGCGCAGCGACCCCTCGCTCTCCGAGGACGACGTGGCGCGCCACTGCAACGAACACCTCACGGGCTACAAGCGGCCAAAATACATCGAGTTCCGCGACGAGCTGCCCAAGACCAATGTGGGCAAGATCCTGCGGCGCGAGCTGCGCGACGGCAAGTGACGCGGCGCACCCTACACCTCAAATTTGATAGCTGATGACGCTTATCCCACCTGCCCTACCGCCCGAAATCACTGTTTTTGAACGCGGCTGGCTGTCGGCCAACAACGCGCTGTTCATCGGGCGCGACGCCACGGCCCTGGTGGACAGCGGCTACTGCAGCCATGCGGCCCAGACGGTGGAACTGGTGGAGTCGGCCCTCGGCGGGCGGGCGCTGGGCCGGCTGCTCAACACCCACCTGCACAGCGACCACTGCGGCGGCAACGCCGCGCTGCAGGCCCGCTGGCCGGGGCTTGTCACGCAGATTCCGCCGGGGCAATGGGCCCAGGTGCGCGACTGGGACCCGGTGGCGCTGAGCTACGTGCCCACGGGCCAGGACTGCCCGGCCTTTCGCGCCGACGGAGTGCTCACGCCGGGCGCTGATGTGGTGCTGGGCGACCGCGCCTGGCAGGTGCACGCCGCGCCGGGCCACGACACCCATGCGGTGATGCTGTTCGAGCCCACGCTGCGCCTGCTGATCTCCGGCGACGCGCTGTGGGAAAACGGCTTCGGCGTGGTCTTCCCCGAGCTGGACGGCGAGCATGCCTTCGCCGACGTGGGCGCCACGCTGGACCTGATCGAAACGCTGGCGCCGCTCACCGTGATTCCGGGCCACGGCGGCGTCTTCGGCGACGTGCCGGCCGCGCTGGCGCGCGCGCGGCGCAGGCTGGCCGGCTTCGAGGCCGACCCGGTCAAGCACGCGCGCCACGCCGCCAAGGTGCTGCTCAAGTACAAGCTGCTCGAATGGCAGCAGGCCCCCCTGGCGCAGGTGCAGGCCTGGCTGGCGGCCACCCCCTACTTCGGCCAGTTGCACCTGCGCCACTTCGCCGACCGGCCCGCCGACCAGTGGGCCGCCGAGCTGGTGCAGGAACTGGTGAACGGCGGCGCCGCCCGGCGCGAGGGCGACACGCTGCACAACGCCTGACGGCGGCCCCGGGCCACGGCCGCCGCTGGGCGCCACCATCGCGCATCGGTGGCGCATCTGTTGCCAGCAGACAACAGATCGGACGCGCCCCCCCCTTCTTTACACGCCAAAAGAAGGAGTTTGCGGGACATTGATGCAAACAAGATTGATTCGCAACAATAATCCATGTGAACTCAATCCTGTCCCAAAGCATGTCTGTCTCTCCCTCCCTCAAGAAACCCAAGAGCCTGCGCCTGGTCGACGGCCTCGCCGCCGCCGCCCTGCTGCCCCTGAGTGCCATGGCCCAGACGCCGGCCACCCCGGCCCCGGCCCACACCCTGCCCACCGTGACGGTGCAGGAGCAGGCCATCGACCCCAACCCCAACGCCGAGGTGGGCGCGCCCTACAAGGCCAAGACCTCGGCCGACACGCGCCACACGCGCCCGATTGCCGAGACGCCGACCACCATGTCGGTGATCACCAAGTCGGCCATCGACGACTCGGGCCAGACCGACCTGAAGCAGATCCTGCAGGCCCAGCCCGGCATCACCCTGGGCACGGGCGAGAACGGCAACGCCTTCGGCGACCGCTACATCATCCGCGGCCAGGAGGCGCGCTCCGACGTGTTCGTGGACGGCCTGCGCGACCCCGGCATGACCACGCGCGAGAGCTTCGCCCTGGAGCAGCTGGAGATCACCAAGGGCCCGAACTCCTCGTTCGCGGGCCGCGGCTCCGCGGGCGGCGCCATCAACGGCGTGACCAAGCAGGCCACCATGGACTACAGCTTCACGCGCCTGTCCGGCGCCGTGGGCTCGGACGACCACTACCGCGTCACCGGCGACGCCAACAAGGTGTTCAGCGAGACCTTCGCACTGCGCGTCAACGGCCTGCTGGCCGGCGAGGACGTGCCCGGCCGCAGCCCCGCCGAGCGCCAGCGCCGCGGCCTGGCCCTGTCGGGCCTGTGGAACGTGAACGAGGACCTGGCGGTCACGATCGACTACTACGGCCTGCGCGCCAAGGACCAGCGCGCCGACCTGGGCGGCTACCTGGTGGGCACGGGCGCGGACCGCCGGCCCGCGCGCAACGTGCCCGTCTACGCGCAAAACAACGACTTCATCCAGTCCGACGTGGACACCCTCACGGCCCGCATCGCCTACCGCTTCGCGCCCGACCTGCGCCTGACCAGCCTGACGCGCTACGGCCAGAGCGACAACCGCTATGCCACCACGGGCGCCTCCATGCGCACGGTGCTCGACGCCGCCAACAACCCCATCGGCACGGCCGCCGCCCTGGACAACGGCCACACCGGCTGGCAGGACGTGAGCTACTTCGCCCACCAGAGCAACCTGCGCTGGGACAAGCAGATCGGCGGCCTCAAGCACGAGTTCATCTTCGGCCTGGAGTACACCGACCACCAGGTCAAGTCCGGCAACTACGGCATCACCAACACCGGCGCCTTCAACTGCCGCGTCTCCGGCCGCACCGGCCCCGCCGACGGCTGGTGCATCACCGACCTGAACGGCAACGCCGTCGCCGACCTGGGCTCCCTGGCCGGCCGCAGCTATGACAAGCGCGGCTGGAACCGCGACTGGCGCGTGAAGACCTTCGCGCTGTCCGCCATGGACACCGTGGACCTGACCGACAAGTGGACGCTGTTCGGCGGCCTGCGCGCCGACCACTACAAGCTGTCGCTGGACACGCGCAACAACCAGACCGGCGCCATGACGGGCGACTACGGCTTCAGCGACACGCTGCTCAACGGCCACCTGGGCGTGACCTACAAGATCAACCCCCTGGGCATGGTCTACGCCAGCTACGGCACGGCGCAGGACATCAACGGCGGCGAATCCGACACCGGTACCAGCAGCGGCTACGGCGGCCTGGTGATCCACCAGGACGACGCCGCGGGCGCCAAGCCCGAGACCGCGCAGAACATCGAGCTGGGCACCAAGTGGAACCTGCTGGACGACAAGCTGCTGGCCACGGCCGCCCTGTTCCAAACCACCAAGAAGGACGTGATGGAGGGCGCCGACTACGACGCCAACGGCACCTTCAACACCGGCCGCAACCGCGTGCGCGGCATCGAGTTCGGCCTGGCCGGCAACGTGACCCGCGACTTCCAGATGCAGGCCGGCGTGGCCTTCATGAAGTCCAAGGTGCTGCGCTCGGCCACGGCCGCCAACGTGGGCCTGCCGCTGAGCAACTTCGCCGACCGCTCCTTCTCCGTCCAGGGCAAGTACCAGCTCACGCCCAACTTCTCGGTCGGCGCCACCGCGCGCTACGAAAGCTCGCGCTGCGGCGGCCAGCCCGACACCGGCGCCGGCTTCTCCAACGGCATGTGCTCGCAGCCCGTGCCCTCGTTCACCGTGTACGACCTGTTCGCGTCCTACCGCATCAACAAGCAGGCCGACCTGCGCCTGAACGTGCTGAACGCGGCCGACAAGGACTACTACACGGCCGTGTACCGCTCGGGCGCCTTCCTGTACAAGGGTGACGGCCGCGCAGTGCGCCTGACGCTGAACCTGGACTTGTAATCAAAAATGGCTCCAGCGCTTGCGGGTCAAGCGCTGGCAGCTATTGATTTTGATGAACCCTTCGATCCCCCCGGGCGTGTGGAACGCCATCGACTACGAGCGGCTCGCGCCCCAGCACATGGACGCGGGCCGCCTTGCGTATGTGGCCGGCGGCTGCGGCTGGGACCAGACGGTGGCCGCCAACCGCGCCGCCTTCGCCGACTGGGCCGTGGTGCCGCGCCTGCTGCGCGACCTGCGCGCCGGCCACACGCGGCTGGCGCTGGGCGGCCTGGAGCTGCCCCACCCGCTGCTGCTGGCGCCCGTGGCGCACCAGCGCCTGGCGCACCCCGACGCGGAAGCCGCCACCGCCCGCGCCGCGCAGGCCACGGGCACCTGCCTGGTGGCCAGCACGCTGTCGTCGTGCACGCTCGAAACCATTGCCGCCGCCAGCGGCCCCGCGCGCTGGTTCCAGCTGTACCTGCAGCCCGAGCGCGCCCACACGCTCGACCTGCTGCACCGCGCCGAGGCCGCCGGCTACCGCGCCATCGTGCTCACGCTGGACGCCAGCATCCAGATGGCCAGCCGCAGCGCGCTGCAGGCCGGCTTTGCCATGCCCGCCGACTGCGTGGCCGCCAACCTGGGGCATTACCCAGCGCCCGCGCCCGGCACCCTGGCCGAGGGCGACAGCCGCATCTTCCAGGGCGCCATGCGCCACGCCCCCACCTGGGACGACCTGCACTGGCTGCTGCACGCGTCCCGCCTGCCCGTCTGGGTCAAGGGCGTGCTGCACGCCGACGACGCCCGCGCCCTGCAGGCGGCCGGGGCGGCCGGCGTCATCGTCTCCAACCACGGCGGGCGCAGCCTGGACGGCGCGCCCGCCGCCCTGCACCGCCTGTCCGCCGTGCGCGCCGCCGTGGGCCCGGGCTATTCCGTGCTGCTGGACGGCGGTGTGCGCAGCGGCAGCGACGCCTTCAAGGCCCTGGCCCTGGGCGCCGACGCCGTGCTCGTCGGCCGGCTGCAGGTCTACGCCTTGGCCGTGGCCGGCGCCCTGGGCGTAGCCCACATGCTGCAGCTGCTCACCGAGGAGCTGCACGCCTGCATGGCGCAGGCGGGCTGCGCCCGCCTGGCCGACATCACCCCCGAAGCCCTCACCCCCGCGCGACCATGCTGATCTCCATCGACCAGGTACTCACCCCGGACGAAGTCCGCCAATTCCGCCAGGCGCTGGATGCCAGCGACTGGGACGACGGCGCCGCCACCGCCGGCACGCTGGCCAAAAGCGTCAAGCGCAACCAGCAGTTGCCCGACGGCAGCGAGCCTGCCCGGCGCCTGGGCCAGCACATCCTGCGCCGGCTGGCGGCCACGCCGCTGTTCATCAGCGCCGCGCTGCCGCGCACCATCTACCCCCCGAAGTTCAACCGCTACGCCGACGGCGGCACCTACGGCGCGCATGTGGACAGCGCGCTCATGTTCCTGCCGGGCAGCAGCCAGCAGATGCGCACCGACCTGTCGGCCACGCTGTTCCTGGCCGAGCCCGAGGAATACGACGGCGGCGAGCTGGAGGTGGAAGGCCCCTTCGGCGTGCAGTGCGTGAAGCTGGCCGCGGGCGACATGGTGCTCTACCCCTCCAGCAGCCTGCACCGCGTGACGCCCGTGACGCGCGGCGCGCGCGTGGCCGCGTTCTTCTGGATCGAGAGCCTGGTGCAGGATGAGGCCGACCGCACGCTGCTGTTCGACCTGGACCAGTCCATCCAGCAGCTCACGCCGCTGACGGCGCCGGACGACCCGCGCCTGGTGCAGCTCACGGGCGTGTACCACAACCTGCTGCGCCGCTGGGCCAGGCCTTGAATGAAAAGAGCCGCTAGCGCCCGTCCATCAAGCGCCATAAGCTCTTATTTCAATAGCAAAATATTGCCACCCGCTCAGGGCAGGTCCTTGTTCGGCGCGGGCTCGCGCGCGTCGCGCGGGCCCACGGTGCCCAGGCGGCTCTTGAGCGACTGCGGCTGGCCGGTGAGGATGGCGGCGTAGTTCACCGTGTTGGCCAGCACCTTCTTCACGTAGTCGCGCGTCTCGGAGAAGGGCACGTTCTCGGCCCAGATCGCCGCGTCGATCACCGGGCCGTTGCGCCAGTTGCGCGGCCGGCCCGGGCCGGCGTTGTAGGCCGCGGCGGCCAGCGCCATGGAGCCGTCGAAGTCGTCCAGCGCCAGCTTGAGGTAGGCCGTGCCGATGGTGATGTTGGTGTCGCGGTCGTTGATCTGGTCCTGCGTGAAGCCGGCCAGGCCGATCTTGCGCGCCGTCCAGCGCGCCGTGGCCGGCATCACCTGCATCAGGCCCGAGGCGCCCACGCCCGAGCGCGCGTCCATGATGAAGCGGCTTTCCTGGCGGATCAGGCCGTAGACATAGGCTGGGTCCAGGCCGATGCCCTGCGCGCGCTGCACCACGGCGGCCTGGTGCGGCATGGGAAAGCGCTGCGCGGTGTCGATCTCGCTCTTGGTGCGCTCGCTGGTGTTGATGCAGCGGTCCCACACCTCGCGCTGGCAGGCGAAGTCGGCGGCGGCCAGCAGCTCGCGCTCGCCCATGCCGCCGGGCTGGTGCAGGTTGGTGGTGTAGTTCCACTCGCGCACGCCCTCGCTGCGCAGGCCCAGCAAGATGGCGTACAGGGCGCGGTTCAGGCCAGGGTTGGCGCGCGCGGCGGCCTTTTCCTCGCTGGTCAGGGGCGCGGGCGCGGGCGGCGGGGCCACGCGCGAACCCAGTTCCTCCAGCGCCAGCTGTTCATAAAAACCCGTGGTGCCGGCGATGCGCTCGTAGAGCTGGCGCGCCGCGGCGCGGTCCTCGTCCCCGGGCCGGTGGGCCATCAGGGCGCGCGCCTTCCAGTAGGTCCAGGCGCTGTCCTGGCGCGCGGAGGGGCTCATGGCGTCGATGCTGCGGCCCACCTGCTTCCACTGGCCGGCGCGCAGCGCGGCGCGCACACGCCAGCCCAGCATGTCGTCGGTCAGGTCGGTTTCGCGGGTCACGTTGCCGAAATAGTCCAGCGCGTCGGGCGACAGCGCCATGGCCGCCTGCTTGCCGATCAGGCCCCAGAGCCAGTTGCGCTCCTCGGCCGAGAGCTGCACGCCCCATTTGGCGTCCAGCAGGCGCGCGGCGCCCGCGGTGTCGCTCATGGCCATGCGCACCAGGGCCAGCACCACCAGTTCCTGGCGCTCCTTGCCGCGCGCCGTGGCGCGGCCCGCCAGGTATTTGGCGGGCGAATCCAGCGCCTCGCGCAGCTGCCCCAGCGCCTCGGGCGCGACGATCTCCACCGCCTTGCGCACCACGCGCAGGCGGTTGGCCTCGGCGCCCAGGCGCGCCTTGCGCCAGACGTCGATGGGCTTGATCTTCTTGGCGGCCAGCATTTCGGCGGCGGCGTTGGAGCAGCCGTCGTCCACCTCGCGCATCGCGTACCAGTTGCGCAGCACCTCGGCGCCCGCGTCCTCGCCGGCCTTGCCCCGGATCTGCTCGATCGCCAGCGCGTAGCAGCGCACCTCGCGGTCGTCGCCCATGCGGAATTGGGGGTGCAGCTCGGCGAACTGCTCCCAGTCGCGGCGCTGGCCCAGCAGCAGCAGCCAGTCGTTGCGCAGGCGGTCCTCCTGGTAGGTGCCGGCCCAGCGCTGCAGGAAGGCGTTCACCTCGGCGGGCGAAGCCTCCTCCAGCCGCGCTCGCAGTTCCCAGTAGGCGGCCCAGGGCTCCAGCGCGTGTCCGCGCGCGGCCGGCAGCAGCGTGGCCAGCCGCTGCTTGTCGCCCTTGCGGAAGGCCTTCTGCATTTCCAGCAGGGTGTCATCGCCGCGGTTTTGCGCCCCAGCCTGCGGCGCCACCGTGGCCAATGCGGCAATCGCGACCAGCGGTGTCAGAATCTTGAGCCATTGCATGGGGGAATTATGTGATGGACAAAGCAGCCCTGCGCCGCACTTTGGTAGAGCAACGCCTGAATCTTCCCGATCGTCTGCTGCGGGCCGACCAGCTCCAGCGCGTGATGCGCATCTGGCTGGTGGACCGCCCGGACACCATCATCGGCGCGTACTGGCCCATCAAGGGCGAGTTCGACCCGCTGCCCGCGCTGCACCGCTGGAAGGAAGACGGCGAGCTGCTGGACGAGCCGCAACTGCGCCGCATCGGCCTGCCCGTGGTGGACAAGGTGCACAAGACCCTCACCTTCCACGCCTGGTACCCGGGCTGTCCCATGGAGGAGGACGCCTACGGCATCCCCAAGCCCAAGGACACCGAGGTCATCCACCCCACGCTGCTGTTCGTGCCCTGCGTGGGCTACGGCCCCGGCGGCTACCGCCTGGGCTATGGCGGGGGCTTCTACGACCGCACGCTGGCCAGCCTGCAGCCCCCGCCCGTCACCGTGGGCCTGGGCTTCACCCTGGGCTACCTGGACGAGTTCGAGCCCGAGCCGCACGACATGCCGCTGGACGCCATCCTCAACGACAACGGCGTGGTCTGGCCGGTGTGACACCATCAAACACCAGAGCAGCTTGCGCTTGATACACGGTGCTTTCAGGCGCAAAACAATCCACAAACCAATCACGGATTGCGTGAACAGCTCTTTTTAACGTAGCACCACAGCGCCAAGGAACGCCCCCATGCTCCAGCTCTACATCGGCAACAAGAATTACTCCTCGTGGTCCATGCGACCCTGGGTGCTGCTGCGCCAGGCCGGTATCGCGTTCGAGGAAGTGCCCGTGCGCTTCGACAGCTTCGACGCCAACTCGCAGTTCAAGCGCCAGCTCAAGGCCGTCAGCCCCGTGGCCAAGGTGCCCGTGCTGGTGGACGGCGGCGTGACCGTGTGGGACAGCCTGGCCATCGCCGAATACCTGGCCGAGAAGTTTCCCGACAAGCAGCTGTGGCCCCAGGACCCGGTCGCCCGCGCGCGCGCCCGCAGCGTGGTGGCCGAGATGCACAGCGGCTTTGGCGCGCTGCGCAGCCACTGCGGCATGAACATGGAGGCCCACCTGCCCGAGGTGGGCGAGATCGTCTGGCGCGACCAGCCCGGCGTGCGCGCCGACGTGCAGCGCCTGGTGGAGATGTGGAGCGAACTGCTCGCCCAGCACGGCGGCCCGATGCTGTTCGGCCCGTTCAGCATCGCCGACGCCTTCTACGCCCCCGTGTGCTCGCGCATCACCACCTACGCGCTGCCGGTGCCGCCGGCCATCCAGGACTACGTGCAGCGCGTGCTGCAACTGCCCGGAGTGCGCGCCTGGACCGACGGCGCGCTGGCCGAGCAGGACTTCGTGGCCTTCGACGAGCCCTACCGCGCGCGGCGCACCTGAGCGCCGGGGAGCCCGCGCCATGAAGCTGCACATCCTGTCCGACCTGCACCTGAGCGTGCAGGGCCTGGAGCACCCGCGCACGGACGCCGACCTGGTCATCCTGGCCGGCGACATCGCCCGCCCGCAGGCCGCCGTCGCCTGGGCCCAGGGCTTCGGCAAGCCCGTGCTCTACGTGCCGGGCAACCACGAGTTCTACGGCGGGAGCCTGCAGGACACGGCCCAGACGCTGCAGCGGCTGTGCGCGGGCAGCGCCGTGCAGCTGCTGGACAACCGCAGCCTGGTGCTGCAGGGCGTGCGCTTCGTGGGCAGCACGCTGTGGAGCGACTTCCGCCTGGCCGACGAGGGCGCCCCGCGCGCCGAGGCCATGGCCCAGGCGCAGCAGCTGCTGCGCGACTTCAGCCGCATCCGCACCGGCGCGCCGCCGCACGACGCGCTGTTCACCCCGCAGGACGCGGCCGCCCTGTTCGACGCGAACGCGCAGTGGCTGGCGCACGAGCTGGCCCAGCCCTTCGACGGGCCCACCGTGGTCATCACCCACCATGCGCCCTCGCAGCGCAGCGTCCACCCGCGCTTTGCCGGCTCGCCGCTCAACGCCTGCTTCGCCTCCAACGCCGACCACCTGGTCGCCGCCAGCGGCGCCCGCCTGTGGGTGCACGGCCACATGCACGACAGCTCCGACTACCTGCTGAACGGCACGCGCGTGCTGTGCAACCCGCGCGGCTACGCCCGGGACGGCACGCCCGAGAACCCCTTGTTCGACCCGCTCCTGGTGGTCGACGTGACCTAGCCGCGACGGCCCACGCCATGCCCCCGCCGCCGCCCCTTCGCCGCATCGCCGCCGCGCCGTTCCTGGCGCTGGCGCTGGCGGCTTGCCAGGACCAGGCCGCGCCCGGCTGGTCCGGCTACGCCGAAGGGGACTACATCTACATCGCCGCGGCCCTGCCGGGCCG
This sequence comes from Diaphorobacter oryzae DSM 22780, assembly GCF_059568935.1. Classification (NCBI taxonomy): domain Bacteria; kingdom Pseudomonadati; phylum Pseudomonadota; class Betaproteobacteria; order Burkholderiales; family Comamonadaceae; genus Diaphorobacter; species Diaphorobacter oryzae. The sequence continues at coordinate 21,639 of NZ_JCANUL010000007.1, read as the reverse complement.
GCTGGAAACACTGGCCGTGCAGGCGGGCCAGCAGGTGGTGCAGGGTGCGCCGCTGTTCACGCTCGACAGCGAGAGCGAGCGCGCGGCCCACGATGAGGCCCTGGCCCGCCTGGCCGCGGCCCGCGCCCAGAGCGCGAACATCGCCACCGGCAAGCGGCCCGACGAAATCGCCGTGCTCACGGCGCAGCTCGCCCAGGCACGCGCCGCCGCGCAGCTGGCGCACAGCAACCTGGCGCGCCAGCGCCAGCTCGTGGCCCAGGGCTTTATCTCGGCCGCCACGCTCGACAGCCTGGAGGGCGGCGCGCGCCAGGCGCAGGGCCGCGTGACCGAACTTGAGGCCGCGCTGCGCGTGGCACGCCTGCCGGGCCGGCCCGCGGAGCGCGCGGCCGCCGCCGCCCAGGCCCAGGCCGCCGGCGACGCCCTGCGCCAGTCGGACTGGAGCCAGCGCCAGAAGCAGCAGGCCGCGCCGGCCGCGGGCCAGGTGGCCGACACCTTCTTCCGCGCGGGCGAATACGTGGGCGCCGGCCAGCCCGTGCTGGCGCTGCTGCCGCCCGGCCACATCAAGGCGCGCTTCTTCGTGCCCGAGGCCGAGGTCGCCACACTGTCGCCGGGCGATGCCGTGCAGCTGTCGTGCGACGGCTGCGGCGCGCCCATCGCCGCGCGCATCAGCCGCATCGCCACCCAGGCCGAATACACGCCGCCCGTGATCTATTCCAACGCGCAGCGCGCCAAACTCGTGTTCCTCGTCGAGGCCCGCCCCGACGCGCAGGACGCGACGCGCCTGCACCCGGGCCAGCCGCTCGACGTGCGGCGCGCGCCCAGGCCCTGACCGGAGGCACGGTGAACGCCGCCGCCTGGGCCATCGACGTGCAGGGCCTGACCAAGCGCTACGGCGGCCGCGCCGTGGTGGACAACGTGTCGCTGCAGGTCGCGCCCGGGCGCATCTGCGGCTTTCTGGGCCCCAACGGCAGCGGCAAGACCACCACCATCCGCATGCTCTGCGGCCTGCTCACGCCGGACGCGGGCCAGGGCCACTGCCTGGGCCTGGACATACGGCGCGAGGCGGCGGCCATCAAGCGCCAGGTGGGCTACATGACGCAGCGCTTCGGCTGGTACGAGGACCTGTCGATCCGCCAGAACCTGGACTTCGTCGCGCGCCTGTTCGCCGTGGCCGGGCGGCGCGCGGCCGTGGACGCCGCGCTCGCGCGCCTGGGCCTCACGGACCGCCAGCACCAGCTGGCCGGCACGCTGTCGGGCGGCTGGAAGCAACGCCTGGCGCTGGCCGCCTGCCTGATCCACCAGCCGCGCCTGCTGCTGCTCGACGAGCCCACGGCCGGCGTGGACCCGAAGGCGCGGCGCGACTTCTGGGACGAGATCCACCGCCTCGCCGCCGAGGGCATCACGGTGCTCGTGTCCACGCACTACATGGACGAGGCCGAGCGCTGCCACGAGCTGGTCTACCTGGCCTATGGCCGCGTGCTGGCGCGCGGCACGCAGGCCCGCATCATGGACGCGGCCGGCCTGGCCGTGTGGCGCATCGAGGGCGATGGCGCGGCCGCGCTGATCGCGCCGCTGCAGTCCGCTCCGGGCGTGCAGAGCGTGACCGCCTTCGGCAACGCCGTGCATGTGGCCGGCACCGACGCGGCGCTGCTGGCCCGGGCCGTGGCGCCCTGGCAGGCCCACCCGGGCCTGCGCGTGCGCCCCGTGGCGCCCACGCTGGAGGATGTGTTCATCCACCTGATCCACGGTGCGCAGGACAACTTTGCAGCCCCCGCCGAGGCCCGGCCATGAGGGGCTTTTCGGCCGCGCGCATGGCCGCCGTGTTCCTCAAGGAATTCCAGCAGATGCTGCGCGACCGGCTCACCTTCGCCATGGCCGTGGGCATTCCGGTGCTGCAGCTGGTGCTGTTCGGCTACGCCATCAACACCGACCCCAAGGGCCTGCCCACGGCCGTGGTCGCGGCCGAGAGCGGGCCGCTCACGCGCAGCCTGGTGGCGGCGCTGCAGAACACCGGCTACTTCCGCATCACGGCCCAGCCCGCGAGCGAGGCCGAGGGCGACGCCCTCATGGCCCAGGGCCGCGTGCAGTTCATGGTGGTGATCCCGCCGCAGTTCGAGCGGCGACTGCTGCGCGGCGAGCAGCCCGCCCTGTACGTGGCCGTGGACGCGACGGACCCCGCGGCGTCTGGCAACGCGCTCGCGGCGCTGAACCTGGTGGCCACGCAGGCGCTGGCGCACGACCTGCGCGGGCCGCTGGCCGCGCTGCAGCCGCGCGCGCCGCCCTACGAGCTGCGCATCCACCGGCGCTACAACCCCGAGGGGCTGTCGCGCTACAACATCGTGCCGGGGCTGGTCGGCACCATCCTGACCATGACCATGGTCATGCTGACCTCGCTGGCCATGACCCGCGAGCGCGAGCGCGGCACCATGGAAAACCTGCTGGCCACGCCCGTGCGGCCAATGGAAGTCATGGCGGGCAAGATCCTGCCCTACGTGCTCGTCGGCTACCTGCAGCTGGCCGTGATCCTCGCGGCGGCCTGGTGGCTGTTCGAGGTGCCCATGGCCGGCAGCTTCGCGCTGCTCATGGCCATGATCGGCGTGTTCATCCTGGCCAATCTGGCCGTGGGCTTCACCTTTTCGACGCTGGCGCGCAACCAGCTGCAGGCCATGCAGATGACGTTCTTCTTCTTTCTGCCCTCGATCCTGCTGTCGGGCTTCATGTTCCCGTTCCGCGGCATGCCGGGCTGGGCGCAGATGCTGGGCGAGGTGCTGCCGCTCACGCATTTCCTGCGCATCGTGCGCGGCATCCTGCTCAAGGGCAGCGGCTTCACCGAACTCGCGCCCGAGCTCTGGCCCATGCTGGCCTTTCTCGTGGTGGCGGGTGGCCTGGCGCTGGCGCGTTATCGGCAGACGCTGGACTGAGTGCCGGATACCGGCGGCGCACCTCAACCCTGGCGGAACTGCTTGCGCAGATAGGCCTTGTGGCGCGCGATATGCGCCAGCTGCGCCGGGGCGACGGAGCCGCCCAGGTCCTCATCCTCGCTGTTCAGGACCGCGTTGGCGTGCGCCATGGCGCGGGCCACCACCGCCGCCTCGTCCACGCCCAGCTGCGCACCCAAGTCCACGGCCACGCGGCGCATCGCGCGCTGGGCCAGCAGCCACTGGGCGCCAAAGGCATCCCAGGCGGCGGCCGACTCCAGCGCCTTGTCATGCTCGGCCAGGATGGCGCTCAGCGGCTTGTCGAGCAGCGCCTGCAAATCCTGCAGCTGCTGCTGCAACGCCTCGGTCTGCTGCTGCAACTGCGTCTGGGCCCGCTCGGCCGCGCTGGGTTCGGGGGGCACCGGAATGGGCAGGCTGCCATCAGGGTTGGGCTGGACGATGGTGATGTGGCTGGACGACATGGGCGGGCTCCGGGGGCAAGGGCCATGAATTTACACTCGCGGCCATGAAGATTTACATGGTGGGCGGCGCCGTGCGCGACCGGCTTCTGGGCCGCCCCGTCAATGACCACGACTGGGTCGTGGTGGGCGCCACGCCCGAACAGATGGTGGAGCAGGGCTACCTGCCCGTGGGGCGCGACTTCCCCGTGTTCCTGCACCCCGACACCCACGAGGAGTACGCGCTGGCGCGCACCGAGCGCAAGAACGGGCGCGGCTACCGGGGCTTCGTGGTGCAAACCTCGCCCGACGTGACGCTGGAGGAAGACCTCTCGCGCCGCGACCTCACTATCAATGCGATAGCTGCCAGCGCAGACGGGACGGGCGACAAGGCCCTTTTTGACCCTTACGGCGGGGCGCGCGACATCGCGCAGCGCGTGCTGCGCCACGTCACGGACGCCTTCCGCGAAGACCCCGTGCGCATCCTGCGCGTGGCGCGCTTCGCGGCGCGCCTCACCGACTTCACGGTGGCGCCCGAAACGCTGCAGCTGATGCGCGAGATGGTGCAGGACGGCGAGGCCGACCACCTGGTGCCCGAGCGCGTCTGGCAGGAGCTGTCGCGCGGGCTGATGGAGGAGCGCCCCTCGCGCATGTTCGAGGTGCTGCGCGACTGCGGCGCGCTGGCCGTGGTGCTGCCCGAACTGGACCGCCTGTGGGGCGTGCCCCAGCGCCCCGAATACCACCCCGAGGTGGACACCGGCGTGCACATGATGATGGTGCTGGACATGGCCGCGCGCCTGCACGCGCCGCTGGCCGTGCGCTTCGCCTGCCTGGCGCACGACCTGGGCAAGGGCACCACGCCGCAGGACATGCTGCCGCGCCACATCGGCCATGAGCAGCGCAGCAGCCGCCTGCTCAAGGGCGTGGCCGAGCGCCTGCGCGTGCCCGTGGACTGCCGCGAGCTGGCCGACGTGGTGGCGCGCGAGCACGGCAACATCCACCGCAGCGGCGAGCTGGGCGCGGCCGCGCTGGTGCGGCTGCTGGAGCGCTGCGACGCCATCCGCAAGCCGGCGCGGCTGGACGAGATTCTGCTGGCCTGCGAATGCGACGCGCGCGGGCGGCTGGGCTTCGAGGAAGCGCCCTACCCCCAGCGCGCGCGCCTCGGCGCGGTGCTGACCGCGGTGCAATCGGTTGCTACCAGTGTGATAGCTGCTCACGCAGCATCCAAGGGCATTACAGGCCAAAAAGTGGGTGAATTGATCCACGCCGCGCGCGTGGAGGCCGTGGCCCGCTGGCTGGGTCAGCCCCCCACCTGACTACCAGCGCAGCACGCGCGGCCCCAGCCAGGCGCCAGCCAAAGTGGGCAAGGCCATGCCCGCCAGGTACCACACCGCCAGAAAGGGCGCAGCCATTTCCGGGCAGTGCAACGCATAGGCCAGCGCGCCCAGCGCGCCCGCCAGCAGCCCCGCCCCGGCGCCCGCCCAGGCCAGGCGCGTGGGCGCCGCACCGCGCAGGGCCCACAGGCTGGCCGCCAGGGCCGGCAGCGACAGCGCCGCAATGTTGAAGGCGCAGGTGCGCCAGGTGCTGCCCAGCACCAGGGGCAGGCGCTCGCCGGGATGGGCCTGGCCCAGCGCCACGGCGGCCAGGCCCCACAACACCAGCGGCGGCAGCGCCAGCAGCACCAGGCTGGGCCCCAGGCCCATGCCGGGCCGCGCCAGGCGGCGCAGCACGGCCAGGCTGCCGGCGGCCAGCAGGGCGGCAAACACCAGCTTGCCCCAGAACATGGGCAGCGCCATGTCCTGCGCCAGCGTGGGCCGCAACCCGAACAGCGCCAGCATCAGCACCAGGGCACTCAGCCAGCCCCCCGCCATGGCGAGGGCAAAGCGCCGCTCGATGCCATGGCGCGGCACCGGGCCGGGGTCGTCGGCCAGCATGGCAATCAAATCATCGGTTTTCATGTCGTCCCCCTGATACGGGCGGCCAGGGCCTTGAGCCCCCGGTGCACACCCACCTTGACCGCCGATTCCGACAACCCCGTCAGGCGCGCCGTCTCGGCCACCGACAGCCCTTCGAGCTTGACGTGCACGATGGGCAGGCGCTGGCGCTCGGGCAGCGTCCGCAGCAACTGGCCCAGGTCGCGCCGGGCCTGCGCGGCCTCGGCATCGCTGCTGGAAAACAGCTCCTGCACGTCGTCCAGCGGCACGTCGAGCGCGCCCTTCACCGCGTGCGAGCGCAGCCAGTCGATGAGCTTGTAGCGCGCAATGGCGTGCGCCCACGCCGTCACCGGCAGATCGGGCCGGTAGGTGTGGCGCTGGTTGTGCACGGCAAGCAGGGTTTCCTGCACCAGGTCCTCCACTTCATCGGGCCGCTGGGCCAGGCGGCGGCGCAAAAAGGCCCGCAGGTGCGCGCTCAGCTCCTTCAGGAAGCGCTGGTAGGCGTCGGTGTCGCCCCCCAGGCCCTGCAGCAGCAGCGGGCGCAGCCGCTGTTCTATCTCCATGGCGTCTCCCTGGCTGGTATTCGGGGCCGGTGCGCGGCCGGTTACACCGGGGCTGAAAAAAATAATTTCGACCGCAGCGTAACCCGGCCCGCCGCGCCCACGAATTACCGAGCAGACCGGCCGGTTGCGCAGGCACCACCGGCAGAGGTCTGACGCTTTTCTTCACCCCTCAAGGAGCAACCACCATGACTTCCCGCACCCTCACCCTCGGCGCCCTGGCCCTTGCCGCCCTCGCTTCTGGCGCCGCCATGGCCCAGTCCGACAGCATGAACAAGTCCGGCGACACGGCCAAGCCCGCCATGGAGAAATGCTACGGCGTCTCCATGGCCGGCAAGAACGACTGCGCCGCCGGCCCCGGCACCACCTGCGCGGGCACCGCCAAGGTGGATTACCAGGGCAACGCCTGGAAGTACGTGCCCGCGGGCACCTGCACCAGCATCAAGACGCCCAAGGGCATGGGTTCGCTGCAAGCCATGAAGTGAACACCCCCCTGTGTCGCTTCGCTCCTTCCCCCCGCTCTCGCAGCGCTGCGCGCGGCGGGCAGGGGGACGCTCCCAGCGCGGCGGGGCGGCCCTTGCGCGGGAGCCCTGGCCTTCACCGCGCCAGATTCAAACGGAGCGGGCGAAGCGCGACCGAGCCACCGACATGACACAGGAACACGCCATGAAGCCTCTTCTCACTGCGGGCCTGGGCCTCAAGCCCCAGCACTATGACGAGGCCCTGCACTGCACCGCCAGCGGGCTGTGGTGGGAGGTGCACCCCGAGAACTACCTGGCCGACGGCGGCCCGCGCCTGGCCTGGCTCGAAGCCATCCGGGCGCGGCATCCGGTGTCGCTGCATGGCGTGTCGCTCTCGCTCGCGGCCGATGCGCCGCCCGATGCGGAGCACCTGCGGCGCCTGGCGCAACTGGCGCGGCGCATCGAGCCGGCGCTGGTGTCCGAGCACCTGGCCTGGTCGGCCTGGCGCGGGCGCTACCACCCGGACCTGCTGCCCTTTCCGCGCACGCACGAGGCGCTGGCGCGCATTGCGGCCAACATCGGCGCCACGCAGGACGCCCTGGGCCGCACCATCGCCATCGAGAACCCCACGCACTACCTGCACATCGAGGGGCACGACTGGAGCGAGACCGACTTCCTGGCCGCGCTGGTGCGCCGCACCGGCTGCGGCCTGCTGCTGGACGTGAACAACGTGTACCTCAGCGCCCACAACCTGGGCACCTGCGCCCACGACTACCTGGACGCCTTTCCGGTGCAGGCCATCACCGAGATCCACCTCGCGGGCCACCACGCCGACCCGCGCCTGGGCGACGCGCTGCTCATCGACAGCCACGACGCGCCCGTGGCCGAACCCGTGTGGGCGCTGTACGAGCGCCTGATCGCGCGCACCGGCCCCCGGCCCACGCTGATCGAGCGCGACGACGCCATTCCGCCCCTGCCCGAGCTGCTGGCCGAGCGCGAGCGCGCGCACCGCATCCTCACCACCCCGAAGGCCCTGCCATGCACCTGAGCGACTTCCAGGACGGCCTGGCCGGCGCCCTGCTGCCCCCGCCCGGCGCCGGCGCACCGCCGCCCGCCTGGCTGGATGCGCTGCTCGCCCAACCCGGCTTTGCCGTGTACCGCAACACCGTGGCCAAGGGCTGCATCGACGCACTGCAGGCCAACTACCCGGCCGTGCACGCCCTGGTGGGCACCGACTGGCTGCGCGCCGCGGCGCATGCCTTCGTGCACCGGCACCCGCCGCAAGACGGGCGGCTGATGGGCTATGGCGCGGGCTTTGCCGATTTCCTCGACCAGTTCGCGCCCGCCGCCCACCTGCCCTACCTGGGCGCCGTGGCGCGGCTGGACCGCTGCTGGACCGAAGCCCACCTGGCCGCCAACGCCCCCGCACTGCAGGCCGCGTGGCTGGCCCAGCAGCCGCCCCAGGCACTGGCGCCGCTGCGCCTGCAGCCCCACCCGGCCGCCCGCTGGCAATGGTGCGCGGAACACCCGGCCTACCGCCTGTGGCACTGCCAGCGCGAGGGGCTGCCCTGGGACGCCAGCCTGCCGTGGCAAGGCGAAGGCGCGCTGCTGACGCGCCCGCACGACGCCGTGCAATGGGCGCCGCTGCCGCACGCGGGCTGCACGCTGCTGGACGCCTGCGCCGCGGGCGCCCCCTTGGCGGACGCCGCCGCCCAGGCACTGCAGGCCGACCCTGCCGCCGACCTGGCCGCGCTCATGGCGCTGCTGCTGCGCACCGGCGCCCTGCGCGCGCCCGACATTCCGTTGAACTAGGAGAGCACCATGCACACCGCCCACACCCCCACCGGCACGGCCACCGCGCCCCCCTCCGGCTTGCGGGGGCGGTGGAACGGCCTGGCCCAACGGCTGGAGCAGTTCACGCCGCACGGCCTCATCGCGCTGGCCGCACGCCTGGCGCTGGCGGGCATTTTCTGGATGTCGGGCCGCACCAAGGTCGAAGGCTGGTTCACGATCACCGACACCACCTACCTGCTGTTCCGCGAGGAATACCAGCTGCCGCTCATCCCCCCGGAATGGGCGGCGCCCATGGCCACCGTGGCCGAGCATCTGTTCCCGGTGCTGCTGGTGCTGGGGCTGGCCACGCGCCTGTCGGCCCTGGCGCTGCTGGGCATGACGCTGGTGATCCAGGTCTTCGTGTACCCCGACGCCTGGCCCACGCACCTGTCGTGGGCGGCGTTGATGCTCTACCTGGCCGGGCGCGGCGCGGGCGCGGCCTCGCTCGACCGCTGGCTGGGCCTGCGCTGAACCCCGCGCATCACAGCACCGAGCGCACCCAGCGCTCAATGTCCGCCGCCCCCAGGGCTCCCGAAATGCGCGCGACCTCGCGCCCGCCCTTGAACAGCACCATGGTCGGAATGCTGCGGATGTTGTAGGGCGCCGCCACCTGCGGGTGCGCCTCGGTGTCGAGCTTGGCCAGCCGCACCTGCGGCTCCAGCGTGCGCGCCGCCTGGGCAAAGGCCGGCGCCATCTGGCGGCAGGGCCCGCACCAGGGCGCCCAGAAGTCCACCAGCACCGGGATGTGGTTGCGGCCCACATGCCGGTCGAAGCTGGCTGCGTCCAGGGCCAATGGCGCCCCGGTGAACAAGGGCTGGTGGCAACTGCCGCAGTCGGGCTGGCTGCCCAACTGCGCGGCCTGCACGCGGTTGGTGGTGTGGCAATGGGGGCAGACGATGTGCGGCGCGTCGGGAGTGTTCATGGGCGGAGCCTTGGAAGGTGATTCCCCTGCACCTGCGGCCCACCGGCCGGTTTTCAATGCCCGTGGCCGCGCAGGCCACCCGTGCCGCCCCCTTCGGCGCCCGCAGCCGCCCAATGGATGGCAGGCCCGGGGCACCCGCCGTACCCCTTGGGGGAATGGCGCGCGCGCCGCCTTCTTCGAACAATCGCGCGGCCCCCATTCCCAACCCACCGCGCATGAAGATCGCCCGCCCCCTCCTCCTGGCCGCCCTGCTGGCCGCCGCCACGGCCGCCCAGGCCGACACCCTCACCTTTCCCCAGGCTGCAGCGCCATGCAACACCACGCTGCAGGCCTGCGTGAACGCCGCCGCCAGCGGCGACACCATCGAGCTGGCCACCAACGCCCTGATCGACGAGAGCGTCACCATCGACCAATCGCTGACCGTGCGGGCGGCGCCCACCTACAGCCCCGGCGTGCGCGCCCTGGTGGCCCTGGCCGGCGCGGCCGACCTGCAGGTGGCGTTCGGCGGCCTGCATGGCAGCACCCGGCTGATGGGCATCCTGGGCCCCGGCGGCGGCAGTTTGGACTTCACGGCCACGGGCAACCAGCTGGAGAACGACTTCGGCTCCTCCATCGAAGTGCGCCACAGCACCCACGACGGCACTTATGGCACGCTTACGGCCGTGATCACCGACAACACCATCATCCAGCGGCGCGGCGGCGGCTCGTGCGCGAACCCGATCATGGTGCATGCCCACCAGGCCAGCGCCGTCTCCGCCACCATCGCCCGCAACCGGATCACGGCGGTGAACCTGACGGAATGCGCCCTGGTCGACCTGTACACCACCGCCGGCCCGTTCCACCTGCTGGCCCAGCACAACTACCTTCGGGGCACCGGCGGCTTCAACAACGGCATCTCCCTGCGCAGCCTGGGCAGCGCGGTGACGGCGGCCATCCTCAACAACGTCATCAGCGGCCAGAAGAACCACGCCGGCGGGCCCGCCGCCATCATGCTGAACGCCGAAGACAACGGCGCCCACATCGCCGCGCAAGTGCTGCACAACACCATCGCGGGCAACGACGTGGGCCTGATCGCCAACGCCCGCACCGACCTGGGCGCGCGCCTGACGGGCCGGCTGGCCAACAACATCTTCGCCCACCATGCCCGCCACGCCTTCTGGCTGGACGACGAGCGCGTGCCCGGCTTTCTGGACAGCCACAACCTGGTGTTCGCCGCGCCGCCGCTGCCGCCCGCGGGCGGCCCGCGCCCCTACGGGCCGGGCACGCGCACGGGCGATCCCCGCTTCGCCGACCCCGAGCCCGGCGACTTCTCCCTGCTGCCCGACTCCGACGCCATCGACTACGGCAGCGACGCGCTGGCCGACGCCCGCGTCACGCAGGACCTGCTGGGCCGGCCGCGCCGGGTGCGCACCGTGGACATGGGGGCCTATGAATTCCAGGGCACGCCGCTGCCCCAGGTGCACATTGCCAGCGCCTCCGTCACCGAGGGCCGCGCGGGCGGCACGGCGCAGCTGCGCTTCACCGTCACGCTCTCGGCCGTGCCCGCCGCGCCCGTCAGCCTGAACTGGCGCACCGCCGACGGCACGGCCACCGCACCCGCCGACTATGCCAGCGACCTGGGCACGCTCACCTGGGCGGCGGGCGACAACAGCCCGCGCACCATCAGCATCAGCGTGCGGGGCGACGACGACCCCGAGCCCAGCGAAACCATGCAGGTGCTGCTGGAGGCCATCGCCGGCGCCACCGCCGCCACGGCGCAGGCCCGCGGCACCATCGTCAGCGACGATGGCCCCTCTGGCGCGGTCGCCGTGCCCGCGCTGGGCGCTGCAGGGCTGGCCGCCATCAGCACGCTGCTGGCCGGCGGCGGCGCCCTGGCCGCGCGGCGCCGCCGGGGCCGCAGGCAGGACTGACGCCATGTCCACGCGCCCCCGCCTGTGGCACGAACTGGACATGCTGTGCCGCCTGGGCCTGGGCCTGGCGCCCATCGCGCCCGACGTGTGCCGCCTGCTGTGCGCGCTGGTGGGCGCTGACGAGGCGGCGCTGTTCTGGGTGGACGAACACGGCCTGCCCGAGGGTTTCTTCCACGAGGGCGCGCCCGCCGCCGTGCAAGACCTGTTCCTCAACGAGTTCGAGCGCCTGTTCCAGGGCGCGGGGGAGACCAACGTCGTCGCCCTGGCCCAGGCCGACGGCCCCGCCGTGGGCCGCCTGCTGTCGCCCGATGCGCGGTACTTCCGCTCCAACACCTACAACCTGCTCATCCGCGCCTGCGGCCACCACCACACGCTGGACCTGCGCGTGGAGGCCCAGGGCCGCACGCGCGCGGTGGCGCTGCTGTTTCGCACCCAGGGCCGGGGCTTCGGGCCCGAGCACGTGGCGCTGCTGTCGCGCGCCTCGGCCAGCCTGCAGCGCGCCTTCGCCCGCGCCCCCGCCCCCTGCAACGCCAGCAAAGACGGCCCCGAGGGCCATGTGCTGCTGGACGCCACCAGCTTCCGCCCCGTGCTGGCCGACGCCACCGCCATGCAGCTGCTGCAGGATGCCAACCTGCGCGGCCTGGGCCTGCGCGGCCCCGCGGGCGGGCCACTGCCGCCCAACCTGGCCTGGCAGCTGGGCCTGCGGCTGCACCCGCGCCATGGCTTCCAGCCCAGCGAGGCGCGCATTCCCGTGCCCCACGGCCTGCTGGCCGTGCGCGTCCATGCGCTGCGCTCCCCGGCCGTCGCCCCCACGGCCCCGCCCGCGCAATGGCTGCTGACCCTGCAGCTGCAGCGCCCGCAGCAAATCGACGTGGTGCGCCGCGTGCTGCAGCTGCCCCTGTCGCCCCTGCAACGCGAGATCGCCGCCCTGGCCGGCCTGGGCCACGCGCGCGCCGAGGCCACCACGCTCACCGGCGTGGGCAGCGCCGCGCTGAAGAAGCACATGCGCCTCATCCTGGAGGCCACAGGCGCGAGCGACTGGGAGGAGCTGGCAAGCCGCCTGCAGCACAAAAATGCAGCAAAACAAGGCCATAGCCCTTATACGCCAAGCGCCAATAGCTATTAAATAAATAGCAAACCTGCCGCAATGGCAGGCCCGGTGGGCGGCACCCCGCGCGGAAGGATTGAACCCCTTGGGGGAATGGCATGGCCGGGGGCGCGGCCAAAGAATCCGGGGCTCCTGCAACCCCAGAAGCTCCCCCATGAAACCCTGGATACTCGCCGCGTTCGCGGCCCTGGCCTCGGCCCACGGTCCTGGCGCGCATGCCGACGTGGCCTACCGCTTCCTCTCGGGCACGTACAGCGCCATCGACAACTACAACCCTCCTTGCAGCGCCGGCACCTGCATCGCCCTGCCCACCGACGGGCAGGTGCAGGGTTACTTCGTCACCGCATCGCCGCTGCCGCCCAACCATTCGATCGCCACCGACATCAGCGCACAGGTCACCCGCTGGTCGTTCAGCAATGGCGCCATCGGGCTGAGCAGCACCCCCGCGCGCCCGGACATGCGCGTGCATGGCTTCAAGGTCGCCACCGATGCCAGCGGCAACATCACCCAGTCCATCATCACCGTGAGCCGCTGGGCCAACGGCCTGGCCGGCCCGCACGCCGACGGCGACCTGGTGGAGTACATCAACGTCAACACCCACGGCGGCGGCACCACCATGCTCAACACGCCCTGCCTGGGCCGTGCCACGGTGGGTGGCGTGAGCGACGTGTGCGTGATGTTCGGCAGCACCGCCACCGCCCCGGCCGCCTCCGGCGCCGCCTACCCCGACGGCGGCGCCTGGACGCTGGACGCCCCGCGCCCGGCCTTCAGCGCCACCACCATCAGTGCCGTGGAGGGCTTTGCGGGCACCCAGGTGCTGGTGTTCACCGTCACGCCGGACAAGCCATCCGCCACCGAGCCCATGCGCCTGGACTGGCGCACCGTGAACGGCACGGCCAGCGCCGGCAGCGACTACACCGCAGCCAGCGGCACGCTGACCTGGGCCCCCGGCAACAGGGACCCCCAGCGCATCGAAGTCACCATCCACGGCGACACGGTCCCCGAGGCGAACGAGAGCTTCACCGTCGAGCTGTCGAACTTCGTCGGCATGGCGCCCGGGGCGGTCACCACGGCCACCGGCACCATCGTCACCGACGATGCGGCGGCGCCCACCGTGACCCTGGGCAACGCCAGCCTGGCCGAAGGCCACATGGGCACGGCGCTGATGAGCTTCACCGCCACCCTCTCGGCCACGCCCACGGCCACCGTCACCATGGACTGGAGCACCGCCAACGGCACGGCCAGCGCCGGCAGCGACTACACGGCGGCCACGGGATCGCTGCACTGGGACGCGGGCGACGACCTGGCCAAGACCTTCACCGTGGCCATCCACGGCGACACCACGGCCGAGGCGAACGAAACCTTTACCGTCACCCTGTCCAATCTGTCGGGCGCCACCGCCGGCGCCGCCACCACGGCCACGGGCACCATCACCAACGACGACGCGGCCCTGCCGCCGCCTGCCGGCGGCGTGCAGGCGGTGCCCACGCTGTCGCAGTGGGGCATGCTGGTGCTGTCCGCCGTGCTGGCGCTGGGGGCGGTGCTGCGCCTGCGGCGCAGGGCCTGAGCGCCGTCAGGCGCGCGCCAGCACCGGCGCCAGCGCCCGGCCGGTGTGCGTGCCCAGGCGCACCACGTCCTCGGGCGTGGCGGCGGCGACGATGGTTCCGCCGTCCTTGCCGCCCTCGGGACCGAGGTCGATGATCCAGTCGGCCTCGGCGATCACGTCGAGGTCGTGCTCGATCACCACCACGCTGTGGCCGCCATCCACCAGGCGGTGCAGCACCTGGATGAGCTTGTGCACGTCGGCCATGTGCAGGCCCACGGTGGGCTCGTCCAGCACGTAGAGCGTGTGCGGGCTTTTCTGCCCGCGCCGGCCCACGTCGTCGCGCACCTTGGTCAGCTCGGTCACCAGCTTGATGCGCTGGGCCTCGCCGCCGGACAGCGTGGGGCTGGGCTGGCCCAGCGTGAGGTAGCCCAGGCCCACGTCCTTCAAGAGCTGCAGCGGGTGGGCGATGCTGGGCATGCTGGCGAAGAACTCCACGGCCTCGTCCACCTCCATCTGCAGCACGTCGCCGATGCTCTTGCCGCGCCAGGTGACGGCCAGCGTCTCGGGGTTGAAGCGCGCGCCGTGGCAGACCTCGCAGGGCACCTTCACGTCGGGCAGGAAGCTCATCTCGATGGTGCGCACGCCCTGGCCTTCGCAGGCGGGGCAGCGGCCCTCGCCGGTGTTGAAGCTGAAACGGCCCGGCGCGTAGCCGCGCGCCTTGGCCTCCAGCGTTTCGGCGAACAGCTTGCGGATGGTGTCCCAGAAGCCGATGTAGGTGGCCGGGCAGCTGCGCGGCGTCTTGCCGATGGGGGTCTGGTCCACCTCCAGCACGCGGTCGATGGTCTCGAAGCCCTGCAGCCCGGTGCAGCCGGCCAGCGCGGGCGCCTGGCCCGCGTCCATGGCGTCGCGCCCGGCCTTGGTGGCGCGCTGGCCCACCCAAGCGGCCACATTGGCCAGCAGCACGTCGCGCGCCAGCGTGGACTTGCCCGAGCCGCTGACGCCGGTGACGGCCACCAGGCGCTTGAGCGGCACACGCGCCGTGACGTCCCGCAGGTTGTGCAGCCGCGCGCCCAGCACGGTCAGCCAGTGCTGGGCTTGCGAATCATTTTGGCCTGCGGCGCTTTGTGGTCGAGCGTCTGAAGCTATGTTTTCAATAGCATTTACCGCGCGCCGGGGCTGCAGCGGATGGCGCATGGCGTGCAGCAGGTAGCGGCCGGTCTGCGAGTCCGGCGCGGCCTGCAGATCGGCCACCGAGCCCTGCGCCACCAGGCGGCCGCCGCGCTTGCCGGCGCTGGGGCCGATGTCGATGATGTGGTCGGCGCGGCGGATGGTGTCCTCGTCGTGCTCCACCACCACCAGGGTGTTGCCCTTGTCGCCCAGCTTGTGCAGGGCGTTCAGCAGGATCTGGTTGTCGCGCGCGTGCAGGCCGATGGTGGGCTCGTCCAGCACGTAGCACACGCCCTGCAGGTTGCTGCCCAGCTGCGCGGCCAGGCGGATGCGCTGCGCCTCGCCGCCGCTGAGCGTGGGCGCGCCGCGGTCCAGCGTGAGGTAGGACAGGCCCACCTCCTCCAGGAATTCCAGGCGGCTCTGGATCTCGGGCACCAGGTCGCGGGCGATCTCGGCCTCGCGCCCGGACAGCTGCAGCCCCGCGATCCACTGGCGCACCTCGGCCACGGACAGGCGCGCCACCTCGGTGATCGGCGTGCCCGCGAACCGCACGGCGCGCGCCACGGGGTTCAGGCGCGTGCCCTGGCAGCTGGGGCAGGCGACGTCGGCCACGTCCTCCACCTCGGGCTCGGCAAAGGTCTGCTCGCGCCCCTTGTCCTTGTCGCCCAGCACCGAGTCGTCGAGCTGCTTGCGCTGCTCGCGCGTGAGCTGCACGCCCGTGCCCACGCAGTCGGGGCACCAGCCATGCTTGCTGTTGTAGGAGAACAGGGAAGGCTGAAGCTCGGCATAGCTGGTGGCGCACACGGGGCAGGCGCGCTTGGTGGAAAACACCTGCAGCCGGCCGATGTGCGCCGTGGGCGTGCCCTCCTGCAGCGCCTGTTGCAGGCCGTCCAGGCCGCTGAGCACATGCACCACGCCCTTGCCCAGCTCCAGCGCCTTGGCCAGCTGCGTGCGCAGCTCCGCCTCGTGCTGGGGCGACACGTCCAGGCTGGCCACGGGCAGCTCAATGGTGTGCTCCTTGAAGCGGTCGATGCGAGGAAAGCCCGAGGTCGGCAGGAAGTTGCCGTCCACGCGCAGGTGGGTGTAGCCGCGCGGGCGGGCCCAGTCGGCCAGCTCGGTATAGACGCCCTTGCGGTTCACCACCAGCGGCGCCATCAGCCCGATGTGCTGGCCCTTGAACTGCGTCAGCAGCTGGGCGGCGATGCTCTCGGCCGTCTGCGGCTGCACGGCCGCGCCGTCGTGCACGCAGTGCTGCACACCCAGCTTGACGTACAGCAGGCGCAGGAAATGCCAGACCTCGGTGGTCGTGCCTACCGTGCTCTTGCGGCCGCCGCGCGACAGGCGCTGCTCGATGGCCACCGTGGGCGGGATGCCGTAGACGGCGTCCACCTCGGGCCGGCCCGCGGGCTGCACGATGGAGCGCGCGTAGGCGTTCAGGCTTTCCAGGTAGCGGCGCTGGCCCTCGTTGAACAGGATGTCGAAGGCCAGCGTGGACTTGCCCGAGCCGCTCACGCCCGTGACCACGTTGAAGCGGCCACGCGGTATGTCCAGCGTGAGCTGCTTCAGGTTGTGTTCCTTGGCGTTGATGATTTCAATGGCATTTTTGGCATGTGGCGCGCTTCCACCCTGCGCAAGCAGCTTCTCTTTTCGTAGCACGGCCTGCCGCTCGTGCACCGAATGGCCGCCCTCGCCCAGCGCCTGCTCGTATTCGCGCAGGGCCTGCGCGGTGTGCGATTGCGGGTGGTGGCGCAGGTCCTCGGGCGCGCCCTCGGCCACCAGCTGGCCGCCGGCGTCGCCGCCCTCGGGGCCCAGGTCGATGATCCAGTCGCTGGCGCGGATCACGTCCAGGTTGTGCTCGATGACGATCAGCGAGTGCCCCGCGTCCAGCAGCTTGCGCAGCGCGCGCATGAGCTTGGCGATGTCGTCGAAGTGCAGGCCGGTGGTCGGCTCGTCGAACAGGAACAGCGTGCCCTTGCGCGCGATGGGCTGGCGCGACTTGGCCTGGCTGCGCGCCGCCTCCGCCAGAAAGCCCGCCAGCTTCAGGCGCTGCGCCTCGCCGCCGGACAGCGTGGGCACGGGCTGGCCCAGCTTCACGTACTCCAGGCCCACGTCCACGATGGGCTGCAGCGCGCGGATCACGTCGCGGTCCTTGGCGAAGAGCAGCGCGGCCTCGTGCACGGTGAGTTCCAGCACGTCGGCCACGTTGAGCAGATGCCCGCCGCGCTCGATGCGCACCTCCAGGATCTCGGGCCGGTAGCGCCTGCCGTCGCAGTCGGGGCAGCGCAGGTACACGTCGGACAGGAACTGCATCTCCACATGCTCGAAGCCCGAGCCGCCGCAGGTGGGGCAGCGCCCGTCGCCCGAGTTGAAGCTGAACTTGGCGGCCGTGTAGCCGCGCTCGCGGGCCAGCGGCGCGACGGCGAACAGCTCGCGGATGGTGTCCCACGCGCCCACGTAGCTCACGGGGTTGGAGCGCGCCGTCTTGCCGATGGGCGACTGGTCCACGAACACCACGTCGCTCAGGTGGTCTGCGCCCAGCAGCCGCTCGTGCGCGCCGGGCGAGTCCGTGGCCTTGCCGAAGTGGCGCATGAGCGCGGGCGCCAGCACGTCCTGGATCAGCGTGGACTTGCCCGAACCGGACACGCCGGTGATGGTGACCAGGTGCTGCAGCGGGAACTCGACGTTCACGTCCTGCAGGTTGTGCTCGCGCGCGCCTTCCAGGATGAGGCGCGGCGTGGCCTGCGTCACCAGGCGCTTGAGGCCGGTGCCGATCTGGCGGTGGCCGCCCAGGTACTGGCCGGTGAGCGTGGGGGCGCGGCGCAGCTGGCCCACGGTGCCGTCGAACACGATCTCGCCACCGCGCTCGCCGGGGCCGGGGCCGAAGTCGATGATGCGGTCGGCCGCCAGCATCACGGCCGGGTCGTGTTCCACCACCACCAGGGTGTTGCCGGCGTCGCGCAGGCGCAGCATGGCCTCGGTGATGCGGTGCATGTCGCGCGGGTGCAGGCCGATGCTGGGCTCGTCCAGCACGAACAGCGTGTTGACCAGCGAGGTGCCCAGCGCCGTGGTGAGGTTGATGCGCTGCACCTCGCCGCCCGACAGCGTGCGGCTTTGCCGGTCCAGCGTGAGGTAGCCGATGCCCACGTCGCACAGGTACTGCAGGCGCGTGGCGATTTCCCCGTGCAGCAGCTTCAGGGCCTGGGCCTCGCCGCTCTTCAAGCCATTTTGGCCCTCTGTGCCCGCTCCATAAGCGTCAGCAGCTATTGAATCAATAGCGCCCGATGGCGCCGCCCAGCGCGCGAAGAAGCGCCGCAGCCGTTCGATGGGCAGCAGCATCAGGTCGTGCAGGCACAGGCCCGGCAGGGCCTCAAGCTGCGCGCGGCTCCAGGCCACGCCCTGCGGCATGAAGCGCTGCGCGGGCGGCAGCACGGCGTCGGCATCGTCCTTGCTGCCCACGCGCCACAGCAGGCTCTCGGTCTTCAGGCGCGCGCCCGCGCACACCGGGCAGGGCGTGTAGCTGCGGTACTTGGACAGCAGCACCCGGATGTGCATCTTGTAGGCCTTGCTCTCCAGGTACTCGAAGAAGCGGCGGATGCCGTACCACTGCTTGTTCCAGTTGCCGCTCTTGAAGCCGGGCGTGCCCTCGATCACCCAGTGCTTTTGCTCCGCAGTGAGCTTGTACCAGGGCGTGTCGCGCGGAATGCCCGCGGCCTCGGCGTAGCGCATGAGGTCGTCCTGGCATTCCTTCCAGGCCGGCGTCTGGATGGGCTTGATGGCGCCGGCGCGCAGGGTCAGCCGCTCATTCGGGATGACCAGGCCCCAGTCCACGCCGATCACCCGGCCAAAGCCGCGGCAGGTGTCGCAGGCGCCCACGGCGGAGTTGAACGAGAACATCGAGGCGATGGGCTCGGCGTAGCGCAGGTCGCTGTCGGGGCAGTGCAGGCCCGTGGAGAAGCGCCACAAGTCCCAGGCCCCCGCGCTTCCCGCCGCGCCCTGGGATGGCCCAGCGCCGCCGCCAGGCTCGCCTTCTTCCCGCAGGCGGTAAACGGTCAACCGGCCGCTGCCGCGCTTGAGCGCGATCTCGATGGCCTCTACCACGCGCGCACGCTCGGCGTTGCCGAGCCGAAAGCGGTCGGCCACCACGTCGAGCAGCTTCTTGCCCTCCTGCTCGCGCTCGGCCTGCACCTTGGTGAAGCCGCTGGCGGACAGCCATTGCGCCACCTCGTCGGGCGTGGTGTTGGCGGGCAGTTCCACGGGAAAGGTGACGACCAGGCGCGGATCGCCCTCGGCGGCGCTGCGCCGCTGCAGCTCGCCATAGATCGTGTCGGGCGAGTCGTGGCGCACGGGCTGCGCCGTCTGGCGGTCGAACAGCTGGCCCGCGCGCGCGAACATCAGCTTCAGGTGGTCGTTCAGCTCCGTCATCGTGCCCACGGTGGAGCGGGAGCTGCGCACGGGGTTGGTCTGGTCGATGGCGATGGCCGGCGGCACGCCCTCCACCTTGTCCACGGCGGGCTTGTCCATGCGGTCGAGGAACTGGCGCGCGTAGGCGCTGAAGGTTTCCACGTAGCGGCGCTGGCCCTCGGCGTACAGCGTGTCGAACACCAGGCTGGACTTGCCCGATCCGCTGGGGCCGGTGACCACCGTCAGCTCACCCGTGCGGATGTCCAGATCAAGGTTCTTGAGGTTGTGCTGGCGCGCGCCGTGGATACGGATCAGTCCCTGGGTCATGAACGGCTCTTTCTGCAGTGAGGCGGAACATTCTAGGTGCCGTCCTCGCCATGTCCGGCATGCGGGGGCTCCGCGTCGCCCGGCAAAAGACAGGCTGCGCGTTGTTCGGCGACAACGATCGTGCACACACCGTGCAGGCGGCATCTGCAGGCGCCGTCGAGGGGAAGCCCCGTCCACGCACGCGCGGACCATCACATCCATGCAGATGACCGCTTGCCACGAAGGGAAGGCCGCGCAATAGTGCTGGGTCTTGTCCGTCCGCCGCCCCAGGCGGCAGTGCAAACGGTACGCACCACCGGACAGGAGCGGCCCCGGCCGCCCGCCATCAACGGCACCACAACACCATCCATAAAAATCGGAGGCAATTCAATGAGGAACTGGCAGAGGGCCACAGCGCTGGCCGCGCTCGTAGCCACCATGGGCATGTCCGCCCAGGCGCAGGTACTGATCGGGCAAACCGCTGGGTTCAGCGGCATCGTCGCCTCGGGCGTGCAGGAAACAACCGACGGCGCCCGCCTGTACCTGGACATGGTGAACGCGCGCGGCGGCGTGCATGGCCAGAAGATCGAGCTGATCTCTCTGGACGACAAGTTCGATCCCAAGCTCGCAGCCGAGAACGCCCGCAAGCTCATCGAGGAGCAGAACGTGACCGCCATGTTCCTCACCCGGGGCACGCCCCACAACGAGGCCATCGTGCCGCTGCTAGACAAGCATGGCGTGGCCCTGGTGGGCCCGTCCACCGGCGCCATGGTGCTGCACAAGCCGGTGCGCAAGCATGTCTTCAACGTGCGCGCCACCTACCAGCGCGAGGCGGAAAAGGCCATCACCCACCTGGCATCGATGGGCATCACCCGCATCGGCGTGGTGCTGGCCGACGACAGCTTCGGAGCCGACGGCCTCGCGGGCGCCCAGCGCGGCCTGGAGCAGGCCAAGCTGCAGCCCGTGGTGCTGGAGAAGTTCAACCGCGCCAAGCCGGATTTCGCGCCGATCGCGGCCAAGGTGGTCCAGTCCCAGGCGCAGGCCGTGCTCATGCTCGCCTCCGGCTCCGCCGTGGTGGACGGCTATACGGCATTCCGCAACGCGGGATCGGGCACACAGATCGTCACCCTGTCGAACAACGCCTCCTCGGGATTCGCCAAGAGCCTGGGCAACAATGCCCGCGGCGTGATCGTCACCCAGGTCTTTCCCAACGAACGCTCCAGCCATTTCCCCCTGGTGCGCGAAGCCCATGATCTGGCCAAGTCCAAGGGCAAGGAGATCAGCCCGGCCATGCTGGAGGGCTACGCCGCCGCCAAGGTCTTGGTGGAAGGACTGCGCCGCGCCGGCGCCAAGCCTTCGCGCGAAAAAGTGCAGACGGCGCTCGAATCCATCCAGAAGTTCGACCTGGGCGGCCTCGACATCACCTACGGCCCCGACGATCGCACGGGCCTGGACTTCGCCGACCTGTCCATCATCGGCACGGACGGCAAGTTCCGCCGCTGAACGCGGTCGCACACTTGCAGTAGTGGGGCAATCCCGCCCACCCGACACCGACCGGCGTCGGGTGGGGTTGCGGGAGTTATCTTGACGAAGGGCTGAAATCCGGACCCCAGAGAGGGGCCGTTGAGTTGCTTCGGCCTTGTGTAAAAGTTATCCAGCAAGGCCCCCGAGTACCTCACTGCATCGAATTGATCGGCCGTGCCTCTTGAGGCTTCATCGCAAGGCCTTCCCAGCCGACCGGAAGCTGCCCTTCATCAGAATATCGCGCACACGCTGCGCATTTCTGTTTCCCCGATCCCCCAAGCAAAACGCCCCCCAACTCGATAGAGCTGGAGGGCGGTTTGGGCTGTAATAGCCTGACGATGACCTACTTTCACACGGGGATCCGCACTATCATCGGCGCGAAGTCGTTTCACTGTCCTGTTCGGGATGGGAAGGAGTGGTACCAACTTGCTATGGTCATCAGGCATAACTTGTTGCGGCGCAGGTTTGATGTCTGCGCTGCGAATTCATAGAGTCTTGGAATCAGGGTTTTGTATTTGATTGCGTGCTTGGCATAACAGTCTTGACTGCATTAGTCAAAGTTATAGGGTCAAGCCGCACGGGCAATTAGTA
>NZ_JCANUL010000006.1:0-227281 GCF_059568935.1 Diaphorobacter oryzae DSM 22780 | reverse complement strand
CTCGACTTCACTCATAAAAACGGAATTGAAGTGAACTTCACTTCTATTCTCATGAGCGTTTGATAGTTCCAAAGAACTTGGCACCCGCCATCAAACGCCCACGCTTATCGGCTGTATGTTTTTAATGAACCAAAAGCCAAAATTTTTTCTGACTTTCTAGCTTTGCTGCGATCAGCGAAGCCTTGAATTCTAACACAGTTTTAAAAGACCTGTCAAACTTTGTGGCCTTTCGGCCTTTTCGCTTTATTCACCAATCTGCAACTTTCATCGCAGACCGCCTCAGCAGCGAAGCCTTGAATTCTATACCGGTTTTAAGCACCGAATCAACTCAAGGCAGAGGAATTTTTACCTTCCTCTTCTTGCTGCAGAAGAACCCTTTGAAGGACTTCCGCTGCAGCAAGTCCGCCAGTATAGCTTCAAAAAAAGAAACTCTGATCTTCTGAGAGACTTTTTTACTTCACCCCCCTCCTACCAACGCCATTTTTCTGCCAGCTTGTCTGGCGTCAGGCTGTCATAGCCTTCGAATGGCTGATGAATCCATGGATTGGTCGGCAAGAATTCCACCGAATAGTCAGGGGTGAACGTCGACAGCCCTTTGGTCCAAATCACGGCGCTGCGCAACTCGGTGATGGGCGCATAGTTGGTCTTTAGCATTGCGATCACGGCATTCAACGTATGCCCCGAATCGGCCAGGTCGTCCACCAGCAAAACGCGCCCAGCGATTTCACCCTTGGGCGTCGTGATGAAGCGTGCGAGATCCAGGTGACCCTGAACGGTGCCCGCCTCCGCCCTGTAGGAGCTGGTAGACATGATGGCCAAAGGCTTGCCAAAGATGCGGCTCAGAATGTCGCCCGGACGCAAGCCGCCGCGAGCCAGACACAGGATCGTGTCGAACTCCCATCCCGACTGATGCACCTTCAGTGCCAACTTCTCTATGAGGTTGTGGTACTCGTCGTAGCTCACGTAGAGGTGTTTACCGTCTTCTGTCAGCATTCGTTACTCCTGTATTGATAGCTGCCAGCGCTTTATCGAAAAGCGCTGAGGGCCATATTCCTTGACGTTCTTACCCTGCTGCGTAAGGGTGGCGCATCAGGATGGTGTGATCGCGGTCTGGGCTGGTCGAGATCATGGCGATGGGCACACCCGTCACCTGCTCGATGCGCTCCAGATACTGGCGCGCATTCGCAGGCAAGTCGTCAAAGCGCGTTACGCCCACCGTGGACTCGGTCCAACCAGCAATTTCTTCATAGATGGGCTTGCAACGGGCAATTTCCTCGGCGCCCATGGGCAGCAGGTCAATGCGCTCGCCATCCAGCTCGTAACCCACGCATAGCTGCAGTGTTGCCAGGCCATCCAGCACATCCAGCTTGGTGATGCACAAGCCCGACAGTCCATTGACCTGGGCACTGCGCTTGAGCAACGCGGCATCGAACCAGCCACAGCGGCGGCTGCGCCCCGTCGTCACACCCTTTTCAGCACCCACCGTGCTCATGTGATAGCCCGGGGTACCGGGCTTTTCCCACTCCAGCTCGGTGGGGAACGGGCCACCGCCCACGCGCGTGCAATAGGCCTTGGTGATTCCAAGGATGTAGTGCAGCTGCCCCGGACCCACGCCGGAACCCGCCGCTGCATTGCCTGCCACGCAGTTGCTGGAGGTCACATAGGGATAGGTACCATGATCCACGTCCAGCAACGTGCCCTGCGCGCCCTCGAACAGCAGATTCGCACCCGCCGCATGGGCTTCGTTCAGCTCGCGCGACACGTCTGCCATCATGGGCTTGAGCATCTCGGCGTGGCGCATTGCCTCTTGGAATACAGGCTCGAACTGCACCAGCCCATCCTTGACATAGGGCTTGAGCGCGTCACCGAACTGGAAGCCGCCCGACCCCAAGAAGGTCGTCAGCACATGGTTGTGCAGCGCCAAGAGCTCGCGCAGCTTCGCCGCGAAACGCTCGGGATGCTTGAGGTCCTGCACGCGCAAGGCTCGGCGGGCAATCTTGTCTTCATAGGCAGGCCCAATGCCGCGCCCCGTCGTCCCGATCTTCTCGGTGCCCCCCTGCTCGCGAGCCGCCTCGCGGGCCACGTCGAGTGCCACATGGAACGGCAGGATCAAGGGACAGGCCTCGCTCACGCGCAGGCGCGAGCGCACCTCGACACCCGCCTTCTCCAAGCCTTCGATTTCCTCGAACAGCTTGCCAGCGGACAGCACGACGCCGTTGCCGATGTAGCACTTCACGCCCGGACGCATGATGCCGCTGGGGATCAGGTGCAGCGCCGTTTTCACGCCGTTGATGACCAGCGTATGACCCGCGTTGTGCCCGCCCTGAAAGCGCACAACGCCTTGCGCGCTCTCGGTCAGCCAGTCCACCAGCTTGCCCTTGCCCTCATCGCCCCACTGGGTGCCGACCACGACAACGTTACGACCCTTGCTTGCTTTCATGTCAAACCCGATTCAAATGCTGAAGAAATTCAAATGGCCCGCACGACCCAGCGGCCGTCGACTTGGACCAGCTCGCGGTCGCAGCGGAACTCATCCACTTCGCTGCCATGCCCTGGCAGTACGCAAACCACCGTCTCGCCCTGCTGTCGCAAGGCCGCGATCGCCGCATTCACGTCCTGCGCCTCACCCCAAGGCGCGCGGATGGCCGCCTTGAGTGGGCGTGGCGACACCACGCTGACCAATTGTTTGATGTCCAGGCTAAAGCCTGCAGCCGGGCGGTTGCGACCGAATACGGCGCCCACTTCGTCATAGCGTCCCCCGCGGACCAGGGCATCGCTTCCCCCCTGGGTATAGACGGCAAAGCGCGCCCCGCTGTAGTACGCATAGCCGCGCAAATCCGCCAGGTCGAAGGTGACTCGCGCGTTCTGGATACGCGCCGCGATCGCCTTCAAATCTGATAGCGCCTTGCGCACTCCAGCTATGGGCTGGAGCACAATTTCTGCCTCATCCAGCACGGAGGCGTCTCCATACAGCTGCAACAGTGCCAGAAGCCCCTCGCGGGACGCCGCCGGGAAATCGCGCGTCAAGGCCGCCAGCTCGCTGGCGTCCTTGGCGGCCAGTGCCGCATGCACCTGGCCCAGAGTTTGAAGGCCCACAGGCAAGCCGGCCAGCAGACTGCGCACGATGCGCACGTCGGCCAGATCCACGCTGACCTCCTGCACATTCGCACCGCGCAGGCATTCCAGCGAGAGCTGCACGGCTTCGATGTCCGCCTCAATACCCGAATGCCCATAGATCTCCGCGCCAAACTGCAGTGGCTCGCGTGTAGCATGCGGACGATCGGGCCGGGTATGCAGGACGGGACCGCAGTAGCACAGACGCGTCACCCCTCGACGGTTCAACAGATGGGCGTCGATGCGCGCCACCTGCTGCGTGGTGTCTGCGCGCAGGCCCAGAGAGCGCCCCGACAGCTGATCCACCAGCTTGAAGGTCTGCAGGTCCAGAGCCTCTCCGGTACCGGTGAGCAGCGAGTCGAGATGCTCCAGCAGGGGAGGCATGACCAACTCGTATCCGTAGCTGCAGGCCGTATCCAGCAGCCCGCGGCGAAGTTCTTCGATGTGCCGCGCCTCGGAAGGCAAAACATCGGCAATGTGATCCGGCAGGACCCAGGCAGACATGGGAATGGGGAGGCTGTTAAAAACGTGATTCTACCGGCTCAGGTGGCGGGCACCCCATGCCAGTTACCTTGCCCGCTAAAGCAGGAGGAGGAGGAGGCCGCCGGCGAGCATGCTCAACATGGCGCAGAAGCGAATCTGTCCATCACGCAACTGGAGCATTTGCGTGAACATGCGCCGCCAACCCGCAGGCGATACGAAGGGAAAGATCCCCTCGATCACCAGCACCAGGCCCAGGGCCACCCAAAAGCTGCTCGCCCACTCCATGGGTACCCCCCGGTTTGCCCGCGGCGGATTACTTGCGCTGCGCAGCCGACGCAGCGCCCCCGCCAGAGCCGCGGAAGGCCTTGAAGAAGTCGGTGGATGATGGGTCGAGCACCATCACGTCGCTCTTGCGATTGAAGCTCGACTTGTAAGCCTCAAGGCTGCGGTAGAACTGCGCGAACTGCGGATCCCGGCCAAAGGCTTCAGCGTACAGCCGCGATGCCTCTGCATCGCCCTCGCCCTTGATCTTCTGCGCATCGCGATAGGCGTTGGCGATGGTGATTTCCCGCTGACGGTCGGCATCCGCGCGGATCTTCTCGCCCTCGGCAGCGCCTGTAGAGCGCAACTCATTGGCCACGCGCTTGCGTTCTGCCTCCATGCGGCGATAGACCGACTCGGTGATCGCCTCCACATAGTCCACCCGGGTGATGCGCACGTCCACCACATCCACCCCCCAGGGCTTGGTACCGCGCACGGCCTCCAGCACCTCGCGCTTGACGTCGGACATGAGCGCATCG
Organism: Diaphorobacter oryzae DSM 22780; assembly: GCF_059568935.1. Lineage (NCBI taxonomy): Bacteria > Pseudomonadati > Pseudomonadota > Betaproteobacteria > Burkholderiales > Comamonadaceae > Diaphorobacter > Diaphorobacter oryzae. The sequence goes on along the minus strand of NZ_JCANUL010000006.1, from coordinate 222,884 downwards.
CGCTTGACCGATAGCAGTTCCTTGACGGTCCGGCGGTTGACCTCTTCCTGGAAGGCATTGCGCACCACCCGGTTGAGCTGCAGTGCACCTGCATTCTCGTCCAGACCCACGTTGCGGATGTATTCCGACGGGTCGGTGATGCGCCAGCGCACATACCAGTCAATCACCACGCGCTGCTTTTCTGCCGTCAGCATGGACTCCGTGTCCGAGCTGTCCAGCGTCAGCAGACGCTTGTCGATGTAGCGCACGTTCTGGAACGGCGGCGGCAGCTTGAAGTTCAAGCCAGGCTCGGTGATCACTTCCTTGATCTGCCCCAGCGCGTACACCACGCCAAACTGGCGTTGATCCACCACAAACAGCATGGAGCTGAGCAGGGCCAGCCCGACCAGGATGGTCGATGCAATAAATCCGATTCTGTTCACGCGGCTCTCCTATCGGGACTCACGCTCGCGCGAGCGGTTGTCGCGTGCACGGGTGTCGCCGGGAAACTGAGGCGACGTGGCCGGGGGCACGCTGGAACTGGTGGTGGGCGCCGATTCAAGTCCAGAACCGGCCGGCTGCGTTTGCGCAACGTTCTGCATGATCTTGTCCAACGGCAGGTACAGCAGGTTCGAGCCCTGGCGCGACTCCACCAAGACCTTGGTGACATTGCTGTAGATCTGCTGCATCGATTCGAGATACATGCGATCACGGGTCACCTGCGGCGCCTTCTGGTATTCCGCCAAGATGGCACTGAATCGCTGCGTATCGCCCTGCGCCTGGGCCACGATGCGCGCCTTGTAGGCCGCAGCCTCTTCCTCTAGCCGGGATGCGGTACCCGTGGCCCGCGGGACCACGTCGTTGGCATAGGCCTGCGCCTCGTTCTTTGCACGCTCGCGCTCCTGGCCGGCCTTCAGAACGTCGTCGAATGCCGCCTGGACCTGCTCCGGCGGACGCACCCCACCCTGTTGCAGGTTGATGCCGACCACCTCTACTCCGACCTTGTAACGGTCAAGTATGGTCTGCATCAGGTTGCGCACGCGTGGAGCGATCTGATCTCGCTCCTCGGCAAGCGCCGTGTCCATGCGCATCTTGCCCACCACTTCGCGAACGGCCGTCTCCGCCGCCTGCACCACGGCGTCAGCCGGGTTGCGGCTCTCGAACAACCATGCACGGGCATCGTTCAACCGGTACTGCACTGCGAACTTGATCTCGACGATGTTCTCGTCCTCCGTCAGCATGGCGGACTCGCGCAGACCCGTGCTCTTGATGACGCTGTCACGGCCCACATCCGCGGAACGGATCTGCGTCACGAACACCAACTCATGGCGCTGGATGGGATAAGGTAGCCGCCAGTTGAAACCGGCATTGACCGTGCTCTTGTACTTGCCAAACTGCGTGATCACCGCCTGCTGGCCTTCCTGCACGATGAAGAAGCCCGTCCCCAGCCAAATGAGTACGGCTATGGCCGCAATCAGCCCCACGCCCACGCCCGCATTCTTCATGTCGGGCTGAAAGCCGCCGTTACCACCACCCGACGATGGGCCGCGGCCACCGCCATTGCGTCCCCCGAAGAGCCCGCCCAGCTTGCGGTTCAAGTCCCGCCACAGCTCATCGAGATCCGGCGGCTGGCCGGCGGAACCCTGTTCGCGTCCACGGTTACCTTGGGCGTTGTCATTGGAAGGACGATCGGGCTCGGCCGGGCGCTGACCGCCTTCGCCCTTGTCTTCGCCACGCCCCCAGCGCGGGTCGTTGAGGTTGAACATCCCTCTGAGACGCTCAGGCAGCAGTGCCCAGCGGGATGCACGATTATGAAAGTTCATGCGTAAGTTCTCTTATTCTCTGCGTAGACATGGAACACGCGGCATTGTGGCCCAATCAGCCTGCGGGGCTTGACAAATCAGTGGTTTCGCCAAGGGTCATGCACCCAGCAAGGGCTGTCTGGACCATGCTTGCCAACTGCTCCCGCAAAGTCGGCAGACCATCCCCCTGACGGGCACTGACGAAGATGCGCGGCACCTGCCGTCCATCGAGGTCGTACATATCCTGCAGCACAGCGGGCCGGGTTTCGGGCGGCATCGCATCCAGCTTGTTGAACACCAGGATCTGCGGGATTTCCGAGGCCCCGATCTCAGCCAACACCAACTGCACCTGCGCAATCTGTTCCGGGTAACCCGGGTTGGCGGCATCCACGACATGCAGAAGCAGGTCTGCATCTACCGCCTCTTGCAGCGTGGCCTGAAAGGCGTCCACCAGGCCATGCGGCAAATCGCGGATGAAACCCACCGTATCGGACAAAGAAGCCGACCCCGCCGCCTCGCCCAGGTAAAGCTGCCGCGTGGTGGTGTCCAGGGTCGCGAACAACTGATCCGCCGCGTATGCACGCGCCTTCACCAGCGCGTTGAACAGCGTGGACTTGCCCGCATTGGTGTATCCGACAAGGGAGATGTTGAACGTGTCGCGCCGCTCCCGTTGGCGGCGCTGCGTTGCGCGCTGGCGCTTGACCTTGACCAATCGCTCCCGCGTGCGCTTGATCGCCTCGCTGATCATGCGGCGGTCCAGCTCAATCTGCGTTTCCCCCGGGCCGCCACGGGTGCCAATGCCACCGCGCTGGCGCTCCAGGTGCGACCAGCGTCGAACCAGTCTTGTACTCAGATACTGCAGGCGTGCCAGCTCAACCTGCAGCTTGCCCTCATGGCTGCGCGCCCGCTGGGCAAATATCTCGAGAATCAGCAAGGTCCGATCATTGACCGGTAGTTGCAGATGGCGCTCCAGATTGCGCTGCTGCGCCGGGCTCAGGGCCTGGTCGAAGAGCACCTCCTGGGCGCCGTGCATCTGCGCCAGGGTGCGGATCTCATCCGCCTTGCCGCTGCCGACGAACAGTGCGGCATCAGGGGTCTTGCGCTTGCAGACCAGGCGAGCGACCGGATCCAATCCGGCCGTCTGGGCCAGCAAGCCAAGCTCTTCGAGCTCGGCATCGAAATGGGGCAAGCCGAAATCCACACCGACCAGAAGGACCGGTGCGGACTTGTCGCCAGATGATTTTTTGGAACTCAAGGCTGCGGCCCCTTGAATGCGAAGCGCTCGCGCCTCAGCGCAACCCCAAGCCGCAAGGCGTACTTATTGGGCATCCCCGACGGCAGGCTCAGCCGTCGAGAAATTCACTGCACGGCCCGGCACGATGGTGGAAATGGCGTGCTTGTACACCATCTGGGTCACCGTGTTGCGCAGAAGGACGACATATTGATCGAAGGACTCGATCTGTCCCTGAAGCTTGATGCCGTTCACCAGATAAATGGAAACGGGCACATGCTCGCGGCGCAGCGCGTTCAGGAACGGGTCTTGAAGAAGTTGACCTTTATTGCTCACGATATTCTCCGTGTTCAAAAATGTTGTTGTAAACCAGCACCTTACCACAGCAGTGGAGCCGTATTCGGCACAGGGGCTCAGGATTCGTTTTTGTCTGCGAACGGGTTGCTGGAGGTCTTCATCTCTATGCGCAGCGGCGTTCCCACCAGATTGAACTCCTTGCGGAACCGCCCTTCCAGGAAGCGCTTGTAGGCATCCGTGACATGTTCCAGGGAGTTGCCATGGATCACGATGACCGGCGGATTCATGCCCCCTTGGTGCGCGTAGCGCAGCTTGGGTCGGAACATTCCCGAGCGCTTGGGGCTTTGGAACTGCACAGACTCCAGAAGCAGTCGCGTCAGCACCGGCGTTGGCATCTTGCAGGTAGCCGCCTTGTAGGCCTGGACAATGGATGCCCAGAGCGGCCCTATGCCTTGGCGCTTCTTGGCCGAGATGAAATGCAGAGAGGCGAACTTCAGAAATGACAGGCGCGTCTCGATGGAACGCTCCAACTGCTGGCGGCCGTAGTCGTCCACCGCATCCCACTTGTTGACCGCGATGACCACCGCTCGACCGCTTTCCAGGATGTAGCCCGCGATATGCGCATCCTGGTCCGTCACACCCTGCGTGGCATCAAGCAGCAGCAACACGACATTGGCCGACTCGATCGCCTGCAGGGTCTTCACCACGGAGAACTTCTCGATCGCCTCAAACACCTTGCCCTTGCGGCGCAGCCCCGCGGTATCGATCAGTTCGAACTTCTGGCCATTGCGCTCGAAGGGCACGGAGATGGCGTCGCGCGTCGTCCCCGGCATGTCGAATGCAACCAGCCGCTCTTCACCCAGCCAGGTGTTGATCAGCGTGGACTTGCCCACGTTGGGGCGCCCCGCCACGGCGAGGCGTATGACGTTGTTCTCGGCTGCGGCATCGTTGTCCTCGATGTCCGGCAGGGCCAGGGGCTTGAGCGCCAGATCCACCAGACTCCGGATCCCCTGGCCGTGCGCCGCCGACACGGGAAACACCTCGCCCAGGCCCAGCTCGTAGAACTCGACGAGGTGGGCACTGTCCTGCATGCCCTCGGCCTTGTTCCCGGCAAGCACACAGGGCTTGCCAAGGCGGCGCAGGTAGTTGGCGATGTCATGGTCCTGCGCAGACACACCCGCGCGCACGTCCACGACGAAGATCACCACGTCGGCTTCCGCCACCGCCTGCTGGGTCTGCCGGGCCATCTCTCGGTAGATGCCGCTGGATGCGTCGGGCTCGAAACCGCCGGTGTCGATCACGATGTACTCGTGCTTGCCCTGCTTGCCGTTGCCGTAGTGCCGGTCCCGCGTGAGACCGGCGAAGTCGGCCACGATCGCATCACGCGATTTGGTCAGCCGGTTGAACAAGGTGGATTTGCCCACATTGGGCCGCCCCACCAGAGCGATAACAGGCTTCATCCCTGTGTCCTATCCCTGTTAATCCGGGCGGAAGCCGTAGACGCCACCCTTGCGCGTCACGACCACCAGCGTATCGCCCGCGGCCACCGGAGCGGCAGCAATGGCCGAGCCGTCCGTGGTCAGGCGGTTGAGTGGCGCGGCGTCCTCGCGGGAGAGCAGATGCACCAGGCCCGCATCGTCGCCCACCACGACGGAGCGCCCCAGCAGCAGCGGCGCCGTGAGCTTGCGGAACTGCAGCCGCTCGGAAGACCAAGCCCGGGAGCCATCGGCACGGCGCCAGGCGACAACCGTGCCGTTGCTTTCCGTTCCAAACAGCATGGTTTCATCCCCATGGATGCCCTCGCCGGCACTGGCCGGCTGCGTCCACGCCACCGTTCCACGCGCCGCATCGATGCAGCCGACCGTGGCCTGGAAGGCCCGTGCGCACACGCTGTCACCCACGCGGCTGGTACGGCCGACGATTTCCACCAGACGCTCGACGTCATTGGTGCCCCGCGGGCTGGCCAGCGGCGCCTCCCAGCGAACCACGCCATTGTCCGGATTGAAGCCGACCAGACGCCCCGAGAGGCCGGCGACCAACGTGTCGCCCACTGCCATCAGGACGCCGCCCTGACGCAGGATCAATGGCTCACCCGGCCGCTGCTGGTTCCACAGCGGGTAACCCGTCGCGGCATCGAAGGCGGCGATGGAACGATCCGCCGCCAGCACGAAGACACGATTGCCCGCAACCAGCGGCGCCGTGTACGCCTGTGCCGGCAGCGGCTTGCGCCAGATTTCACGCCCACCGTCGAGAACGATGACCTGATTGCTCTTGGATACAACAGCGGTCCAGCGACCGTCGCCACCCACGCCCGAGGCCAGTGGCAGGTTCAGCTGCGTGCGCCAGATGTCGCCACCCGTGCGCGCATCAATCGCCGCCACCTCGCCGTTGCCAGACGCCAGCGTGACCGCATTGCCGTTCACCAGCACATCCAGCGCGATGCCATCGGTGCCCCCCATCCTGGCCGTCCAGGCCTGACGCACGCTCAGCACCGGGATATTGGCGCCCAGTTCCGCGGGCTTTGGCTTGGAAGCACCACCCCACAGCGAACAACCACCGGCCCCCAGCAGGCTCACCAGCGCAAGCGCCGCCACCAGCGGCTTGGCACGGCTGCGGACCGCGCTCACTTGGCGCTCCCCGACGATGCGGCCGGCGCCGTCTCGACCTGGGCACCCAGCGCATTCAGCTTGGCCTCCACCAGGCGGCGGTAATCGGCGCGCTCATCGAATGCCTGGTAGGCGCGGCGGTACTCGGCAATGGCCTCCTGCTTCTTGTCCTGCAGCACCAGTACATCGCCCTTGCGATCCGCGACCGTGGCGGCAAATTCGGGCGGGAAGCGCCCTGCCAGTTGGGCCAAGGCCTCGTCGTAGGACTTGGCCTCGATCAGCACCGCGGCCAGGCGCAGCTTGGCCAGGGCCATGTAGCCCTCGTCGGCCGCCTTGTCTGCCACCCAGGTCAGAATGCCTTTGGCCTCGTCCCACTTTCCGGCGTCAACCAGCACCTTGGCCGCCAGCAGACCCGCCTGGCCGGCCTGCGCCGTGCCGCCATAGCCGGACTTCAGATCACCAAAGGCCTGCTGGACGCGCGCCAGGTCGCCCGCCTGTGCAGCCGTCTCCACGGCTTCCACCAGGGCCGTGGCCTGCTGGGCCTGGCGGCTCTGCCAGAACTGGTAGCCATTCCAGGCGGCCAGAGCGCCCAGGATGACGATCAGCAGCCAGGTGATGGGCGTGCCCCAGGTGTTCCAGAAATGCTTGATCTGGTCGAGCTGCTCTTGTTCTTGAAGGTCAAAGTTATTTGCCATAGTGCGGGTTCCGTTCAGCGCGGGGATTGTAGGGTGCAGGCCCAGTCCGACAGCGAGGCGAGCGGGCGCTCCACCTGCTCGCCGCCGTCGCGCAGGGGCTTGACGGTGACGGCGCCGCGCGCCATTTCGTCCGCGCCGAAGACCAGGGCAAATCGGCTTCCGCTGGCATCGGCCTTCTTGAACTGCGACTTCATGCTGCCCATGCCCTCGCCCGCGCTCGTCGGGCTGTGCATCTGGACCGAGACCCCCAGGGCGCGCAGCTGCTGCAGTGCGGCCATGACCGCGGGCAGCGCGGCGACATCGGGAACCACGGCATAGGCGTCGGCCGCCAGGCCGGGCGCCTGCGTTGCCTGCTCCTTGAGGAGTTCCAGCACGCGCTCCACGCCCAGGGCCCAGCCCACGGCGGGCGCCGGCTTGCCGCCGATCTGCTCGATCAGGTAGTCGTAGCGGCCGCCGCCGCAGATCGTGCCCTGCGAGCCCAACTGGTCGGTCACGAACTCGAACACCGTGAGGTTGTAGTAGTCCATGCCGCGGACCAGCCGGGGGTTCAGGCTCCAGGCCACGCCATTGGCATCCAAGATGGCCTTGACGGTCTCGAAATGCTTCAGCGAGTCCTCGCCCAGGAAGTCAATGAGCTTGGGCGCCACCTCCACGATGGCCTGCATGGCCGGGTTCTTCGTGTCGAGGATGCGCAGCGGATTGCTGTGCAGGCGGCGGCGCGCGTCCTCGTCCAGCACGTCCTGGTGCTGCTCCAGATGCTGGATCAGCGCTGCACGGTGGGCCTTGCGCTCCTGTGGCTGCCCCAGGCTGTTGAGCTCCAGGCGCACGTTCTTGAGGCCCAGCTCGGCCCACAGCGCATGGGCCAGCAGGATGATCTCAGCATCGGCCTCGGCGCCGGGAAAGCCCAGCGCCTCGGCGCCGATCTGGTGGAACTGGCGGTAGCGCCCGCGCTGCGGCCGCTCATGGCGGAACATGGGGCCCATGTAGTACAGGCGCTTGCCGCCGTCGTACAGCATGGAATGCTCGACCACGGCGCGCACGACGCCGGCCGTGGCCTCCGGGCGCAGCGTCAGCTGTTCGCCATTGAGGCGGTCTTCGAAGGAATACATCTCCTTCTCGACGATGTCGGTCACCTCGCCCAGCCCGCGCACGAACAGCGGCGTGGGCTCGACGATGGGCGTGCGGATGTTGCGGTAGGCGTAGCGCGCCATGAGGGCGCGCACCTTGTCTTCCAGCCATTCCCAGCGCGCCGAGTCCGGCGGCAGGATGTCGTTCATGCCCTTGATGGCAACCAGCTTCTGCATCTTGTTGAGTGGAATAGAGATTTAAACGAAATAGGCTGCTAGCGCCCGCGTATCAAGCGCATACAGCTATATATTTGATAGCAAACAAACCCGGGATGCGGCTCATCCCGCATGGACGCCTTCGCCAAAGCGGCGGGCGATGTAGCCATCGACGATGTCCTGGAACTCGCGGGCGATGTTGTCCCCGCGCAGCGTCATGGCCTTCTCGCCGTCGATGAACACGGGGGCCGCGGGCGCCTCGCCGGTGCCCGGCAGGCTGATGCCGATGTCGGCATGCTTGCTCTCGCCAGGGCCGTTGACGATGCAACCCATGACGGCCACCTTGAGCTTTTCCACACCGGGATAGCGCAGGCGCCACACGGGCATCTGCGCACGCAGGTAGTCGTCGATCTGCTTGGCCAGCTCCTGGAACGTGGTGCTGGTGGTGCGCCCGCAGCCGGGGCAGGCCGTCACACTGGGAACGAAGGCGCGCATCCCCAGCGCCTGCAGTATCTCGGACGCCACCACCACCTCCTGGGTGCGCGCCTCTCCCGGCTGAGGGGTCAGGGAGACGCGGATCGTGTCGCCAATGCCCTCCTGCAGCAGGATGGACAGGGCCGTGGTCGAGGCCACGACGCCCTTGGTACCCATGCCCGCTTCCGTCAGGCCCAGGTGCAGGGCGTAGTCGCAGCGGCGCGCCAGCTCACGGTACACCGCGATGAGGTCCTGCACGCCGCTGACCTTGCACGACAGGATGATCTGGTCGCCCTTGAGGCCCATCTCCTCGGCACGCCGAGCCGACTCGATGGCCGAGGTGATCAGCGCCTCGTACATGACCTGGCGCGCATCCCAGGGCTGGGCCCGCTGGGTGTTGGCGTCCATCAGCTGGGCCAACAGCTCCTGGTCCAGGCTGCCCCAGTTGACGCCGATGCGCACGGCCTTGTCCCAGCGGATCGCGGCTTCGATCATCTGGCCGAACTGGCGGTCGCGCTTGTCGCCCTTGCCCACGTTGCCCGGGTTGATGCGGTACTTGGACAGCGCCTGCGCACAGTCCGGGAACTCCGTCAGCAGGCGGTGGCCGTTGTAGTGGAAGTCGCCAACCAGGGGCACGGTCTCGCCCATGCGGTCCAGCTGCTCACGAATGTAGGGCACGGCCGCCGCGGCCTCCGGCGTATTCACCGTGATGCGCACCATTTCGGAGCCGGCCTGCGCCAGCTCCTTGATCTGGATGGCCGTGCCAATGGCGTCCACCGTGTCGGTGTTCGTCATGGACTGCACACGCACCGGTGCGTCGCCGCCCACGGTGACGACGCGGTCGCCCCAGACGACTCGCGCCTGCCGCGAGCTGCGCGCCATCGGCGCCGCCATGGCAATGGGAGCTGCTGTGCCGGACATGTTCATTCACTTCACCTCGAAACGCGCCACGTTCTCGCGCGCAATGGCCTTCAGATCCATGGGCTTGCCTCGCACGATGACGTCGGTGGCATCGGCCCGGCCGACCACCACGGCCCATGGAGGAGCGCCCGCGGCAGAGACGCTTTCCCCTGCCGCCAGGCTTTTTTGCAGCACCACCTCACCGGAAGCGCCGCGCACCTGCACCCAGGATTCCGCGCGCGCACGGATGACCAGCACGCCTTCCGCCACGGGCGCGTCGGAGGCAACCGCCTCGACCGGAGCAGCGGGAGCGCTGACCTCTGGCGCATTGGCGGCAGGTGCCGAAGGCTCCGCGGAGACGGCCGCCGCAGGCGCCCCGTCCCGCGGTGCGGATACGGCGGAGGGTTCCTGTGCCGCTGGCTCTGCAGGCACCAGCGGAACCTCCACCCGATTGGACACGACCTGCTCACCCTGGCCGTCGATGCTCTTGGGCAGGAAGGCAATGGCCAAGGCCGCCACCAGCAAAGCCACCACGGCAACGCCCAGCATGCGCGACTTGGGCCGTTCTATGGACGCGCCCTTGCCAGAGCGATGCCCCTGATCCTTGAAGGAGGCGTTGATGCCCCTGTCCACCTTGAGCTGGACCGGCTCGCCATGGGGCAGCAGCGCCAGGACCGGAGCGGGGTCGGCCTTCAGCGCCCGGCACACGCTGGACGCCAGGGCGCGCATGAAGACGGCGTCCGGAAACGCGTCATATTGATCGGCCTCCAGCGCCTCCAGCTTGCTGACAGGCACCTTCAGGGTCACTGCCAGCGCCTCGATGTGGACGCCGGCAGCCCCCCGCCATTGGGCCAGCAGCGCGCCCGCCGACGGACCGCCGGCGGAGGGCGCGGCCCCCTGAGAAAAATCATCGGCGCCTTGCGTCGCGACCGACTCACTCATCGAATGCCCCTCTTTCAAACGCCAATGTTTCCTTGGCGCCAGGGAAGCGCTTGCGCAATTGATCCCCCAACTGCCGCATGGCAACAAAATCCTTCAGGGCACGCTCTACCTTGATGCCCAGCCAGAGAGATTCCGCGTTGGCGAACTCGCCATTGTTGACGCGGCGGATATAGAACTGCGCCCGCTTGGTCTCGCCGCGAGCGAGCAGCAGAGAAGCCAGGTTGAATCCCACCACTGGATTGCCTGCATCGATCTCATACGCCCGCTGCAAGGCCTGCTCCGCGTCAGCCGCACGCCCGGCCCGCTCATGGCACAGCCCCTGAGACAGCAGGGTCTTGCTGCGTGCACCATAGGTGGGGACCGCCAGGGCACGCTCGAACAGCTGATTGGCCTGTTCGTACTGCTGGCGCTGGCAGTGAAGCCATCCATAGTTGTGCATGATGTCCGCATCGGCCGGCTTCATGCCTTGGGCGCGCTTGAGACTGTCATCCGCAAGGGCCAGATCGCCCATGCTCATGTACGTCAGTCCGCGCAGATGGTAGGCATCCGCATACGTAGGGTCTGTGGCAATGGCCTGCCTTACCTCGTCCAGGGCCACCGACGTCTGCCCCATCTGCAGATAGTTGGCAGCCAGCTCCAGCCGGATCCGCGCACGCCGACGCGCATCGGTCTCGGCAGAAGCAGATCCCGACTCCATGGCGCTAGCCCCCAGGTCGGGCGATGCCTGATGGGCGCAGCCTCCCAGCCCCGCCAAGGCCGCGGCAACAGCGCATGCAGCCACCATCCAGCGCCCTGCGCCTCGATCTCCTCCCCACAACTTCATGAATAGCCTCCCTTAGTCGAAGTGTGCATCAGGCGATGGGCTTGAGCTCGATGACTCGGAGCTTGGCCATGCGTTTATTGACCTTGGTCCGGTCCTTCACATCACCGGCCAGTTGGCCACAGGCCGCATCAATATCATCGCCACGTGTCTTGCGTACGGTCGTGACGATACCGGCATCACTCAACAACTTCGCAAAAGCCGACACACTCGCCTGGGAAGAGCGGCGCAGACCCGAGGCAGGGAATGGATTGAATGGGATCAGGTTGAACTTGCACGACACGCCGCCCGAGGCTTTGCGGTCGACCAGTTCGATCAGCTGGCGCGCATGCTCGGGCTGGTCATTGACGCCGTCCAGCATGCAGTATTCAAAAGTAATGAAATCACGCGGCGCGTGATCCAGGTAACGCCGGCAGGCCGCCAGCAGCTCCTCCAGCGGATACTTGCGATTGAGCGGAACCAGGTTGTCACGCAACCCATCGTTGGGCGCGTGCAAGGAAACGGCCAGGGCCACGGGACAATCCTGCGCCAGGCGGTCCATCATGGGTACCACACCCGAGGTGGACACGGTCACCCTGCGGCGCGACAGGCCATAGCCATGGTCATCGAGCATGATGCGCAGCGCCGGCACCAAGGCAGAGTAGTTCTGCAGCGGCTCGCCCATACCCATCATCACGACATTGGAGATCACGCGTTCGCCATCGCCCCGACGCTGGCGCAAGACGTGCTCGGCATGCCAGAGCTGCGCAATGATTTCACCCGTGGTGAGATTGCGGCTGAACCCCTGGTGCCCGGTGGAACAGAAGCGGCAGCCCACGGCGCAGCCCGCCTGCGAGGAAATGCACAGCGTACCGCGATCGTCTTCGGGAATGAAGACCGTCTCCACGGCATTGCCATCCCCCACGTCAAACAGCCACTTCACCGTGCCATCTGCCGATACATGCTCACTGATGACCGGCAGCGCGGTCACATGCGCGCAACCCTTGAGCTTTTCACGCAGTGACTTCGCCAGATCGCTCATCTGGTCGAAGTCGCTGGCGCCCCGCTGGTGAATCCAGCGGAACAGTTGCGTGGCCCGAAAACGTTTTTCTCCCAACCGCTCGCAAAAAGCGGCCATTCCGTCCAGGTCAAAATCCAGAAGGTTCGTGGTCATAACGTCGTCGGATGTCCACGCCCACATAGCGTTCCCCGAGCACAGGGCGAGGTGTTCCACCTGGCACCCTGCGCCCAGAGCCGCTGCATCAGCGCGAGTAGATATTCAGGCCAGGAAAAAAGAAGGCCACTTCAGCCTGGGCGGTTTCGGCAGCGTCAGAGCCGTGCACCGCATTGGCGTCGATGCTGTCGGCAAAGTCGGCGCGGATCGTGCCGGCCTCAGCCTTCTTGGGGTCCGTTGCGCCCATGAGTTCGCGGTTCTTCAGGATGGCGTTCTCGCCTTCGAGCACTTGGATCATCACGGGGCCGGAGATCATGAAGTCCACCAGGTCCTTGAAGAAGGGACGCTCCTTGTGGACGGCATAGAACTGCTCGGCTTCGCCACGCGACAGGTGGGCCATGCGAGCGGCGGCAATCTTCAGGCCTGCGCCCTCGAAGCGTGCATAGATCTGGCCGATCACATTCTTTGCGACTGCATCGGGCTTGATGATGGAGAGGGTGCGTTCGATAGCCATGTTGATGTTCCTACGTAGGATGTTGCGGTATTTTTTGCCTTTCGGGCAAAACCATTAATTTTAGCTTTTCGCCAATCCCCTACCGCCCGCCGCGGCGCGACCCCGTATTGCGCTGCTGCTGACGATGGCGCGAGAAGCTGTCGGCACCGATATATCCCACGGAGGTTTTCATCGGATCAGGCTGCGCGCCAGCGGAGCGCCCACCCGCACGCCCTGCCTGCTTCTCCCTGGCGTTGCCGCCGCCAGACATCTTGCCGCCCAAGGGCTTGCGATCGCCTCGGCGGCCGTCCCTGCCCCCAACACGCTCGCCCCCCCGCGCTTCGCCCCCTGCAACGCCTGCCGCCTGCATCAGGGAGCGGATGTCGCGCTCGTCCAGTTCCAACCACGCCCCACGTTTGAGGCCGCGCGGCAGCATCATGGCCCCATAGCGGATACGGATCAGCCGGCTCACCGCATGGCCTACCGTCTCGAACATGCGCCGAACCTCGCGATTGCGCCCCTCGGAAATGGTGACGCGGTACCAGCAGTTGGCCCCCTCGCCGCCGCCCTCCTCGATGGAGCCAAAAGAGGCCATTCCATCCTCCAGAGACACGCCGTCCAGCAACCGCTGCTTTTCTTCGCTGCTGAGCGCACCCAGTACGCGCACGGCGTACTCACGTTCCAGGCCGAACCGCGGGTGCATCAGCTTGTTGGCCAGCTCGCCGGAGCTGGTGAACAACAAAAGCCCCTCCGTATTGAGATCCAGGCGCCCGACGGATTGCCATTTGCCCTGCTGAAGCCGCGGCAGCTTGCGAAACACCGTGGGGCGGTTCTGCGGGTCGTCGTGCGTCACGACTTCCCCCACCGGCTTGTGGTAGGCGATTACCCGCACTGGCGGCGGAGCAATGCGGAATCGAATCGGCTTGCCATTGACCTTGATCTGGTCCCCGAACTGGACACGCTGCCCAATATGGGCCGGCTCGTTATTGACGGAAATACGCCCCTCGAGGATGAGCTGCTCCATCTCCAGCCGCGACCCCATGCCCGCCTGCGCCAGGACCTTGTGCAATTTGGGCGTCTCAGCCTGGGGTTGCAGCACCCGTTTGGCAGGCACCGCATCGGCATCCGCTTCGTCTTGATCAAGCCGGCCCGACACGATGTCCGCAAAGCGATATCCGTCACCCTGTGGCGCCGGCCTGTCCGCCCGCTTGCCATGGCCCGACCCGGAGCCCCCGCGCCCTGCGCGTCCCTCTCGCCCACCCTCTTGCTGTGACTCCGGCGATACCACGGTCCCGCCCCCACCCTCGCGAGGCTCTTGCGGCTCCCGCTCCACAGCATTTTCCCGGGGCGCCACGGTTTCTGCCGGATCACCCTTGCGAGATCTGCACCCCTTGGCTGCCCTGTCTTTGACAGAGGACTGTGGCTCCATCGCCGGCTGTCCGGCATCAAGGCTCTTGTGAGAATCATTCATATCAATTTCCTGCGATACCCTCATCGGCATCGTCATGTGAGGCACCCGCCATCAAGGCCGGTGCTGCGCCAATTTCTGCATCCCCCTGCACCACCCGCTCATCCGAAGATGAAGCTTCCGCGGCACCAGGTGCGGCCACTTCTTGCGCACTCTCCTGAAGGGAGGATTCATTAACATCTTCGGGCGGCAAAATGTCAGTTCCAGCGTCAAGCGCATCGAACACACTGGCCTGCGCACCTTGGTCACTCAGCGTGGGCAGTTGATCCAACGACTGCAACCCCAGATCATCCAGAAACTGCCTTGTCGTGGCGAACAATGCTGGGCGACCCACCGTTTCGCGATGGCCGATGACCTCCACCCATCCCCTGTCCTCCAGCTGCTTGATGATCAGGCTGTTGACGGTGACCCCGCGGACATCCTCAATGTCGCCGCGCGTGACCGGCTGGCGGTATGCAATGATCGCCAGCGTCTCCAGCGCGGCCCGTGTGTAGCGAGGCGGCTTTTCTGGATGCAGGCGATCCAAATACTCTCGCATCTCGGGCCGGCTCTGGAATCGCCAACCCGTCGCCACCTGCACCAATTCGACGCCGCGCTGCGCCCAGTCCTGCTGCAGTTCGAACAGCAGCATCTTGACCGTATCGGATCCGAGCACGTCATCGAACAAGGTACGTAACTCGCGAATCGATACGGGCTGCGGGGCACAGATCAACGCGGTTTCAAGAACCCGTTTGGCATCCACAGAATTCATGGTCCAACAGTTCCGAAAGAGGCATCCGCCCCTCCTTGACAGGACAGGCACCTAGGATTGGAGAATATGCGCGAGATGGGGCGAGTGATGTCGCGCCTTCATGGAGCCGGCTCGTGTCAACCACACCAAGCCGGCATCTGCGGCAGAACAGCCGTCAAGGGCAATTGTAGCGCAGCCCCCAGAAATCAAGGACTTGCTGCATGTCACCAGGCAAGGGAGCGCGGAATTCCATTGCCTCGCCCGTGACAGGATGCGCGAAGGCCAGACGAAAAGCATGCAAGGCCTGCCGCCGCATGGGACCGGCAGTCACTCCACCGTACAAAGTGTCGGCCACCAAGGGGTGACGAATGGATGCCATGTGCACGCGAATCTGATGGGTGCGCCCGGTATGGAGCGTGCACCGGACCAGGCAGACCTCGTCGTTTGCGTCGAGCAGATCGAAGTCGGTACGCGCCTCCTTGCCCGCGTGCTGATTCAGATCCACCACCGCCATGCGCAATCGATTGCGCGGATCGCGCCCTATCGGCGCAAGAATGCTGCGGTGCTGCGGCCCCGACCAGCCCCCCCAGGCCAAGGCCAGATACTGGCGACTCACCTCGCGTGCCGCAATCATGCGCACCAACGCATCCATGGCCGCACGACTGCGCGCCACAACCATGAGTCCACTGGTGTCCTTGTCCAGACGGTGCACGATACCGGCGCGCGGCACCTGAATGGCCCGGGCATCCCGCCCCAGCAGCGCATTGAGCAGCGTCCCGCTCCAGTTGCCTGGCGCAGGATGCACTACCAATCCCGCCGGCTTATTGACCACCAGCAGATGCTCGTCCTCATGCACTATGTCCAGCGACAACTGCTCCGGCTTGAAGGCCTGACTCTCCTGCGTGGGGCGCATCTCCACCACCACGCGATCCCCGGCCTTTACCTTGTGGGCCGGCTTGAGCACCTGCAGGCCGTTCAGGCACACCGCTCCTTGCACAAGCAGTTGCTGCAGATAGCTACGGGAAAACTCCGGGACCAGCTCAGCCAGCGCCTTGTCCAACCGCAGGCCATGCTGCGCGGCGGATGCGGCCACTTCGCGCAACTCGCATTCAGCGCCGACCGCCGACGGGGCAAATTCTTCACTCAGCTCATGCGCACAGGAATCGTCATCCATCTCCCGCGTTTCTGTCACCGACACAGGCGCACTCAACGCGCTGGCAAATAGCGCGTGGGGTCCACCGGCTTGCCCTGGCGGCGGATTTCAAAATGCAGCTTCACGCGATCTGCGTCGGTGCTGCCCATTTCTGCAATCTTCTGGCCTCGGCGCACGTTCTGATCCTCTTTCACGAGCAGCGTCTGGTTGTGCGCATAGGCCGTGAGATAGGTGTTGTTGTGCTTCAGGATCACCAGATTGCCGTAGCCACGCAGGCCCGCACCGGCGTACACCACCCGGCCATCTGCGGCGGCGAGCACTGGGTCCCCGGCCTTGCCGCCAATATCGAAGCCCTTGTTGCGCGCCTCATCAAAGCCTGCCAGCAAAGAGCCCGAGGAAGGCCAGATGAAGTTCATGTCATCGGCACCGCCGACAGTGGCTGGCGCCGGCGTTGCTGCCGCAGCCGGCGTGGGCGCCACGGCTGCCGGCGCGGATGCGGCCGGCTTGGGGGCGCTCGCAGAGGAGGCTGGCGCCACGGTCGATGAAGCAATCGGCCGGGTCACGACCCCCGTATCGGACGCTACCGCAGTGGAGGGGGCCGCCCCCGGCGGGGCCACGCGCAGAACCTGTCCGACCTCGATCAGGTTGGCGTTTTCCAGGCTATTCCAGCGAGCAATGTCCTTCCAGCTCTGCCCATTCTCCAACCCGATGCGAATCAGGGTGTCCCCGGGCTTGACGGTGTAGTACCCCGGCTTTCCGGCGTTTTCAGCACCTGGCAACGGCTTGGCATCCGGCGCTGCGGACGCAGACATTGTGCTGCCGGCGCCGTTGGCGGCAAAAGTGCCTCGATCCTCTACCGGAGCCCTGTTCACTGGAGTGCTGCAGCCCGCCAGCAGCCCGCCAGCAAGCGCCACAAATCCCCAAGTTACAAGACCACGCGATACCAACATAAGCAATTCCTTCAGGCGATCCCCGATTTTAGGGGGACGAAATGCACGGCCTCGAGAACACTCTGTTTCAGGCCCTGCAAAGTTTTGTCAACAACAAGCAACATCTGCTGCCCGTTAGCGCCCGCCATGGGCGCCACGAGACGCCCACCAACGGCCAATTGCTCACACCATTGCAGAGGGAGGTTTTCACCACCCGCCGCGGAAATGATGCCTGCATAGGGCGCACCGCTGGCGTAACCCAGCATCCCGTCACCCAGAATCAGGTGGACATTGGCCAGGCGCAGCGGGCGCAGATGGTCTCGCGCCTTTTCATGCAACGCGCGCAGCCGCTCGATGGTGTACACCTCACGCGCCAAACGGGACAGCACAGCGGCCTGGTAGCCGCAACCGGTGCCTATTTCCAGCACCCGGCCAAGCCCATTGGCCCTGGCGCCTTCCGCACCCAGCAGCAATTCCGTCATGCGCGCCACCACGCTGGGCTTGGAAATGGTCTGGCCCAGACCTATGGGCAGACTCGTGTCTTCATAGGCCTGGTTCACCAGGGCCGTGTCGACGAAGCGGTGCCTTTCCACGCCCCCCATGGCCCGCAGCACCGGCTCCGCCGTGATGCCCGCCGCTGCGAGCCGCTGCACCATGCGCGCGCGCACCGCGGCCGAGTCCAGTCCCACGCCTTGTGGTGCGGGCGGCAGCACCTCGCGCCGGGCGCGCGTCGATGCGGCATCCACCCGCGGCAAGGCACCCTGCTGCCAGTCGATGCGTGCAGGGAATCCAGGCCGGCGCTGCATCAGGCGCTCCCTGCCGGCGCGGCCGCAGGCACCAGGCGCGCAGCAGTCTGCACCCAATAGCCCAGGCCGTCGTGGTCGGTCAGGTCCACCTTCAGAGGGGTCATGGACACATGACCATGCGCCGTGGCATGGAAATCCGTGCCCTCTGCGGCATCCTTGACCTCCCCAGCGCCGCCGATCCAGTACATCAACTCGCCACGCGGGCTCTGCTGCTCAATGACACGCTCTGCCGCATGGCGGCGCCCCAGGCGGCACAGGCGCAACGGACGCAGCGCATCGAACGGCATATTGGGAATGTTGACATTGAGCAGCCACGGGGATTCACCCACCAGCTTTTGCGCCTGCATCTGCTCCACGATCTCGCGCGCCTTGCGCGCGGCGGACTCGATCTCGCCCCAGCCCTTGTCCACCTGCGAGAAGGCGATGGCTGGAATACCGAACAGATAGCCTTCCATCGCAGCCCCTACGGTGCCGGAATAGATGGTGTCGTCGCCCATGTTGGCGCCGTTGTTGATGCCGGAGACCACCAGATCGGGCCGGTACCCCAGCAGGCCGGTCAGCGCAATATGCACGCAGTCGGCCGGCGTCCCATTCACATAGCGGAAACCGTTGGTCGCACGGTGCACATAGAGCGGCGAATGCAGCGTCAAGGCATTCGACTTGGCGCTGTTGTTGTGCTCGGGTGCCACCACCTCGACATCGGCAATGGTCTTGAGAGCGTCATGCAGCGCCACAATGCCCGGCGCCTGGTAGCCATCATCGTTGGATATGAGGATTTTCATGGTCACGGAGACTGGATCGCAAGCATTGTAGAAGGGCACTCCCCCATTTCGCCCCGTCACCCAAGGGACAAGGCCCCCTCCTGGGCGCCACCTATGATGCGCGCCCGCGCCACCGCCCACAACACAGGAGACTCCCATGCACGCTTGGCTCTGCACCAACCCCACCGGCGTAGAGGCCCTGGCCTGGACCGAAATGCCCACGCCCGAACCGCGGGCCGGCGAGGTGCTGATCAGGATTCACGCCGCGAGCCTGAACTTCCCCGACCTGCTGATCGTGCAGGACAAATACCAGATCAAGCCGCCCCTGCCCTTCGTCCCCGGCTCGGAGTACGCGGGCGTCGTGCAGGCCGTGGGCGATGGCGTGACCCACCTGCGCGCCGGGCAGAACGTGGCCTGCCTGAGCGGCACCGGGGGGTTCGCCACCCATACCATCGCACCGGCGGCGCGCTGCATCCCACTGCCCGAAGGATTCCCGCCGGTGGATGCTGCCGCCTTCATCATGACCTACGCCACCTCCCACCATGCGCTGGTGGACCGTGCACGGCTCCAGGCCGGCGAGACCGTGCTGGTGCTGGGGGCTGCGGGCGGCGTGGGGACAGCCGCGATCCAGATTGCCAAGGCCCTGGGCGCACGCGTGATCGCCGCGGCGTCCACGGACGACAAGTGCGACCTGTGCCTCAAGGTGGGGGCCGATGCCGTCATCAACTACAGCCAGGAAGACCTGCGCACGGCCATCAAGTCCCTTACCGACGGCAAGGGCCCCGACGTGATTTACGACCCCGTGGGCGGACATTTCTCCGAGCCGGCCTTTCGCTCCATCGCCTGGCGCGGGCGCTATCTGGTGGTGGGCTTCGCCTCGGGGCCCATCCCTTCGCTGCCACTGAACCTGGCGCTGCTCAAGGGCGCCTCCATCGTCGGCGTGTTCTGGGGTGAATTCGCCAAGCGCGAGCCCCAGGCCAACGCCGCCATGATGGCCGAGCTGGCCCAGTGGTATGCACAGGGCAGGATCAAGCCCGTGATCGACCGCACCATGCCCATGGCGCAGTTGCCTGCCGCCTATGCCCACATGGGCGCACGCGCGGTGATGGGAAAGCTGGTGCTGGTCAACTGACGAGGCGGGCCGACCGGCGGGGGTATAGAGGCGTTGGCTATTCAAGCCGGCTACGCTCTGTCACACTTCCAGGCCTTCGCCCCTTCCTGTCAGCCCTGCAGATGGCCGTAGCCAAATCCCCGTCCGAGATCGCGCGTGAAACCCTCAAGCAACTGGCCGCGCGCCGGCTCCAGCCCTCCCCCGACAACTACCAGGCGCTGTACGACGAGGTCGCGGGGCACCCCAGCGCGCCATCGTTTCCCACAGCGCAGCTGCGGCAGATTCTCCGGGTAATACCGGGGCAGACCCCGGGACAGAAGCGCCTGCTGGGCCTGCTGGAGAACGCCATCACGCGGCAAGACTGGTCCATGCTGCAAAACGTGTTCGTGGGCTATGCCAACCTGGGGCTTGCCCCGGCCGCCGCACCCGAGTCCGCCGACGCCGACCTGGCACACCTGCCCCCCACACTGGCCCAGAACCTGGCGCGGCTGGTGGACAACACCCTGCCGGCGCTGGGCGAGGACGATGCCCGCGTGCACGAGCTGGCGGCGCAGCTCAGCGCCTTCCTGCGCGAGCCCGAGCCCCCCGTTCCCACGGCAGAGCTGATGCTGAGCAACTTCAGCTACCGGCTTTCGTTCGCCGCGGAGGACCAGGCCGCCATCCGCACGAACCTGCTGGGACTGCTGCGCCTGGTGTTCGAAAACATCGCCGCGCTGAGCCTGGACGACGAATGGCTGCATGGCCAGGCCGATGCCCTGCTGGCCGCCTCCACGCCGCCGCTCACGCTGCGCCAGCTCGACGAAGTGCAGCGACGGCTCAAGGACGTGATCTTCAAGCAGTCCGAGGCCAAGGAGCGCACGGTGCAGGCCCAGGCCCAGATGCGCGAGCTGCTGGCCACCTTCATCG
Organism: Diaphorobacter oryzae DSM 22780; assembly: GCF_059568935.1. NCBI lineage: Bacteria > Pseudomonadati > Pseudomonadota > Betaproteobacteria > Burkholderiales > Comamonadaceae > Diaphorobacter > Diaphorobacter oryzae. The sequence continues at coordinate 202,345 of NZ_JCANUL010000006.1, read as the reverse complement.
AGCGGCTGGCGCACATGGACGAATCCAGCAGCGCCTACCACGAGAAGATGGAGCACTGCGCCGAGCGCATCGGCCAGGCAACCCAGCTGCAGGACATCATGCCGCTGCTGGAGGAGGTCATGGCGGCCACCCGCGCCATGGCGCTGAGCAGCCGCGTGACGCGTGGCGAGCTGCAGGACCTGCGCGAGCGCGCCGAGGCCAAGCACGCCGAAATCGACCTGCTGCGCCGGGAGCTGGACCGGGCCAGCGCCCAGGCCCGCCACGACCCGCTGACCGGCTCGCTCAACCGCAAGGGCCTCGACGAAGCCCTGGACCGGGAGGTCGCACGCGCGCGGCGCAATGGCACGCCGCTGTGCGTGGCGCTGCTGGACCTGGACAACTTCAAGGCCATCAACGACCGGCTGGGCCACACGGCCGGCGACGAAGCCCTGATGCACCTGGCCAAGGTCACACGCGAGGTCATGCGGCCCCAGGACCAGCTGGCGCGCTACGGCGGCGAGGAGTTCGTGCTCGTCCTGCCCGACACCCGGTTACCCGAGGGCGTAAAAGCCATGGAACGCCTGCAGCGCGAGCTGACCACGCGCTACTTCCTCAAGGACCAGGAGCGCCTGCTCATCACCTTCAGCGCCGGCGTGGCGCAGGTGGAAGGCGAGCACGACAGCGCCGACGCCATCCGCCGCGCCGACCAGGGCATGTACCTGGCCAAGCGCTCCGGCAAGAACCGCGTGGTGGCCGCGTAGCACCCCGCCATGCAAGCCACTGCCGCCAGCCGCCGCGCCCTGCTGCACAAGGCGGCCTGGGCGGCCATGGCCACGCAGCTGCCCCGATGGGCCTGGGCCCGCACGCCCGTGCGGCACGACCCGTTCGCCCTCGGGGTGGCCAGCGGCGACCCCACGCCCGACGGCGTGGTGCTCTGGACCCGCCTGCTGCCCCCGGCCCACATGGGCGGCACGGGCGGCATGGAGCCTGACGCCCCGCTCCATTGGGCCGGCCCGCTCACCGTGCGCTGGGAGCTCGCCGACGACGCGCAGTTCCGCCGCATCGTACGGCATGGCACGGCCACCGCCCTGCCCGAGCTGGCGCACAGCATCCACGTGGAGGTGCAGGGCCTGCAGCCCGGCCATTGGTACCACTACCGCTTCATGCTGGCGGATGCCGTCAGCGCCGTGGGCCGCACCCGCACGGCCCCGGCGCCGCATGCGCTGGATGAGCGGCTGCGGCTGGTCTATGCCTCATGCCAGCGCTGGGAACACGGCCACTACGCCGCCTGGCGGCACGCCTGCGCGGACAGCCCCGACCTGGTGCTGTTCCTCGGCGACTACATCTACGAATACCCCACGCCCAAGGACACCACAGGCCTGGCGCGCGTGCACCACCTGCGCCTGCCCAATAGCTTGGCCGACTACCGCGACCGCTACGCCCTGCACAAGAGCGACCCCGCCCTGCAGGCCGCGCACGCCTGCGCCCCCTGGGTCGTGACCTGGGACGACCACGAGGCCCAGAACGACTACGCCGCGGGCCACGGCCGGGGCGACCGCGCCGACTGGCTTCTCCTGCGCAGCGCCGCCTGGCAGGCCTTCTACGAACACATGCCGCTGCGCGCATCCACCCTCGCGGCATCCGCCTTTCAGGGGCTGCAGATCCATCGCCGCCTGCCCTGGGGGCGCCTGGCCCGGCTGCACATACTGGATGCCCGCCAGTACCGCGATCTCCAGGCCTGCCGCGCGCCGGGCAGCGGCTCCGCCGGCGCGGTGCGCCCCGACGCCTGCGCCGAGCTTGCCGAACCGGGCCGCAGCCTTCTGGGGTGGGGGCAGGAGCAATGGCTGCAGACGGGCCTGGCGGCGGACGCACGCGGGCATTCCACGCGCTGGAGCGTGCTGGCGCAGCAGACGCTGTTCTCGCCCCGCCGCTACCCCTCGGGCGTGCAGTCCACCGACACCTGGGACGGCTACCCCGCCGCCCGCGCCCGCCTGCTGCAGGCCCTGGCCGGGCATCCCCCGCGCAACACCGTGCTGCTGGGCGGCGACATCCACCAGAACTACGTGTGCAACGTGACGGCGGCACCCACCGCCCACGGCGGACACCCGCCGCGCATCCTGGCCAGCGAGTTCTGCGGCACCTCGATCTCCTCACGCGCCGGCACCACGCAGGACAAGGTGGACGCCATCGCGCGCCGCAACCCGCATGTGCTGCTGGCCCGCTGCGGCGAGCGCGGCTACGGCCTGTGCGACATCACGCCCGCCCGCTGGACGACCACGCTGCGCGCCGTCCGGGACCCGCTCGACGCCGACAGCGGCGCGTACACTCTGGCCCGTTTCGTGGTGGAAGACGGCCGTCCCGGCCCCCAGCCGGCCTAGCGCCGCAGCCCGCACCGGCGGCTGTGCGCCGCGCGCCCCACCCCATGCCCCCCCGCACCGTAGGAACAGACAGACAGATGACCGGGAAATCAGCGCCCACACCCCGTCCCGAAGAGGCCGACTTCTCGAACCACACACCCATGATGGCCCAGTACCTGGGCCTCAAGGCCCAGCACCCGGACACCCTGGTGTTCTACCGCATGGGCGATTTCTACGAACTGTTCTACGCCGACGCCGAGAAGGCCGCGCGGCTGCTGGACATCACGCTGACCCAGCGCGGCCAGTCGGCCGGCCAGCCGGTCATGATGGCGGGCGTGCCCTTCCATGCGCTGGAGAACTACCTGGGCCGGCTCATCAAGATGGGCGAGTCGGTGGCCATCGCCGAGCAGGTCGGCGAGGTCGGCGCCGGCAAGGGCCCGGTGGAGCGCAAGGTGGTGCGCGTGGTCACGCCCGGCACGCTCACCGACAGCGAACTGCTGTCCGACAAGAACGAATCCCTGCTGCTGTCCGTGCACCAGGGCGCGCGTGCGCGCTGCGGCCTGGCGTGGCTGTCGGTCACGCAGGGCGTGGTGCACCTGGCCGAATGCGCCCATGACGAGCTGGGCGCATGGCTGGCCCGCATCGCCCCCAGCGAGGTGATCTACAGCGCCGGCGTCACGCAGCGCTTTGAGGAGCAACTGACCCAGCTGCGCCAGGGCGGCGCATTTGCCTGCCCCCTGAGCCTGCGTCCGGACTGGCAGTTCGACGCCGCCCTGGGCGAGCGCAAGCTGCTCGAGCACCTGGGCGCCGCCAGCCTGCAGGCCTGGAACGCCGAGGGCCTGCCCCACGCCCATGCCGCCGCCGCCGCGCTGCTGCAGTACGCCGAGCACACGCAGGGGCGCACGCTGACCCATATCCACAAGGTGCATGTGCAGCGCAGCGATGCGCTCATCCACCTGCCCGCGGCCACGCGCCGCAATCTGGAACTGGTCAAGACGCTGCGCGGCGAGGACGGCCCCACGCTGTTCTCCCTGCTCGACACCTGCATGACCGGCATGGGCAGCCGCCTGCTCAAGACCTGGCTGCTGGAGCCCGAGCGCGACCGCGGCGCCGCGCGCCAGCGCCTGGCCGCCACCGCCGCACTGCGGGGCGCGGGCGCCGGCCAGGGCCCGTGGCAGGTCTTGCGCGCTGAGCTGCGCGGCGTGAGCGACGTGGAGCGCATCACCGCCCGCATCGCCCTGCGCCAGGTGCGCCCCCGTGAACTGGTGGCGCTGTGCAAAACGCTACAAAAAACAGAGCTACTAGCGCTTAATACACAAGCTCCAGAGGCATTTTTGGCTCAAATTTTTGGCCAACTGCACCCGCCCGCCGCGTGCACCGCGCTGCTGCAGGCCGCCATCCAGGAGGAACCCGCCGCCCTGGTGCGCGACGGCGGCGTGATCGCCACCGGCTTCGACGCCGAGCTGGACGAGCTGCGCGCCATCCAGAACAACTGCGACGACTTCCTGCTGGAGCTGGAAACCCGCGAGAAGGCCCGCACCGGCATTCCCAACCTGCGTGTGCAGTTCAACAAGGTGCACGGCTTCTACATCGAGGTGACGGCCAGCCATGTGGACAAGGTGCCCGACGACTACCGCCGCCGCCAGACGCTGAAGAACGCCGAGCGCTTCATCACTCCGGAACTCAAGTCCTTCGAGGACAAGGCCCTGTCGGCCCAGGAGCGCGCGCTGGCGCGCGAGAAATGGCTGTACGAGCAGGTGCTGGACCGGCTGCAGCCCCATGTGCCGCAGCTCACGCAGCTGGCCCATGCGCTGGCCTCGCTGGACGTGCTGTGCACGCTGGCCGAGCGCTCGCTCACGCTCAACTGGTGCGCACCGCAGTTTGTGGACCAGCCCTGCATCGACATCGACGCCGGCCGCCACCCGGTGGTGGAGGCGCGCCTGGCCGAGACCTCCAGCGGCGCCTTCATCCCCAACCACACGCGGCTGCACGGCAACACGCGCATGCAGATCATCACCGGCCCCAACATGGGCGGTAAATCGACCTACATGCGCCAGGTGGCGCTGATCGTGCTGCTGGCCAGCATGGGCAGCCATGTGCCGGCCACCGCCTGCCGCCTGGGCCCCATCGACGCCATCCACACCCGCATCGGCGCGGCAGACGACCTGGCCAACGCGCAGTCCACCTTCATGCTGGAGATGACCGAGGCCGCGCAGATCCTGCACAGCGCCACGCCCCACAGCCTGGTGCTGATGGACGAGATCGGCCGCGGCACCAGCACCTTCGACGGCCTGGCCCTGGCCAGCGGCATCGCCACCCATCTGCACGACCGCACCAAGGCCTTCGCCCTGTTCGCCACGCACTACTTCGAGCTGACGGAGCTGTCGGCCCGCCACCAGCATGCGGTGAACGTGCATGTGGGCGCCACCGAATCGGGCTCGGACATCGTCTTTCTGCACGAGATCCAGCCCGGCCCCGCCAGCCGCAGCTACGGCATCCAGGTGGCCAAGCTGGCCGGCGTGCCCGCGGCCGTGCTGCACCATGCGCGCCACACGCTGGCCGCGCTGGAGGAGCGCGCGGGCGAGGACGATCTGCAGGTGGACCTGTTCGCGCCGCCGCCCGCACCCGAGGTGCAGGCCGTCAGCCCCGTGGAGTCGGCGCTGGCGCAGATCAACCCCGACCAGCTCAGCCCGCGCGAGGCGCTGGACGCGCTGTACCAACTCAAGCGGCTGAGCGGGGCATAGCGCCCCGCGCCGGGGCGGGCCGCGCCGCCCGCCCGCCGGCGCCCGTCACTCCACGCGCAGCACGTCAGCCGGCTTGAAGCCCAGGTCCGCCGCCTTGCCCTTGCGCCCGCGCACGGCGCGCGCGTTGTTCAGGCTGCGGATCTCCAGCGTCTCCTCGCGCGGCTTGCCGCCACGGCCCACGCCCTCGAAGCGCACGCTGCGCGTATAGGCCGCCGCGCCCGCGAGCTGGTCCTTGGGCTCCAGGTCGATGAGCAGCAGGCCCCGGCCGCCCTTTTCCATGAGCTTGAGCTCGGCGATCTCGAACGTGAGCACGCGCCCGCCCGCCGACGCGCAGCACACATGCGTGGCCGGCGCCAGGCTCTGGCTGCCGCTGGTGAACGCCGCGTGCGACGGCCGGCATAGCCGCTCGCCCTCGCCCAGCGTGACGAAGGCCTTGCCGCCCCGGTTGCGTGCGGTCATGTGCTCCACCGTGGACAGGAAGCCGTAGCCGCCCGAGCCGGCCAGCAACAGCGCCGCCTGGGCCGGGCCGGCAAAGTAGTGCACCGGCTGCGTGCCGGCCTCCAGCTCGATCAGCGTGGTGATAGGCTGGCCGTCGCCGCGCCCCCCGGGCAGATTGGCCACGGCCACCGAGTACACGCGGCCGTTGCTGCCGAAGACGATCAGCGTGTCCACCGTGCGGCACTCGAAGGTGCCGTACAGCCCGTCGCCCGCCTTGAAGGCGAAGCTGCCCGCCTCGTGCCCATGGCCCTGGCGGGCGCGCACCCAGCCCTTTTCGGAGACGACCACGGTAACGGGCTCGTCGAGCACCTTGACCTCGGCCACGGCCTTCTTCTCGGCCTGAATCAACGTGCGACGCGCGTCCTGGAACTGCTTGGCGTCCTGCTCGATCTCCTTGACCATCAGGCGGCGCAGCGAGGCGGGGTTGGCCAGGATGTCCTCCAGCTTGCCCTGCTCTTCGCGCAGCTCCTTCAGTTCCTGCTCGATCTTGATGGCCTCCAGCCGCGCCAGCTGGCGCAGGCGGATTTCGAGGATGTCCTCGGCCTGCCGGTCGGAGAGCTTGAAGCGCGCGATCAGCGCCGCCTTGGGCTCGTCGGACTGGCGGATGATGGCGATCACCTCGTCGATGTTCAGCAGCACCAGCTGCCGCCCCTCGAGGATATGGATGCGGTCCAGCACCTTTTGCAGCCGGTGCTGGCTGCGCCGCGTGATCGTGGTCTGGCGGAAGGCGATCCATTCCTCCAGCATCTGGCGCAGCGACTTCTGCACCGGCCGGCCGTCCAGCCCCACCATGGTCAGGTTGATGGGCGCCGAGGTCTCCAGGCTGGTATGGGCCAGCAGCGTGGTGATCAGGTCCTGCTGCGGCACCTTGCCGGTCTTGGGCTCGATGACGATGCGCACCGGCGCGTCCTTGCTGGACTCGTCGCGCACGCCGTCCAGCAGCGCCAGCAGCGAGGCCTTGAGCTGGGTCTGCTCCTGCGTGAGCGCCTTCTTGCCGGTCTTGACCTTGGGGTTGGTCAGCTCCTCGATCTCCTCGAGCACCTTCTGCGCGGAAACGCCGGGCGGCAGCTCGGTCACCACCATCTGCCACTGGCCGCGCGCCAACTCCTCGATCTTCCAGCGCGCGCGCACCTTGAGGCTGCCGCGGCCCGTGCGGTAGGCGTCGCGGATGTCGGTGTCGCTGCTGATGATCTGGCCGCCGCCCGGGTAGTCGGGGCCGGGAACCAGCACGAACAGCTCGTCGTCGGAGAGCTGCGGCTTCTTCACCAGGGCCACGCAGGCGTCGGCCACCTCGCGCAGGTTGTGGCTGGGGATCTCGGTGGCCAGGCCCACGGCGATGCCGCTGGCGCCGTTGAGCAGCGCAAACGGCAGGCGCGCGGGCAGCTGGCGCGGCTCCTGCGTGCTGCCGTCGTAGTTGGGCTGGAAGTCCACCGTGCCCATGTCGATCTCGTCGAGCAGCAGGCCGGTGATCTTGGACAGGCGCGCCTCGGTGTAGCGCATGGCGGCCGCGCCGTCGCCGTCGCGGCTGCCGAAGTTGCCCTGGCCGTCGATCAGCGGGTAGCGCTGGTTGAAGTCCTGCGCCAGGCGCACCAGCGCGTCGTAGGCCGACTGGTCGCCGTGCGGGTGAAAGCGGCCCAGCACGTCGCCGACCACGCGGGCGCTCTTGACGGGCTTGGCGGCCGTGTTGCCGTTGTAGCCCAGGCCCATGCGGTCCATGGCGTAGAGGATGCGCCGCTGCACGGGCTTGAGGCCGTCGCACACGTCGGGCAGCGCGCGCCCCTTGACGACCGACAGCGCGTATTCAAGGTAGGCCCGCTGGGCGTAGCCGGCCAGCTCCAGGCTGTCGCCGCCGTCGGCGGGGGTGGAAAGGTCGAGAGTGGGTTGGTCGCTCATTCGGTGATGGGAGAAGGCTCGGTCGCGGGACGCCAGGCCATGCGCGCGGGCGGCTCGCCGCCGCGCGCGCCGGTGTCGGATGCGGGATGGGGCACGGCCGGCAGCTCCATGCGCAGGCGGCCCGTGGCGGCGCGGTGCGCCTGCAACGGGGCCGGCGGCTTGAGCAGCGCATACAGGCCGAGCACGGTGGTGACGTAGTTGCGGGTTTCGCGGTAGGCCGGCACGCGGTTGCCAGCGCGCTGCACCGCGCCCTCGCCCGCGTTGTAGGCCGCGAGCGCCAGGTCCAGCCTGCCCTCGAACAGGTCCATGAGATAGCGCAGGTAGCGCGTGCCCGCGGCCAGGTTGGTGGCCGGGTCGGTGAGTTTTTGCTCCACCGAGCGCCGGGCATCGCCCGCCACGCCGAAGCGGCTGGCGGTGGCCGGCATGAGCTGCATCAGCCCCACGGCGCCGCGCGGCGACACGGCGCGCGCATCGAACCCCGATTCGGTGGCGATCACGGCCTGCAGCAGCTCGTAGTCCACGCCATGGTGGGTGGCCGCGGCGCGCAGGTGCTGGCGCACGAGCTTGTAGTCGTGCGACACCTCGAAGAAGGCCAGCAGCCGCGCGCCGGAGGGCGGGGCCGCATCGGCCGGCGTTGCCGGCTGCGCGGCGGCGGCCGGCATGTCGCGCGCGGAGTCGAAGTCATGGCCGCGAAAGAACAGCGCGTAGCGTTCGTCCAGCTGCTCCGCCGCGAAGTGGGTCACGCCGCGTGCATCGACGAAGGCCCACAGGTCGGCATGCGCCGCCTGCTGCAAAAACAGGAGCAGCATACACCCGATCCACCTGCGCAAAACGCCTGAAAGGCTTGAAGTACGCGGGGCGGAGATGCGCGGCATGGGGCTGGCGGCCACGGGCGTCCGTATCAGATGTCCACGTCCACCAGGTCGCCGTGCAGCTCCATGAGCTCGCGCCGCGCGGCGGCCTCGCCCTTGCCCATGAGCTTGGTGATCAACCCCTCGGTGGCCGCGAAGTCGAACGCGCCCAGTTGCACCGGCAGCAGCCGGCGCGTGTCGGGATTGAGCGTGGTTTCCCACAGCTGCTCGGCGTTCATCTCGCCCAGGCCCTTGAAGCGGCTGATCTGGCACTTCTCGCGCGGCACGCCGTCCTTGGCGGCCTTGTCGAGGATGGCGGCCAGTTCGGCCTCGTCCAGCGCATAGACCTTGGCGGCCGGTTTCTTGCCGCGCGCGGGAATGTCGACGCGGAACAGCGGCGGGCGCGCCACGTAGATATGCCCCGCCTCCACCAGCTTGGGAAAGTGGCGGAAGAACAGCGTGAGCAGCAGCACCTGGATGTGCGAGCCGTCCACGTCGGCGTCGGACAGGATGCAGACCTTGCCGTAGCGCAGGCCACTCAGATCCGGTGTGTCGTTCGGGCCGTGCGGATCCACGCCGATGGCCACCGAGATGTCGTGCACCTCGGTGTTGGCGAACAGGCGGTCGCGGTCCACCTCCCAGGTGTTGAGCACCTTGCCGCGCAGCGGCAGGATGGCCTGGCTTTCCTTGTCGCGCCCCATCTTGGCACTGCCGCCGGCCGAGTCGCCCTCCACCAGGAAGACCTCGTTGTAGGCCAGGTCGCGGCTTTCGCAGTCGGTGAGCTTGCCGGGCAGCACGGCCACGCCCGAGCCCTTGCGCTTCTCGACCTTCTGGCCAGCGCGCTGGCGCGTCTGCGCCGCCTTGATGGCGAGTTCGGCCAGCTTCTTGCCGTACTCCACATGCTGGTTCAGCCAGAGTTCGAGCGCGGGGCGCACGAAGCTGGACACCAGCCGCACGGCGTCGCGGGAATTGAGCCGCTCCTTGATCTGGCCCTGGAACTGCGGGTCCAGCACCTTGGCGCTGAGCACATAGCTGGCGCGCGCGAACACGTCCTCGGGCATGAGCTTCACGCCCTTGGGCAGCAGCGAATGCAGCTCGATGAAGCTCTTGACGGCGGTGAACAGGCCGTCGCGCAGGCCGCTCTCGTGCGTGCCGCCGGCGCTGGTGGGAATGAGGTTGACGTAGCTTTCGCGTACGGGCGCGCCTTCCTCGGTGAAGGCCACGCACCATGCGGCGCCCTCGCCCTCGGCGAAGCTCTCGCTGTGGCGGTCGGCAAAGCCCTCGCCCTCGAACAGCGGAATCACCGGATCGAAGGACAGCGTCTGGCCCAGGTAGTCGCGCAGGCCGCCCTTGTACTGCCAGGTCTGGGTGTCGCGCGTCTTCTCGTTGATGAGCTGCACCGTCACGCCGGGCATGAGCACGGCCTTGCTGCGCAGCAGGTGCGTCAGCTCGCCCATGGGCAGTTGGCTCGACTCGAAGTACTTGGCATCGGGCCACACGCGCACCGTCGTGCCCTGCTTGCGCTCGCCCGCCGCCAGGGGGCGCGCCACCAGCGGCTCGGTCACGTCGCCGCCCTCGAACACCAGGCGGGCCACCTGCCCCTCGCGGTGCGTGGTCGCCTCCAGCCGCGTGGCCAGGGCATTGGTCACCGACACGCCCACGCCGTGCAGGCCACCCGAGAAGCTGTAGGCCCCGCCCTTGCCCTTGTCGAACTTGCCGCCCGCGTGCAGCCGGGTGAACACCAGTTCGATCACCGGCGCGCGTTCCTCGGGGTGCATGCCGAACGGGATGCCGCGGCCGTCGTCCTCCACGCTGACCGAGCCGTCGGCATGCAGCGTGACCTTGACGCGCTTGCAGTGGCCGGCCAGGGCCTCGTCGGCCGCGTTGTCCAGCACCTCCTGCAGGATGTGCAGGGGGTTGTCGGTGCGGGTGTACATGCCGGGCCGCTGCTTGACGGGCTCCAGGCCCTTGAGGACGCGGATCGAACCTTCGGAGTAATCGCTGGCGGAAGTGGATGCGGGTTTGACTGCCATGGCGGCGGATTGTAGTGCTGGATATAAAACCAGGATGGCAGTATTTCCGGCCGCCCACGGCCCGCCTCCAGCGGGTACTGCGGGTTTTCGCTACATTCGCCGGATGCACAACGAAATGCGAAAACTGTCCATGGCCCAGGTGCTGATTTGCGGCGCCGCCATCGTCACCCTCTCCATGGGCATCCGGCACGGCTTCGGCCTGTGGCTGCAGCCGGTCACGCAGGACATGGGGTGGACGCGCCAGACCTTCGCCCTGGCCATGGCCATCCAGAACCTGTCCTGGGGCCTCTTCGGCATCGTCGGCGGCATGCTGGCCGACCGGCTGGGTGCGTTTCGCGTGCTCATCGGCGGGGCCGGGCTCTACGCACTGGGCCTGGCGGGCATGGCGCTGTCGCCCACGCCGCTGCTGTTTGCGCTGACCACGGGCGTGCTGATCGGCGCCGCCCAGGCCGGCACCACCTACGCCATCATCTACGGCGTGCTGGGCCGGCAGATCTCGGCCGAGCGGCGCTCATGGGCCATGGGCGTGGCGGCGGCCGCCGGCTCGTTCGGCCAGTTCCTCATGGTGCCGCTGGAGGGCCAGCTCATCCTGCGCCTGGGCTGGCAGGAGGCGCTGCTGGTGCTGTCGGCCATGGTGCTGCTGATCGTGCCGCTGGCCTTCGGCCTGCGCGAGCCGGGCTTCCATGGCAGCGCCCCCGTCAAACGCACCCAGAGCGTGGGCGAGGCCTTTGCCGAGGCCCTGCGCTACCCCAGCTTCCTGCTGCTCACGGCGGGCTATTTCGTCTGCGGCTTCCAGGTGGTGTTCATCGGCGTGCACATGCCCAGCTACCTCAAGGACCAGGGGCTAACGCCCCAGGTGGCCAGCTACGCGCTGGCGCTGATCGGGCTGTTCAACGTCTTCGGCACCTACATCGCGGGCTCGCTGGGCCAGCGAATGCCGAAGCGCCACATCCTGGCGTTCATCTACTTCGCCCGCGCCGTGGTCATCACCATCTTTCTGCTGGTTCCGCTGTCGCCGATGTCGGTCTACGTGTTCTCCGCCGTGATCGGGGCGCTGTGGCTGTCCACCGTGCCGCCCACGAACGCCGCCGTGGCGCAGATCTTCGGCGTGCAGCACCTGTCCATGCTCAGCGGCTTCGTGTTCTTCAGCCACCAGATCGGCAGCTTCCTGGGCGTGTGGCTTGGCGGCTACCTGTACGACCGCATGGGCAGCTATGACATCGTCTGGTACCTGGCCATCGTACTGGGCGTCCTGGCCGGCCTGGTGAATCTGCCGGTGCGCGAGGGGGCCATCCCGCGCGCCGTGCCACAAGGGGCACGCGCATGATCACGCCAACCAGCCGCTGGGCCCGTCTAGCCGCCTTGACAGCCGCCGTGCTGGTGCTCTTGGCCGTGTTTGCCCTGTATACGCAGCCAGAGTTCATGCTGACGCTGGCGGACCAGGTCTGGGCCTGCTTCTGATGCCAAACACCACCCCCATCCCCCCACACCACGGCGAGCAGCCCCCGTCCGACTGGATCCGGCGCTGGTCGCATCTGGTGCCCCCTGGCGGCGACGTGCTGGACGTGGCCTGCGGCCTGGGCCGTCACATGCGCTGGTTTTATGAACAAAATCACCCTGTAACGGGCGTAGATACAGCGCAAAAAGCTATTAATTCAATAGCAAACTGGGGAGAAGCCATCACCGCCGACCTCGAAGCCGACCCCTGGCCCCTGCCGGGCCGCCGCTTCGCCTGCGTGGTGGTCACCAACTACCTCTGGCGTCCCCTGCTGCCCACCCTCTTGGACAGCGTGGCGCCGGGTGGCGTGCTGCTCTACGAAACCTTCGCCCAGGGCAACGAAACCGTGGGCCGGCCCGCACGCCCCGAATTCCTGCTGCGCCCCGGCGAGCTGCTGCAGGCCTGCAGCGGGCTGCGCGTGGTGGCCTACGAAGACGGTTTCCTCGATGCCCCCGCGCGCTTCGTGCAGCGCATCGCAGCCGTGCGCGAGCCGCTACCCGCGTATGGCCCGGTGCGCAGGCCGCTGTAACAATGGCCTGCCCGGAGGGACTCGAACCCCCGACCTATTGCTTAGAAGGCAATTGCTCTATCCAGTTGAGCTACGGGCAGGTGTGGCGCGCTGGCGCGCGAACCAGACTGGACGGGCCGCATCATAAACGGGGCGCCCTCCCCGTTCCTTCAAACGGTTGATTTTTCGCGCCAGCCGGCCTGCCGAACCATCGCATGCGCCCAGGTGTAGGACAAGCCCTCAATACCGCGGCCGACCGAGACTTATGCGTTGTCTTGCATACATGAAGCACTGATACTGCACCAGTCGGTCGGACCATAAGGGCTTTCGTCTGATGTGCTGAAAGGGCCTTGGCCCGGCTCGCAAGCACCCCTGTTCCAGCCCTGCCAGGAGGAAGATCATGCTCAAACGATTCTTTGATCCCGGAACCATTTATGCCCGCCGCATCCAGCACAGCCTTGATGAAGCTCGCATGGCCGCACTGGAACACGAGAATGCAGCGGAGCACCACGCCGCCCTGGCCAAGATGTACCGGCACCGCGTTGCGCGTCTGGAAGCGGAACTGACATCGGGAGATGAGCAAGCCGCGCTGGTGATGGGTCCTTCGCAGCTGCCTCGCATTGCAGCATTGAAGAAAAACAAGGAACAGGGCCTGTCCCAGCCGTCCTACTTGGCCCAGGGTTCGGCGGGCTGATGCCCGCGGGCCTGGCATCGTCACAGCGCACTAGCGGCCAACACCTCCGGCCCACACGTGTGGGTCAGGGCTGGTACTTTGGGCAGTCGAGTGGCCGCTCCCCCTTGGGCACCGGGCAGCGGTTGAGTTCAAAGGGAGAAAGGGACAGCAGCGTGGTCAGTGCTCCTGACGCCATGGTGACTATCCAGAAAATGAAGAAGGCAATGGTGTAGACCCCCTGATTCGACAGACCCATGGGCTGGCCGTCAAACCAGTGCAGTGCCTCTGGGTCCACGAAGGCAAACACCACCATCTCCATCACGCCGGCCATGAGAAAGGCAGGCCAGGCTATCCACATCAGTCGCTGTGTCCACATCGCACGCCTCCTTGCAATGGTGACAGCCTAGCACCATGCACCCCGCATGCAAAGGGTGCACGAATCCCTGATTCCCCTTAGAAATGGCACCCGGTCAGCGCGGCTGGTCCTCCACCGGCGTGGCCGCATGGTTGCGCCCCTTCATCGCCGGCGCCATGCTGATGTCCGGGTTTTTGAGGGTCTTGTTGATGTCCAGCCCGCGCTGGTAATAGTCCTCCGCCAGCAGGGGGTCTGGCTGCCTGACGGCCAGCCACAGCGTCACGAAACCGGCGATGATCACGATCACCGGGCCAGCGATCACCAGCCAGACATGGCCATATTTCCACCACGGCTGGGACTCAGGTGCTGCATTCATCAATGGGTTTGCCGACATTGCCGCGAACTCCTTGCCCTGTGCGGGCCATTCAGAAACTGTCATACCACTCCGGTGCACCGGCTCCACGCATTCAGCGCGGCACCAGGAATACCGATTTTTCGGCCACCTGGGCCTTGTCACCCTGGGCCTGTATGTCGAAATACACCGTATGCGACCCAGGCGCAGCAGAGCCATAGGGAATCTGCAAACGCATGGCGACCCAGCGCGACTCGGCAGGCCCGATCTCGACCTCTGCCTCGGAGGCAACCTCCAGCCCATCCAGCCCCCGTGCGCTGATGACATAGCGCTGAGCCCTTTCCGTCGCGTTCATGATCTGCAAGCGGTAGATGTTCTCCAGCTTGCCCCCGGCCACGATGCGCGAAAGTGCCGCGCGATCCCGCACCACATCCACCTTGAGCGGCGTGCGCACCACCAAGCTGGCCAGCATGCCCACGCAAAGCAGGAGCAGGACACCGGTGTAAATGAGCACGCGGGGGCGCAGCACCCGCTTGAGCATCTGCGACTGGGTCCAGTGGTTCTTCACCCCGTTCTGGGTGGAGAAGCGGATCAACCCGCGCGGGTACTTCATCTTGTCCATCACGGTATTGCATGCATCCACACACAGACCGCAGCCGATGCACTCGTATTGCAGCCCGTCCCGGATGTCGATGCCCGTGGGACACACCTGCACACAGAGCGTGCAGTCGATGCAATCCCCCAGCCCCTTGGCCTTGTAGTCGATGTTCTTATTACGCGGCCCGCGCTGCTCTCCGCGCTCTGGGTCGTAGCTAACGACCAGCGTGTCCTTGTCGAACATCGCACTCTGGAAGCGCGCGTAGGGGCACATGTACTTGCAGACCTGCTCGCGCAGATATCCCGCATTGCCGTAGGTCGCGAAACCGTAGAAGAACACCCAGAAGATCTGCCAGGTGCCATGAAGTGCCAGCAGTTCGCTGCCCAATTCACGGATGGGCACGAAATAGCCCACGAAGGTGAAGCCGGTCCAGAACGCCACGACCACCCATACCAACTGCTTGAGCGATTTTTTCCAGATTTTCTCGAACGTCCAGGATCCGTTGTCCAAGCGCATCCGGGCACTGCGATCGCCTTCGATCTTGTGCTCGATCCACATGAACATTTCCGTGTAGACCGTTTGCGGACACGCGAACCCGCACCACAGCCGCCCCGCCACCGCCGTGAACAGGAACAGCGACAGCGCGGAGATGATGAGCAAACCCGTCAGGTAAATGAAATCCTGCGGGTACAGCACCAAGCCAAAGATGTAGAAGCGCCGCGCCCCCAGGTCGAACAGCACCATCTGGCGCTGCCCCCACTCGAACCACGGCAAGCCGTAGAAGACCAATTGCGTCAAGAACACCATCGCCCAGCGCCAGCGAGCAAACACGCCGCTGATGGAACGGGGATAAATCTTCTTTTGAGCCTCGTACAGCGAAACGACCTCGGTCTGCGAGTTCTCTGCCGCTACGGGTGCAATGGGGATCACCTTGCGGGGCTGGCCTTCGGCTGGCTTCATGGCGGAATCTCTCGGGGGAAGTGCGACTTCCGAAAAA
This sequence comes from Diaphorobacter oryzae DSM 22780, assembly GCF_059568935.1. Lineage (NCBI taxonomy): Bacteria > Pseudomonadati > Pseudomonadota > Betaproteobacteria > Burkholderiales > Comamonadaceae > Diaphorobacter > Diaphorobacter oryzae. The sequence continues at coordinate 187,009 of NZ_JCANUL010000006.1, read as the reverse complement.
CAAAAACGGCCGGCGTCCCGCAAGGGAGCAGCCGGCCGCAGAGCAGACGTCAGCGCGGAGCGCCGGCCTTGTTGGACAAGCCCCAAACGTAAGCCGTCAGCACGTTGATCTGTGCCTCGGAAAGCTTGCCTGCCTGTGCAGGCATCTCATTGGTCTTGCCATTGTTGATCATAGCCGTGATGACCGACTCGCCCCAGCCATGCAGCCAAATGTCGTCCGTCAGGTTGGGGGCACCCAGGGCCACGTTGCCCTTGCCGTCCATGCCGTGGCAAGCTGCGCATGCCGTGAACTTGGACTTGCCCAGCGAAGCCTTCAGAGAGTCGTGCGGGCTACCCGACAGACTCAGAACGTAATGCGCCAAGTTGCGCACGTCTTCGGGCGAGCCCACGGCCGCGGCCATGGGGGGCATGACGCCCACGCGCCCGTCATGGATGGTCTGGCGGATCTGCTCAGGAGCACCGCCGTACAACCAGTCACCGTCGGCCAGGCTGGGGAAGCCCTTGCTGCCGCGTGCGTCCGAACCGTGGCACTGGGCGCAGTTGTTCATAAACAGGCGCTCGCCAATGGCCATTGCCGCCGAGTCGCTCGCCATGTCCTGCGTCTTCATGGTTTCGAAGCGTGCGTACAGCGGCTGCAGTTCCGTCGCCGCCTTGTCCACCTCGGCTTTGTATTCGCCGATCTGCGTCCAGCCCAGCTTGCCTTGGTAGGTACCCAGACCGGGATAGGCCGCCAGATAGCCGGCGCCAAAAACGAGGGTGATGATGAATAGCCACATCCACCAGCGCGGCATGGGGTTGTTCATCTCGGTCAGGTCTTCGTCCCAGACGTGCCCGGTGGTGTTGTCTGCCGTTGCCTCAACCTTCTTGCGCGAAGTGATCCAAAGCAGCAGTCCGCAGGCAACGATGCCGACGATGGTGATTCCGGCCACATAAATGGACCAGAAGTTACTGGTGAAATCGCTCATGGGTTATCTCTTTTCTGTGGGTGAGTTCTTCAGTCCTCGGCGAAGGGCAGTTGCGCCGCCTCCTCGAACTGGGCCTGGTTGCGGCGCATGAACGCCCAGAACCAGATGCCCACGAAACACGCCAGCGATGCCAGCGTGGCCACGATACGCATGGTGGTGATGTCCATGGCCACTCCTCTTACTTGAGCGCGCGGCCCAGAACCTGCAGGTAGGCCACCACGGCATCCATCTCCGTCTTGCCCTTGACCTGCTCTGCGGCACCAGCGATTTCCTCATCCGTGTACGGGACGCCCACCGTGCGCAGCGCCTTCATGCGCGGAGCCACGATGGAAGGATCAATCTGGTTCTTCTCCAGCCACGGATAGGCCGGCATGTTGGACTCCGGCACCACGTCACGCGGGTTGTTCAGGTGGATGCGATGCCATTCGTCGCTGTACTTCCCACCCACACGGTGCAGGTCGGGGCCGGTGCGCTTGGAGCCCCACTGAAAGGGATGGTCATAGACGAACTCGCCGGCCACGGAATAGTGGCCATAGCGCAGCGTCTCCGCGCGGAAGGGGCGAATCATCTGCGAGTGGCAGTTGTAGCAACCCTCACGCAGATAGACGTCGCGGCCGATCAGCTGAACCGCGGTATAGGGCTTGACGCCCTGCACCGCCTCTGTCGTGGACTTCTGGAAGAACAGCGGAACGATTTCCACCAGGCCGCCCACGGCAACCACCAGCAGGATCAGCACGATCATGAGGAAGTTGCTGGTTTCAACCTTTTCGTGCGTGAAGCCGGACGAAGCTTTGTTTTGAGTGTTAGACATGACGTTGCTCCTCCATCCTCAAGCGTGTGCGGCATTCACGGCCGGAATGGCCACCTTGACGGAACGACCGGAGATCGCAGTCAACCACACGTTCCATGCCATGACGAGCATGCCGCCAAGGTACAGCAGGCCACCGAAGAAACGGATGGCGTAGAAGGGATAGGTCGCCTTGACGCTTTCCACGAAGGTGTAGGTCAGCGTGCCGTCGGCATTCACCGCGCGCCACATCAGGCCCTGCATCACACCGGCAATCCACATCGCAGCGATGTACAGCACGATGCCGATGGTCGCCATCCAGAAGTGCAACTCGATGGCCTTCACGGAGTGCATCTTTTCCTTGCCGAACAGGCGCGGAACCAGGTAGTAGAGCGAACCCATGGTGATCAGGCCCACCCAGCCCAGAGCGCCAGCGTGCACGTGGCCCACGGTCCAGTCGGTGTAGTGCGAGAGCGCGTTGACGGTCTTGATGGACATCATCGGACCTTCGAACGTGGCCATGCCGTAGAACGACAGGGACACGATCAGGAAGCGCAGGATGGGGTCGTCACGCAGCTTGTGCCATGCACCCGACAGCGTCATGATGCCGTTGATCATGCCGCCCCAGCTGGGCGCCAGCAGGATCAGCGAGAACACCATGCCCACGGACTGAGTCCAGTCGGGCAATGCCGTGTAGTGCAGGTGGTGCGGACCCGCCCACATGTAGGTGAAGATCAGTGCCCAGAAGTGCACGATGGACAGGCGATAGCTGTACACCGGCCGGCCTGCCTGCTTGGGGATGAAGTAGTACATCATGCCCAGGAAGCCCGTGGTCAGGTAGAAGCCCACGGCATTGTGGCCGTACCACCACTGCACCATGGCGTCCTGCACGCCCGCGTAGGCCGAGTAGCTCTTCATGAAGCCCGCGGGAATAGCGGCGCTGTTGACGATGTGCAGCAGGGCCACGGCGATGATGAAGGCGCCGAAGAACCAGTTGGCCACGTAGATGTGCTTGACCTTGCGCGTGCCGATCGTGCCGAAGAACACGACCGCGTAGGAGACCCACACGGCAGCGATCAGGATGTCGATGGGCCACTCCAGCTCGGCATATTCCTTGCCGGAGGTATAGCCCAGCGGCAGGCTGATGGCTGCGGCCACGATCACCAGTTGCCAGCCCCAGAACGTAAACGCTGCCAGCTTTGGCAGGAACAGGCGCGTCTGGCAGGTGCGCTGCACCACGTAGTAGCTCGTGGCGAACAGGCCGCAGCCGCCGAAGGCGAAGATCACGGCATTGGTGTGCAGCGGACGCAGCCGCCCATAGCTCAGCCATGGAATGCCGAAGTTGAGTTCAGGCCAGGTCAGCTGGGCGGCGATGAACACGCCGACCAGCATGCCGACCACCCCCCAAACGACGGCCATGATAGAAAACTGGCGCACGACGGTATCGTCGTAATGCGCTACTTTTGATTGTGGAGAATCCATCGGGCACCTCTTATATTTGCAGCAAAAAGTTTCAGCCAGGCTCGCATTGGAATCGTTGATGAACATCAACCGTCTCTCAGAATGCGCTCCCCCTCTTGTTCGACGTTCTCAAATTGGCCACGGTAGACCGCCCACCACAGGCCCGCGAGCACAAACAGCACCAGCACCACCGACAGGGGAATCAGCAGGTAAAGAATGTCCATGTCAGGCCACCTCCAGGGATACGGCCGCCGTCTGCGGCGGGTTGGATGAATACACGGCGCCGTCCGCTACCTCCGGCGCGCGTGTCAGGCGTGCCGCATTCAGCACGACCAGCAGCGAGCTGAGCGCCATGCCCAGCCCGGCGAGCCAGGCCGGCATATACCCGGCGATCGCCAGCGGCACGCTCAGGGCGTTGTAGCCGGCCGCCCACCACAGGTTCTGGCGCACGATACGCAGGGTGCGGCGCGCCAGCAGCAGGGTCTGCAGCACAAGGCCGAGATTCTCGCCCATGACGACGAAGTCGGAACGCGACTGTGCCAGCGGCACGGCGCGCCCGAAGGCGAACGAAACATGCGCGCCAGCCAGCACCGGCCCGTCGTTGAGGCCGTCCCCCACCATGGCCACATGGCGGCCCTGCCCCTGCAGGGCCTGCAGGCGCTCCAGCTTGTCCTGCGGCGTGCAGTCTCCGTGGGCCTCGCCGATGCCCGCCTGCGCGGCCACCCGCTGCACGGCCGCCGTGCGGTCGCCCGACAGCAGCTCGACCGCCACTCCCGCCGCGCGCAGGCCATTCACCACCGCTGCCACCTCGGGGCGCAACTCCTCGCTCAGGTCGAAGCGTGCCAGCTCCGCCACCACCCCGCCCTGCTCTGCCGACAGCACCACCTGCTGCGCTCCGCCCTCGCTGGGCACCGCGCGCGCATGCGCGGGAGAGCCCAGGCGCAGGATCTGCGGCGCGGCCCGGTCCTGCCCCGCGTGGCGGGCCTCGGCAACCAGGCCTGCTCCCGCCAGTTCCTGCACGGCATGCACCGTCCAACCCTGCGCGACCGGCGCCCCCTGCTGCGCCGCCGCTACCAGCGCGCGCGACACCGGGTGCAGCGAATGCCGCGCCAGCAGTGCCGCCAGTGCCAGCGCCTCATCCTGAGTCAAGCCGGCCTGGGCCGCCACATGCGTGGCGCGCACCCCCAGTCCGTCGCTGGTGAGCGTGCCCGTCTTGTCGAACACCACGGTGTCCACGGCGGCCAGCGCCTCCAGCCCCTGCAGGTTGCGCACCAGCACGCCACGGCGCGCCAGGGTGCCCGCGGCCGTGAGCATGGCCACGGGCGTGGCCAGCGACAGCGCGCAGGGGCAGGTGACGATGAGCACCGCCACCGCCACCATGAGGGCATGGCTCGGGTCGCTGGGCCACCACCAGACCGCGGCCAGCGCCGCAGCCAGGAGCACGGCCACCAGGAACGGGCGCGCCACGCGGTCGGCCAGTTGCGCCAGCCGCGGTTTCTGCAGCGAGGCGCTCTCCATGAGGGTCACGATCTGCCCGAAGCGCGTGCTGGCGCCCAGGGTTTCGACCCGCACCTCGACCGGGGAGCGCAGGTTGTAGCTGCCCGCCGTGACGAAGCTGCCCTGGGGCCTGTCGACAGGCGTGGACTCACCCGTGAGCAAGGCCTCATCCGCCTGGGTGTTGCCGGACAGGATGCAGCCGTCGGCCGGAAAGGCCTCGCCCGGCAGAACCCGCACCACGTCGCCCATTTGCAGGCGCCGCGTGGCCACGCGCACAAAGCTGCCGTCCGCGGCGCGGCGCTCCACGCTGTCGGGCAGGCGGTTCATCACGGCCTCCAGCGCCCCGGCCGTGCGGTCGCGCAGGCGCAGCTCCAGCCAGCGGCCGGTGAGCAGGAAGAAGACGAACATGGTCAGCGAGTCGTAGTACACCTCGCGCCCGAAGGGCCCGGTGGGGTCAAACGTGCCGGCCATGCTCACGATGAAGGTGATCAGCATGCCCAACGCCACCGGCAGGTCCATGCTCACGCGGCGCTGCCGTATGTCGCGCAGCGCACTGGAAAAGAACGGCCCGCAGGCAAACAGCACCACGGGCAGGCTGATGACCCACGAGGCCCAGCGCAGCAGCTGCTCCATCTCGGTGGTCAGGTCGCCGGGCATGGCCTGGTAGGCGGGCCATGCGTACATCATGACCTGCATCATGCAAAAGCCCGCCACCAGCCAGCGCCACAGGGCGCGGCGGTGTTCGCGCTGGCGCTGCTCGCGGGCGAAGGCATCCATGGCGGGCATGGCGCGGTAGCCGGCCTTGCGCACGGCCTCCATCCACTGCGAGGGCAATGCCTGCGTGGGGTCCCAGACCACGCGCGCCCGTCGCGTGGCGGCGCTAACGTCGGCCTCGCTCACGCCGGGCACCCGGCGCAGCGCGTCCTCGATGGTCAGCGCGCAGGCGGCGCAGTGCATGCCCTCCAGCACCACATGCGACTCCCACGGCGTATCGGCCGACGGCTCTTGCGATGCCGGCACGCCGCACGGCCTGCCGAATGCCGACCACTCCTGCGGATCGTCCAGCAATGCCGCAGCACCGGGGCCAGGGGCTGCTTCAGGCACGACCATGTTTCCAGCGGTCGCCAACGAGCCGGCAGAACTATTTGACATGTGCTCGAGGCTATCCGTATTGCGTGACAGACTCATTGACTTGAATCAAGATACAAAATGTGAGCCATCCTATGCTCATTCCCAACTTCAACCCAGCATGAGGAACTGCCCATGTACAAACGCATCCTGATCGCCACCGACGGCTCCCCTCTGTCCGAGAAGGCCATCGACAGCGGGCTGTCGCTGGCCGGCCTGACTGGCGCCTCGGTCATCGCCCTCAAGGTGGTGCCGCGCTATCCGCGCAGCTACTTCGAAGGCGGCCTGCCGGTGGACCCGACCGACATCAAGCGCATCGAGAAGCAGTGGAGCGACGCGGCGCAGGAGCTGGTGAACAAGGTCAAGGCGCGCGGCACGGACGAGGGCGTGAGCGTCAAGGCCGTGGTAGCCAAGTCGGACCTGATTGCCGAGGCCGTGATCTCCGCCGCCAAGAAGCACAAGTGCGATCTGATCGTCATGGCCTCGCACGGCCGCAAGGGCCTCAAGCGCCTGCTGCTGGGCAGCGAGACGCAGCATGTGCTGACGCACTCGCACATCCCGGTGCTGGTGCTGCGTTAAGCAGCAAAACAGCCTTCAGCGCTTTACTGCAAAGCGCTGATAGCTATATATTTTATAGCAACAAACATACATGAAAGGCGGCTTGTCCGCCTTTCATGCCTTCACGCGGCACCCTGTCCACTCAGGCGAACAGCGCCTTGTACTGGTCGCGCAGCAGGTTCTTTTGCACCTTGCCCATGGTGTTGCGCGGCAGCTCGGTGGTGACGAAGCAGCGCTTGGGGATCTTGAAGTTGGCCAGCTGGGACTTGAGCTGGGCGACGATGGCCTCGCCATCCACCCGCTCGCCCGCCTTGGGAATCACCACCGCCACGCCCACCTCGCCGAAGTCCGGGTGCGGCACGCCGACCACGGCGCTCTCCATCACGCCGGCCATCTCGTTGATGTAGCCCTCGATCTCGGCCGGATACACGTTGTAGCCGCCGCTGATGATCAGGTCCTTGCTGCGGCCCACGATGCTGGCATAGCCACGCTCGTCCACCTTGCCCACGTCGCCGGTCTTGAACCAGCCGTCGGCGCTGAACTCTTCCTTGGTCTTCTCGGGCATGCGCCAGTAGCCCTTGAACACGTTGGGGCCCTGGACCTGGATGTTGCCGATCTCGCCCACGGGCACCGGCTGGCCGGCGTCGTCCACCACGCGCAGGCCCACGCCGGGCAGCGCAAAGCCCACGGTGGAACCGCGGCGCTCGTCCTGGCCGCCGTGGCGGGCGTCGGCCGCATAGGGGTTGGAGGTCAGCATGATGGTCTCACTCATGCCGTAGCGTTCCAGAATGGTGTGGCCCGTGCGGTCCTGCCATTCCTTGAAGGTCTCGATGAGCAGCGGCGCCGACCCTGCGATGAACAGCCGCATGTGGCTGGCCGCCGCCTGGGTGAGCGCGGGCTCGGCCAGCATGCGCACGTACAGCGTGGGCACGCCCATGAACACGGTGGCGCGCGGCATGGCGGCGATCACGGCCTTGGGGTCGAACTTAGCCATCCAGATCATCTTGCTGCCGTTGATCAGCGCGCCATGGATGGCCACGAACAGGCCGTGCACGTGGAAGATGGGCAGCGCGTGGATCAGCACGTCGCCCGGCTTCCAGCCCCAGTAGTCCTTGAGCACCTCGGCGTTAGACAGCAGGTTGCCGTGCGTGAGCATCGCCCCCTTGCTGCGCCCCGTGGTGCCGCTGGTGTAGAGGATGGCGGCCAGGTCGTCCGCCTTGCGGGGCACGGTCTGGTGGTCGTTGCCGCAATGCGCGGCGCGCTCCAGCAGGCTGCCCGTGCGGTCGTCGCCCAGCGTGAACACATGCTGCGTGCCGGCCGTGAAGGCGATCTTCGACACCCAGCCGAAGTTGGCCGGCGTGCACACCACCACCGCGGGCTCGGCGTTGCCGATGAAGTACTCGATCTCGGCGCTCTGGTAGGCCGTGTTCAGCGGCAAAAACACATAGCCGGCGCGCAGGGTGCCGAGGTACAGCAGCATGGCCTCGACCGACTTCTCCACCTGCACCGCCACGCGGCTGCCCTCGGGCAGGTTCAAAGACGCCAGCAGGTTGGCGATGCGCGCGCTGGCCTGGTCCAGGTCGCGCCAGCTGTAGTTCAGCGGCTCGCCCGCGGGCGACGCTGCCTCGACGGCGATCTGGCTCAGGTCGGAAGGGAATGCGGCGCGCAGCGCGGCAAAGAGGTTCTGGTTGGAAGTGCTCATGATCTACAGGCCCAAAGAATCAGAAAACGGGGGGACGCTTGGCCAGAAAGGCCGCAATCCCCTCGCGGTGTTCGGCGCTGTCGGCGTAGGCATAGGGATCCGCCAGCACCTCAGGCAATTCAAAATTAATAGCACCTTGCGCTTGATGGATGGGCGCTTGCGGCATATTCAACCCCTTCAGCGCCCGCAGCGTCCGCTTGTTGAGCCGCGCCGCGCCGGGTGCCAGCGCGGCCATGCGCAGCGCCGTGCCCAGGGCCTGGGCGTCCAGCTGCTCGGCGTCGACCACGCGGCTCAGAAAGCCGCGCTGCGCCATCTCCGCCGCGCTGAAGGTCGCGGCCTCCAGCAGCATCTGGCGCGCGGTGACCTCACCCACCGCTCCGGCCACCAGGGCGGCCTCGCGCGGGGCCATGGGAAAGCCCAGCTTGGCGATGGGCGCGCCAAAGCGGGCGCCGCTGGCGGCGATGCGGATGTCGCAGCAGCTGGCGATCTCCACCCCCGCGCCCATGCAGGCCCCGGCGATGCGCGCGACGATGGGCACGTCGCAGGCCAACATGGCTGCCAGGCCGCCCCAGACGTCGTTCTCATGGAAGTCGCGCAACTGCGCGGCGTCAAAGCGGAAGGCCGGGTACTCGGAGATGTCGCCCCCCGCGCAGAACGCCTCCCCCGCCCCTTCGATGAGCACGCAGCGCGCATCCGTGCTGCGCTGAATGCTCTCGAAAACAGAGCGCAACTGGCGCCACATGGCGCGCGACATCGCATTCAACCGCCCGTCATGGCGCAGCGTCACGCGCACCACGCCCCGGCCGGCGGCCTCTCCCGCGGCCATGGCCGCCACTACTTCACCCGACATGCAATTGCACCCTCTTCCCTGCACGGTCCGCCGGCCGCGCCGCCGGAGCCCCGGCCGCGCGGCTTGGTCTATCGGTCCGCGCTACATCACTCCAGCTTGGCGCCAGAGGCCTTCACCACCTGGGCCCAGCGCTTGACTTCGCCGCTGACCATCTTGCCGAAGTCCGCCGGCGACAGCGTGCCGAACTCCGCGCCGTTGCCGGCCCAGATGGTCTTGATTTCCTCGGCGGCGCCGATCTTGCGGATTTCCTCGGCAATGCGCGCCTGCATGTCGGCCGGCGTGCCCTTGGGCGCCCACAGGCCGTACCAGGTGGACACCGTGTAGTCCGGCAGGCCCACCTCGGCCGCGCAGGGCACGTCGGGGAAGGCGGGATTGCGCTTGGCGCCCGACACCATGAGCGCCTTGATGCGCCCGCCCTTGATGTGCGCCGCCGAAGAGCCCAGGCCGTCGAACACCATGTCCACGTTGCCCGCGATCAGGTCCTGCAGCGCGGGGCCCGCGCCGCGGTAGGGGATGTGGGTGATGAAGGTGTTGCTCTGCAGCTTGAACAGCTCGCCCGCCAGGTGGTGCGAGCTGCCCGAGCCGGCCGAGCCGTAGTTGAGCTTGGCGGGGTTGGCCCTCACGAAGTCCAGGAACTGCTTCATGTTGGCCGCCGTCACGTTGCGCGGATTCACCACCAGCACCTGCGGCACGCTGGCAAGCAGGGCCAGGGGGATGAAGTCCTTCTCGATGTCGTAGTCCAGGCGGGGGTACATCGAGGGCGCGATGACATGGTGCGTGCCGCCCATGAACAGCGTGTAGCCGTCCGGATGGGCCTTGGCCGCGAAGCTCGCGCCCACGGTGCCGCCCGCGCCGCCGCGGTTGTCCACCACCAGCGTCTTGCCCGTGGACTTGGAGAACTGCGCCGCCAGCGGACGCGCGAATGCGTCCGTGCCGCCGCCCGCCGGGAAGGGCACCACCAGGTTCACCGGCTTGGCGGGCCAGCCGCTGGCCCCCTGCGCCCAGGCGCCGCCCGTGGCCAGCGCCAGACCCGCGGCCCCTGCGGCGCGCAGCATGTCGCGCCGCTGCAGTGCGCCGGTGGATGAATGGCCGATGTGGTCTCTCTCACGCATGGTGTCGTCTCCTTGTTTTTCCGTTGTTGAAATCATGAAGGGTGCCGCTCCCTGCCGGCGGCCGCTGGCGAGCATACAGGGCCAGCGGCCCCGGCACGCCACGGCAAACTGCGTGTTCAGTCACGACAGAGGCTGTCGATGTCGCCCGACACCGGCACGCGGCCCTGGGCCAGCAGCCCCCGGTGCCTGTCGATGCGCTTCAGGTCGTAGAGGTAGTTGACCATGAGCCCGAAGGACTGCTTCACGCCCTTGGCCGACGGGTCGCCCGCCCAGTTCAGGCGCTCGACGCGCGCGCCGTTGCCCAGGTGGAAGCGCGCCACGGGGTCCACGGGCTTGCCGTCCTGCAGCTCGCGCCCCAGGTAGCGGGCGGCGCACTGCATGAGCAGCTGGCGCACGGGCGCCTTCGGGGGCAGCTCCAGCGCCTTGTCGGCCGCGGCCAGCACATGGGCGGCCTGCGGCGGCTCGAAGCCCACGGCGCGGCCCAGCTCGGCCAGGCGCTTTTCGTCGAGCTGCTCCAGCTGCGCCGCGCAGTTCTTGGCCAGCCACGCGCGGAAGCCGGGAATGGGCGACAGCGTGGCGAAGGTGCGCAGGCGCGGGAACTCCTCGGTGAGCGTCTCCGCCACATGCTTGATGAGCGAGTCGCCGAAGCTCACGCCGCGCAGCCCCGTCTGCGTGTTGCTGATGGAATAGAAGATGGCCGTGGTGGCGCGCTTGATGTCCACCGGCGCGGCGGCCTCGTCCAGCAGCGGCGTGATGCTGGGGGAAATCTCGTTGACCAGCGCCACCTCCACGAAGATCAGCGGCTCGTTGGGCAGGCGCGGGTGGAAGAAGCCGTAGCAGCGCCGGTCGCTGTCCAGCCGGTTCTTCAGGTCGGCCCAGCTGCGAATGTCGTGCACCGCCTCGTACTTGATGAGCTTTTCGATCAGCGAGGCCGGCGAGTCCCACGACAGGCGCCTCAGCTCCAGAAACGCCACGTCGAACCAGGTGGAGAACAGCTGCTCCAGCTCGGCGTCGAGCGGCAGCAGGCGCTTGTCGCTCTTGAGCAGGGGCAGCAGCTCGGCGCGCAGGTCCACCAGGAAGCGCATGCCCTCGGGGAACACCGCGAAGCGCTGCAGCAGCCGCGTGCGCGGCGACACCAGGGCGCGGCGCAGATGGGCCTCGGCCTGGGGCGCGTCGGCCGTGCCGGCGGCGGCCTCGTAGCGCTGCTGGGCAGACTTGAAGCGCGTGGCGTCGGGCACGAACTGCTCGCACATCAGCAGCCACAGGTCGCGCCGCTCCTCGGCAGGCGCCTCGGCATACCAGGCGGCGACGGCCTGGGCGCGGCGCCCGCCCTCGATCTCGCTCACGCGGGGCGCCACCACCTCCTGCAGTTCGCCCAGCACGCGGCGCAGCGCGCGCGGCGACAGCGCCTCGCCGCTCTTGCGCAGCGTGGCCTGCAGGCGTTCGTGGGTGGAGCGCTCGGGTGCGGCGGCCGCCTTGGGCGCGGCCGCGCCCTGCTCCTTGGCGGCTGCGTCCTTGCCATCGGCCGACCGCAGCCGTCCGACATTGCGCGAGATCCAGGTAGAGGCGGCGTTCATGGTGCTATCCGGGAAGGGTGGTGGTGGGCAAGTTCGCGCAGCGCGTCGCGCTGCGCCAGAAGGTGGTTGCGCATGGCCTGCTCGGCGCCCTGGGCGTCGCGCCGCTTGAGCGCGGCGAACACCTCCAGGTGCTCGGCCAGGCTATGCTGCAGGCGGCCCGGCAACTGCAGCGTCTGGTGCCGCGCCAGGCGCAGGATCTTGCGCAGGTCGCCGATCACCTGGGCCAGCCAGCGGTTGTCCGCCAGGGTGATGAAGGCCTCGTGGATCGCGTAGTTGGCCTCGTAGTACTCGGTGATGCGGCCCGCCTCGGCATGCTCGCGCAGGCGCTGGTGCAGCACCTCCAGCGCGGCGATGTCGGCCGCGGCCGCGCGCTCGGTGGCCTCGTAGACGGCACGGCCCTCCAGCAGCGCGATCACGGGGAAGATCTCCTGCAGGTCGCGCGCCGTGATCTCGGCCACGAAGCAGCCGCGGCGCGGCTCGTGGCGCAGCAGGCCCTCGGCCGCCAGCACCTTGAGCGCCTCGCGCAGCGGCGTGCGCGACACGGCCAGCCGCTCGCACAGCGCCGCCTCGTCCAGAAAGCTGCCCGGCGCCAGTTCGCCGGCGAAGATCTGCTCGCGCAGCATCTCGGCGGCTTGGTCGTGCAGGGAATTGGCAACGGGGCGCATGTCGGCAAGTCAGCGGCGGATTGGTGGCAAAGGGGCTATCTATCCATCAACGGCAGGCAAAGCAGCGCGAAACCGCATGATTTCGCGTAATTTCAAATAATTATGGAGAAACCCGCCACGCTGGCGATGGGTAGTAACACCAAGACGCGGGGATAAAGGGCGCAAGTGATGCCTGCTTGCAACACCGGGCCTGACGGCCGGCCGGGCGGCCGCAGGGCAGCCGGTGCGGCATGGTGCCGCACCACTATCAAAAAATGAGCTATCAGCGCTTACCCAGTAAGCGCCAGAGGCCTTTTTTATTATGAATTCAGTGGCGCAGGCTGCTTTTGTGCCCACAGCCACAGGCCCACGCCGGCCAGCACCATGGGGATGCACAGCCACTGCCCCATGCTCATGCCCAGCGACAGCAGGCCCAGGAAGCTGTCGGGCTCGCGGAAGTATTCGGCGATGAAGCGCAGCGCACCATAGCCCACCAGGAAGGCCGCCGCCACCTCGCCGCGCTTGCGCGGGCGGCGGGCATACAGCCACAGCAGCACAAACAGCAGCAGGCCTTCGAGCAGAAACTGGTAGATCTGCGACGGATGGCGCGCCAGCATGGAGCCGCTTTGCGGAAACACCATGCCCCAGGGCAGGTCCGGCGGTGCGAAGCGCCCCCACAGTTCGCCGTTGATGAAGTTGCCGATGCGCCCCGCCGCCAGCCCCGTGGGCACGCAGGGGGCCACGAAGTCGGCCACCTGCAGCCAGGGCCTGCGCCGCGAATGGGCAAACCACAACATGGAGCCGATCACGCCCAGCAGCCCGCCATGAAAGCTCATGCCGCCCTGCCAGATGTAGAAGATCTCCAGCGGGTGGCCCAGGTAGTAGCCCGGCTTGTAGAACAGGCAGTAACCCAGCCGCCCGCCCACCACCACGCCCAGCACGCCAAGGAACAGAATGTCCTCCACATCCCGGCGCGACCAGGCCTGATCGCCGCGCAGCGCGGCATAGGGCTGGTGCCGCAGGCGGCGCATGCCCAGGAACATGAACAGCGCGAACCCGGCCAGGTAGGTCAGGCCATACCAGTGGATGGCCAGCGGCCCGACCTGCAGGGCCACGGGATCGATTTGCGGGTACATCAGCATGGCGAACATTGTGCCGCAGCGGCATGACAGCCCCGCGCGCGCTCACACCACTGCGCACGGGGTGAATGCTTCGCCTCCCATGGCAGGAAATGTGCGAACAATGTCCTTGCTGCCATGCCGCGCCCGCCCCACACTGCAGGCATGCCACAGCCCACTGCTCGCCCCGGCCCCGCCACCCCGCCCCCCCGCGCCCGAGAGGGCCACCGCGTGCTGTGCCTGGCCTATCCCGGCGTGATGAGCCTCGACATCACGGGCCCCATGCAGGTGTTCGCCACCGCCAACGACCTGCGCCGCCAGCAGGGCCTGCCCCCCATGTACCGGCTGGAGCTGCTGGCCGCCGCGGCCGGGCCGGTGACCACGTCCTGCGGCCTGCAGCTGGTGGCCCAGCGCGCCTGGCGCCAGGTGCGCGCGCAGGCGCAGTGCACGGTGCTGGTCCCCGGCGGCGACGGCGTGGACGCCGCCCAGCACGACCCCGACCTGCGCCGCTGGCTGCAGGCCATGGCGCCCCGGGTGCTGCGGCTGGGATCCGTGTGCTCGGGGGCGCTGGTGCTCGCGCGGGCGGGCCTGCTGCAAGGGCTGGACGCCACCACGCACTGGTGCCGGCTGGACGAGCTGCGCGCCATCAGCCCCGACTCGCAGGTGGACGCCGACCGGCTGCACACCTACGACGCCGGCCACCCGGTGTACGGGCGGCGCTTCACGTCGGCCGGCGTCACGGCGGGCATCGACCTGGCCCTGGCGCTGGTCGAGGCCGATCTGGGCCGCGCCATGGCGCTGTCGGTCGCGCGCCAGCTGGTGATGTTCATGCGCCGCCCCGGCGGACAGGCCCAGTTCAGCCCGCTGCTGTCGCCCGAGGCCGTGCACGCGCCGCGCCTGGCGCGGCTGCTGGAGTGGATTCCGGGCCAGCTCGGCGCCGACCTGGGCATGGAACGGCTGGCCGCGCAGGCCTGCCTGCCGCCGCGCACGCTGGCGCGCGTGTTCCAGAAGGAGCTGAACACCACGCCCGCGCGCTACGTGGAGCGGGTGCGGCTGGAGGCCGCGTCGGCCCTGCTCGCGCAGCAGCAGTCCTCCGTCGCCACGGTGGCGCGGTTGTGCGGCTTCGGCCATCCCGAGAACCTGCGCCGCAGCTTCCACAAGCACCTGTCCGTCAGCCCGCAGGCCTTCGCCGAGCGTTTCGGCGGCGGCTGACGCCACCGCGTCCCCTTTTCCACTCTGCCGCCTTGCCAGGGCGCGGCGCCGCGCCGGGGCGGCGCGCGCCCTTTTTTCCAAGGTCCACACCATGCTGCTCAGACGCTACCCCGCCCTGCCCCTGCTGTTCGCCGCCCAGGCGCTGTACTGGAGCTGCTCGATCATCGGCATCACGCTCACCTCGCTGGTGGGGCGCGAACTCGCCGCCCAGCCCTGGCTGGCAACGCTGCCGCTGGCCCTGCTGGTGGCCGGCACCCTGCTGGCCGTGGGGCCCGTGGCCCGCTGGATGCAGGTGCATGGCCGGCGCACGGGGCTGCAGCGCGGCGCGCTGCTGGGCATGGCCGGCGGCGGCGTGAGCGCGCTGGGCATCGCCCTCGGCAGCTTTGCGTGCTTCAGCCTCGGCTGCATGCTGGTGGGCGCCTACCAGGCATCCGCCGGGTTCTACCGCTTCGCCGCGCTGGAGGGGGTGGACGGCGCCCACAAGGGGCGCGCCGCGGCCTGGGTGGTCGCGGGCGGCATTGCCGCCGCCCTGCTGGCGCCCACGCTGGCGCTGCACACGCGCAACCTGCTGGGCGCGCCCATGGCGGGCGCGTACGTCTGCATCAGCGCGCTGGCGGCACTGGCCTGGTGCGTGCTGCGCTGGCTGCCCTCACCGCCGGCGCCGGCGATGGCGATGGCCGCGCCTTCGGCCGCCCAGGCCCCCACGACCACGCGGCGCGCGCTGTGGCAGCGGCCCGACCTGCGCGCGGCGCTACTGGTGACGGCGGCTGGGCACGGGCTGATGGTGCTGGTGATGAATGCCACGCCGCTGGCCATGGACCTGTGCGGCCACGGCCTGGCCACCTCGGCCCAGGTGATTCAGTGGCATGTTCTGGGCATGTTTCTGCCGTCGCTGTGGGCCGGCGCGGCCCTGGACCGCTGGGGCGCGCGGCGCGTGGCCTGGGCCGGCGTGCTGCTGCTGGGCGCCAGCGCGGCCTGGGCCCTGTCGGGCACGGGTGTGCCGCATTTCCTGGTCAGCTCGCTGCTCCTGGGCGCGGGCTGGAACCTGACGCTGCTGGCGGGCACGACGCTGCTCGCGCAGTCGCACAGTGCGCAGGAACGCGCCACGGCCCAGCCGCTGATGGAGTGGGCCAACAGCGCCATGGCGGCGGGCATGTCGTTCGCCTCGGGGGTGCTGATCCAGACCGCGGGCTGGCAGGCCGCCAACCTGGCAGTGCTGGCGGTGCTGGCTGCCATGGCTTGGTGGCTGCGCACGCCCCGGGCCGCCGCGGTGTCCCCCGGCAGCACCTGAGGCGCCTGGCCCCGGTCGGCTTGCCAGTCGGATCTGTCCGGGATTGAGGAGGTGAAGGACCCGGGCCGTGGGCGATACTCGGACGCAACGCAACCCTCACGAACGAACGCACAACGACATGCAAGGCCATCCCGAAGTCATCGACAGCCTCAAGGACCTGCTGCGCGGCGAGCTGGCCGCGCGCGACCAGTACTTCATCCATTCGCGCCAGTACGAAGACCAGGGCTTCACGCGCCTGTACGAGCGCATTGGCCACGAGATGGAGGAAGAGACGCAGCACGCCGACGCCATCCTGCGCCGCATCCTGATGCTGGGCGGCAAGCCCGACATGCGCCCGCACGCCTTCACGCCGGGCGACACGGTGCAGGAGATGCTGCGCAAGGACCTGGACACCGAGTACAGCGTGCAAACGCACCTCAAGGCCGCCATGGCCCTGTGCGAGACGCACCGCGACTACGTGAGCCGCGACCTGCTGCTGGCCCAGCTGCACGACACCGAGCAGGACCATGCCTACTGGCTGGAGCAGCAACTGGGCCTGATCGAGAAGATCGGGCTGCAGAACTACCTGCAAAGCCAAAAATGAAACCAAAAACGGCCGCAGCGCCCTTCTAACAAGCGCGAATAGCTATATTAAATATAGCAAACAAGGCACTGCTGCACCTACGCGAGCCTGCGCGGCCCGTCAGTCTTCCTGCAGCCGCGCGAACTCCTCCACCAGAAAGTCGATCAGCGCACGCACGGCCGGCAACTGGCCCCGGCGCGAGGCGTACACGCAGTGGATGATCTCGCGGCGCGGCCCCCAGCCGGGCAGCACATCGACCAGGGCGCCGCTGGCCCGCTCCCGCTCGATGAACATGTGCGGCAGCTGCACCACCCCCACGCCGGCCACCGCCGCATCGCGCAGGGCGAACAGGGACCCCGTCACATAGCGGGGGCTGTGGCGCACCTCGGCGCGCGCGCCCTCGGGGCCCAGCAGCAGCCAGCGGTGTACCTCCTGCGGCGCGCCCCGGTCCATGCTGGGCCAGGCCGCCAGGTCCGCCGGCCCCAGGGGCCGGCCGCCGCAGCGCTCGACCAGGGCCGGGCTGGCCACCAGGCATTGTCCCCGGTCGGACAGCATGCGCATGAGCAGGTCGCTGTCCTCCAGCGGCGGCGGGCGCACGCGGATCGCCAGGTCGATGCCCTCGGCCACCACGTCCACCCGGCGGTTGGTCTCCTCCAGCTGCAGACTCACGCGCGGGTAGCGCGCCATGAAGGCCGCCACCATGGGGCCCACGCGCGCGGACAGCAGCGCCACGGGACAGGACACGCGCACCGCGCCGCAGGGCTCGGTGTGCAGCACGGCCACGGATTCCTCGGCCGATTCGGCCTCGGTCAGCATGGCGCGGCAGTGGGTGTAGTAGCGCTTGCCCACCTCGGTGACCGCGAAGCTGCGCGTGGAGCGCATGAGCAGTTGCACGCCCAGGCGCCGCTCCAGCAGCGCCACGCGGCGGCTGAGCTTGGACTTGGGCACCCCCAGCGCCCGGCCGGCGGGCGCAAAGCCGCCGTGCTCCACCACCTGGGCGAAGAAATACAGGTCGTTCAGATCGGGTAGGGCCATTTCACTGTTTCACTCATGGAACGCTGAAGGCAATTATTGCCATCTACCGCAATCATCGTTCAAAACCCATACTTGCTCCATGTTCAACGGCAGGCCCGCCCTGCCACTCTGAGGAGTCACGCGATGCTGAAGAAAATCCTGGGTGTGTATGCCGCCCCCCGCCCCCACTGGGTGGGCGACGGCTTTCCCGTGCGCTCGCTGTTCAGCTACGGCGACCACGGCAAGGCGCTGAGCCCCTTCCTGCTGCTGGACCACGCCGGCCCCCAGCGCTTCGAGCCCGCCGACGCGCCGCGCGGCGTGGGCGTGCACCCGCACCGGGGTTTCGAGACCGTGACCATCGTCTACGAGGGCGAGGTGGCGCACCGCGACTCCACCGGCGCCGGCGGCCTGATCGGCCCGGGCGACGTGCAGTGGATGACGGCCGCCTCGGGCATCCTGCACGAGGAGTTCCACTCCGAGGCATTCACCCGGCGCGGCGGCATGCTGGAGATGGTGCAGCTGTGGGTGAACCTGCCCGCCCGCGACAAGCTGGGCGCACCCGGCTACCAGACGCTGCTGAACCAGGACATCCCCAGCGTCGACCTGCCCCACGGCGCGGGCCGCGTGCGCGTGATCGCCGGCGCCTTTGGTGGCCATGCCGGGCCGGCGCGCACGTTCACGCCCATCAACGTCTGGGACATGCGCCTGAACGCCGGCGCCACAGCCGACCTGACAGCCACGCCGGGCCACACGCTGGCGTTGGTGGTGCTGCACGGCACGGTGCTGGTCAACGAGCACGAGGTGGTGCGCGAAGGCCAGCTGCTGCATTTCGACCGGGGCGGCGACCAGGTGCGCCTGGAGGCCCACAGCGACGCCACGCTGCTGTGGCTGGCTGGCGAGCCCATTGACGAGCCCGTGGCCGGCTACGGCCCGTTCGTCATGAACACCCAGGCCGAGATCGCCCAGGCGCTGACCGACCTGCGCAGCGGCCGCTTCGGCCGCCTGTGAGCGGGCGCCCGGGCCCCGCCGCGCCACAACCTTTCCGATTCCCCCACCGCGCCCCTCCCGGGCGCATTTCTCACCTCAAGGAGATACCCATGCGCAAACCCTACACCCGCCTCGACAAGCACAACGCCGCCGTGCTGCTGGTGGACCACCAGACCGGCCTGCTGTCCCTGGTGCGCGACATCGACCCGGACAAGTTCAAGAACAACGTGCTGGCCCTGGCCGACATGGCCGAGTACTTTGAGTTGCCCACCATCCTGACCACCAGCTTCGAGAACGGCCCCAACGGCCCGCTGGTGCCCGAGCTGAAGGAGAAATTCCCCACCGCACCCTACATCGCCCGCCCCGGCCAGATCAACGCCTGGGACAACGAGGACTTCGTCAAGGCCGTGAAGGCCACGGGCAAGAAGCAGCTCATCGTGGCCGGCGTGGTGACGGAGGTCTGCGTGGCCTTCCCCGTGCTGTCGGCCCTGGAAGAAGGCTTCGAAGTGTTCGTGATCGCTGACGCCTCGGGCACCTTCAACAGCATGACCCAGCAGGCCGCCTGGAGCCGCATGGAGCAGGCCGGCGCCCAGCTCATGACCTGGTTCGGCGCGGCCTGCGAGTTGCACCGCGACTGGCGCAACGACGTGGAAGGCCTGGGCGCACTGTTCTCCAACCACATCCCCGACTACCGCAACCTGATCAACAGCTACGCCACGCTGACGGCGGCCAAGTAAGCCCCGGCCGCCCCACGGCACCGCGCCCGCCCGGGCCGCGGTGCCGCCGCGTCAGGCGATGGGCACGTTGACCATGGTGGCCTGCATCAGGGCCACCACCTTGTATTCCGGGCCATCGCCGGCGAATGCGCGCACCTCGCCGGTACACACCGTGAGCGAGCGCCCCGCGTTCTGCACCTTGCCCACCGCCAGGAAGCGCACGCCCTTCGCCGGCCGCATGAAGTTGGTCTTGAACTCCGCCGTGACGATCTCACAGCCGGGCGGCGACTTCGTCAGCGCCGCGTAGCCGCAGGCGCTGTCCACGATGCTGGTGACCGCGCCCGCATGCACGAAGCCCTGCTGCTGCGAGAGGTGGGTGGAAAACGGCATCTCGATATGCACCTCGCCCTCCTGCACCAGCGCCAGCCGCGCGCCGAGGGTGGCCATCAGTCCTTGCGCATCGAAACTGCCGGCAATGCGTTGCTGCAGATCGTTCATGGTCGTTCCTGTCGTTATGTGAGGTTCAGCCCGCCGTCCAGCAGCAGTATTTCACCGGTCATGTAGTCGCTGGCCGCCAGCAGGGCAACCGCCTGGGCAATGTCCTGCGGCTGGGCGGCGCGGCGCATGGGAGAGCGGTCGCGCCACAGCGCCTGTGCGGCCGTCCAGTCCGCCGTGAGCGGTGTATCCACGAGGCCCGGCGCGACGGCATTCACGCGGATGCGCGGTGCCAGCGATAGCGCGAGCAGCCGCGTCATGTGGTTGAGCGCGGCCTTGGTCGCCGCGTAGGGGATCGACGCCCCCTTGGGCCGCACGCCCGCGTGCGAACTGACGTTGACCACGCAGCCCGGCCGTCCGCGGTTCGCCGCTGCGTCCAGCGCAGGCTGGGCCTCGGCGATCAAACGGAACGGGGCGATGACGTTGACCTCGTGCAGCGCGCGCCAGATCTCGGGCGTGGCCGCGTGCAGGTCGCCGTGGGGCACGACGCGGCTGATGCCCGCGTTGTTCACCAGCAGGTCCAGCCGGCCCCACCGGGCCACGGCCTCGCGCACCAGCCGCACCCGGTCCGCGTCCACGGCCAGGTCGGCCTGCACGTAGGCCGCCCGGCCCAGTTCGGCGGCCATGGCCCGGCCCGTCTCCACGGAGCTGCGGGAATGCAGCACGACCGCATACCCGTCCTGGGACAGGCGCCGCGCGATGGCCGCGCCGATGCCCGAGGTGGAGCCGGTGACCAGCGCGACGGGTGCGGTGCTCAATCGAGCAGCGACAGGTCGCGCACGGCGCCCTTGTCGGCCGACATCACCAGCTTGGCATAGGCCTTGAGCGCGGCCGACACCTTGCGCGGGCGCGCCTTGGCGGGCTTCCAGCCCAGGGCGTCCTGTTCGGTGCGGCGCTTGGCCAGCTCTTCGTCGCTCACCAGCACATTGATGGTGCGGTTGGGGATGTCGATGCGGATGCGGTCGCCGTTCCTCACCAGGCCGATGGCGCCGCCGGCCGCGGCCTCGGGCGAGCAGTGGCCGATGGACAGGCCCGACGTGCCGCCCGAGAAGCGCCCGTCGGTCAGCAGCGCGCAGGCCTTGCCCAGGCCCTTGGACTTGATGTAGCTCGTGGGGTAGAGCATTTCCTGCATGCCGGGGCCGCCCTTGGGGCCTTCATAGCGCACTACGACCACGTCGCCGGCCTGGACCTGGTCGGCCAGGATGTTGGCCACGGCCTCGTCCTGCGACTCGACCACGTGGGCCGGGCCCTCGAACACCAGGATGGAGTCGTCCACGCCGGCGGTCTTGACCACGCAGCCGTCCTGGGCGATGTTGCCGGTCAGCACGGCCAGGCCGCCTTCCTTGCTGAAGGCATGCGCGTACGAGCGGATGCAGCCCTCGGCGCGGTCCAGGTCCAGGCTGGGCCAGCGCGCGTTCTGGCTGAAGGCCACCTGCGTGGGCACGCCGCCGGGGCCGGCCATGTAGAAGGTCTTGACGGCCTCGTCGGCGGTGCGGGTCACGTCCCATTGCGCCAGTGCCTCGCCCAGCGTCTTGGCGTGCACGGTGGGCACGTCGGTGTGCAGCTTGCCGGCGCGCTCCAGCTCGCCCAGGATGGCCATGATGCCGCCCGCGCGGTGCACGTCCTCGATGTGGTACTTGTTGGTGTTGGGCGCCACCTTGCACAGCTGCGGCACGCTGCGCGAGAGGCGGTCGATGTCGGCCATGCCGAAGTCGATCTCGGCCTCTTGGGCGATGGCCAGCAGGTGCAGGATGGTGTTGGTGGAGCCGCCCATGGCGATGTCCAGCGTCATGGCGTTCTCGAAGGCCTTGAAGCCCATGGCGCGCGGCAGCACCGTGGCGTCGTCCTGCTCGTAATGCTGCTTGGCCAGTTCGACGATGCGGCGGCCGGCGCGCTTGAACAGCTGCTCGCGGTCGGCGTGCGTGGCCACCACGGTGCCGTTGCCGGGCAAGGACAGGCCCAGCGCCTCGGTCAGGCAGTTCATGGAGTTGGCGGTGAACATGCCCGAGCAGGAGCCGCAGGTGGGGCAGGCATTGCGCTCGGCCTCGGCCAGGTCGGCGTCGCTCACCTTGCTGTCGGCGGCCATCACCATGGCGTCGATCAGGTCCAGCTTCTTGATCTGGATGGTGGAGGTGCCGGGCACGGCCAGCTTGACCTTGCCAGCCTCCATGGGGCCGCCCGAGACGAAGATCACCGGAATGTTCAGGCGCATGGCGGCCATCAGCATGCCGGGCGTGATCTTGTCGCAGTTGCTGATGCAGACCATGGCGTCGGCGCAGTGCGCGTTGACCATGTATTCCACGCTGTCGGCAATGATGTCGCGGCTGGGCAGCGAATACAGCATGCCATCGTGGCCCATGGCGATGCCGTCGTCCACGGCGATGGTGTTGAACTCCTTGGCTACGCCGCCGGCGGCCTCGATTTCGCGCGCGACGAGCTGGCCCAGGTCCTTCAGGTGCACATGGCCCGGCACGAACTGGGTGAACGAGTTGACCACCGCGATGATGGGCTTGGAGAAGTCGTCGTCTTTCATGCCAGTGGCGCGCCACAGGGAGCGGGCCCCTGCCATGTTGCGGCCGGCGGTGGAGGTCTTGGAACGGTATGCGGGCATCGTGGTTGCGGAATCGGAAAAAGGGGAGAGGAAATTGCCTGTCGCATCGATGGCCCGCCCCTGCGCTTCTAGAGACGGGCACGCACCGCAGCGGAAACCTCTTGAGCCCCCGCCCTGGGCGAACTTTTTCATTATGTCGCACCCCTGCCGCTCGCGCCGGCGCGGGGCTTCGGGCACCGCGTTGATCCCGATGGACAGGCGCCGCGCAGGCACGCCACACTGCCGGCTTCACCGCCCGCATCCAAACCGCCATGACCGACCCCACGCCCCTGAACCGCCGCTCCGCCCACATCACCCAGGGCAAGTCGCGCGCCCCCAACCGCTCCATGTATTACGGCATGGGCTACCAGGAGGGCGACTTCGCCAAGCCCATGGTGGGCGTGGCCAACGGCCACAGCACCATCACGCCCTGCAACAGCGGGCTGCAGAAGCTGGCCGATGCGGCCATCGCCGGCATCGAGGCAGCGGGCGGCAACGCCCAGGTGTTCGGCACGCCCACCATCAGCGACGGCATGGCCATGGGTACCGAGGGCATGAAGTACAGCCTGATCAGCCGCGAGGTCATCGCCGACTGCATCGAGACCTGCGTGCAGGGCCAGTGGATGGACGGCGTGCTCGTCGTCGGCGGCTGCGACAAGAACATGCCCGGCGGCATGATGGGCATGCTGCGCGCCAACGTGCCGGCCATCTACGTCTACGGCGGCACCATCCTGCCGGGCCGCTGGAAGGGGCAGGACCTGAACATCGTCAGCGTGTTCGAGGCCGTGGGCCAGAACGCGGCCGGCAAGATCAGCGACCAGGAGCTCAAGGACATCGAGCAGCACGCCATCCCCGGCACGGGATCGTGCGGCGGCATGTACACGGCCAACACCATGTCATCGGCCTTCGAGGCGCTGGGCATGAGCCTGCCCTACTCGTCCACCATGGCCAATCCGCACGACGAGAAGCAGAACTCGGCCCGCGAATCGGCCAAGGTGCTCATCGAGGCCATCCGCCGCGACCTGCGGCCGCGCGACATCGTTACCCGCCACTCCATCGAGAACGCCGTGGCCGTGATCATGGCCACCGGCGGCTCCACCAATGCGGTGCTGCATTTTCTGGCCATCGCGCACGCGGCGGGCGTGGACTGGTCCATCGACGACTTCGAGCGCATCCGCCAGAAGGTGCCGGTGATCTGCGACCTGAAGCCCAGCGGTAAGTACCTCGCCGTGGACCTGCACCGCGCGGGTGGCATTCCGCAGGTCATGAAGCTGCTGCTGAACGCCGGCCTGCTGCACGGCGACTGCCTGACCATCACCGGCCAGACCGTGGCCGAAACCCTGGCCGGCGTGCCCGACCAGCCGCGTGCCGACCAGGACGTGATCCGCCCCATCGACAAGCCGCTGTACCCGCAGGGCCACCTGGCCATCCTCAAGGGCAACCTGAGCCCCGAGGGCGCGGTGGCCAAGATCACGGGCCTGAAGAACCCCGTGATCACCGGCCCCGCGCGCGTGTTCGACGACGAGCAGTCTGCGCTGCAGGCCATCCTGGACGGGAAGATCCGGGCCGGCGACGTGATGGTGCTGCGCTACCTGGGCCCCAAGGGCGGCCCCGGCATGCCCGAGATGCTGGCACCCACTGGCGCGCTGATCGGCGCCGGCCTGGGCGAGAGCGTGGGCCTGATCACCGACGGGCGCTTTTCCGGCGGCACCTGGGGCATGGTGGTGGGCCATGTCGCGCCGGAGGCGGCAGCCGGCGGCACCATCGCCTTCGTGCGCGAGGGCGACAGCATCACCATCAACGCGCACCAGCTCCAACTGCAGCTGAACGTGAGCGATGCCGAACTGGCGCACCGCCGCCAGGGCTGGCAGCCGCCCGCGCCGCGCTACATGCGCGGCGTGCTGGCCAAGTTCGCGTTCAACGCGGCCAGCGCCAGCAAGGGCGCCGTGCTCGATGATTTTGAATAGAAATGGCCCGTAGCGCTTGTCCATCAAGCGCCACAAGCTATCAATAGCATAGCAAAAAGAAAGGCCCGCAGTCGCATGTACTGCGGGCCTTGTGTCTGGCGGCAAGAATCTGGCCGCTTCAGCGCTGGCGGCGTGGCCCCATGCCCAGGGCCTCCTTGTGCTTGCTGATGCGTTCCTTCCTGCGCTGCTCCATCTTCTCCATGGCCTTGCGCTTGGTGTAGCCCGTGGCGTCGGCCCAGGCCCACCACGCGAATGCGACGGCGAAGGGCGACAGCACCCACCACCAGGACCATGCCGCCACGGGGCCGATCTCCAGATATTTGAGAAGTATCAACAAGACGCCCAAAAGCAACGCATACATGGCCACATCCTCCGTGCGGTGCGAGCTTTCGCGTGGAGCCCGTCAACCTCGAACACTACAATCACATTGAAGGCTAAATGTACTCCAACCCCTAGAGGAACCCCGCGATGAAGCGTACCCTGATCACCCTCGCCATGACGCTGTCGGTTGCAGCACCTGCATTCGCCGACCAGGCGCTCGCCACGTCCAAGAACTGCATGGCCTGCCATGCCGTGGACAAGAAGCTCGTGGGCCCCTCCTACAAGGACGTGGCTGGCAAGTACGCCGGCCAGGCCGGCGCCGCAGACAAGCTGGCCGACAAGATCATGAAGGGCAGCTCCGGCGTGTGGGGCCCCGTGCCCATGCCCGCCAATGCGCAGGTCAACGCGGCCGACGCCAAGAAGCTGGCGGCCTGGATTCTGTCGCTCAAGTAATCCCGACCGCGACAGGGCGCTCTTCGGGGCGCCCCTTCGACACAAGCCGCAGCGCTCTTCGCTCTGCGGCTTTTGTTTTGGTGTGTCAGGCGTGCGGGCCCGACTCGGTACGGGCAGGCAGCGTGGCTGCCGCCGCGCCACCGCGCCGTTGCAACTGGTCCTCCAGCTGTCCCAAGTAGGCGGCCGTGATGTTGTCGGACTCCTGCGCCCGCGCGCTCATGCGGGCCTCCAGCGTATCCAGGCGCGCCAGCAAGGCATCGTGGCCGGTACGGTGCTGCGTTTCCAAAAAAACACGCAGCTCGGTGAACCGCGACGCCTCTGCCCGGTCGGCCAGCTCGCGCTGGGCCGCCATTTCCTTGGCATGGCGGCGCGTCTCCATGAGCACCGAGCCCTGCAGCGTCAGTACATAGGCCAGGCAGAACGCGCCCAGCAGCGCGGTCAGCGCCAGCATGATGAGCCCGAGCGGCGCTTCCACCGTGGTGACGCCCAGCGACACGGTGGCGGGCGCGATCAGCGTCGGCCAGTTCAGCGCGGCCAAGGCGCCAATGGCCAGGACGATAAGCAGCAAGACAAGGGTTCTAAGGTGCATGTGTGGGACTCCCGTTGCGGTATACCCCCCGGTTGTACCCCAGCAGGCGCCCGTGGCCTGTCGCGGCGCAGGCATTTGCGCCTTGCTCCTACACGCTGCGCCCGGCCAGAAAAAAGGGCACCGCCACCCCGTGGCGATGCCCTTGCCCCAAAAACCGGCGCGCCTGCGGCGCCCGCCCGCTCAGTTGGACTGTGCCAGCTGATCCAGGATGGCGGGGTTTTCCAGCGTGCTGGTGTCCTGGGTGATCTGCTCGCCCTTGGCGATGGAGCGCAGCAGGCGGCGCATGATCTTGCCGCTGCGCGTCTTGGGCAGGTTGTCGCCGAAGCGGATGTCCTTGGGCTTGGCAATGGGGCCGATCTCCTTGGCCACCCAGTCGCGCAGCTCCTTGGCGATCTGCTTGGCCTCTTCGCCCGTGGGACGCGGGCGCTTGAGCACCACGAAGGCGCAGATGGCCTCGCCCGTCAGGTCGTCGGGGCGGCCCACGACGGCGGCCTCGGCCACGAGGTCGGTCTTGGCGACCAGGGCCGACTCGATCTCCATCGTGCCCATGCGGTGGCCGGAGACGTTGAGCACGTCGTCGATGCGGCCCGTGATACGGAAGTAGCCCGTCTTGGCGTCGCGCACCGCGCCGTCGCCGGCCAGGTAGGTCGTGCCGCCCATTTCCTCGGGGAAATAGGCCTTCTTGAAGCGCTCGGGGTCGTTCCAGATGGTACGGATCATGCTGGGCCAGGGGCGCTTGACGACCAGCATGCCACCCGAGCCATTGGGCAGATCCTTGCCCGTCTCGTCGACGATGGCCGCTGCGATACCCGGCAGCGGCAGCGTGCACGACCCGGGCACCAGCGGCGTGGCGCCCGGCAGCGGCGTGATCATGTGACCGCCGTTCTCGGTCTGCCAGAAGGTATCCACAATGGGGCAGCGCTCGCCGCCCACGTTACGGTAGTACCACATCCATGCCTCGGGATTGATGGGCTCGCCCACGCTACCCAGGATGCGCAGGGATGTCAGGTCCCAGTTCTTCGGATGCACCGCTGCGTCGGAGTCAGCCGCCTTGATGAGCGAGCGGATGGCCGTGGGCGCGGTGTAGAACACGGTGACCTTGTGACGCTCGATCATCTGCCAGAAGCGGCCTGCGTTCGGGTAGGTGGGCACGCCCTCGAACACGACCTGCGTGGCGCCCGCGGCCAGCGGGCCGTAGGCGATGTAGGTGTGGCCCGTGATCCAGCCGATGTCGGCGGTGCACCAGAAGATGTCGCTGGGCTGGATGTCGAAGGTCCACTCCATCGTCTGCTTGGCCCACAGCAGGTAGCCGCCGGTGGAATGCTGCACGCCCTTGGGCTTGCCGGTGGAGCCCGAGGTGTAGAGGATGAAGAGCGGGTGCTCGGCACCCACGGGCACGGGCGCGCATTCGGTGGACTGGCCGGCCAGCGCCTCGGCGAAGGTCTTGTCGCGACCCGCGACGCGGTTCCAGGTGGTGGGCGTGCGCTCATAGACCAGCACGGTCTTGACCGACTCGCAGCCGCCCATGGCAATGCCCTCGTCCACGATGGACTTGAGCGGCAACTCCTTGCCGCCGCGCAGCTGGTAGTTGGCCGTGATCACGGCCACGGCGCCCGCATCGATGATGCGCTCCTGCAGCGCCTTGGCCGAGAAGCCACCGAACACCACGCTGTGCGTGGCGCCGATGCGCGCGCAGGCCTGCATGGCCACGACGCCCTCGATCGTCATCGGCATGTAGATCACCACGCGGTCGCCCTTGGCGATGCCCTGGGCCTTGAGCGCGTTGGCGAACTGGGCCACGCGGGCCAGCAGTTCCTTGTAGGTGACCTGGGTGACGGTGCCGTCATCCGCCTCGAAGAGGATGGCCGTCTTGTTCTCGACCGCCGTGCCCATGTGCCGGTCGAGGCAGTTGGCGCTGGCGTTGAGTTCGCCGTCATCGAACCACTTGTAGAACGGCGCATTGGACTCGTCCAGCGTGCGCGTGAAGGGCTTGGTCCACTGCAACTGCTCGCGCGCCAGGCGCGCCCAGAAACCCTGGAAGTCCTGCTCGGCCTCGGCGCACAGGGCCTCGTAGTCGGCCATGCCGGACACGCGGGCCGCCTTGACCAGGCTGTCCGACGGCGGGAAAACGCGGTTCTCCACCAGCACGGACTGGATGGCATTGGTAGGTGCATTCATGGTCTTGTCTCCTGAAGCTAAGAATTTTGTGCGGTACTGTCGGTCTCGGTACTTACAAGCCACTGACGGTGCGGAGCTTAACCCGCGCAACCCGCGGTTCGACTGCCCCTAAAATCGCGCGCCAAGCCATTTCTGACGCCCTTTCCGTCTCCATGACCTCCCCCCACCCCACCCCCGCCGGCATGGCCAATGCCCCGCTGCGCCCGCTGCCCTCCCTCATCTTCGCCAGCCGCTGGCTGCAACTGCCGCTCTACCTGGGCCTGATCGCCGCCCAGGGCGTGTACGTGTGGCATTTCCTGGTGGAGCTGTGGCACCTCGTGGAGGCCGCATTCGGCAACCAGGCGGCACTGCAGGCGCTGATCACCAGCATCGGCTACAAGCCAGACGCCCCCATCACCGCGCTCAATGAGA
Organism: Diaphorobacter oryzae DSM 22780; assembly: GCF_059568935.1. Lineage (NCBI taxonomy): Bacteria > Pseudomonadati > Pseudomonadota > Betaproteobacteria > Burkholderiales > Comamonadaceae > Diaphorobacter > Diaphorobacter oryzae. The sequence goes on along the minus strand of NZ_JCANUL010000006.1, from coordinate 158,825 downwards.
CGGTGATCATGCTCGTGGTGCTGGCGCTGATCGATGTGGTGATGATCTCCAACCTGCTCATCATGGTGATCGTGGGCGGCTACGAAACCTTCGTGAGCCGCCTGGGCCTGCAAAGCCACCCCGACCAGCCCGAATGGCTGGGCCATGTGAACGCCTCGGTGCTGAAGGTGAAGCTGGGCCTGTCGATCATCGGCATCAGCTCCATCCACCTGCTCAAGACCTTCATCAACGCCCCCAACTACAGCGAGAAGGTGCTGATGTGGCAGACCATCATCCACGTCACCTTCCTGCTCAGCGCACTGGCCATCGCGCTCACCGACAAGCTGCTCCACGCCCCGGACGAAAAGCACTGACCGGCATCGCCGCCGCACCCCAGCCCATCCCCGCCACGGCGGCGGATGGGTTTTTTTATGCCAAAAAAGGGCTTCTTTCCGCACCCACCAATCGCAATAAGCTATATATTTAATAGCAGAAATCGCCGCCCCCTAGAACCATCGCGCGCCATTACCACATTTATAAAAACCTATTTTTTGACTTAAAAACACTGAATCAATATACTTTTCCGGTGTTTTACAACCTGCAATGCAGGTAATTCGCTCTTTTCCGGCTTTCTGTCACCGGGGCGAATCACTGAGCCGGCGGGCCGCCACTGTGCTGGCGGCTTCCGGCGCCGCGGCCGAAGCTCCGGCCCCGATGCCCAGGATGTCCTGCCGCCGCCGCGCGGCGCCGAGGCATCCGCGTGAGCGCGCAAGTCCTCTGACCGACCTCTTGTGCCACGCACCCAGGCCCTTGCGCACCTTTTCGCGTGCCATTCGGGCCGATCTGGCCACTCTCGTGTCCGCCCTCTTCCCGGCCCCGTCGGCCGCGTGCGCCCATTGAGGACGCCCGCGCCCCGGCGCAGCCACCGCATCGGGGTCGCGCATGTTTGCGCAGCGCTTCGGCCTTCGTGCCCCTGCCGCCATTGGTGCGGCCGGGGTGAGTTCAACCCGTATCAACCGAGGGAGGAACCACACTGTGGCCAAACAAATCATCATCGACCGCGTGTTCAAGGTCTTCGGCGAAGCGCCGCAAGAAGCGCTGGACCTCGTGCAGCAGGGCCTGAGCAAGCAGGACATCCTGGCGCGCACCGGCCATTCGATCGGCGTGTTCGACGCCAGCTTCACCATCGAGGCCGGCGAGATCTTCGTCGTCATGGGCCTGTCGGGCTCGGGCAAGTCCACGCTGGTGCGCATGCTCAACCGGCTGATCGAGCCCACCAGCGGCCGCATCCTGGTGGACGGGCAGGACATCAACGGCCTGAGCGACCGCCAGTTGCGCGCGCTGCGGCGCAAGGACATCAGCATGGTGTTCCAGTCGTTCGCCCTCATGCCGCACATGACGGTGCTGGACAACACGGCCTTCGGCCTGGAGCTGGCCGGCGTGGACCGCGCCGAGCGCCAGGCGGCCGCGCAGGCGGCGCTGGAACAGGTGGGCCTGGGCGCCTGGGGCGCCTGCTACCCCGACGAGCTGTCGGGCGGCATGCAGCAGCGCGTGGGCCTGGCGCGGGCGCTGGCGGCGGACCCCTCCATCCTGCTCATGGACGAGGCCTTCTCGGCGCTGGACCCCATCATCCGCACCGAGATGCAGTCCGAGCTGCTGCGCCTGCAGCAGATCAAGCGCCGCACCATCGTCTTCATCTCGCACGACCTGGACGAGGCCATGCGCATCGGCGACCGCATCGCCATCATGAAGGACGGCCATGTGGTGCAGGTGGGCACGCCCGACGAGATCCTGCGCTCCCCCGCCAACGACTACGTGCGCAGCTTCGTGCGCGGCGTGGACGCTGCCGCCGTGTTCAAGGCCAGCGACATCGCGCGCCAGGCGCTTACCGTGGTGTCCGAGCATGACGACCGGGGCTGCCGCGCCGCGCTGCGCCTGCTGGAGGATTCCGACCGCGACCACGCCTACGTGCTCAACAGCCGCAAGCGCTTTCTGGGCGTGGTGTCGTCGCAGTCGCTGCGCGCCGCGCTGCAGGGGCGCCAGGGCGCGCTGGGCCTGCGGCAGGCCTTCCTGCCCGACGCCCCGCCGCTGGACGCCGCCACGCCCGTGGCCGACCTGTTCGGCCCCATGTCCACCGCGCCCTGCCCGCTGCCCGTGGTGGACGAGGCGGGCACCTACCTGGGCGTGGTCAGCCGCACCACGCTGATGAAGTTCCTGGACCGCGACACGCCGCCCGTGCCGCCGCCACAGGCCGAGGTGCCGCCCGTCCAGCTCAACCCGCATTTCCCGGCGCGCGCCAGCAACCCCGTGGCGCCCGCGCACTGAGAACCCCACCAGGAGAAGACGCATGAACCACATGGCGCAAGACCACGGCACCGCTGCCTTCGACGACCCATGGACCGCCGCCGCGGACGGCGCCCCGGCGCCCGATGCGCCCCCCGCGCAAATGCAGGCCGCCGACCCCTGGGCCACGCCGGGCGACAGCCCCACCGCCGGCGCCGACTGGCTGGACGGCAGCGCCGCGCCTGCGCCGGCCGATGACGCGGGCCTGGCCGGCCTGTGGCAGCAGATCGCCACCGACGGCCTGCCCGTGCAGGGCTGGATCAACGACAGCCTGCACTGGGTGGTGGAGAACTTCCGCCCCTTCTTCCAGGCCGTGCGCGCGCCCATCGACGCCACGCTGAACGGCGTGACCGACATGCTGCTGGCCGTGCCCTGGCCCGTGCTGATCGGCCTGCTGGCGCTGCTGGCCTGGCAGTTCGCCGGCCGCGCGCTGGCCGCCGGCGCCGTGGTGTCGCTGGCCCTGGTGGTGCTGCTGGGCATCTGGCCCGACGCCATGGTCACGCTGGCGCTGGTGCTCACCTCGCTGCTGTTTTGCGTGGTCATCGGCCTGCCCCTGGGCATTGCGCTGGCGTCGAGCGACCGCGCCCAGCGCTGGACCCGCCCGCTGCTGGACGCCATGCAGACCACGCCCGCCTTCGTGTACCTGGTGCCCGTGGTGATGCTGTTCGGCATCGGCAACGTGCCCGGCGTGATCGTCACCATCGTGTTCGCGCTGCCGCCGCTGGTGCGCCTGACCAACCTGGGCCTGCGCCAGGTGCGCCCGGACCTGATCGAAGCCAGCCGCGCCTACGGCGCCTCGCCCCTGCAGCTGCTGTGGAAGGTGCAGCTGCCGCTGGCCATGCCCTCCATCATGGCCGGCATCAACCAGTCGCTGATGCTCTCGCTGTCCATGGTGGTCATCGCCTCCATGATCGCCGTGGGCGGCCTGGGCCAGATGGTGCTGCGCGGCATCGGCCGCCTGGACATGGGCCTGGCCACCGTGGGCGGCCTGGGCATCGTGCTGCTGGCCATCGTGCTGGACCGCATCACCCAGGCCATGGGCCAGCCCCGCCGCGCCAGCGCCCGCTGGTGGCACACGGGCCCCGCCGGGCTGCTGCTGCGCGCGCTGCGCGGCAGGCCAGCCCCCCACGCCGAACCCGCCGCTCCCGCACCAGCCCCCGAACGCCAGCCCCTGCCGGCCACCGCGCGCGAATCCACGGCCTGAAGGCCGTGGGCACACGCAACCACCGTTCCACCACAAGAAAGGGATTTCAAGGATGACAACCACCGTTTTCAGCACCACCGCCACGCGGCGCAGCCGCCCCTTCGGCCACCGCCTGCGCGCCGGCCTGGCCGCCACGGGCCTGGCCCTGGCCTGCACCGGCGCCCTGGCCGCCGACCTGCCCGGCAAGGGCGTGAAGGTGCTGCCGCTCAAGAGCTCGATCGCCGAGGAAACCTTCCAGACCCTGCTGGTCATGAAGGCACTGCAAAAGCTGGGCTACGACGTGCAGCCCATCCAGGAGGTGGAATACCCCACGGCCCACATCGCCATCGCCAATGGCGACGCCACCTTCATGGCCGACCACTGGAACCACCAGCACGCCGACTACTACAAGAACGCCGGCGGCGATGCCAAGCTCTACCGCAAGGGCATCTATTCGGACAATGCCGCGCAGGGCTACCTGATCGACAAGAAGACGGCCGACGCCCACAAGATCACCAACGTCGAGCAGCTCAAGGACCCGAAGATCGCCGCACTGTTCGACTCCAACGGCGACGGCAAGGCCGACCTGACGGGCTGCACGCCCGGCTGGGGCTGCGAGGCCCTGATCGAGCACCACCTCGACGCCTACGGCCTGCGCGGCACCGTCACGCACCAGCAGGGCACCTACTCCGCGCTGATCGCCGACACCATCACCCGCTACAAGGCCGGCAAGCCCGTCCTGTACTACACCTGGACGCCCTATTGGGTGAGCAACGAACTCAAGCCCGGCCGCGACGTGGTGTGGCTGGAGGTGCCGTTCTCCTCCCTGCCCGGCGAGCAAAAGGGCCTGGACACGAAGCTGCCCAACGGCAAGAACTACGGCTTCGTGGTGAACCAGCAGCAGATCGTGGCCAACAAGGCCTGGGCCGCGCAGAACCCGGCCGCCGCCAAGCTGTTCGAGGTGATGCAGCTCAACGTGGCCGACATCAACGCCCAGAACCACCTGATGAGCCGCGGCCAGAACAAGCCCGCGGACATCGAGCGCCATGTGAACGGCTGGATCAAGGCCCACCAGAAGACCTTCGACGGCTGGATCACGCAGGCCCGGGCGGCCGCGCGCTGACGCCGGCATTCGCAAGAATTTGTATCAAATGCGGATGTAGCGCCCGTCCATCAAGCGCTAGAAGCTATTAATTTAATAGCACAAAACCACCGCAACGCAAGCCGCGCGCCCGCCCCGGCGCCGCTGCCCCGTCGTTGCCAATGGTTGCATTAACCCCCGGGCCGCCGCCGCGGCCCGGCGCGGTGCCATGCCATCCTCGGTGCCTACCGACGGCCATGCGCACCCCCTCTATTCACCTGCCCCACCTCACCCTGCAAGGCAAGGCCTTCGCCGCGCTCTCGGCGCTGCTGGTGGTGATGCTGCTGCTCTTCGTGGGCTTCTCCCTGCTGGGGCTGCAGCGCGGCCTGGGCCCCTATGTGGCCGAGGTCGAACTGGCCCGCATGGACTGGCTGGCCTTCCGCCTGCAGGCCGCCTACACCCAGCAGGGCGGCTGGCAGACGCTGCGCGAACAGCCCGGGCTGTGGCGCGAGCTGCGCCGGCCGCGCAACCTGCACATGCCCGTCTTCGGCCCCGCGCAGGCCGGGCCCGAACCCCTGCTGCTGCCGGGCGCCGCCCCCGGCGCGGCGCCCGGCGGCGTCCCGCAGCCCGTGGATGCGCTGTCGCGCCGGCTGGGCGTGGTGGATGCGCAGGGCCGGCTCGTCGCCGGCGCGGCGCCCGTGCCCGGCGGCGCGCGCACCGCGCTGCGCGACGGCGACGGCCGCCTCATCGGCCACCTGGTGCTGGCACCGCTGGACGGCCTGGAGCGCGACGCCGACCGCGCCTTCCTGGCCAAGCAGCTCGGCTTCGTGATCTGGAGCGGCGTGGCCGGCCTGGTGCTGGCGCTGCTGCTGTCGTGGTGGCTGGCGCGTCGCTGGCTGCACCCCATCGACACGCTGATCGAGGGCGCGCAGGCCATTGCCGCGGGCCGCCTGCACACGCGCGTGCCCGAACAGGCCGACAGCGAAGAATTCACGCGCCTGATCCACACCTTCAACGACATGGCCGAACAGCTCGCCAGCATGGAGGCCTCGCGCCGCCAGTGGATCGGCGACACCGCGCACGAGCTGCGCACGCCGCTGGCCGCCATGCGCGCCGAGATCGAGGCCGTGCAGGACGGCGTGCGCCCCTGGGGCGACAAGACCGCGCGGCGCCTGCACCGCCAGGTGATGCGGCTGATCCAGCTGGTGGGCGACCTGCGCGCCAGCGTGGACATGACGGGCGGCGAGCCGCCCGCCCCGCTGGTGCCCGTGCAGCCGCTGGCGCTGCTGCGCGAGGCCATGGCCGGCATGCAGTCGCGCTTCGACCAGACGGGCGTGGCCCTGCACGCGACGCCGGAGCTGCTGGCGCTGGCGCGCCAGGGCATGCCGCAGGTGCGGGGCGACGCGCAGCAGTTGCACCGGGTGTTCCTGAACCTGCTGGAAAACAGCCTGCGCTACACCGACCCGGGCGGGCGGCTGCAGATCACGGCCAGCGTGCAGCGCAACGGTGGGCGCCCGCAGCTCGTCCTGCGCCTGGACGACACCGCGCCCGGCGTGGCCCCGCACGAGCTGCCGCACCTGTTCGAGCGCCTGTTCCGCGCCGAGGCCTCGCGCCACCGCGCCACGGGCGACCTGGGCGGCTCGGGCTTGGGCCTGGCGATCTGCCGCACCATCGTGCAGGCACACGGCGGCCACATCGAGGCCGGCGCCTCCCCGCTGGGCGGCCTGTGCATCACCCTCACCCTGCCCCTGCTGGAGGCCCCGCCGCCATGACCACCGCCAAGCGCATCCTCGTCGTCGAAGACGAAGACGACATCGCCGACATCGTGCTCGACTACCTGCGCCACGCGGGCTTTGCGCCCGAACACGCGGCCGACGGCCGCGCGGCGCTGGCGCAGCTCACGGGCCCCGCGCCGCCCGACCTCACGCTGCTCGACGTGATGCTGCCCGGCATCGACGGCCTGGAGGTGCTGCGCCAGGCGCGCCGCCACACGGACAGCCCCATCATCATGCTCACCGCCCGCGTGGAAGAGGTGGACCGCCTCATCGGCCTGGAGCTGGGCGCGGACGACTACATCTGCAAGCCCTTCTCGCCGCGCGAGGTGGTGGCGCGCGTCAAGGCCGTGCTGCGCCGGCGCGCCCCGCCGGCCGATGCGCCGGCCAACGCCATCCACGGCGCCCTGGCGCTGGACGAGCCGCAGCAGCAGGCCACGCTGCACGGCACGCCCGTGCCGCTCACACCGCGCGAGTTCCAGCTGCTGCAGACGCTGATGGCGCACCACGGCAGCGTGCTGTCGCGCGCGCAGTTGCTCGATCTGGCCTACCACGGCGACACGCAGGACCTGAACGAACGCGCCGTGGACAGCCACATCAAGAACCTGCGCCGCAAGCTGCGCGCGGCCGACACGGCGGGGCACGACTGGATCCGGTCCGTCTACGGCGTGGGCTTTGCGTTCAATCCGCCGGACGACGCTGCGGCCGCCTAGCGCCACGGGTCTCGCCACCCTCTGGGCGCATCACTCCTGATTCAATAGCTGCTTACGCTTTACCAGCAAGCACCTCAGGCCAATTCCACCCCAAAAATCGGCCTATTGCCGCCGCTTCGCGCGGGGCATCGACCACTGGGATGGCTACCGGCCTTGACAAAAACGAACGGTCGTTCGATAAAATGGCAGTTTGCGCCGCCCTGTCCCTCTCCGCCCATGCACGCCTCTCTGCGCTTCAGTGTCGACACACCGCTCCAGCGCCCCCTGCTGACCCAGCAGGAGCGCGAGGCGATCAACCGTGGCCCCTGGTTCGCGTCGCTCACGCCCTCGCTGCGGCACGACATCTTCCGCCTGGGCCGTGTCACGCGCCACGCCCATGGGGATCTGATCGTCGAGCAAGGGCGGCTCACCCACGACTGGTTCGCCTGCGCCAGCGGCGCCCTGCGGTTTCGGCGCACCACCCCCGCCGGCAAGCTGGTCACGCTGGCCTACGTGGAGCCCGGCATCTGGGTGGGCGAGGCCGAGGTGCTGTACGGCCGCCCCTGCACCTACGACGCCCATGCCCACGGCCCCACCACGCTGCTGAGCGTGCCCGAGGCGTCCTTTCGCGCCCTGCTGCAGGAGCACCCCTCGTTCGGCGAGGCCCTGCTCACGCTGCAGGCGTGGAGCATGCGTTCCCTGTACTGCATGATGGAAGACATGGCCACGCTGCCGCTGCGCGCGCGCCTGGCCAAGCAGTTGCTGCAGCTGCTGCAACGCTTCGGGCCAACCCTGGTGGAGCCCGGCGAGAGCCGCCCCATCGGCCTGTCCCTGGCGCAGGACGAACTGGCCTGCCTACTCGGCGGCTCGCGCCAGCGCGTGAATGTGGAGCTCAAGTGGCTGGAGCGCGAGGGCCTCATCAGCGTGCGCCAACGCGGCATCGAGGTGCACGACGTACCCGGCCTGCAGGCGCTGGTCGACCAGGCCACGGCGGACGGCGGCGACGCGGGCGGCTGAGCCCGCGATCCTCAGCGCCCGACCATCCGCTCGGGCACCACCCAGGCGTCGAACTGCGCGGGCGTCACATGGCCCAGCGCCAGCGCCGCCTCGCGCAGGCTCGTGCCCTCCTGGTGCGCCTTCTTGGCGATGGCGGCCGCCTTGTCGTAGCCGATATGGGGGTTGAGCGCCGTCACCAGCATCAGCGAACGCTCCACCAGCTCGGCGATGCGCTCGCGCTGGGGCTCGATGCCCACGGCGCAGTGGTCGTGGAAGCTCACCATGCCGTCGGCCAGCAGGCGCACGCTCTGCAGGAAGTTGTGCGCCACCATGGGGCGGAACACGTTCAGCTCGAAGTTGCCCGAGGCGCCGCCCACGTTGATCGCCACGTCGTTGCCCAGCACCTGTGCGGCCAGCATGGTCACGGCCTCGCACTGCGTGGGGTTGACCTTGCCGGGCATGATGGACGAGCCCGGCTCGTTCTCGGGGATGGTGATCTCGCCGATGCCGCTGCGCGGGCCGCTGGCCAGCCAGCGCACGTCGTTGGCGATCTTCATCAGGCTGGCCGCCAGCGCCTTGAGCGCGCCATGCGCCGCCACCAGCGCGTCGCAGTTGGCCAGCGCCTCGAACTTGTTGGGCGCCGTCACGAACGGCATGCCGGTCAGTTGCGCCAGCTCCGCCGCCACCTGGACGGCATAGCCCTGGGGCGCGTTGAGCCCCGTACCCACGGCCGTACCGCCCAGCGCCAGCTCGCACAGGTGCGGCAGGGCGCCCTGCACATGGCGCTCGGCATGCTGCAGCTGCGCCACCCAGCCCGAGAACTCCTGCCCCAGCGTGAGCGGCGTGGCGTCCTGCAAATGGGTGCGGCCGATCTTCACGATGCCGTCGAACGCCTGGGCCTTGGCCTGCAGCGTGGCCCGCAGCCGCTCCAGCGCGGGCAGCAGCCGGTGCGTGATCGCCTCCACGGCCGCCACATGCATGGCCGTGGGGAACACGTCGTTGCTGGACTGGCTGCGGTTCACGTCGTCGTTGGGGTGCACCAGGCGCCCCTCGCCGCGCACGCCGCCCATGATCTCACTCGCGCGGTTGGCCAGCACCTCATTCACGTTCATGTTGGTCTGCGTACCCGAGCCCGTCTGCCAGACCACCAGCGGAAACTCGTCCGCGTGCCGCCCGGCGATCACCTCGTCGGCCGCGGCCACGATGGCGTCCGTCCGGCCCGCGTCCTGCAGGCCCAGCGCATGGTTCACCCGCGCCGAGGCGCGCTTGACCTGGGCCAGCGCGCGGATGAGTTCGCGCGGCTGCCGCTCGCCCGAGATGTCGAAGTTCTGCAGCGAGCGCTGCGTCTGCGCGCCCCACAGCCGGTCTGCCGGCACCTCGATGGGGCCGAAGGTATCGCGTTCGATGCGGGTGCTGGTCATGGCGTGCAGGCTTTCTGATCTAAGGGAAGGAAAGGCGGGTGAGATGCACACGACGGGGCGCACAGGGCGCCCGACGCAGGCCCATTTCACCGCATTCCAGCGCGCACCGGAAGGCCGGCGCCCCACGGGCAGTAGGCCCAATCGGGCGCGCGGCCCGCCGGCCCTGCGATGCCGCTGCCGTGGCGGCATTTGTCCCCGCACCAGGGTCCTGGCGGGGAGGGGGCGATAATTGCGGGCGTCCCGTTTCACAGAACCTCTTCCCACATGACCACGACCATCCGGTACAACGACCTCGTGGAGTCCGTAGCTGCAGCGCTGCAGTACATCTCCTACTACCACCCTGCCGACTACATCCAGCATCTGGCCCGCGCCTACGAGCGCGAGCAGAGCCCCGCGGCCAAGGATGCGATGGCACAGATCCTCACCAACTCCAAGATGAGCGCCACGGGCCACCGCCCGATCTGCCAGGACACGGGCATCGTCAACGTGTTCCTGAAGGTGGGCATGGACGTGCGCTGGGAAGGCTTCGCCGGCGGCCTGGAAGACGCCGTCAACGAGGGCGTGCGCCGGGGCTACAACCACCCCGACAACCAGTTGCGCGCCTCCGTGGTGGCCGACCCCCACTTCGCCCGCAAGAACACCAAGGACAACACGCCCGCCGTCATCAACGTGCAGATCGTGCCCGGCAACACCGTGGACGTGACCGTGGCCGCCAAGGGCGGCGGCAGCGAGAACAAGTCCAAGATGGTCATGATGAACCCCAGCGACAACCTGGTCGAATGGGTGCTCAAGACCGTGCCCACCATGGGCGCCGGGTGGTGCCCGCCGGGCATGCTGGGCATCGGCATCGGCGGCACGGCCGAAAAGGCGGTGCTGCTGGCCAAGGAAAGCCTGATGGAAGACCTGGACATGTACGAGCTGCAGGCCAAGGCCACGCGCGGCGAGAAGCTCGACCAGGTCGAGGAGCTGCGCCTGGAGCTGTACGAGAAGGTCAACGCCCTGGGCATCGGCGCACAGGGCCTGGGCGGCCTGTCCACCGTGCTGGACATCAAGATCAAGATGTACCCCACGCACGCGGCCTCCAAGCCCGTGGCCATGATCCCCAACTGCGCGGCCACGCGCCACGCCCACTTCGTGCTGGACGGCTCGGGCCCCGTGTACCTGGAAGCGCCTTCGCTGGACCTGTGGCCCAAGATCGACTGGGAGCCGGACTACAACAAGTCCAAGCGCGTCGACCTGAACACCCTGACCAAGGAAGAAGTGGCGAGCTGGAAGCCCGGCGACACGCTGCTGCTGAACGGCAAGATGCTCACCGGCCGCGACGCCGCGCACAAGCGCATCCAGGACATGCTGGCCAAGGGTGAGAAGCTGCCCGTGGACTTCACCAACCGCGTGATCTACTACGTGGGCCCCGTGGACCCGGTGCGCGACGAGGCCGTGGGCCCCGCCGGCCCCACCACCGCCACGCGCATGGACAAGTTCACCGACATGATGCTGGAGAAGACCGGCCTGATCGCCATGATCGGCAAGGCCGAGCGCGGCCCGGTGGCCATCGAGAGCATCAAGAACCACAAGAGCGCCTACCTGATGGCCGTGGGCGGCGCCGCCTACCTGGTCAGCAAGGCCATCAAGGCCGCCAAGGTGGTGGGCTTTGAAGACCTGGGCATGGAAGCCATCTACGAGTTCGACGTGGTGGACATGCCCGTGACCGTGGCCGTGGACGCCGGCGGCACCAGCGCTCACGTCACCGGCCCCGCCGAATGGCAAAAGCGCATCGCCAGCGGCGAGTTCAAGGGCATTGAGGTCGCCACGGCCTGACGCCCCCCGCCCATCCCTCCCGCCCACGGGAAAGGGATGGCGCGATGCCTAGCCCCCCCAAAACCGCCCCAGGGCGGTTTTCTTGTTGTGGGGTGGGCGCCCCGCCACGGCGCATCGGGCACCTGCTGGTACAAATACGGGGCACCGCCGGCATCGCAGCCGCAAGATGCTTTGAAACCCAAGGAGCCCGATGCCCATTGCCACCCACAAAGCCGACTTGCTGAAGGAGCTGGAAAGCGCCTACGCCCGCTTGCACGAAGAGGCCGCCTCCATCCCGCCTGCCCAGGAACGCTGCGCCGGACTCGAAGGCGGCATCTCGCCCTGCGACCTCATCGCCTACCAGATCGGCTGGGGCAGGCTGCTCCTGTCGTGGGACGCGCTGGAGGCCCGGGGCGAAGCCGTCGACATGCCGGCACCCGGCTTCAAGTGGAACCAGCTCGGCCTGCTGGCAAACTCCTTCCACCAGGCCCGCAGCGGCCATACACTGGAGCGCCTGCTGGCGGCATTCGAGCTGCTGGTCGGCCGCATATGGCGGTTCATCGACACCTGCACCGAAGACGAGCTGTTTCGCATCGGCATGCGGCATTGGGCCGGCGAGAAATGGCCCGTGGCCAAATGGATTCAGGTGAACACCATCGCCCCGTACAAAAGCGCCCGCACCAAATTGCGCAGGTGGAAAAAATCGGCCCCCTCGCACCCCTGAATCCGCGCCCCGACCGCGCCCACCGGTAACCCCATGCAGACGATCGACGACCAGGCAGAACTGAGCAGGCACAGGCAAGAGGCGGTCTTGCTGCTGTTCGGCGGTCAGGCCTGCGGCGTATGCCAGGCGCTGAAGCCGAAGCTGGAGGCCCTGCTGGCAGACGAGTTTCCGGCGCTGGAGAGCTATTACATCGACTGCCAGGGAGCCGCATCGGGGCTTTGCGCGCAGGAGGGCGTGTTCTCGCTGCCCGTGGTGCAGGTGTGGTTTGGCGGGCGCAAGTTCGCCGAGTTCGGGCGCGTGTTCTCCCTGGGCCAGCTGCGCGAGGCCATCGCGCGCCCTTACCAGATCGCCTTCGGGTGACCGGATACCGGCGCAGGCCCAAAGCCTCGCCCCCAGCCCGGAAAATGGCCCCGGGGCCCGTGTTTTCCGGCACATTCCGACGCTGCCGGGGCGCTGGCGCCGCCGGCCCGGGGTGGACGGCCCGAGGGAACCTCGCGGCCGCGCCGCAATCCCACCCACCGACTTCGCAACCAACCCTTTGGAGCACCATGACCGCTGAGGAAATCCGCGCCACGCTGACCGTGTGCCTGCTGGCGTCTTACGCCGACGGCGAAAAGCATGACCGCGAACGAGAGCAGATCCGCCAGGTGGCGGAAGGACTGGCGGGCGACCAGCAGGTCAACTTGCCCGGTCTGTACCAGGACGTGCTGCTGCGCCGCGTGCAGCTGGCGGACGTGCTCGGCCGCCTGACCACGCCCGATTCGCGCCAGCTGGCCTACGAGATGGCCGTATGCGTGTGCGACGCCGACGGGCACACCAGCCCCAAGGAAGAGGCCTTCCTGGGCCAGTTGCGCCAGGCCTGGGGCCTGGGCGGAAGTGCGGCCGCGGCACCCGCCGCCGGCTTTGAGGCCCAAGCCCAGGCCGTGGTCAACGCCCCGCTGGAGTTGGACCTGCCCGATGCCGTGGTGCAGTCCCCCGGCGGCGCAGCGCCGCACCCCGCAGCGGCAGACGCCATGCCCACGCCGCCCTCGCAGCGCCGCCCCGGCAGCCTGTCCGCGGCGGAGATGGACAGCAAGATCCTCAAGGCGTCGATCATGAACGGCGCCATCGAGCTGCTGCCCGAGAACCTCTCCACCCTGGCCATCATTCCGCTGCAGATGCGGCTGGTCTACCAGATCGGCCAGAGCTACGGCTACGAGCTGGACAAGGGCCACATCAAGGACTTCCTGGCGGCCTTGGGCGTGGGACTCACGTCGCAGTACCTGGAGCAGGCGGGCCGCAAGCTGCTCAGCGGCCTGCTGGGCAAGGCCGGCAAGGGGCTGCTGGGCGGCCTGGGGCGCCAGGCCGTGAGCAGCGGCATGAGCTTTGCCGCCACCTACGCCCTGGGCCATGTGGCCAACCAGTACTACGCGGGCGGCCGCGTGCTGTCCACCGACATGCTCAAGGACGCCTACCAGCATGTCATGCAGGACGGGCGCCAGCTGCAGTCGCGCTACCTGCCGCAGATGCAGGAGACCGCGCGCCAGCTGGACACGGCCAAGATCCTGTCCATGGTGCGCGGCGGCTGACCTCGCACGCACCCGCGCGCGCAGGCCGTCGCCAGCACCCAGGCGGCGGCCCGCAAAATGCTATTATTTTTATAGCTACTAGCGCTTGATACACAAGCGCCAGAGGCCTTTTTAGCAAAAACCTAGGCGCGCCGTGCCCATTTGCCGCCGAACTGGTTGATCACCATGCCCAGCAGCACCCCCAGCGTCCCCAGCCACTGCCAGCCCGTGGGCCGCTCGTCCAGCAGCAGCATGGCCGACAGCAGGCCCACCACCGGCACCAGCAGCGACAGCGGCGCCACCGTGCTGGCGGCATAGCGCTGCAGCAGGCGCGTCCACAGGCCGTAGCCCAGCAGCGTGGACAGCAGGGCCAGATAGGCCACCACGCCCAGCTCGCGCCAGCCCATGGACTGCAACTGCCGCGCCATGGCGTCGCCCCCCTCCAGCCACAGCGACAGCAGCAGCAGCGGCACGATGGGGAACAGGCTGGTCCACACGATGAAGGAAACGGGTTCGTACGGCCCCTGCCGCGCCGCCAGGCGGGTGAGCAGGTTGGAGGCCGCCCACATGGCCGCCGCGCCCACGGTGAGGATGAAGCCCGCCAGCGTCATGTCGGCCGGGCTGTCGCCATGGGCCGCGCCGATGAAGGCCAGCCCGCCGATGGCGATGCACAGCCCGATCCACTGCCAGCGCTGGGGCTTCTCGCCCAGCACCGCTGCGGCCATGAGCATGGTGATGAAAGCCTGCGTTTGCAGCACGACGGACGCCATGCCCGCCGGCATGCCCAGCTGCATGCCCGTGAACAGCAGGCCGAACTGCCCCACCCCCTGCACCAGTCCATAGGCCGCCAGCAGCCCCCAGGAAAGATGCTGGGGCGGGCGCACCAGCAGCAAAAAGGGCAGCGAGGCCAGCAAAAAGCGCAGCGCGCACAGCATCAGCGGCGACAGCGTGGCCAGCCCCCACTTCATGACCACGAAGTTCAGCCCCCAGACCACGATCACCACCAGCGCCTTGGCCCAGTCGGCCCGCGATAACGATGCGCTCATGCCCAGGCCCCGCACATGGGCCCGCCGCAGCGCCATGCGCCGCCTACGCCTGCAAATACCACCCTGAAGCTCCCCGTGTTGTGCCCGCCCGCCAAGACCGCCGCGGCGCAAAAGTGGGCCGGATCATGCCCCAGAACCGCGCCGCATGCAGCGCGGTGCGGCCGACCCCAGGGCTGTCGCCGGCCACAAGGGGGCATCTGCCGAACGAGATCCTCACTGCACATTCCTAGTGGGCCGACCACCTGTGCCGCTTGCGCTTGACCAGCAGAGTTCGACCCGTTGCAGCCCCTCAAAACTTCCACCATGCAACCATCAGGGCCTAGTGAACCATCAGGTTGCAGACGTCCGGCTGGCTGACTACAAAGGAGGCGAGCATCAAGGAGCGCCGATCATGTTCGACAAAGATCGTTTCATTGCGGACTGCATCCAGAGCGTAGACGAAGGCGAAGTTGCGATCAGTGAACTCGTCGCAGCGGCGGTATCGGATGGCGCGCGCGTTATCTCCGAGCTCGGCGAGCCAACCCATGCGGGCATCAACACGCTGTACCGAGCGCCGAACCTGACCATCATCAACTTCGTGTGGGCCCCGTGCATGAGCCTCATGCCGCACGACCACCATATGTTTTCAGTGGTGGGCATCTACACGGGCCGCGAGGACAACGTGTTCTGGCGACGCACCGCGGGCGGCCTTGAGGCACACAGTGCGAAATCTCTGGGTGCCGGCGACATCACGACGCTGGAGCGCGATGCGATTCACTCCGTGCTGAACCCGATTGGCAAGATGACCTGCGCGATCCACGTCTATGGCGGCGATTTCTTTGCGCCGCCCGAGCCTCGCAGCATGTGGGACCACGAGACTCTCGCCGAGGGGCCGTGGGAGGTCGAGCGGGTCAAGGTCATGTTTGCCGACGCGGAGGCCCGCTTCAACGCCTGGCAGGGTGCCCGGTGAGGCCATGCCTGACAGCCGCCATTTCGTCCGGGGTGCCCGAGTGCTTGAGGAATGCTCCTCGGTACAGCGACAACTTCGCGCAACGCGCCGTCGTTGCACCACGGCAAGAGTGCTTGGCGGCTTTGGGCCGAAACCGCCAGTACAGGTGACGGGAAAGCAGTCAATGGCATAGCGCCAGCTAAGTCGCAGCAGACCCGTGGCCACAGTACACCGGGCAGCAGCAGTGAGCAGCCAGCCCCGGCCGCCGAACCCAGCCACTGCTTTCTGGCACGCAGCGGGGGCGCGCTTGGCGGCCGCCATCGTCAGCACCCAAAGCAGGCATTCAAGTTGACCTAGCTTTTCTGACTGCCACTGTGAGTGGGTGAATCCTCCCCGCCAGGGCTGCATGCATCAGCCGTTGAAACGTTAGGCAATCGAGATGATTCTTTTCCGGACAGTTGGCCGCATGTCGCAAGCCTTCACGCACGGCCTTTAATTGCTTAATGGACCTATCCACCTGATCGGCCTTGGTAAGCAGCATTTCTCTGTGCACCTGTATTTTTCCATCAGGAGGCAACATAGACCGAATTTCGTTCAGCGAAAATCCAGCTGCCCGCCCAAGAGCAATGACCGATAGATGCTCTAAAACCTGGGCGTCAAACAGTCGCCGCTGCCTATGTCTTCCGATGGAATGGATCAGTCCCTTCTCTTCATAGAAGCGGAGTGTCGGTACGGATAGCCCCGTTCGTTTTGCTACTTCTGAGATGTCCATATTCAGGCCTTGCGCTCAAGTGCACTTGAGCTTTTACAGTGATTCCCGTCACTGTAATCCTCGGAAGCAATACGAAGAAATGATTAAGCTTACAAATACTTGGCTGCTGATTTTTGGCCTCGGTATCGGTGCTACTTTACTGATGGACCTGTGGTCTGCCGTGCTTCGTCGCATGGGAGTAACCACCTTGAACTACGCCATGCTGGGGCGTTGGTGCCTTCACTGGCGAAACGGCATCTGGTTCCACCAGCGCATCCAAGAAGCCCAAACTGTGCGCAGTGAGAAATTTCTTGGCTGGACGTTGCACTATCTGACTGGAATCGTTTTCGCGCTGATGTTTGTCTTCGTTGCAGGGCATCATTGGATCGAGGCGCCTACATTGGTTCCAGCACTGATTTTTGGTGTAGCTACAGTATTTTTCCCGTGGGTCGTATTGCAGCCAGCACTTGGAGCAGGATTGGCAAGTGCGAAAACACCTCGACCATGGCGCAGTCGCATAGCGGGTCTGGCTACGCATCTGGTTTTTGGAGTTGGCCTATACCTCTGCGCAAAAGCCTTCATCTCGCTTTAACGACTGCTTCTGGCCAAACTCCGCCTACCAGTATCGGATCCTGATCAAGCGGAACCATCGCAGGCGGTCAGTCCAAACGCCGCTCCAAGCGGGTGCTCAGCGTGCCAAAGCTGGCAAACCACGCATGGGCTCTCTCCTCATATCCTGCGATAAGTGCCCAGGTGCTTCATGCCTCCGGTTCCCACCTGGCAATTCTGCTGGATTGCCGTAACCACCCAGGTGCGCTCGACACCGAGCGCAGTCATTGCCCCTGTCGGGCCTCTGTCCGGCCACCCCGAAGTGGATGCACCGATGCACCCAATCGGCTGGAATATGGCTGCAGCGGCGGATGCCGCCTCAACTACCCGCCACCTTCATGCGGTTGATGAGAACAGAGCCCACGGTCTTGGCGCCGTAGTTATAGGCATCAGCACCCACGGCCTCGATGCCGCGGAACATGTCCTTGAGGTTGCCGGCAATGGTGATCTCGTGCACGGGGTAGGCGATCTGGCCGTTTTCCACCCAGAAGCCGCTGGCGCCACGCGAGTAGTCGCCCGTCACGTAATTCACGCCCTGGCCCATGAGCTCGATCACGAACAGGCCCGTGCCCAGTTTTCTGAGCATGGCGTCCAGATCGTCCCCCGCCTGGGTCAGGCGCGACGACAGCACCAGGTTGTGCGAACCGCCGGCGTTGCCCGTGGTCTTCATGCCGAGCTTGCGCGCCGAGTAGGTGCTGAGGAAGTAGCCCTCCACGCGGCCACCCTTGACCACTTGGCGCGGCGCCACGCGCACGCCCTCTTCGTCGAACGGCGAGCTGCCTTTGCCGCCCAGGACGAACGGGTCTTCGCTCACGTTGATGTGCTTGGCAAACACCTGCTTGCCCAGCGAGTCGAGAAGGAAGCTGCTCTTGCGGTACAGCGCGCCGCCACTCACGGCCTGCACGAAGCCGCCCAGCAGGCCGGCGGCCAGGGGCGACTCGAACAGCACCGGGCATTCGGTGGTCGGGATCTTGCGGCTGCCCAGGCGGCTCAGGGCGCGCTGCGCGGCATAGCGGCCCACGGCTTCGGGTGCGGCCAGCTCACGCGCGTCGCGCATGGAGCTATACCAAGCGTCGCGCTGCATCTCGGCATTGCGCCCGGGCAGTGAGGCGATGGGAGCGACCGAGATGCTGTGGCGCGAACTGGCGTAGCCGCCGCGAAAGCCGCGCGTGTGGGCGCTGAAGAAATGGCTTTGCTGGGCCGACACGCCGGCGCCCTCGCTGTTGGTGATGCGCCGGTGCGTCTTGAGCGCGGCGGCCTCGCACTCCAGCGCCAGGCGTGCGGCCTCTTCGCTGGACACGTCCCAGGGGTGAAAGAGCTGCAGGTCGCGGTGCGTGTCCGCCGGGGCGATGTCGGCCTCGTCGGGCAAGCCGGCCACCGGGTCCTCGGCCGTGAAGCGGGCGATGTCATAGGCAGCCTGCACCGTGCGCTCGACGGCTTCGGCGGAAAAGTCCGACGTGCTGGCGTTGCCGCGGCGGCGGCCCACATACACCGTCACGCCCAGCGACTTGTCGCGGTTGCGCTCCACAGTCTCCAGCTCGCCCTTGCGCACGCTCACCGACAGGCCACAGCCCTCCGAGGCATCGGCCCCGGCATCGGTGGCGCCCAGTTTCCTGGCATGCGCCAGTGCGTGATCCACCAGGCCTTCAAAGAACTCGCGGGTGTAGCTGAAGCCGCTGTCGGGCTGGGAGGAGACGGCGCCCGTGGCGCTGGAGCGGGGTGTATTCATATCGGCGGCTATGATACTTGCCGCCCTGCGCCACCGCGCAGCGTACGCCATTGCAGCCACCGGGCTGCGGGCCCCTTTTTCCCCTCGCCTCACCATGTCACGCAAACCCAAAAAAGGCTACTACGTGAAGGGTCACTTCGTTGCCGAAGGCAGCGAACTCGACCTGGAACTGAAGGCCGAACTCAAAGGCACGACCGGCTCCACCAAGACCGACCTCAAGCGCGAGATGGAGGCGCTGCAGCAGCTGGGCGCCGACCTGCTCACGCTGCGCGGCGACCTGTTCGCGCGCCTGGCGCTTCCCGAGAAGCTGCAGGAGGCACTGGCCGAGGCCAAGCGCATCACCAACTTCGAGGGCAAGCGCCGGCAGATGCAGTTTGTCGGCAAGCTCATGCGCAAGCTGGAGGACGACACCGTGGCGGCCATCCAGGCCGCCCTGGACGAGCAGCACAACGGCTCGGCGGCGGAGAAGCTCGCGCTGCACCAGGCCGAGCACTGGCGCGACCGCCTGATCGCCGACGATGACGCCCTGCCCCAGTGGCTGGAGCAGTTCCCGCGCACCGACACGCAGCAGGTCCGCGCCCTGATCCGCCAGGCGCGCAAGGACGCGCCGCCCGAGGACAAGGCCGCCGTCTCGCAGGGCCTGGCCCCGCGCAAGGGACGCGCCTACCGCGAGCTGTTCCAGCTCGTGCGCGAACAAATGGCCGAGGCCGGTGCCCAGGCCGCCGACGAGGAGCGCGAAGACGATGCCTGACGCCAAGACCACTCCCCTCTACGACGCCGTGAAGATCGGCATCGTGTCCGTGAGCGACCGCGCCAGCTCGGGCGCCTATGAGGACAAAGGCCTGCCCGCGCTGCACGACTGGCTCAAGCGCGCGCTGCACAACCCCCTGCAATTCGAGCCGCGCCTGATCCCTGACGAGCAGGACCGCATCAGCGCCACGCTGATCGAGTTGGTGGATGCCGGCTGCAGCCTGGTGCTGACCACCGGCGGCACCGGCCCCGCGCTGCGCGACGTGACGCCCGAGGCCACGCTGGCCGTGGCCGACAAGGAAATGCCGGGCTTTGGCGAGCAGATGCGCCAGATCGGCCTGCGGTTCGTGCCCACGGCCATTCTGTCGCGCCAGGTGGCCGTGGTCCGCGCACAAAGCCTGATCATCAACCTGCCGGGCCAGCCCAAGGCCATCGCCGAGACGCTCGAAGGCCTCAAGGACGCGGACGGAGCGCAGCTTGTGCCCGGCATCTTCGCGGCCGTGCCCTACTGCATCGACCTGATCGGCGGGCCGTACCTCGAGACGCGGCCCGAGGTCTGCAAGGCATTCCGCCCCAAATCGGCCATTCGCACCCGCTGAGGGCCGGCCCTCACGGCCAGATACCTGACCAGTCCACAGGGACGTGGCCGCACGGCCCCGCACACGGCGTAATGTGGCGCTTTCCACGCGAAAGGAGCATCGCCATGACCTCCATGATGAAAGCCGCCGTCTTCGTCGAAAAGGGCCGCATCGAGCTGGCCGACAAACCCATTCCCGACGTAGGGCCCAACGACGCCCTGGTGCGCATCACCACCACCACCATCTGCGGCACGGACGTGCACATCCTCAAGGGCGAGTACCCGGTGGCCAAGGGCCTGACCGTGGGGCACGAACCCGTGGGCGTGATCGAGAAGCTGGGCAGCGCCGTACAGGGCTACCAGGAGGGCCAGCGCGTGATCGCCGGCGCCATCTGCCCCAACTTCAACAGCTATGCCGCGCAGGACGGCTTCCCCAGCCAGGACGGCAGCTACCTGGCGGCGCGCGGCCTGTGCGGCTGCCACGGCTACAAGGCCACGGCCGGCTGGCGCTTCGGCAACCTGATCGACGGCGCCCAGGCCGAATACGTGCTGGTGCCCGACGCCCAGGCCAACCTGGCTCCCATCCCCGACGGCCTGACCGACGAGCAGGTGCTGATGTGCCCGGACATCATGTCCACCGGCTTCAGAGGCGCAGAAAACGCCAACATCAAGATCGGCGACACCGTGGTGGTGCTGGCCCAGGGCCCCATCGGGCTGTGCGCCACGGCGGGCGCGCGCCTGCTGGGCGCGACCACCATCATCGTCGTGGACGGCAACGACCACCGCCTGGGTATCGCCAAGAAGTTGGGCGCCGACGTGACGCTGAACTTCCGCAACGTGGACATCGTGGACGAGGTGATGAAGCTCACGGGCGGCAAGGGTGCCGACAGCTCCATCGAGGCGCTGGGCACGCAGACCACGTTCGCCCAGGCCCTGAAGGTGCTCAAGCCCGGCGGCACGCTGTCCAGCCTGGGCGTGTATTCGGAAGACCTGTCAATCCCGCTGGCGCAGTTTGCGGCCGGCCTGGGCGACCACACCATCCGCACCGCGCTGTGCCCCGGCGGCAAGGAGCGCATGCGCCGCCTGATGAACGTGATAGCCGCCCAGCGTCTGGACCTGGGCGTGCTGGTCACGCACCAGCGCAAGCTGGACGACATCGTGGAGGCCTACGACCTGTTCTCCCACCAGCGCGACGGCGTGCTGAAGGTCGCCATCAAGCCCCACTGAACGCTGCCACGCCGGCGCGGCAGGGCCCGCCGCGCCTCATCCGCGCCTCATGCCAGGCCGCGCAGCTCGCCCCACTCGGCCCAGGGGGCCCGCGTGGATCGCAGTGCATTGATGGGTGCGGCCGGGTCTTCGTAGCCCAGTGCCACGCCGAAGGCCACCCGATAGGGCTCGGGCAGGTTCAGTTGCTGCTGCAGCGTGCCGGCATAGCGGCGCCAGAAGCCCTGGGCGCAGGTGGCCAGGCCATGCCGCACGGCCAGCAGCATCAGGGACTGCAGATAGATGCCCAGGTCCACCCATTGCGGCGGCCCCATGCGCTCGTCCACGCACACGAACACCCCCACGGGCGCACCAAAGAACTCGGCGTTCTTGGCCAGTTGCCGCAGCCGCCCGGCCTTGTCATCGCGGGCAATGCCCAGGGTGCGGTACAGGTCCTCGCCATTGGCGAAACGGCGCGTACGGTAGGGCTCCCACAGGCCGGGCGGATAGGACTGGTTGCCCGCCTCCTCCTCGGCCTGCGCACCGGCAACGGCCGCCAGCAAGCGCTCAAGGGGCTCTCCGGCCAGCGCCACCACGCGCCAGGGCTGCAGGTTGCCGCCCGACGCGGCCTGTGCCGCCTCCTCCAACAACTGCTGCACCAGCGCCACCGGGGGCGCATCGGGCAGAAACGCGCGCACTGAACGGCGCTGGCTCAGGGCTTGGGTCACATCCACGGGGCTCTCTCCTTATCCATCCCAGTCGGGGCCTGCGCGCGGACATCCCTGCGCGGCGCCTCCACAGTCATCGCGGCGCTGGCGCCGCCGCGTACAGCAGGTCCGCCACGGCCGCCAGGCATGGGGCCATGGCAACCGGCGGCAGGCCGGCCGGCAGAAGCTGGCGCCCGCCCGCGTTGAACCAGACGGCGGCACCGACACCACAGCGCAGCGGTCCCAGCACATCCTGGTCCAGCGAATCGCCCACCATGGCCACCCGCGACAGGTCCGGCAGGCCCAGCCGCTGCTGCACCACCCGCCAGAAGGCGGGATCGCTCTTGCGGTGACCGATGTCTGCGTAGCAAAAAATGTCGCTCACGAAACGCAGCAGCCCCGCACGCTGCAGGGCCTGCTGCACGTCGGCTCGCTGCGAGACGGACGCATTGGTGGCAATGCACAGGCGTTCGCCTTGGGCATGCAGTCGTGCCAGCAGTTCCAGGGCGCCGTCGATGCGCCAGACCTGTGGCCATTGCGCCATGGGCAGCTCGTCGGGGCCGCCCCGCTCGGCCATCAGGGTGCCGCCCCAGTCGAAGCACAGGGCATCGAAGCGCCGCTGGATCGGTGCAGGCTGCACGGCTACTTGCCGATGATGTCGTTGAGCTTGGCAGCCTGGAACTGCTCGCAGCGCACGGCATCCTGGGGCACGCAGCCGGCGCCCTGCGGCGTGGCCTGCGAGAGCTTTTCTATGGCCTGCCACAGCAGCGCGATCTGGTGCTCCTGCGTGGACGCCGAGTCGATCAGGCCGCGCATGGCCTGGGTCAGCGGGTCGTCCTGCTGCTGCGTCACGCCATAGGCGCTGAACTTGGCTTCCTCGGGCTTGTGCGGCTCGGTCACATCGGCGCTCTGCCCTTCCTTAGAAGGAATGATGCGCGCCGGGATGCCCACGGCCGTGGCTCCCGCGGGCACGGGCTTGATGACCACGGCGTTGGAGCCGATCTTCGCCCCGTCGCCCACCTCGAAGCCGCCCAGCACCTTGGCGCCCGCGCTCACCACCACGTTCTTGCCCAGCGTGGGATGGCGCTTGGCGCCCTTGTAGAGCGACGTGCCGCCCAGCGTCACGCCCTGGTAGATGGTGCAGCCGTCGCCGATCTCGGCCGTCTCGCCCACGACCACGCCCATGGCGTGGTCGAAGAACACGCGCTCGCCGATCTTTGCGCCCGGATGGATCTCGATGCCCGTGAACCAGCGCGCGAAGTGCGAGATGAAGCGCCCCAGCCACTTGAAGCCCTGCGTCCAGCACCAGTGCGCGGGCCGGTGCAGCCAGATGGCGTGCAGGCCCGGGTAACAGGTGACCACTTCCCAGGTGCTGCGCGCAGCCGGGTCGCGGTCAAGAATGCACTGGATGTCGGATCGCAGGCGGGCAAGCATGAAGCAGACGGAAGAGAGCTGAAAGGAGCCTTGCAGTCTAGCGTTTTGACTGCGCGGCCTGGATCATGGACTTGGCGACACCGCGCAGAATGTGGATTTCCTCCTGCGTGAGTTGCGCGCGGTTGAAAAGCTGGTTCAAGCGCGGCATGAGCTTCTTGGGCGCTGCGGGGTCGAGGAAATCGATGGCGGTGAGCGCCTGCTCCCAGTGCGCCAGCATGCCCGCCACCTGGGCCGCGTCGGCGCGGTCGCCCTGCGGCGCCGACTCCGCCGCGGGAAAGCCGCCCAGCGCCTGCCGCCACTCATAGGCGACGACCTGCACGGCCGCGCCGAGGTTGAGCGAGCCGAACTGCGGATTCGTGGGAATGCTGAGCGCCACATGGCAGCGGTACACATCCTCGTTGGCCATGCCGAAGCGCTCGGAGCCGAACAGGAAGGCCACGCCAGCCTCCCTGTTCTCCTGCGGCGGCTGCGCATTGGGCACCAAATCAGGCTCAGACGCCCTACCATCAAGCGCTGACAGCTCACCTTTCAATAGCAAATCGAAATGCGCACGCGGCGTGCGCGTGGGCGGGCCGAAGTCGCGCGGCGTCATGGCCGTGGCGCACAGGTGGCTCATGCCCTCCAGCGCCTCGTCCAGCGTGGCCACGATGCGGGCGCGCTCCAGCACGTCGAGCGCGCCGCTCGCGCGCTGGATGGTTTCCTCGCGCCGCAGCACGTTGGCCCAGCGCGGGGCCACCAGCACCAGGTCGTCGAAGCCCATGGTCTTCATGGCGCGCGCGACGGCGCCCACGTTGCCGGCATGGCTGGTGTGGATGAGGATGAAGCGGGTTTTCATGGGGCGATGGCGCTCAGGGGCCGCACAGGCGGAAAAACCCGCCATTGTCGCCGCAAGCCTGCCCCCGCGCCGGCCGGTGCCTGCGACCCCGGGCGTGCACTCCGCAACCCCCGCAGTTAAAATGCACGCTTTGCGCCCGCATCGCCGGCCGCGCTGTCCCGGCCACGCGCCGCCCGCTCCTTACCCACAATCCATGTCGTCCAATCTGCACCCCATGCTCAACGTGGCCATCAAGGCCGCACGCGCCGCCGGCGCCATCATCAACCGCGCGGCCCTCGACGTGGAGGCGGTGCGCATTTCGCAAAAGCAGATCAACGACTTCGTGACCGAAGTGGACCACGCGGCCGAGCAGGCCGTCATCGAGACGCTGCTCACCGCCTACCCGGGCCACGGCATCCTGGCCGAGGAATCGGGCACGCAGCACGGCTCCAAGCATTCCGAATATGTCTGGATCATCGACCCGCTGGACGGCACGACCAACTTCATCCACGGCTTCCCCGTCTATTGCGTGAGCATCGCCCTGGCCGTGCGCGGCAAGGTGGAGCAGGCCGTGGTCTACGACCCCACGCGCAACGACCTGTTCACCGCCACGCGCGGGCGCGGCGCCTTCCTGAACGAGCGCCGCATCCGCGTGAGCAAGCGCACGCGCCTGGGCGAATGCCTGGTCTCCACGGGCTTCCCCTTCCGCCCGGGCGACAACTTCAAGAGCTACCTGGCCATGATGGCGGACGTGATGCCCCGCACCGCCGGCCTGCGCCGCCCCGGCGCCGCCGCGCTGGACTTGGCCTATGTGGCCGCGGGCTTCACCGACGGTTTCTTCGAGACCGGCCTGTCGATCTGGGACGTGGCCGCCGGCGGCCTGCTGGTGACCGAGGCCGGCGGCCTGGTCGGCAACTTCACGGGCGAGTCCGACTACATGGAGCAGCGCGAATGCCTGGCCGGCGCGCCGCGCATCTATGGCCAGCTTGTGGGCCTGCTGGGCAAGTACAGCAAGTTCGCCAGCGCCGGCGACAAGGCCGCAGTGCGCCAGGCCACCGGCGCCACGGAAGATGCGCTGGACGGCGCCGCGGATAACGCCGCCGCCGATGGCATGGAGCCGCAAGCAGACGACACCATCACGGCCCCCGACAGCGCCGCCGAGGACAGCCAGACCCGGCCCGCCGCCGCTCCGTAAAAACTCACTACCAAAACAATAGCTGCCAGCGCTTGACAGAAAAGCGCTGGCAGCTATTTTTATTGATAATCCAGCCTCACCGCATCACGCCGGCCTGCAGGTGCCCCAGCACGATCATCAGCACCTGCAGCAGCACCAACACCACCAGCGGCGACAGATCCACCCCGCCCAGCAGCGGCAGCACGCGCCGCACCGGGCGCAGCAGGGGCTCGCACAGGCGGGCAATCACCTCGCTGATGGGCGAGCGCGTCTGCACCCAGGACAGCACGGCATAGACGATCAGCAGCCCCATCAGGCCCGAGACGGCCACCCGCGCCATGCCGAAGAGCGCCATCCACGGCAGCCAGGCCAGCCCCATGGCGCCGCTCAACAGCAGCCACAGCAACAGGTATTGCGCCAGCTGCAGCAGCAGCGCGGCAGCCAGGCATGACAGGTCCCAGCGCCCCGCAGCCGGCACGGCCTTGCGCAGCGGCAGCACCAGCCAGTCGCTCAGCGCGAACACCAGCCGCCCAACGGGGTTGGCGAACGACACCCGCTGCAGTTGCATGTACAGGCGCAGCAGGCAGGCGCCGGTGAGCAGGCCGCCGGCAACGTCGAGAAGAAAGGAAATGATCTGGAACAGCATGGGAAGCAGCAAAAGAACGCCCGCCGCGGGCGCGGCACAGGGCTGACGCGGGCACTACGTGGGATGATAGCGACGCAGCCTTGGCACACCACCATGCCCCATCCCCTGACACTGACATCACTCCCGCTGTTCCCGCTCGACACCGTGCTGTTTCCAGGCGGCGTGCTGGCACTGCGCGTCTTCGAGGTGCGTTACCTGGACATGGTGCGCAAATGCCAGCATGCGGGCGCGCCCTTCGGCGTGGTGGCGCTCACGGCGGGGCAGGAGGTGCGCCGAGCCGGTGCCCCCGACGAACAGTTCCACGACATGGGTACCCTGGCCGTCATCGAGCAGATGGAGTCGCCGCAGTCCGGGCTGATCACCCTGCGCTGCCGCGGCACGGAGCGCTTCCACATCACACGCCACAGCCATCTGCCGCACGGACTCTGGATCGCCGACGTGGAGCAGATGCCGGTCGATCCGCATGTGCCGGTGCCGGACGACCTGCAGCGCACGGCGGCCGTGCTAGCGCAGGTGCTGGCCTCGCTGCAGGAGCGCGAGCACGGCCAAGGCCCCCACCACGCCCCCACGCCCGCGCAGCTGCAGGACTGCGGCTGGGTGGCCAATCGCTGGTGCGAGCTGCTGCCCGTGCCGCTGGAACTCAAGCAGCGCCTGATGACGCTGGACAACCCGCTGGTGCGCCTGGAGCTGGTGGGCGACGTGCTGGAACGCACGGGGATCGCGCTGTAGCAGCGCGCAAGCGCAGGCCCCGTCAGGGCCCGGCCCGGTACTCGGGCACCCGCTCCCGCAGGCCGTCCCGCAGCGCGCGCGGCAGTGGCGCCGGCCCCAACCCATCCACCCATTGCTCCAGCAGCGCCAGGTCAAGCAGAAGCTGATCGCCCTGGCGAGCCACGCGCAGCCGCGGGTGCTGCGTGGGCAGCGTGGTTTCATCGTCCGCCAGCCATTCCTCGTAGAGTTTCTCGCCGGGCCGCAGGCCCGTGAACACGATGGGCACCTCCGACTCGGTCTTGCCCGACAGGCGGATCAACATGCGCGCCAACTCGACGATCTTCACGGGATCGCCCATGTCCAGCACGTAGATCTGTCCCGAACGTCCCATCCAGCCCGCCTGCACCACGAGTTGCGCGGCCTCGGGAATGGTCATGAAATAGCGCACGATCTCCGGGTGGGTGACCGTCACCGGCCCGCCCCGCGCGATCTGCGCCGAAAACAGGGGCACCACCGACCCGCTGGAACCCAGCACGTTGCCGAAGCGCACGGCCACATAGTCCGTCGCGCCCTGGTACTGGGCCGCCACGCTCTGCACGGCGCGCTCGGCCAGCCGCTTGCTGGCGCCCATGACGTTGGTCGGATTCACGGCCTTGTCGGTGGAGACCAGCACGAACTTGCGGGCCCCGCACTCCCCCGCCAGCCGCGCCATGTGCAGCGTGCCCAGCACATTGGTGTGCAGGGCCTCGATCTCGTTGAGTTCTTCCATCAGCGGTACATGCTTGTAGGCCGCCGCATGGAAGACCACTGCCGGCCGGTGGCGCATGGCGATCGCCTCCATGCGCGCCCGCTCGCGCACGTTGGCGGTGTAGTAAAAGCCCTGCATCTGCGGATGGGCCGCCCGCAGCTCCTGCTCCAGGGGGTACACCGCCGCCTCCGATACGTCCACGCACACCAGCCGCGCCACGCCGAAGCGTGCCACCTGGCGGCACAGCTCGGCCCCGATGGAGCCGCCGGCGCCGGTCACCAGCACGGTCTGCCCCGACAGCCAATGCGCCAGCCCGCCCGCGTCCAGCACCACGGGAGCGCGGCTCAGCAGGTCTTCCAGCTCCACCTTGCGCAGATCGGCGGCCGGCGCGTTCAGCCAGTGGCCGGCCAATGGCATGGACAGCAGATTCAATCCGGCGCCCGACCAGCGCAGCAGCACGTCGCGCCGCAGGGCCGAACCCGGCGGGCTGGCCACGAGAACCGACCGCGTCTGCAGATCGCGCGCCAGGCTGTCGAGCCGGCCCGTGCCGCCCACCACGCTGACGTTCTGCAGGCTGCGGCCTGTGTCCTCGTCGCGCGGCGACACAATGCCGACCACATGCCAGCCCGGTGCCCCCTTGATCGTGCGCAGGGCCTGGTCCGCCTCTTCCAGTGTGCCAACGACCAGCAACGGCGTCTGCCCCTGCCGGCCCTGCTGCATACGCCGCTCGGCCCGCGTGCGCCACGCGGCCCGCGCGCCGGCCAGCAGCACCAGCGCCAGCACCCCGAACAAGGGGAACACCGATCGCGCGAAACCGGGATAGCGCAGCACCATGATGCACGCCGTGGTGCCCAGCGCGCCCAGCAGCACGCCCCCCGCAAGCTGGCGCAGATCCGCCAGGCCCACGTATCGCCACGACTGCCGCTGCACCTGCGCGGCGGCCAGCCCCAGGACCATGCAGACCACGGCCCAGGGCATGGTGTCCAGCGCCATGCTCAGGTATTCATGCGGCATCTCGAAGTTGAACCGCAGCCAGAAGGCCGCCCACCAGGCCAGTGCCACCATGGACACGTCGGCCAGGGCGAACAGCAGCACGGCGCGGCTCCAGCGCATACCTCCCCACATGCTCATGCCTTTCCCCTGCGCGTGGACAGCACCGCCCCCACGGTGCGCAGCAGAATGACCAGGTCGCCAGACACGCTGTGGTGCGCCACGTAGTCGAGGTAGTGGCGCTGCTTGATGGGCATGATGGTCTCGATATAGGCACGCTCGGCGTCCGGCGCCGCGGCGAGCAGGCTTTCCTCGTCACGGAACAGGATCGTCGCCGGGTCGGTAATGCCCGGCCGCACCGAGAGAATCCTGTGGCGCACACCGTCCGCATACAGGGCCATGTAGCGCGGCACCTCCGGGCGCGGCCCCACCAGGCTCATCTCTCCGCGAAGCACGTCGATCAGTTGCGGCAATTCGTCCAGCTTGTAGCGGCGCAGCACACGCCCCACCCGGGTGATGCGCGCGTCCGAGCCCGCCGTGACCAGCGGCCCCGGCAACCCATCGGCACGCATTGTGCGGAACTTGTGGATGCGAAAGAGCCGGCCCCGCCACCCCACGCGCTGCTGGCGAAAGAGCACGGGCCCCGGCGAGTCCAGGCGAACCGCAACGGCCACCGCCAGCCCCAGCGGCCACACCAGCAGCAGTCCCAGCAGGGCGCCGGCCACATCCACGCACCGCTTGAGCGTCATGCCCGCCCCAGCACCTGCCGCACGGCGCTCACCACGCGCAGCACCGCGTCATCGTCCATGCGGCTGTAGATGGGCAGCGAGGCCGTGCGCTCTGCTACCGCCTGGCTCACGGGGAACTGCGCCGCATCCAGGCCGCAGGAGTCCCGCCAATAGGAATGCTGGTGCAAAGGGATGTAGTGCACGCTCATGCCAATGCCCTGGGCGAACATGGCATCCACGAAGGCATCGCGCGGCATGCCCAGCACCTCGATGGGAAACAGGTGCCAGGCGTGCACATCGCCCTCGGCCGCCTGCGGCGGCAGCGCCAGGTCCAGACCGGCCAGCACCTCACGGTAGTACCGGGCAATAGCCGCGCGGCGCTGCTGGAAGCGGTGCACCTTGCGCAGCTGCGCCAGGCCCAGGGCCGCCGCGATGTCCGTCATGTTGTATTTGAAGCCGGGCGCCACCACGTCGTAGCGCCATGCGGGCACCGGGGTGTTGAAGCGCGCAAAGGCATCACGGTCCATGCCATGCAGGCGCATGGTGCGGGCACGGCGCGCCAACGCGGCATTGCGCGTCACCAGCATGCCGCCCTCCCCCGTGGTCATGGTCTTGTTGGCGTAGAAGCTGAACACCGTGGCATCGCTGCCCAGCGTGCCGACCATGCGCCCGCCATGCGTGGCCGGCAGGGCATGGGCTGCGTCCTCCACCACCTTCAGCCCGTGTTCGCGCGCGAGCGCCAGCAGGGCCGCCATGTTGGCGCTGCGCCCCCCAAAGTGCACGGCGATGATGGCGCGCGTGCGCGGTGTGATGCACTGCTCCACCTGCTTCGGATCGATGCACAGCGAATCAGGTTCGATGTCCACCAGCACCGGATCGGCGCCCAGGTAGCGAATGACCTCGGCCGTCGCCGTGAACGTGTGCGTGGTGGTGATGACCTCGTCGCCCGGGCCGATGCCCAGGGCCTCCAGGGCCAGGTGCAGCCCCGCGGTGGCGGAATTCACCGCAACCGTCTCCAGGGAAACATCCCCCAGGAACTCCGCAAAGGCGGCCTCGAACTTGCGCGTCTTCGGGCCCGTGGTCAGCCAACCCGAGCGCAGCGTGTCCAGCACCTCGGCCTCTTCTTCCTCGCCGATATCGGGAAGTGCGAACGGTAAGAATGACGATGCGGATGACATGAGCTCAGTCGCGCCCTTCTTTATGAATGAGACACAGGACATGGGTCCGCAGCCACGGAATGCCATTGACCCAGGGATAGAGCGCGGGCTGGACACGGCAGACGGCGCGCCCCAGGGGCGGAGCCAGCGTCACGCGGCGCATCTGCATGCGTCCTTCGGGAAACAGCGCCCGCACCCGGCTTACCGGCACACCGCGCACGTCGGCGTTGCGCGGATTGTTCACCACGAAATCGTGCCACAGCACCGCACCGCCCGGCCGCAGCCAGTGCCACACACGCTCGGCCAAGGCCTGCTGCACCGCGTCCGACAGAATCGACGAAAACACGGTGAAGAGCAGCACCAGGTCCTGGCTTGCATCCGGCACCTGCGCCCGCATGGCCGGTGCCAGCGCATCAGCGCACCAGACCCGACACGCGCCGGGCAGCACGGTGCGCGCCACGGCCGCACGCTCCTCCTGCAACTCGATGCCCTGAAGCCGCTGCGGGCTGGCGCCGGCGCGGATCAGGTCCTGCAGGTTGCCGCCGAAGCCGCAGCCCACCTCAAGCACCTGCAGGTCGGCCAGCGCTCCCAGCCCCGATGCGGCCAGCATGCGCAGCGACACACGCTGGCGCTCCTGCCAGGCGGCCAGCGCATAGGGGTCCATGAGTCCATACCGACGCGCATCGGCGCCGCCATCCCGCCTGGCATAGCGCCCGCGCACACGCTCGGACTCCGCCCCCCATGGCCCGGGTTGTGGTGATGGGTGCCTCATCGCGTCAAGGCTCCCCAGCGGTGCTGCGGCGCGCGGCGCCACAGCAGGTCCCACCACCCGCGCAGCGAACCCCAGCCATAGCCGATGTGGTAGGCCGCGATGACCGCCACCACGCGCACCGCCATGCCTGGCAGCAGTTCGCCGCGCATGCCCCGCAGCGCCAGGATCAACAACAGCGCATAGGCCAGCAGCAGGACTGCCAGCGGCACAACGCTGGCCACCGCTGCGAGCCCGGCACCGACCGCCATCGCGGCCACGAACACCGCGGGCACCAGATGCCGCAACGCTGCCGCCTGCCCGTGCTTGCGCATGACGAAGGGTTTCCAGTAACCGTACTGCGCATATTGGAGAAACACCTGCCCCAGTTGCGCGCGCGGGAAGTAGGTGGAGCGGATGTCCGGGCTCTGCCAGATGCGCCCGCCGGCGCGGCGGATGCGCAGGTTGTGCTCGTCGTCCTGGTTGCGTACCAGTTGCTCGTCGAAGCCGCCCACCTTGGCAAAGGTAGCGCGCGGCCAGCAGCCCAGGTACACGGTGTCCACCTCCCCTGCATACTGCAGATCACGCGAGCGTGCACCGCCGGCCACCCAGGGCGACTGGAAGGCTGCAGCCACCGCGCACTGCATGGTGCCTGCGCCCTGCGCGTGCCATGCGCCGCCCACGTTGTCGGCGCCGCTGGACTGCAGGGTCTCGATGCATTGCCGCAGATAGTCCTGCGCGTACCGGCTGTGAACATCCAGGCGTGCGATCACGGCGCCTCTGGATCGGGCAATGCACCGGTTCAGCCCCATGGAAACGATGCGCCCCGGGTTGTCCACGCAATGAAAGCGCCGGTCCTGGGTGCACCACTGCGCCAGCGCTTCACGCGTGCCGTCGTCACTGTTGCCGTCCGCCACCAGGACCTCCATGCGCCAGCCCGGTGGCAGCTCCTGCTGCGCGACATTGCGGCAGAACGCAAGAATGTGTTCACTCTCGTTGCGGCAGGGGGCGATCACCGACAGCAGATCTGGCTCGCCAGGCTCCAGCCCAGGCCATGCCCAGGGCGTTGTCTCGAGGGTCATGGCGCCCGTTCACCCGCACAGCGAAAGAAGTAGTGGTAGCGGTGCATGGGAAAGACACCGCTTTCCACCGCTGCGTACCGCTGGCGCATCTGGGCCACCAGTGCAGACCTGCGCGTCTGCCATTGCGATCCGATCTCCCAGTAGTGCCCGTCCGTCAACCGCCGCCGGCACGGTATGCGCAGCCCCAGGCAGACATCCACGAAGCGGTTGTGCACGCCCAGCCGCCCGCTCAGGCCCAGCCACGGGAAATGCCCCGGCAAGGAAATGAAGGCATTGGGCGCCAGGCTGCGCAGCACATCCAGATGCGCGCCGAACTGCTCGAAAGGAATATGTTCCAGCACCTCGCAGCACGCCACCACGTCGAACCGCTCTCCCGCCAGATGCAGCGGCAGGTCGGCCAACGGGGCGCAGATGTCTGCCCCCAAGGCGGGATTGATGTCCGCCGTCACCACCTCGACCCCCGCCTGCCGCAGGAAGGTGGACACGAAGCCATTGCCGATGCCGATTTCCAGCACCCGGCGCGGTCGGAAACTGCGCAACTGCAGAATCTGGAACGACATGGAGTGCAGATGCTCGGGCGTGAAATTGCTGTCGCCCGTGTAATACGAGCGCTCCAGCGCCGCCTCGCGCTGCGCCCCAACCTTGCCGTGCCTGTTCATGGTGTGCGATCAATTGCAGAAGGCTCAAGTATCGGCGCGAACGGCACGCAGCCCCCACCAGATATAGCCAACATACACGCAGGCTGCAGCCACGGCGTAAATCGCGGCAACCCCGGAGACGCCGGCATACCAGCCGCCAATCACGGCCGCCCCCAGCGCGGCACCAAACAGCAGGCACTGCCCCAGCAAACTCAGGCCCAGCCAGCCACGCCAGGCCAGCAAGAAGGCCATGGGGCTGGCCACCATGCGCACGGCCCCCAGCGGCAGTAGCAGCAACACCACCGCAACCAACACCGAACCCTGCTGCGGAAACAGCAGCGGCAATACCCACCAGGTGGCCCATGCCCCCACCAGATGCATTCCCGCCGACCACACGGCCATGCGCCGCAACGCATCCACCACCAGGGCCCGCGCCGCCGCGCGGGAGGAATGCGCGATGACCCGCGAACGCAGGCTGTCCGCCCAGGCCAGGCCCACCAGGCTGGTGGGCAGCATGGCCACCCGCAGCCCCAGGGCCATCACCCCGGCCGCTCCATTACCCGCCAGCCAGCCCACCAGGAGCACCTGGCCATGATTGGCCGATGTGTTGAGCAACAGGCCCGGCCACTCTGCGCGCACAAAGGCCCAACGCGCGCGCAACAACCGGCGCAGCCGGCGCTTGCCGTGGGCGCCTGCGGCTCGACCATGCCATGGTCTGGACAGGCACCAGCTGATTCCAGCGGCCATGGGCAAAGTCCAGATGACCGCCTCGGATCGCGCAGCTGTGGCGGCCCCGACCTGCAGCGCAAGCATCCACAGCGCCGGCGCCGCGCGTGTTGCCGCAGCCCGCGCCACCAGCCCGGCCCTGGCCAGACTCGCGGCCCGGATCTGCAGCGCGGCCAGAGGCACCACCGCCAAGGCCCCTGCACAAAGCCACCAGGGAGCGCCCAAAGCCAGGCATGCTGCAAGGGCCAGCCCCCCCACAGCCACCCCAAAGCCCACAGCCAATAGCCAGGCGGCGGCAAACAGGGAATCCGCGCGCTGCTGTCGCGGTTCCAGCTGCCCTGCGTATTCCAGACGCAGGGTGACCACGGTGGAGAGCATGGTCGCCAACGCCAGCGCCTGGCTCCAGGCACCAAAGCTCTCGGCTCCGGCCCACCAGGACACGAGCCAGGCGGAGGCGAAGAAGGCACCGTGCTGCGCCAAGGTCCATGTCACTGCCCTCCGAATGCCACCATGTGCACCGGAGCGTGGCAGAGGGCGCTCAACATCCCGCATCACACGTCACCGCACCCACGCCCTGGCGGCAGGAAAAATGGGGCTAGGGCACCTGGAGCCGACGGCTGCGATCTTCATGTTCTCCTGTGAATGAAACGGCCTCACGGGCCTACTCGGCAGCCCCGGCACGCCAACACCTAAAATCGGGGGATTCTTCAGAGCGCAACTGCGGGCACCACGGCGAGTCGCCAAGCATTGTCCACGCTCTCCCGCCAATCTTCGTACTTTCCTTATGTCTTCCGATCAGCCCAGCCCTACCGTTGCCCCTACGGACGAAAACCAGCTCATCGCAGAGCGCCGCGAGAAACTCAAGGCCCTGCGCGAGAGCCAGGCCCAGGGCCGCGGCGTGGCGTTCCCCAACGACTTCAAGCCCCAGCACCACGCGGCCGCGCTGCAGCAGCAGTACGCGCCCCTGGAGAACGAGGCTCTGGAGGCGCAGGCCGTGGCCGTGAGCCTGGCCGGCCGCATGATGCTCAAGCGCGTCATGGGCAAGGCCAGCTTTGCCACGCTGCAGGATGGCTCGCTCGGCGAGACCGGTGGCCGCATTCAGCTGTACGTGACGCGCGACGCCGTGGGTGAAGAGGCCTATGCTGACTTCAAGCGCTGGGACCTGGGCGACATCGTGGGCGCTGAAGGCACGCTCATGAAGACCAAGACCGGCGAACTGTCGGTCAAGGTCGACCGCCTGCGCCTGCTCACCAAGAGCCTGCGCCCCATGCCCGACAAGTTCCACGGCGTGGCCGACCAGGAGGTGAAGTACCGCCAGCGCTATGTGGACCTGATGACCGACGAGTCCGCGCGCCGCCGCTTCGTGGCGCGCAGCAAGGCCATCGGCGGCATCCGCTCGTTCATGATGGAGCATGGCTTTCTGGAGGTGGAAACGCCCATGCTCCACCCCATTCCCGGCGGTGCGAACGCCAAGCCCTTCGTCACCCACCACAATGCGCTGGAGCAGGAGATGTACCTGCGCATCGCCCCCGAGCTATACCTCAAGCGGCTGGTCGTGGGCGGATTCGAGCGCGTGTTCGAGATCAACCGCAACTTCCGCAACGAAGGCATCTCGGTGCGCCACAACCCCGAGTTCACGATGATGGAGTTCTACGCGGCCTACTGGAACTACCGCGACCTGATGGACTTCACCGAGCAGCTCGTGCGCGACGCGGCCCAGAAGGCCGCGGGCACGCTGCAGCTGACCTACGGCGGACGCGCGGTGGACCTGTCGCAGCCCTTCCAGCGCCTGACGATCCGCGAAGCCATCTTCCAGTACACCGAGGCGGGTGCGCATGTGGATGACGCCGCCTGGCTCATCGGCGCGCTCAAGAAGCTGGGCAAGACGGAGGAGAAGGACCGCTTGTCCGCCCGCACCCTGGCCAGCCTCCAGGTGCTGTACTTCGAGGAAGAGGTGGAGGACAAGCTGTGGCAGCCCACCTTCATCATGGAGCACCCGACCGAGATCAGCCCGCTGGCGCGCGCCAATGATCAGCGCCCCGAGGTCACCGAGCGCTTCGAGCTCTACATCACCGGCCGCGAGTTCGGCAACGGTTTCTCTGAGCTCAACGACGCCGAGGACCAGGCCGCGCGCTTCCACGCCCAGGTGGAGGCCAAGGATGCGGGTGACGACGAGGCGATGTTCTTCGACCACGACTTCGTGCGCGCCCTGGAATACGGCCTGCCCCCCACGGGCGGCTGCGGCATCGGCATCGACCGCCTGATGATGCTGCTCACCGACAGCCCCAGCATCCGCGACGTGATCCTGTTCCCCGCCCTGCGCCGCGAGCACTGACCCCTTCCCGCCCTCCGGGGCGGGCTGCACCCCATCACCTCCAACGCACCGCGTACCGCGAGCCCTCATGAGCCCACCCCACAACGCCAGTGCCTTCCCCCACTTTCTGCAGGAGCCCTTCAGCGTGCTGCTGGTCGAGGATCTGGCGGCGGTGCGCGCCACACTGGCCTCCGAGCTGCGCCATGTGGGCGTCACTGAGGTGCTGGAGGCCGCGTCGGCCGACGCGGCCCTGCAGTTGTTCAAGCTGCGGCGCCCGGACCTGGTCCTGCTCGACATCCGCCTGCCTGGGGGCAACGACGGTTACTGGGTGGCGCAGCGCATGCGCGAGGCCGAGACCGGCGGCTGGACGCCCATCATCTTCCTGTCGGGCCTGGACGGCGACCTGGACGTGTGGCGCGGCATCGAAGCCGGCGGGGACGACTACCTCGTCAAGCCCGTCAAGCCCATCGTGCTCGCCGCCAAGCTGCGCGCCATGCGCCGGCTGCGCGACATGCGCCGGCGCCTCGTGGCGCTCACCGAGGAGCTGCACCTGGCCAACCAGCGCCTCAACGAGATGGTGGAGATGGACCCGCTCACGGGCCTGGTCAACCGCCGCGGCTTCGACCGCATCCTGCACAGCGAAATCCTGGCGGCGCGCCGCGACGGCACGCCGCTCACGCTGATGCTGTGCGACCTGGACCATTTCAAGCGCTACAACGACACCCTGGGCCATGTGCAGGGTGACACCTGCCTCAAGGAGGTCAGCCGCGTGCTGCACGAGGTCTGCATGCGCCCGCGCGACGTGGCCTCGCGCTACGGCGGAGAGGAGTTCGCGCTGATCCTGCCCAACACCCCGCGTTCGGGCGCCATGACGTTTGCCCGGGCGCTGGGGAAGCTGCTGAAGACCCGTGCCATCGCCCACCCCGGCTCGCCCAACGGCGAAATGCTGACGCTCTCGGGCGGCATCACCACCTGCGTGCCCGACGAGACCACCAGCGCGGAAAGCATGCTCATGCGCGCCGACGAGGCCCTGTACGCCGCCAAGGCCCAGGGCCGGGACCGCTTCTTCAGCTTCGAGATGCAGATGGACACCGTCGAGCAGCGGCAACTCTGAGCCCCCCGGAACCCGTGCCACGCCCTTTTCTTGCTGAATCGCCATGCTGCCGCGCCTGAAAGCCGCCCTCCCCCTCTGGATGCATGACTGGCTCGACATCATCGTGCCCGGCGTGCAGATCGTGCTCATCCTGCTGGCGGCCCTGCTGCTGCAGCGGGTGCTGCTGCGTATCATCCTGCGGGCCAGCGACCACTACCAGTTTCCGCACGAGTTGCTGACGCCCCTCAACGCCGTGGTGCGCTGGCTCATCATCGGCAGCGCCGGCCTGCTGGTGCTGGAGCGCCTGGGTGTGTCCGCAGCCGTGCTGTGGACGGCCTTCACCGGCTTCGCCACCGTGGGCGCCGTGGCCTTCTTCGCCGCCTGGAGCGTGCTGTCCAACCTGTTCTGCGCCTTCCTGATCTTCACCGTGGGGCCGTTTCGCGTGGGGGACCACATCGAAGTGCTGGACACGGCGGAAAAACCCGGCGCCCTGGGCCGCGTGGTAGACATCAACCTGCTCTACACCACCCTGGAAGACGCCACCGCCCCCGAGCCCGACACGCTGCTGCAGATCCCCAACGCTCTGATCTTCCAGCGCGTGGTGCGCCGCTGGCGCGCCGGAACGCCCGTGCCGGCCGCCAGGCTGCAACCCGCCAGCCATGGCGAAGCGCCCACGGCTGGCAATACGCCGGAGCCTGCCCCCGCGCCCAAGGCAGCCAGCTTCCCCTGAACGGCGGAACGGCTGCACAAGCAGATCGCTATTAAAACAATAGCTTTTCACGCTTCACAGACGCCGATTCAGGCATCTTTTGACCTGTAACAAAATTTGAACAACAGGGTGCGGCCGGGCCCCTGGTAAAACCATGCAAGGGACATCCCCGTCAGTTCACCGTAAGCCGCCAGGGCGACGCTGCGGCTCCCTTCCCGCGTGGAATTCACCCGTCTAGCAAAAACCGCACGCCGGAGCCACCCACGGTTACCCTGTTTTCCGGCACCACGCATATCGCTAACCTTCGTGGTCTAAGTCTCAGGCCCCTACCGGGGCCTGTTGAATTTTCAGACCGCTTTATCCGAAGTCGAGAGATTCCTATGAGCACTCCATTCCGCATGCATACCATCGTTGCCGCACTGGGCCTGGCCAGCGCCGCTTTGTTCTCCACCGCGCATGCGCAAGTCAAGATCGCCATGGTGATGCCCACCACGGGTCCCCTGACTCAGTACGGCGACATGGTCAAAGAAGGCGTGACCACCGCCGTCGAGATGGCCAATGCCTCGGGCGGCGTGGGCGGCAAGAAAATCGAACTGGTCGCCATCGACGACGCCTGCGAACCCAAGCAGGGCCCCGTGGCCGCCAACCGCGTGGTCAATGCCAAGATCGGCTACGTGATCGGCCCGGTCTGCTCCGGCGCCTCCATCGCCGCCGCGCCCATCTACAACAACGAAGGCGTGGTCGTCGTGACCCCGTCCGCCACCTCCCCGGCCCTGACCGACGGCAAGAACTACCACTTCATCTTCCGCACCATCGGCCGCGACGACCAGCAGGGCCCCGCCGCCGCCAAGTTCATTGCGGAGAAGGCCAAGCCCAAGAAGGTGGCCGTGCTGCACGACAAGCAGTCCTATGGCCAGGGCATCGCCGCCTCCGTGCGTGACGACCTGAAGAAGGCCGGCATCAACGTGGCACTGTTCGAGGGCATCAACGCCGGCGACAGCGACTACTCCGCCGTCATCACCAAGCTCAAGGGTGCCGGCGTGGACTTCGTCTACTACGGCGGCTACCACCCCGAAATGGGCCTGCTGCTGCGCCAGGCCGGCGAACAGGGCCTGAAGGTGCGCATGATGGGCCCCGAGGGCGTGGGCAACCCCGAGGTCAACGCCATCGCCGGTGCCGCCGTGGAAGGCATGCTGGTGACGCTGCCCGCCGACTTCGCCGCCAACCCCAAGAACGCCGCTGTCGTGGCCGCCTTCAAGGACAAGAAGCGCAACGCCTCCGGCGCCTTCCAGCTGACCTCCTTCGCCGCCACGCAGGTGCTGCTCGAGAGCATCAAGGCCGTGGGCGACAACCCCGCCAAGGTGGCCGACCACCTGCACAAGAGCACCATCGAAACGGTGCTGGGCCCCGTATCCTGGAACAAGCAGGGTGACCTGAACTCCTTCGACTTCCAGGTCTTCCAGTGGCACAAGGACGGCAGCAAGTCCGTCGCCGCCAAGTAATCCGCCCTCCCCGCCCCAAGGGTGCGCAGCGCTGGCTGCGCACCCTTGGTTCATTGCATTCGGGCCCTTCGGGCCTTTTTCTGTTGAGGGGTGGCACGCATGTCTGATCTCTTACCCCAGCTGTTACAGCAGCTGTTCAACGGTCTTTCTCTGGGCGCTATCTACGCCCTGATCGCCATCGGCTACACAATGGTCTACGGCATTATCGGAATGATCAATTTCGCCCATGGCGACATCTACATGATCGGCGCCTACATCGGCCTGGTCACGCTGTCGGCCATCGGCATGCAAAGCGGCCTGCCCATATGGGCCATCATCGGCCTGATGCTGGTGGTCGCCATCGTGATCACCGGCGTCTACGGCTTCGTGGTGGAGCAGGTGGCATACAAGCCCTTGCGGGGCAGCCCGCGGCTCGTGGCGCTGATCTCTGCCATCGGCATGTCCATCTTCCTGCAGAACTGGGTGGCCCTGGGCCAGGGAGCGCGCGACATGGCCGTGCCCTCGCTGATCCCCGGCGCGCTGCGCTTCGGCGCTGAAGGCGGCTTCGAGATCTATGTGCCCTACTCGCGCATCCTGATCATCGTGGTGGCCGTGGTGCTGATGGCGCTGCTGACGCTCTACATCAAGCATTCCCGCATGGGCCGCGCCTCGCGCGCCTGCGCGCAGGACATGCACATGGCCAACCTGCTGGGCATCGATACCAGCCGCGTGATCTCCTTCACCTTCATCCTGGGCGCCATGCTGGCGGCCGTGGGCGGCGTGCTGATCGCGCTGGCGGTGGGCAAGCTCAATCCGTTCATCGGCTTCCTGGCGGGCATCAAGGCCTTCACGGCGGCCGTGCTGGGCGGCATCGGCAGCATTCCGGGTGCCATGCTCGGCGGCGTGATCCTGGGCGTGGCCGAGACCTTCGCCGCCGCCTACATCTCGTCGGAATACAAGGACATCGTGGCCTTCGGCCTGCTGGTGCTGATCCTGCTGGTCCGCCCCACCGGCCTGCTGGGCAAGCCTGAAGTGGAGAAGGTCTGATGCACAACACCGGTTTTTCCACCCATCTGCGCAACGCCTGCATTGCCACCCTGCTCGCCGCGGTGGTGGTGCTGCCCATCTTCACGCTGCACCTGGAACGCGCGGGCATGCGCACCGTCATCGTGCCCGAATGGAGCACGCTGCTGTGGGGCTGCCTGGCCGTGTTCGTGGTGCAGCTGCTGCGGCCGCTGCTCGCCGCGCGGCTGCCCAAGCTCTCGCTGCCCAGCCTGCCGCAGGCGGCGCCGAACCAGCGCAAGGTGCTGATCTTCGTGGCGCTGATGCTCGCCGCCTCGTGGCCGTTCTTCGCCGGCCGCAATGCGGTGGACATCGCCACGCTGGCCATGATCTACGTGATGCTGGGCCTGGGCCTGAACATCGTCGTGGGCTTTGCCGGCCTGCTGGACCTGGGCTTCGTCGGCTTCTACGCCGTGGGCGCCTACACCTACGCCCTGCTGTTCCACTGGGCCGGCTGGTCGTTCTGGGAGGCCCTGCCCCTGGCCGGCGCGGCGTCGGCGCTGTTCGGCTTCGTGCTGGGCTTCCCGGTGCTGCGCCTGCGCGGTGACTACCTGGCCATCGTGACGCTGGGCTTCGGCGAAATCATCCGCCTGCTGCTGGTCAACCTCACCAGCTTCACCGGCGGGCCGGACGGAATCTCCAGCATTCCCAAGCCCAGCGTGTTCGGACTGGAAATGGCACGCAACCCCAGCACCGAGGGCGGCACCACGTTCCACCAGTTCTTCGGCCTGGAGTTCAGCTCGCTGCACATGGTGATCGCCCTGTACCTGATGGCGCTGCTGCTGGCCGTGGTCACGCTGTTCATCAGCAACCGCCTGATCCGCATGCCCATCGGCCGTGCCTGGGAGGCGCTGCGCGAGGACGAGATCGCCTGCCGCTCGCTGGGCCTGAACCCGATGAAGATCAAGCTCTCGGCCTTCACACTGGGCGCCATGTTCGCGGGCTTCGGCGGCGCGTTCTTCGCGGCGCGCCAGGGCATCGTGAATCCCGAGTCGTTCACCTTCATCGAATCCGCGCTGATCCTGGCCATCGTGGTGCTGGGCGGCATGGGCTC
This sequence comes from Diaphorobacter oryzae DSM 22780, assembly GCF_059568935.1. NCBI lineage: Bacteria > Pseudomonadati > Pseudomonadota > Betaproteobacteria > Burkholderiales > Comamonadaceae > Diaphorobacter > Diaphorobacter oryzae. The sequence continues at coordinate 117,684 of NZ_JCANUL010000006.1, read as the reverse complement.
GCAGCTGGGCGTGATCCTCGCGGCCATCCTCCTGACCGTGCTGCCCGAGGTGGCGCGCGAATTCTCCGAGTACCGCATGCTGATCTTCGGCCTGGTCATGATCCTGATGATGATCTGGCGCCCACAGGGCCTGCTGCCCATGAAGCGACACCACGTGGAGGTGCCCGCATGAGCGCCCCCCTGCTTGAAGTCAAAGACCTGTGCATGCGCTTCGGCGGCCTGCTGGCGGTGGACCATGTGGGCTTCGACGTGCGCCCCCAGGAGGTCTTCGCCATCATCGGCCCCAACGGCGCAGGCAAGACCACGGTGTTCAACTGCATCAGCGGCTTCTACCAGCCCAGCAGCGGCCAGATCGCGCTGCAGGGCCAGAGCATCGCGGGCCAGAGCAGCCACCAGGTGGCCAACCACGGGGTGGTGCGCACCTTCCAGAACGTGCGCCTGTTCAAGGCCATGACGGCGCTGGAAAACCTGCTGGTGGCCCAGCACCGCCAGTCGCGCGCGCCGCTGCTGTCGGGCCTGCTCAACACCGCGCGCTACCGCCGCAGCGAGGCCGAGAAGGTCGAAAACGCCCTGCACTGGCTGGACGTGATGGGCCTGCGCCAGTTTGCCAACCGCGAGGCCGGCAACCTGGCCTACGGCCACCAGCGGCGCCTGGAGATCGCGCGCTGCATGATCACCAAGCCCCGCCTGCTCATGCTCGACGAGCCCGCCGCCGGCCTGAACCCGCAGGAAAAGAAGGACCTGCAGGGCCTGATCGACCAGCTGCGCCGCCAGTACGGCGTGGCCGTGCTGCTCATCGAGCACGACATGGGCCTGGTCATGGGCGTGTCCGAGCGCATCCTGGTCATGGAATACGGTAAGCCCATCGCCATGGGCGAGCCCGAGGCCATCCGCAACGACGAACGGGTCATCAAGGCCTACCTGGGAGAAGCCTGATGACGCCCATGCTGCAAGTACAAGACCTGTCCACGCACTACGGCGCCATCTGCGCCGTGAACGGCGTGAGCCTGCATGTGAACCAGGGGGAGATCGTCTCGCTGATCGGCTCCAACGGAGCGGGCAAGACCTCGCTGCTCATGACCATCTGCGGCACGCCGCGCGCCAGCGGCGGCACCGTGCGCTTCGAGGGCGAGGACATCACCCAGCAGTCCACGCACCTCATCATGCGCAAGGGCATCGCCGTCTCGCCCGAAGGGCGCCGCATCTTCTCGAACCTGACCGTGGTCGAGAACCTCAAGATGGGCGGCTTCTTCCAGGACGCCGCGGCCATCGACGACGGCATGGAGCATGCGTTCAAGCTCTTCCCCCGCCTGAAGGACCGCGCCAACCAGCGCGCCGGCACCATGTCGGGCGGCGAGCAGCAGATGCTGGCCATCGGCCGTGCGCTGATGAGCAAGCCGCGCCTGCTGCTGCTGGACGAGCCCACGCTGGGCCTGGCGCCGCTGATCATTGCGCAGATCTTCGAGATCATCCAGACCATCCGCGCCGCAGGCGTCACCGTGTTCCTGGTGGAGCAGAACGCCAACCGCGCGCTGCAGATCGCCGACCGCGGCTACGTGCTGGAAAACGGCCGCGTGGTGCTGGAGGACACGGGCGCCAACCTGCTGACCAACGCCGACGTGCGCAAGGCCTACCTGGGCGCCTGAACCACGGCCTTGAAAAAGACAAAAGCGGCCATTGGCCGCTTTTGTTTTGATAGCTTCTAGCGCTTGCTCCATAAGGGCTAGCGCCGGTTTTTGCTACAACCTCACGCCTGGATGCCTGTCTTCTTTGAAGGGCATCACCGTGAGTCCATCGCTATGGACCATCTATCCTGAACGAATGCGCACCCGCGCTGGACGCTCTGCCCGGTGAACCGGTGGTGATGCTGCTTCGAAAGCAGCGACCGGTGCCTCTTTTTTAATAGCGGCCACCGCGATAGCCGCCACGATCGGACCCACCGCCAGAACTCGGCCGAGCCTCCATCGGGCGTGCGATATTCACCGTCAAGGCGCGCCCATCCACCAACATGCCATTCAAGCCGTTGATGGCTTCCTGGGCCTCGGAGTCGCTGCCCATTTCAACAAAGCCAAAACCCTTGGAACGACCCGTGTCGCGCTCCATCATGACCTTTGCAGAGGTGACGTTCCCGAATTGGGAGAATTGCTGGATGAGCGATTCGTCACGGACGGAATAGGCCAAGTTGCCAACATACAGTCGATTGTTCATATACGTGTCTTTCTTTCGTAGAGAGAGGGAGTGGCTGTGCAAAGCCCGTCCCGAGCGGAAAAATGAGAAGAAGTGAAGCCTGTGCGCCGCACATGGCGCTCCTGGCTTCGATTGCGCAAGCAGCCGACTGCTGCGCCAAGCCCGCACGACGCCCCTGGTAGGGTGCCTGAGCGTGCCTGCCGGGGCGCGAATACGAGATTCGTTCCCGGTGTGTCTGCAATGGGTCCGCAGCCCCTGTGCCTCCCGAGGCCACAGCGGGCTGCATCAGTCCAGCTGGTTCTCCAGAACCATGCTGCGCCCTTGGGCCAAGGCGTACTGGACGGCTTGTGCGTCGCATGTGAAGCGGGGGATGAATCGGAAAATTCTGTCGTACATCCCTCGGCGGATGGAGACCGAAGCGGCGAACCCGACATCGGTCGTTCGGGTAAGCGGCGTGACAACGTAGTTGCCAACGCGCTCAGCGTTTTGTGGTGTAAGCATTGCGGACTGACGGACATTCGCCGTTGTGGCGCTCCATCAGAGAATCAAAAAAAAGGGGGAAAAGCCCTGCTGCGCGGTGGTACAGGGAAAACAGGGGCAGATCCAGAAAAGAAGGTGAGGATCTGCAGTGGGCTTGCCGCGAAGGGAAGAGTGACAGCCGGCGGACTTCGCAAGAAGTGCGGCGGAACAGAGGATGGACTGGAATGCCGTCAGACGGGCGCCGCCGAAGCAAGCAGTGGGCAGCGCGCCGACGAATTATGCCCTTTCGAATCAAAAAACGCAAACTTTTATTCTCAATAATGCATATTCCCCTGGGGTACGGGCTCAAGCGACCATGTGAAGCCCGCTGACGCCCAACGCTGCGTCACGGGACATAGACTGCCGGCGATGCTGAATCACTCCGTCCATTTGCAAGCCGTCAAGGTCTTGCACACCCTGGTCTGGGCCTTCTTTGCCGGCTGCATCCTGGCCATTCCCATGGCCAGCCTGTACGGCGCACACCGCCTAGCTGCCGAGCTGGCGGCCGTTGTGCTGGTGGAGGTGCTGGTGCTGGCCCTCAACCAATGGACCTGCCCGCTGACGGCCGTTGCGGCGCGGTACACGGACGATCGGCGCGAGAACTTCGACATCTACCTGCCGCGCTGGCTTGCCAAGTACAACAAGCCCATCTTTGGCGCCCTCTATGCCGCGGGCACCGCCTACGCGCTTCTGGCCTGGGCGCGGGCCCCGGCCGCCTGAGCCTCACACCGTCCCGAAGGCATGGCTGAAATCAGATGAAATAGGCCTCCGGCCCTTATGGAGCAAGCGCTGAACGCTCCTGAATATGCAGCAACAGAACAGGCAGGCGTCTATTCCCCCAGGCACACGCCGATGTCGCGTGCCATGGTGAGCAGCTCGTGCTGCAGCGGCACGGTGCGCTGGGTGTTGGCCACCTGGGCGATCTCCACGCTGCCGATCTGGCCGCCCTGCAGCGTGACCATGCGGCCGAAGGCGCCTTCGATCACCAGCCGCGCCGCGTGGTGGCCGAAGCGCGTGGCCAGCACGCGGTCGAACGGCGTGGGATCGCCGCCGCGCTGCAGATGGCCAAGCACGGTGGCGCGCACCTCGCTTTTCAGGTGCGGCTGCAGCCGCACGCACAGCACATGGGCCACGCCGCCCAGGCGCACCGGGTCGGGGCTGTGCGCCACGCGCTCGCGCACCGTGAGGCTGCCGCCGCGCTCCTTGGCGCCCTCGCCGATGCAGATGATGGTGTAGCGCTGGCGCTGCTCGCGCGCGCGGCAGCGGTCGATGACGGAGCGCAGGTCGTAGTCGATCTCGGGCAGCAGGATCACGTCGGCCGCGCCGGCGATGCCGGCCTCCAGCGCCAGCCAGCCCGCATGGCGGCCCATTGTCTCGACGATCATCACGCGGTGGTGGCTGTAGGCCGTGCTTTCGATGCGGCGCAGCGCATCCGTCGCCGTGGCCACGGCGGTGTCGAAGCCGAAGCTGCGCTCGCACAGCGCGATGTCGTTGTCGATGGTCTTGGGCACGCCCACGCAGCGCAGGCCCACCTGCTCCAGGCCATGGGCCAGGCTCATGGTGCCGTCGCCGCCGATGGCCACCACCACGTCCAGGCCCAGGCGCTTGACGTTGCGCCCCACCCGCTCCAGCGTGGCCGCGTCCTTGAGCGGGTTGGCGCTGTTGCTCGTGCCCAGGATGGTGCCGCCGATATGCAAGATGCCCGACACCTGCTCCCACCCCAGCGGCCGCGTGCGCGGGGGCTCGCTCATCAGGCCCTCGAAGCCGTCATAGATGCCCAGCACCTCCAGCCCCTTGCCGCGGCCATGCTGGATCAGCGACTTGGTGACCGCGCGGATCACCGCGTTCAGCCCCGGGCAGTCGCCGCCGCCGGTCAACACCCCTACGCGCATGCTTCCTCCTGGCAACGTGTTTACGGCAGCAGGTCCAGCGCGTGCATGTACGCCGGCTGCACCATGAGGTCGTCCCAGGGCTGGGGCAGGGTCTCGGGCAGCAGCGCCAGGCGGCGCGCCTCGCTGGCGGCGCTGGCCTGCCAGCGGCCCGCGGCCTGCGCGGCGGCCAAGCCGTCGATCAGTTCGTCCACCGCGCTGCCGTCGCCCAGGCTCTGGTTGCACAGCAGCACCAGGTCGCAGCCGGCATTGAGCGCGGCCACGCCGGCGTCGGTGTAGCTGACCACCTGGCCGTCCAGGCGCCGAGCGCCCTCCATGCTCAGGTCGTCGCTGAAGATGGCGCCATCAAAGCGCAGCCGGCCACGCAGGATGTCCTGCAGCCATTTGCGGGAGAAGCCCGCCGGGCGGCCGTCCACCTTGGGGTAGATGACATGCGCGGGCATGACGCTGGTGAGCACGCTGGACAGCCAGGGGTACGGCGCGGCGTCTTCCGCCAGGATGGCCGTGAGGCTGCGCTTGTCGACGGGAATCTCGGTGTGCGAATCGGCCTTGACGAAGCCGTGCCCGGGAAAATGCTTGCCGCAGTTGGCCATGCCGGCCTGCAGCAGGCCCTGCATGAGTGCGCGGGCCAGCATGGCGACCACGCGCGGGTCGCGGGCGAAGGCCCGGTCGCCGATCACGCCGCTCTCGCCCCAATCCAGGTCCAGCACGGGGGTGAAGGAGAAGTCCACGCCGCAGGCGCGCAGCTCGCTGCCCAGCACGTAGCCTGCGGCCGTGGCCGCGTCCATGGCGCGCAGGGCGCCGCTGCCCTCGCGGTGCTTGGAACCCTTGCCGTCATTCATCCACAGCTCGCCGAAGGCGCGCATGGGCGGGACGTGGGTGAAGCCATCGGTGCGAAAGCGCTGCACGCGCCCGCCCTCGTGGTCCACGCAGACCAGCAGGTCTGCGCGCACGGCCTTGATGGCGGCGGTGAGTTCCAGCAGCTGCGCACGGTCTTCCCAGTTGCGCGCAAACAGGATCACCCCGCCGACCAGCGGATGGGCCAGGCGGCGGCGGTCGGTGGCGGTCAGGCGGGTGCCGGCCACGTCGATGATGAGGGGCGCATGTTCTGTCATCGGATATTCGCTTTCATTTTGATAGCTGCCAGCGCTTGATGGATGGGCGCTGCAGGCCTATTTTGCTTCAATCTTTCTCCACCACGCAAAAGCTGGCGGCGTAGTCGCTCTCGTCGGTCACGCTGAGGTGGCAGCGCAGGCCGCGCGACTCGAACCAGTCCTTGAGCGCGCCGTGCAGCACGATCACCGGCTGGCCGCTGGGCAGCTTGGCCACCTCGCAGTGGCGCCAGGTCATGGGCATGCGCATCCCCAGGCCAATGGCCTTGCTGAACGCCTCCTTGGCCGAGAAGCGCGTGGCCAGGTAGCGCAGGCCGCGCTCGGGCCAGCGGGCGCCCCGGGCGCGCCAGGTGGCCAGCTCGCCCTCGGCCAGCACCTTCTCGGCAAAACGGTCGCCGTGCCGCTCCAGGCTGGCACGGATGCGGCGCACGTCGCAGATGTCGGTACCGATGCCGTAGATCATGGTTTCAAGCCAATAAAGCCTCCAACGCTTGATGGACAAGCACCAGCAGCTATGAGATCAGGAGTTGCTCACAGCGCGTGCGGCCATGCCGTCGTCGATGCACCGCTGGTAGGCGGCGACGGTGCCCGCATAGCCCAGCTCCAGCGCATCGGCGACGAAGGCATGGCCGATGGAAACTTCCAGCAGCCCCGGCACGCGCGCCACGAAGGCGGCCAGGTTGTCCTGGTTCAGATCGTGGCCGGCGTTCACGCCCAGGCCGGCGTCCAGCGCGGCCTGCGCGGCGGCGGCGTAGGTCTGCAACTGCGGCTCTTGCTGCGGCGTGCCCCAGGCGGCGGCGTAGGGCTCGGTGTACAGCTCCACGCGGTCGGCGCCCACGGCGCGCGCCAACGCCATCTGCGCGGGAATGGGGTCCATGAACAGGCTCACGCGCACGCCCAGCTGGCGGCATTCGGCAATCAGCGGCGCCAGGCGCTCGGCGTCCTGCGGAAAGCTCCAGCCGTGGTCGCTGGTGAACTGGTCTTCGCTGTCGGGCACGAAGGTGGCCTGCTGCGGGCGCACGCGGCGGATGAACTCCATCAGGTTCTGCGTGGGGTTGCCCTCGATGTTGAACTCGCGCCCCGGCCAGTCACGCAGCAGCGCCGACAGCTCGTACACATCGCCCTCGCGGATGTGGCGCCCGTCGGGCCGCGGGTGGACGGTGATGCCCTGCGCGCCCGCCTGCAGGCATTGCAGCGCCGCGCGTGCGACGCTGGGAATGCCCAGGTGGCGCGTGTTGCGCACCAGGGCGACCTTGTTGACGTTGACCGACAGGGCGGTGCGGGGGTGAGGGGTGGTCATAGCGATTGCAGGTCCATCATGAGCTGGCGCGTGCGCAGCAGCGGGCTGCCGCAATGGTATTGCAGCAGCGCGCGCAGTTGGGTCTTGAGCTCGGCGGCGGCGCCGGCTCCCGCGCCGGCCGCGGCGCGCAGCGTGGCGGTGTAGCCGCCCGGCCCGCCCTCGCCCAGCGCGCGCTGCAGCGTGCACCACTGCGCGCCGGAGAGCGCCGCGCGGTCGCCAGCGGCGGCGGCGCGCAGCCCGCCCTCGGCCACCAGGGTGTAGCGCCGGTCCGGCGCCAGCGCGGCCAGCGTCGCCGTCTCGGCGTCGAGCGCGGGCAGCAGGCCGATCTCGCGCAGCAGCAGCAGCTCGAAGGCGCGCAGCACGGGCTCCAGCGCCTCGCCATGCTCGCCGCTGCCCAGCACGCGCACCACGCCGGCGTAGATGTCGAAAAGCGGGGCGTGCGTGTCCTCGCGCGCCAGCAGGCGCAGCAGCAGTTCGTTGAGGTACAGGCCCGAGAGCAGCGCATCGCCCGTGGGCAGCACATGGCCGCCCACCCATTCCGCGCCCCTGAGCGCATGGATCTCGCCATGCCCCTCGCCGGCGACGGTGTAGGCCACGCGCAGCGGCTGCAGCGGCAGCAGCACGGGCCGGAAGTTGGAGGTGGGCTTCTTCGCGCCCTTGGCGACCAGCGCCACGCGGCCGTGGTGGCGCGTGAGCACGTCCAGAATCAGACTGGACTCGCTCCAGTCGTAGCTGTGCAGGATGTAGGCGGGCTCGTCGGCGATGCGGCGTGTGGCCATGAGGCAACTACTTTTTTAATAGCTGCCCGCGCTTGATGGATCAGCGTTAGAGGCCAATTTGGTCAAATATCACTCGTAGCCGAAGGAGCGCACGCGCGCCTCGTCGTCGGCCCAGCCGGAGCGCACCTTGACCCAGACCTCGAGGAACACCTTGGCGTCCATGAGCTTTTCCAGCTCCTGGCGCGCCTCGGTGCTGATGCGTTTCAGGCGCTCTCCCTTCTCGCCGATCACCATGGCCTTGTGGCCGTCGCGCTCGACGACGATGGTCGCGGCGATGCGCAGGAAGCGCTTGTGCTGCTTGCTCTTTTCCTCGTCGAACTTGTCGATGACCACCGTCGAGGTGTAGGGCAGCTCGTCGCCCGTGAAGCGGAACAACTTCTCGCGCACGGTTTCCGACGCCAGAAACTTCTCGCTGCGGTCGGTCAGCTCGTCCTCGGCGTACCAGAAGGGCTGCTCGGGCAGGTATTTCTCGCAGATGCCGAACAGGCGCTCAATGTCGTCACGCTTCTTGGCCGACATGGGCACGAACTCGGCGAACGGGTGGCGCTCCTGCATGCTCTTGAGCCAGGGCGCGATCTCGGCGCGGCGGTGCACGGTGTCGAGCTTGTTGGCGATGAGCAGCGTGGGAATGCCGGGCTTGAACAGCGACAGCACCTTGGCGTCGGCCAGCGTGAAGCTGCCGGCCTCGACCACGAACAGGATCAGGTCCACGTCGCCAATGGCGCCCATCACTGTCTTGTTCAGCGACTTGTTCAGCGCCGTGCTGTGCTTGGTCTGAAAGCCCGGCGTGTCGACGAACACGAACTGCGTCTGGCCCTGGGTGCGGATGCCCGTGATGCGGTGACGCGTGGTCTGCGCCTTGCGGCTGGTGATGGAGATCTTCTGCCCCACCAGCGCGTTCATCAGCGTGGACTTGCCCACGTTGGGCTTGCCAACGATGGCGATCAGACCGCAGCGCTGGCCCGCGGTATCCGCCGCCGTGGCCGCAGCGGCACCGGCAATCGCCGCGCCACCGGGGCGCGCGGCCGCCAGCATGGCCTCCAGGCTTTTGGGATCATTTTGGCCTTCAGCGCCCGGTTCATCTGCGCTGCCAGCTACCGTATTCATAGCATTCATGCGTGTTTCGCTTTCAATTGGGTCAGCATGGCGCCGGCGGCGGCCTGCTCGGCCGCGCGGCGCGAGGCGCCGCTGCCGCGTTCTGCCAGCGCCAGCTCGGCAATGGCGCACTCCACATGGAACACCTGGTTGTGCGCGGCGCCGGTCGTGTCCACCACGCGGTACTGGGGCAGTTTCATTTTCCGGCCTTGCAGCCACTCCTGCAACGCGGTCTTGGCGTCCTTGGCGGCCTCCTGCAGGCGCGGGCTGAGCTCCACACCCTCGAACAGCCGCAGCACCAGCGCCTCGGCGCGCTCGTAGCCCGCGTCGAGGTAGACGGCGCCGATGATGGCCTCCAGCGCATCCGCCAGGATGGACGGACGCATCTTGCCGCCGGACTTGGATTCGCCCTCGCCCAGCCGCAGCACCTGCGGCAACTGCAGGCGCATGGCGATCTGGTGCAGCGAGTCCTGCTTGACCAGCAGCGCGCGCACGCGCGACAGCTCGCCCTCGGGCAGGTCGCGCATGCGGCGAAACAGCAGGCTGGAGACGGCCAGACTCAGCACCGAGTCACCCAGGAATTCCAGGCGTTCGTTGTGGTCGGCGCTGAAGCTGCGGTGCGTGACGGCACGCTGCAGCAGCGAAGGATCGGAAAACGGGTGCTGCAGCCGTTGCTGCAGCGCGGAGAGACTGGCTGGTTGCACTAATTGGTCGATTCTTGGAAGCGGTAGACCAGGAACGCCGGCCCCGCCAACGGGATTTCACGCGCATAGCTGAAGGACACGACGATCTTCTCGTTGCGCTTGGAGATCTCCAGGTCCTTGCCGGCGACGGAGTGGATGTCGTCGATGGCGGCGGCGCGGTCGAAGGCGGCGCGGATTTCCGGCACCGTGGAGCCATCGCGCGCGGCCTTGATGGCCGCCTTCTTGATGGCGAAGTACTCGAGGAAGATGGGTACGGACTGCCCGCCGATGGCGAACGCGGCCACTGCTATCAGGCCCACAAAGATCACGCCGATGAACGACAGCCCCCGCTGGCGCGAACGAGTTGCGGTGCGTTGCAGACCCATACCTGTTTCCCCCTTCTGTGTGTGCGTTGACGAACCAGCCGGCGTCAATTGAACGGGCCGATGCGCTTGAGATTACCGAAATTCATCCACACGAAGAAGGCCTTGCCGACGATGTTCTCGTCCGGCACGAACCCCCAATAGCGCGAATCGAGCGAATTATCGCGGTTGTCACCCATCATGAAGTAGTGGCCCTCGGGCACCTTGCAGGTCACGCCCTCGACGCTGTAGCGGCACTGGTCGCGGTACTTGAAGCTGCTGGCGCTCTGCACGAAGGCCGGCACCTCGGGGTTGTTGAGGATGCGGTGGCGGTGCTCGCCCAGCTGTTCCTCCAGCTGCTTGAAGTAGCGCATGGAGTCGGCATCGAAGAAGTCCGGCTGCGCCGTGGTCTCCACGGGCTGGCCGTTCACGGTGAGCCGCTTGTTCAGGTAGGCCACCTCGTCGCCGGGCAGGCCGACCACGCGCTTGATGTAGTCCATGCTCGGCTGGGGCGGGTAGCGGAACACCATCACGTCGCCGCGCTGCACCGGGTTGCCCTGCGTGACCTTGGTGTTCATCACGGGCAGGCGCAGGCCGTAGGTGAACTTGTTCACCAGGATCAGGTCGCCCACGAGCAGCGTGGGGATCATCGAGCCCGACGGAATCTTGAACGGCTCGAACAGGAAGGAGCGCAGCAGGAACACCACGGCGATCACCGGGAACAGGCCGGCCGTCCAGTCCAGCCACCAGGGCTGCATCAGGATGCGGCCCTTGGCTTCCTGCATGTCGTCGCCATCGACCTTCTGGATGCCCATGCGGTCCAGTTCGGCGCGGCGCTGGGCCGCGGCGTCCTCCAGGGCCTGCGCCGCCTGGCGGCGCCGGGGCAGGAAGATGAAACGCTCGGCAAGCCAGTAAAGCCCCGTCACCACGGTGGCCAGGAACAGCAGCAGTGCGAAATTGCCCTCGATCACGCCCGTATACCAGGCGCCCACGTAGCCCACGAACGCCGCGAGCACCGCGGCGGTGATGTATTGCATGGCTTGCATCGGTCCTCAGTCCTCCACCTGCAGGATCGCCAGGAAGGCCTCTTGCGGCACCTCGACCGAACCGATCTGCTTCATGCGTTTCTTGCCGGCCTTCTGCTTTTCGAGCAGCTTGCGCTTGCGCGTAATGTCGCCGCCGTAGCACTTGGCCAGCACGTTCTTGCGCAGGGCCTTGATGGTCTCGCGCGCGATGATGTTGGCGCCGATCGCGGCCTGGATGGCCACGTCGAACATCTGGCGCGAGATGATCTCGCGCATCTTGGCCGCCACCGCGCGGCCGCGGTACTGGCTCTGGCTGCGGTGCACGATGATGGACAGCGCATCCACCTTCTCGCCGTTGAGCAGGATGTCGACCTTCACCACGTCGGAGGGGCGGTACTCCTTGAACTCGTAGTCCATTGAGGCGTAGCCCCGGCTGACGGACTTGAGCTTGTCGAAGAAGTCCAGCACGATCTCGCCCAGCGGCAGCTCGTAGGTCAGCATGACCTGGCGGCCGTGGTACTGCATGTTCATCTGCACGCCGCGCTTCTGGTTGGCCAGCGTCATCACCGGGCCCACGTAGTCCTGCGGCATGTACAGGTGCACGGTGACGATGGGCTCGCGGATTTCCTGGATCTTGCCCTGCTCCGGCATCTTGGACGGGTTCTCGACCATGATGACTTCGCCGTCGCCCTTGACCACCTCGTACACCACGCTGGGCGCGGTGGTGATGAGGTCCTGATCGAATTCGCGCTCCAAGCGCTCCTGCACGATCTCCATGTGCAGCAGGCCCAGAAAGCCGCAGCGAAAGCCAAAGCCCAGCGCCTGCGACACCTCGGGTTCGAACCGCAGCGAGGCATCGTTGAGCTGGAGCTTTTCCAGCGCGTCGCGCAGCGCGTCGTACTGGTTGGCCTCGGTGGGGTACAGGCCCGCGAACACCTGGGGCTGGATTTCCTTGAAGCCGGGCAGCGCCTCGGTCGCGGGCCCCAGGTTGTTGGGCAGCTTCTTTTCCAGCGTGATGGTGTCGCCCACCTTCGCCGCCTTCAGTTCCTTGATGCCGGCGATGATGTAGCCCACCTCGCCCGCCTTGAGCATGTCGCGCGGCTCGTTGCCCGGGGTGAACACGCCGAGCTGGTTGGCATCGTAGGCGGCCCCGGTCGCCATCATCTTGAAGCGCTCGCCCTTCTTGAGCTCGCCATCGACCACGCGCACCAGCATCACCACGCCCACGTAGCTGTCGAACCAGCTGTCGATGATCATGGCGCGCAACGGGCCGTCAGGCCGGCCCTTGGGAGGCGGCACCTTGGCGACCACGGCCTCCAGGATGTCGTCGATGCCCATGCCCGACTTGGCCGAGCAGGGAATGGCGTCGCCGGCGTCGATGCCGATCACGTCCTCGATTTCGGCCTTGGCGTTGTCGGGATCGGCCTGGGGCAGGTCCATCTTGTTGAGCACGGGCAGCACTTCAACACCCAGGTCCAGCGCCGTGTAGCAGTTGGCCACGGTCTGCGCCTCCACGCCCTGCGAGGCATCGACGACCAGCAGCGCGCCCTCGCATGCAGACAGCGAGCGCGAGACTTCATACGAGAAGTCCACGTGGCCCGGCGTATCGATCAGATTGAGGTTGTAGATCTGACCATCGCGGGCCTTGTACTGCAGCGCAGCGGTCTGCGCCTTGATGGTTATCCCACGCTCCTTCTCGATGTCCATCGAGTCAAGCACCTGGGCCTCCATCTCGCGCTCGGCCAGTCCGCCGCAACGTTGGATGAGGCGGTCAGCAAGCGTGGACTTGCCGTGATCAATGTGCGCAATGATCGAGAAATTTCTGATGTGGTTCATCAACGGGATACGACAAGTGATTGAATTGCAAGACCCAAGACAAGAAAAAAGGGCGCGTCAAACAAGCGACGCGCCCTGAACCAACAATCTTTGGCAACTGCGATAGTTGGAGCTTCATTGTAGGCAAAAAGGCCCATCCGAGAAGCCCATCCGACTACCGCCAAGGGCCGTTGCCATGCTGCAACGAAAACTTATCAACAGCTTATAAACAATTGATAGCAACAACACTGGACAAGGCGTGCGCAAGCTGTGGAACACCTGTGAATCGCAGCATGAATCACCGCATCACCATGGAATGGCGGCTGGTTCATATCAATTACTGACGATTCAAGGGCTTCATTCTATCGAAATGCACAGATAGAACTTTTTGCAACGCCCCTCGCTTTTCTGGCAAAGGCCCCACTCCCAAGTCCAGGAAGAGGCCTTGCCCCGCCAGATGCCTGCTCCTGGCTCAGCGCACGGGGCGGATCAGCGCATATTGCGCCCACTCCCCACGCCGGAACAGCACGTTGATGGGCTTGCTCTTGTCGGCCTTGGCCAGCGCCGCCTCAAAGTCCTTGAGGTTGCGAATCTCGGTATTGGCCAGCCCCACGATCACGTCGTCCGCACGCAGGCCCGCACGCGCCGCCGCATCGTTGGCCGCTACCACGCGCACGCCCCCCTTGATCTTGAGCTCCTTCTCCTGGGCTGCCGTCAACTCGGCCACCACCAGGCCTATCTGCTGCGCGGCCACGGAAGGCTTGCCCTTGGACTCCGCCTCGGCGGCCTTGGCGACGGTCTTCTCGTCGGGCTCGACCTCGGCGATGGTGATCGCCAGGTCGCGCGATGCGCCGCGGCGAAACACCGTGATGCTGGTCTTGGTGCCGGGCTTGGTGTTGCCCACCAGGCGCGGCAGATCGGCCACCTTCTCCACGGTCTTGCCGTCGTAGCGGGTGATGATGTCACCGGCCTCGATGCCAGCCTTGTCCGCGGGCGAGCCTGACTCCACCCCCCGCACCAGCGCCCCCTGCGGCTTGCCCAGGCCGATGGACTCGGCCACATCCTTGGACACGGATTCGATCTGCACGCCAATGCGGCCGCGGTTCACGCGTCCGCTGGTGCGCAGTTGATCGCTCACACGCATGGCCTCGTCGATCGGGATGGCAAACGAAATTCCCATGAAGCCACCGGAGCGCGAGTAAATCTGGCTATTGATGCCCACCACCTCGCCACGCATGTTGAGCAGCGGCCCCCCTGAATTGCCGGGGTTGATGGCCACATCGGTCTGGATGAAAGGCAGGTAATCCCCCGTGTCGCGCTGCTTGGCGCTGACAATGCCGGCCGTCACCGTGTTCTCCAACCCGAAGGGCGAGCCAATGGCCATGACCCACTCTCCGGTCTTGAGGCGGCTCACGTCACCCACTTTCACGGCAGGCAGCCCCGTGGCATCGATCTTCACCACGGCCACATCGGTGCGCTTGTCGGACCCGATGATCTTGGCCTTGAACTCCCGCTTGTCGATCAGGGTCACGATGACATCATCGGCACCCTCGACCACATGGGCGTTGGTCATCACATAGCCGTCCGCGCTCAGGATGAAGCCCGAGCCCACGCCGCGCGGCTGCTCCTCGGGCTGCGGGCGCTGCGGCCCCTGCTGGCGCGGCACGTTGGGAATGGGGACGCCGAAACGCTTGAAGAACTCCAGCATATCCTCGTCCATGCCGCTGATCGACGGGCGCGCCGACACCTTTTCGGTCGTGCGGATGTTCACGACCGACGGCCCCACCTGCTCGACCAACTCCGTGAAGTCAGGCAGCCCCCGCGGTGCGGGTGCGGACTGTGCGTGCACCGGTGCCGCAGTCACCAGCAAGCCTGCACCACCCGTCAGCGCCACCACCACCGCCAAAGCGCAGGACTGCAGCCTATTGTTCCAATCGGTCCTCGACATCATCGGCCCTTCCATCTAATAGAGTTTCCCCCAGAAAACGGGGCATGCAGTTTGTGAAGACGCGCCGCGCAATTGGTTCCCACCATTGGCACGCTGCGTTCATGGCTTGTGCTCAAGCCCTACCAGGAAAGTCTGCAGGCTCGTCACGCCATCAATGTGATGCACGGCAAGTACCACCACGACGGCTTGCCACCGCCAGAATGCATCTCACGCGACCCAGGCAACGTGCCTGCCCGGCACATTCACCCGGCTCTCAACGCTTCGGCGCTTCGAAAGTGGCGTTGCGCAGAAAACCCGCCGGCATCTGCAACGCAGAGGTGCTGCCAAACTGCTTGTGCGCAGCCAGCAATTCATCCAGACGGGGGTCGCGAATCATGACCTGCTGCCCGCCCTGACCACCCGTCGTGGCCAGAAACGTTGACGCCGGCAGTGCGCCCTGCGGCTGTACCGCCGCCAATTGCGGCATCTGGGAAGCCGCCACCCCGCCCTGCCCCAGATAGGCATTCCAGCCTATTGCCGCCACAGCAGCCAGCGAGGCAAAACCTGCCGCCAGCTTCCAGCGGAACACGGAGGCGTTGGCCGCCGCATCGCTTGAAGGCGAAGCAACCCGTGCCAGCGGAGCGGCCGGAGCCACGCCATCGGGCCGCGGCTCCAGGGCCAGTTGCGCACGCAACTTCCCCAGAAGGGCAGCGTCCGCGGCCTGCGGCATCTCGGTGTTGCGCATGGCATCGCCAATCATGTGGTAAATCCGCCAGGTCGACTGCCCATCCTCGGTCCCGGCGTAGGCCATCGTCCGGGCGAACTCCTCGCCCTGCAGCTCACCATCGGCCAAAGCCGACAGATGTTCACGCATCATCACATCATCATTCATGGTGTCACCTGCCATAGCACGCAATCTCAGACACTCCCCTTACCACCGCTTGCCAGACCGCTTTTCAAGCAGCGGCTTGACCTTCGCCGAGATCGCCTCACGGGCCCGAAAGATCCGGGATCGCACCGTCCCTATGGGGCATGCCATCGCCGTGGCGATCTCTTCGTAACTCAGGCCGTCGATCTCACGCAGCGTGACGGCTTGGCGCAAATCCTCGGGCAGCGCCTCCATGGCCGCGTTCACCGCAGCCGCAATCTCTTGCGCTGCAAGCACGGTTTCGGGGGTTTCGTCGCTGGTTAGTTCACGGTCAAGCGGGGAAGTTTCATCTTCATCGTCTCCTCCCCCGCGCAGGGCACTTTCCGTGATCACGGGATTGCGCTTGATGTCCACCAGGGCCTTCTTGGCCGTGTTCACCGCAATGCGGTACAGCCAGGTATAGAACTGCGCCTCACCCCTGAACTGGTGCAACGCCCGATAGGCCCGCAGAAAGGTCTCCTGCGTGATATCGGGCACCAGATCCACGTCGCGCACCATGCGGCCGACCAGCCGCTCGATGCGGCGCTGGTACTTGATGACCAGCAACTCATAAGCCCGCTGATCGCCGGCCACTGTACGCTCGACCAGGCGCTGATCACTGTCGGCGAAATCATGTGGCGCTGGCGAGGGTGCTGTCATGTTTTGTTCTGTACTCCGCCATCCCGCTGGGAGGGCATTTCGTCTGTTGTTTCCGCCACTGCAAGATCAGGCCTTTCGGCGTGGGCGGGCGAATATACCGCACGCCGCAGCGCGGTCCATTGCGGAGCGTCACTGCGCCGCTCAAGCCAAAGCCACACGATCCCTCCATGCTGCAGCCGCACGGATAACAGCATCCCCACCTGCAAATCAAGGTGAATTCGCGACCCCCGACACGGAGAGCATCCCTGCGTCGAAGCATCACTCTCCAGCGCCCATTCCCTGCCATCCCACACCAGCCAACCCACTGGGGCATTGCGCCAGATATGCCACGCCCACGCGGCACACAGGGACCAGAGCCCTGCGCCCACCACGGCCTTGACTGTGGTGGCGTTTCCTGCGCCGGCAATCAACCACGCCGCCAGACAAGTGAAGCCAGCGCAGGCCACTGCGGCCAGCGCCCGGCCCACGCTTCTGGAGCGGCCATAGGGGTAGCGGATAGCGGGCGCATGCAAGGGGGAGCGCATCGTCAGGAAAACTCCAAGCCCCGCCCCATGTGACGCGGGTGCACAGCACCCTGACCGATCAGGCGATCAGACGCGCTGGAAAACCAGCGTGCCGTTGGTGCCGCCAAAGCCGAAGTTGTTCTTGAGCGCGACATCCATCTTCATGTCGCGTGCAGTATTTGCGCAGTAGTCCAGATCGCACTCCGGATCCTGCTCAAAGATATTGGTCGTAGGCGGCACCTTTTGCTGGTGCAGCGCCAACACGGTGAACACGCTCTCGATCCCACCTGCGCCACCGAGCAGGTGCCCGGTCATCGACTTGGTAGAGCTCACCACCATCTTCTTGGCATGGTCGCCCATGGCCGCCTTGATGGCATTGGTTTCGTTCAGGTCACCCAGGGGCGTGGATGTTCCATGGGCGTTCAGGTAGTCCACTTGGTCCGCATTCAGACCCGCATTGCGCAGCGCGGCCAGCATGGCACGCCGCGGCCCATCCATGTTGGGAGCGGTCATGTGGCCTGCATCGGCACTCATGCCATAGCCGGTGATTTCGGCGTAAATGCGGGCACCACGCGCCTTGGCATGCTCGTACTCCTCGAGCACGAGGACACCGGCTCCCTCACCCAGCACAAAGCCGTCACGCCCCTTGTCCCAGGGACGCGAGGCCGTCTTGGGATCGTCATTGCGCGTGGACAGCGCACGCATGGCGGCAAAACCACCCACGCCCAAAGGCGACACGGTGGATTCCGTGCCCCCAGCAACGATCACGTCGGCATCACCGTATTCGATCTTGCGGGCACCCTCGCCGATGCAGTGCAGACCCGTGGTGCATGCCGTCACGACCGACAGATTCGGCCCCTTGAAGCCAAAGCGCATGGACACCTGGCCCGCCACCATGTTGATGATGGACGCTGGCACGAAGAACGGCGTAATGCGTCGCGGGCCACGGCTGGCCAGTTCGGCATGGGTGTTTTCGATCAGCGGCAGACCGCCAATTCCGGAGCCGATGATGCAACCAATGCGCGTGGCCAGTTCATCATCCAGGGCATCGCCTGTGGGCAAGCCCGCATCGCGCACAGCCTCCTCGGCCGCGGCAATGCCGTAATGGATGAAGCTGTCCATGGTGCGCGCATCCTTGGCGCTGATGTAGGACTCCAGGTCAAACCCCTTGACCTCGCCCGCGATCTTGCAGGCAAAGTTCGACGCATCGAACTTGGTGATGAGGTCAATGCCGGATTTTCCAGCGAGGATATTGGCCCAGGCATCAGCCACCGTATTACCAACGGGGGTGATGCAACCCAGGCCGGTCACGACAACGCGACGACGGCTCATGCGTTAAACCTTCTGCGGATAGGATGCCGCGCGCCCCGGCACATACGGGGCTGCAGCGACTTAGGCCTTCTGGTGGGTGTTGGCGTAGTCGATGGCGTTTTGCACCGTCGTGATCTTCTCTGCGTCTTCGTCAGGGATCTCGATGCCGAATTCGTCTTCCAGCGCCATCACCAGTTCCACCGTGTCCAGAGAGTCGGCACCCAGATCGGCCACGAAGGCCTTTTCGTTGGTGACTTGGGACTCTTCCACGCCGAGTTGTTCGGCAATGATTTTTTTGACACGTGCTTCGATATCGCTCATGGTTTCCCTCAGGGGGTTGTGAATGAATCCGCGATTCTAGCTGCTTAGAGCAAAGCCCCATGGCAGCCCGCCGCACGGACAATCCGGCGTTAACTTAACCCAATTACATGTACATGCCGCCATTGACGTGCAATTCCTGCCCCGTCACATAGCCTGCCCCCGCCGATGCGAGGTATGCCACCGCATGCGCGATGTCGCTGGGCTGGCCCAGGTCGCCCATGGCGATCTGGGATTTGAGCGCTTTTTTCTGCTCTTCGGGCAAATCCGCGGTCATGTCAGTGGCAATGAAGCCAGGCGCCACGCAGTTCACGGTGATGCCGCGGCTACCGAGCTCGCGCGCCAGTGCGCGGGTCATACCCGCCACTCCGGCCTTGGCCGCTGCGTAGTTGGCCTGCCCCGGGTTGCCCGAAGCGCCCACCACGCTGGTGATGCTGATGATGCGGCCAAAGCGCTGCTTCATCATGGGGCGGATGGCCGCACGGCTCACGCGGAACACGGCCTTGAGGTTGGTGTCCAGCACGGCATCCCAGTCATCGTCCTTCATACGCATGGCCAGGGTGTCGCGCGTAATGCCGGCATTGTTGACCAGCACATGCAGGCCGCCATGCTCCTTGACGATGGCATCAATCAGCGCATCCACGGCCGCGCCGTCCGTCACATTCAGTTTGACGCCCTTGCCGCCATGCGCCGCCAGGGCCTGACTGATGCGCTCGGCACCTTCGTCGGAGGTGGCCGTGCCAATCACGCGCAGGCCGCGGGAGGCCAGTTCGGCCGCGATGGCGGCGCCAATGCCGCGGGTGGCGCCGGTCACCAGCGCAATCTGGGGGTGGGAAGCGGTCTCGCTCATGCCAGCAGTTCCTTGGTTTCGGCCAGCGTGGCCGGGTCATACAGAGAGGCGCCGACCAGCTCGGGATCGATGCGCTTGGTCATGCCGGCCAGCACCTTGCCGGGCCCGCATTCGATCACATGCGTCACACCGCGGGCCTTGAGAGCCTGCACGCACTCCACCCAGCGCACGGGGCCGAAGGCCTGGCGGTACAGGGCGTCGCGAATGGCGTCCGCCTCCTGCGGCGCAGCCACGTCCACATTGTTGAGCACGGGAATGCGCTGCGCACCCAGCTCCAACTCCGCCAGCGCCGCGCGCAGCTTCTCCGCGGCAGGCTTCATCAGGCTGGAGTGAAACGGCGCCGACACGGGCAGCGGCAGTGCGCGCTTGGCGCCGGCCGCCTTCAGCACTTCGCAGGCCTTGTCCACGCCGGCCTTGGTGCCGGCAATCACGGTCTGCGCGGGGTCGTTGAAGTTCACGGCCTCCACCACCTCGGGCGAGCCCGCTCCAAAGCTGGCCTGCGCCTCGGCGCAGCCGGCCATCACCTTGGCCGCCTCCAGCCCCAGGATGGCGGCCATCGCCCCCATGCCCACGGGCACGGCCTCCTGCATGGCGGCGGCACGCAGCCGCACCAACGGGGCCGCCTGCGCCAGGCTCAGCACACCCGACGCCACGAGCGCGGAATATTCGCCCAGAGAGTGCCCGGCCACCGCGGCCGGCATGGCGCCGCCCTCGGCGCACCAGACGCGCCAGGCGGCCACACCGGCCACCAGCATCACCGGCTGGGTGTTGGTGGTCAGGGCCAGCGCCTCCTTGGGGCCGGCATGGATCAGGGCGCCCACGTCCTCGCCCAGCGCGGCCGAGGCCTCGCACAGCGTTTCGGCCACGACGGGGTGATCGCCCCAGGCGTCCAGCATGCCCACCGACTGCGAGCCCTGGCCCGGAAACACAAATGCAAAAGATTTCGACATGGCTCTACCAGTTTGAGATAAAAAGTGGCTCCAGCGCTTATCCATCAAGCGCTTACAGCTACATTTTCAGGAGTATCGCACCCCAAGTGAAGCCACCACCCACGCCTTCGAGCAGCACGGTCTGACCGGGCAGGACCTGGCCGGAGCGCACGCCATGGTCCAGTGCCAGAGGGATCGACGCGGCCGACGTGTTGCCATGCTGGTCCACCGTCACCACCACCTTGTCCATCGGCAGCTTCAGCTTGCGCGCCGTGCTCTGCATGATGCGGATGTTGGCCTGGTGCGGGATCAGCCAGTCGATGTCGGCATCGGTCAGGCCCGCCTTGTCCAGCGTGGCGCGCGCGGCCTTCTCCAGCACGCCCACGGCCAGCTTGAATACCGCCTGCCCATCCATCTTGAGCAGGGGGTCGCCCAGGATCTGCCCGCCATAGACATTGCCCGGCACGCACAGGATGCCCACATGGCTACCGTCCGCATGCAACTCGCTGGCCAGGATGCCGGGCTCATCGGAGGCCTCGAGCACCACGGCGCCCGCTCCGTCACCGAACAGCACGCAGGTGGTGCGGTCATTGAAATCCAGGATGCGGCTGAACACCTCGGACCCGACCACCAGCGCGCGGCTCGCGGCGCCGGACTGGATCATGGCGTCGGCCACCGTCAGGGCATACACGAAGCCGCTGCACACGGCCTGCACGTCGAAGGCCGGGCAGCCATTGGCGCCGAGCTTGTTCTGCAGGATGCAGGCGGTGGAGGGAAACACCATGTCCGGCGTGGACGTGGCGACGATGATCAGGTCGATGTCCTGCGGCGCGCGGCCCGCGGCCTGCAAGGCCTGGCGCGAAGCCTCCAGGGCCAGATCGCTGCTCGCCACATCGGGCGCGGCGAAATGGCGCGCGCGGATGCCTGTGCGTTCGACGATCCACTCGTCCGAGGTTTCGATGCCGCGCTGGGCCAGCTCGGCCACCAGGTCGTCATTGGTAAGCCGACGCGGAGGCAGATAGCTGCCAGTGCCAGTGATTCGGGAATAGCGTCTCATCTAGATTTAAGGCGCCGCCACATCCGGGGCAGGCTGGGCATCGGCGGGCACCAGCAAGGGGGCCGCATGCGCAATCCGGGACCGGACACGGTCGAGCAGGTTGTTGCGGGCCGCATCATACGCCCGGTTCAAAGCCTGCTCAAAAGCGAGCGCATCGGCCGAGCCGTGGCTCTTGAACACCAGCCCGCGCAGCCCGAGCAGTGCCGCGCCGTTGTAGCGCCGGTAGTCCATGCGCTTCATGAGCGCAGATAGCACCGGATAAGCAATGACGGCCGCCAATTTGGTGAAGATATTGCGTTTGAACTCTTGTTTGAGCCCACCCACCACCATCGAGGCCACACCTTCGCTGGCCTTGAGCGCCACGTTGCCGACAAACCCGTCGCAGACCACGATATCGACCGTGCCCTTGAAGATGTCGTTGCCCTCGACATTGCCAAAGAAGTTCAAATCACCGGAATTAGCCGCAGAACGCAGCAATTCACCAGCTTTCTTGATCACTTCATTGCCCTTGATGGCCTCCTCACCGATATTGAGCAAACCCACGGAAGCGGCCGAGTCCTCTTGCAGCACGGACACCAGGGCCGAGCCCATGACCGCAAACTGCAACAGATGTTCGGCCGAGGAATCAACATTGGCCCCCAGGTCCAGCACCGTCGTGGCGCCGCCCTTGGCATTGGGCATCTGGGCGGCGATCGCCGGCCGATCTATGCCTTCGAGCGTCTTGAGCAAATAGCGCGCAATGGCCATCAGCGCGCCCGTATTGCCGGCCGACACGACGGCCGCGGCGGCACCGTCCTTGACCTGCTGGATCGCCACGCGCATCGAGGAATCCTTCTTCTTGCGCAGGGCCACTTCCACAGGATCGTCCATGGCAACCACCTCGCTGGCCGCGACCACGGTGGCGCGTTCATGCGACCAGGCGCTCAGGCTCTCTGGCCGCCCCACAAGCAGCAGGCGGACATCGGGATGGTGTTCAAGAAACTGGCGGCACGCCGCGAGCGTGACGCGGGGGCCATGGTCGCCCCCCATGCAGTCAACAGCCAGTGTGATCATGGGCGACTTTGCAGGACCGGCAGGCGGTCCCTTGGAAGAAAGGTAATGCGGTCAAAAACACAAAGGCCCGCGCTACGGTATCTGTAGCAACGGGCCTTGGGCCGAAAAGCGCGATCAGGCTTCGGACTTGTTCTTCAGCACCTGGCGGCCACGGTAGAAGCCGTTGGGGCTGATGTGGTGGCGCAGATGGGTTTCACCGGTGGTGGGCTCCACGGCGATGCCCGGCACCGTCAGGGCATTGTGCGAACGGTGCATGCCACGCTTGGAGGGAGACTTCTTGTTTTGCTGAACAGCCATGGTTGGCTCCTAGGGTCTTGAAAGGGTTGGTAAAAACGCGATGAGCCCATTAAAGACACGAGGGGATTCGCGCGAAGCCCTCGATTATATCCCAAATGGATTTCTTGCCGCAGATCGGCAAGAGACGTGTATCAGGCGCCCGGCTTATCCTTGCGCATGCCCGCCAGTGCCGCGAACGGGTTGGGCTTTTGCGCGCAGGCCTCCTCGAAATCCTCGTCACTCGAAGCCATCCGGACTTCATTGGGACATTCGTCATGGCGCGGCACCGCGGGCAGCTCCATGAGCAGCTCGTCCTCGATGAGTTCGCGCAGGTTGAATTCGCGGCTCAGGGCCAGCAGGTCTTCTTCGCTGTCGGCGTCCAGCGCCTCGGCCGTGGCCTCGTCGGCCACGAAGCGGAACTCGCGCTCCACCTCCAGCGGCACATCCACCGGATGCAGGCAGCGCTGACAGATCAGGGGCAAGGTGGCGCTGGCCTTCAGGCGCAGCCAGATCTGGCCGCCGATGCCGTGGGTGGTCCGCACCTCGCCATCCACCATCCAGTCCACGCGCAGGTCGGGGTGCAGGCCCTTGGCCTCCTCCGCCAGGCGCTGGTATTTCAGCAGCGTGTCATGACCGGACAGGTGAGCGCCGGCCTGCGCAAAGGCCTTGACGTCCAGCCGGTCGGGAGAGTGTTCCTTGGTCATGGCGGGCAGTGTAAGAGAATCAAGGCATGCCGGAATCCTCCCCCCTGCCCCGCTCCCTGGTATTGGGATCGACCTCGCGCTACCGGCGCGAACTTTTGGCCCGCCTGGGCCTGCCCTTCGATGTAACCGCCCCCGCGGTGGACGAAGCCCCGCTGCAGGGCGAAGCGCCACGCGCGCTGGCGCTGCGCCTGGCCCTGGCCAAGGCCCGCGCCGTGGCCGCGCTGCACCCCGAGGCCGTGGTGATCGGCTCCGACCAGGTGGCGGACCTGGGCGGCCGGCCGCTGGGCAAGCCCGGCAACCATGAACGCGCCACGGTCCAGCTGCGCCAGATGCGCGGCCAGACCGTGGTGTTCCACACCGCCGTGGCCGTGGCCTGCCAGGCCAGCGGCTTCGAGCAAGTGGACCTGGCGCCCGTGCGCGTACGCTTTCGCGACCTGTCGGACGCCGAAATCGAGCGCTACCTGCGGGCCGAACAACCCTACGACTGCGCCGGCAGCGCCAAGAGCGAGGGCCTGGGCATCACCCTGCTCGACGCGATCGAGAGCGACGACCCCACGGCCCTGATCGGCCTGCCGCTGATCCGCACCAGCCGCATGCTGCGCGCCGCAGGACTGGTGCTGCCATGAGCGAATCCCCTGCACAACAGGCCGGCTCGGCCCCGTCCCAGGGCACCGTCTATCTGGTGCCCGCGCCGCTGGACTTCGGCTGCGACCAGCAGACGCCCTTGTCCGACGTGTTGCCCGAGGGCACGCTGCGCCAGGCCGCGCGCCTGACGCACTGGATCTGCGAGAACGCCAAGAGTACGCGCGCCTACCTCAAGCGCGTGGAAGCGCTGCACCCGCTGGCCGCGCCGCTGCAGGCCCAGCAGATCACCGAGCTGCCGCGCGAGGCGCACAAGAAGGGCGACCACGGCGCGCGCGGCCACGCGCAGTTCGATGCGCGCCCGCTGCTGACGCCGGCGCTGGCCGGGCACGACATGGGCCTGGTCAGCGAGGCCGGCATGCCCGCCGTGGCCGACCCCGGCAGCTCCGTGGTGCGCGCGGCGCATGACCTGGGCCTGCGCGTGGCGCCCCTGGTGGGCCCCGTGTCGCTGCTGCTGGCGCTGGCCGCCAGCGGGCTCAACGGACAGAACTTTGCCTTCGTTGGCTATCTGCCGCAGGACGCGGGCGAGCGCGCCAAGCGCCTGCGCGAGCTGGAGACCCTGGCGCTCAAGCAGGGCCAGACCCAGCTGTTCATCGAGACGCCCTACCGCAATGCCGCGCTGTGGCAGGCGCTGCTGCAGACGCTGCAGCCGCAGACCCGGCTGGCGCAGGCCAGCGGGCTTACGCTGCAGGACGCACGCATCGCCAGCCACACGGTGCGCGAATGGCGCCAGCGCCCGGCGCCGGCCGACAACCGCCTGCCCACCGTGTTCGCACTGGGCGCGTGAGGCCGCATTAACTATAAATACAATAGCTATCGGCGCTTGATGGATAAGCGCTGCAGCCTGATTTCACTCGAAATCAGCGCAGCTGCGGCGCCTGCAGCATGCCCAGGGTCTTGACGGCCCCCATGCCCACGGCGGCGCCGAACTTCTTGGCCAGGCGCTCGGCCACGTTGTCGCGGCGGGTGTAGTCGATCACCTCCTCGGCCTTGACGATCTCGCGCGCCACGTAGTCCAGGCTGCCCAGCTGGTCCGCCAGCCCCATTTCGACGGCCTGCTGGCCGGTCCAGAACAGGCCGCTGAAGGTCTCGGGCGTGGCCTTGAGCCGGTTGCCCCGGCCTTCCTTGACCACGCCGATGAACTGCTGGTGGATCTGGTCCAGCATCTGCTGCGCGTAGGCGCGCTGCGCTTCGGACTGCGGGCTGAACGGGTCGAGGAAGCCCTTATTCTCGCCGGCCGTGAGCAGGCGGCGCTCCACGCCCAGCTTCTCCATGGTGCCGGTGAAGCCGAAGCCGTCCATCAGCACGCCGATGCTGCCCACGATGCTGGCCTTGTCCACGTAAATACCGTCCGCGGCCGCGGCGATGTAATAGGCGGCCGAGGCGCAGGTCTCCTCCACCACGGCATACACGGGCTTGTTGTACTTGGCCTTCAGGCGCGTGATCTCGTCGTTGATGATGCCCGCCTGCACCGGGCTGCCGCCGGGCGAGTTGATGAGCAGCACCACTGCCTGCGAGCCCGAGTCCTCGAACGCACTGCGCATGGCGGCCACGACGAATTCGGCGCTGGCCTCGGCCCCCGCGGCGATCTCTCCCTTGATGTCCACCACCGCTGTGTGCGGCGCACTCTTGCTGGGGCTGGCCATCTCGCGCGACAGCGCCAGCGAAAGAATCAGCACCGCCAGAATGATCCAGGTGAAACGCCAGAAGATGCGCCAGCGCCGCGCCGCGCGCTGCTCGGCAAGCGTGCCGAGCACGAGCTTTTCCAGCACCTCGCGCTCCCAACCCGGCATGGCGGATGCCGCCTTTTTTGCTTCTTTTTCTGTAGCTGCTTGCGCCCACAGATCGGGGGCTGGAGGCGGATTTCCCTCAAATCCTGTGGGCTCGGTGCGGGTGGGATCGGTCATGGGGAGGTATCAGAACGCTACGGTGTGCAGATGGGGGGCAGTATGCCAGTGCACCATGTCACCTTCCTCGGTGAGCATGATCTTCACTAGGCCTCCGCGGCAGGGCCCGCCTGCGCAGGCGCCCGTGTCCGGCTGGTAGGCCGCGCCATGCGTGGCGCACAGCAGCCAGCGGCCGGTGTCGTCGAAAAACTGACCCTCCTGGTAGTCCATCTCCATCGCCACATGGGTGCAGCGGTTCAGGTAGGCATGCACCCGCCCCTGGTAGCGGATGGCGAAGGCGCGGCTGACCTGGCCCTGGTAGCAGACATCGAAGGCCACGGCACGGCCGCCCTCTACCAGCGCGGCGCCGGGACACAGGGGGATGCGCTCATCGATGTCGTGCGCCATCACGCCTGCTCCAGCAGCCAGCGGTGCAGCTCGGCCACCGACGAGGCCACGCACAGCGGGCCCAGCGCGGCAAAGCCCGCCGTATCGTGCGCGCCATAGCCCACGCCCACGCTGGCACAGCCCGCGGCGCGGGCCATCTCCAGGTCGTGCGTGGTGTCGCCGATCATCAGCAGGCGATCGGGCTCGACGCCGAACTCGGCCATCAGCTCCTGCAGCATCAGCGGATGCGGCTTGCCAGCCGTCTCGTCGGCCGTGCGCGAGCCGTCGAACATGCCGCGCAGCTGCACCATGTGCAGCACCTGGTCCAGGCCACGGCGGCTCTTGCCCGTGGCCACGGCCAGCAGATGGCCGCGCTCGCGCAGCCCCTGCAGCATGGGCAGCACGCCGTCGAACAGGCTCAGGTCGTCCTGGTGCTGCAGGTAGTGGTAGCGGTAGCGGTTACCCAGCTCGGTGTATTGCTCGCGCGGCAGGTCGGGCGCGGCGTGAGCCAGCGCCTGAGGCAGCGCCATGCCGATCACCCAGGCGGCGGCCTCATCGGTGGGCACGGTGCCACCCACGTCGCGCACGGCGTCCTGGATGCTGCGCACGATGATGGCGGTGGAATCGAACAGCGTGCCGTCCCAGTCGAAGGCGATGAGATCGAAGCGGCGCGGACGGAGAACGGACATGGCTCAGGCGGAATGGGAGGAAACGAAGTCAGCCAGCTCGGGCGGCAGCTCGGCACGCAGCTCTACGCGCTCGCCACTGGCGGGATGGTCAAACTGTAGCCGCCATGCGTGAAGGAACATGCGCCTAAGGCCTTGCTTGTGCAGGCGCTTGTTCAGGTCGAAGTCGCCGTACTTGTCATCGCCCGCGATCGGGTGCCCCTGGGACGACAGGTGCACGCGGATCTGGTGCGTGCGCCCGGTCTTGATGGTCACCTCCAGCAGGCTCATGGCCGGCAGGCCCTGCAGTGGGCTCGGCGCCAGCAGGCTGCGCACCTTGACCAGGGTGATGGAGCGCATGCCGTCGGGGTCCTGCGGCGTGGTCACGCGCACGCGGCGCTCGCCATCCTCCTGCAGGTACTTGTGCAGCGGCGTGTCGATGACCTTCTTGTTGGCCGGCCAGTGGCCCGTGACCAGGGCCAGGTAGGTCTTGCCCGTCTCGCGCCCGCGGAACTGGTCCTGCAGGTGCGTGAGCGCCGAACGCTTCTTGGCCACCAGCAGGATGCCCGAGGTCTCCCGGTCCAGCCGGTGCACCAGCTCCAGGAACTTCGCCTGCGGCCGCGCCTGGCGCAGCTGCTCGATCACGCCGAAGCTCACGCCGCTGCCGCCGTGCACGGCCACGCCGGCGGGCTTGTCCAGCGCGATCAGGTGCTCGTCCTCCAGCAGCAGGGGGAATTCGCGCGCGGGCGCGGGGCGCTCGGCCTTGTCCTGCGCCCTCTCGGACAGGCGCACGGGCGGCAGGCGCACCAGGTCGCCCGCGGCCACGCGCGCGTCGGCGCTCGTGCGCCCCTTGTTCAGGCGCACTTCGCCGCTGCGGATGATGCGGTAGACATGCGTCTTGGGCACCCCCTTGAGGTGGCGTATCAGAAAGTTGTCGAGCCGCTGGCCCTCGGATTCGGTGTCGACCTCGACGATGCGGGCCACCGGAGCGTCAAGCGGGGCGCGGCTCGCGGCCGGTTTGCCCCCTATAATGTGTTTCACCTGCGCGACGAATGTGTAAGTGGTTGATTTGTCTGGAGTTTAATGGACACGGCCCGACTCGGCGCGCAGTATGGTCGATGCCAACGGGCGTCGTGCGCACAGATTGCAGGCCGGATGCCCGCGATGACCCGCACGCCGAGCGGCAGGCTGACAAATTGAAACACTGAATACGGAATCCCAAGCTGGCACCCGCCCCACCAGGGCGCGGCGGCCAGCGGATCAAAGCGAAAACATGTGGGTATTGCTGGCATGGATGGTGTCACTGTGGCGGGGGCGTCAGCCTTTGCCATTGGCACAAAAATCGCCCGCAACGCCCGTCCGGCAAGCGCCAAAAGCTACACCTTTCGTAGCACGTCTGCGCACCGTCCGGCTCGCCCCCATCCACGCGCCCCCACCCTGCCTGCGGAGTTAGACACTTCCGCAGCCGCGGGGCATCCCGGCCATTCCTTTCGTTTCGATGCGTCAGCCCAGGCATTCCCGGCTCCCTTAGAGCCAGTTTTGGTTTGGAACCGGCGGGACGCGCCACTGCAGCCATGAATCAGCGCTGCGCGTCGGCCCGCCTGATAACGCAACGAAAAGGACACGCATCATGAAGCGGATGCTCATCAACGCCACGCAGCCCGAAGAACGGCGCCTGGCCATCGTCGACGGCCAGAAGCTGCTCGACTACGAAATCGAGATCGAAGGCCGCGAACAGCGCAAGGGCAACATCTACAAGGCCGTCGTCACCCGCGTCGAGCCATCGCTGGAGGCCTGCTTCGTCGACTACGGCGAGGACCGCCACGGCTTCCTGCCGTTCAAGGAAATCTCCAAGCAGTATTTCGCCGAGGGCGTCTCGCCCTCCCAGGCGCGCATCAACGACGTGATCAAGGAAGGCCAGGAGCTGCTGGTCCAGGTCGAGAAGGAAGAGCGCGGCAACAAGGGCGCGGCCCTGACCACCTTCATCAGCCTGGCCGGCCGCTACGTGGTCCTGATGCCCAACAACCCCCGTGGCGGCGGCGTGTCGCGCCGCATCGAGGGCGACGACCGCGCCGAGCTCAAGGAGGCGATGGACCAGCTCGAGTACCCCAAGGGCATGTCCATCATCGCGCGCACCGCCGGCATCGGCCGCACTGCGCCCGAGCTGCAGTGGGACCTGAACTACCTGCTCAAGCTGTGGAACGCCATCGACGGCGCCGCCAAGGCCGGCAAGGGCGCCTTCCTGATCTACCAGGAATCCAGCCTGGTGATCCGCGCCATCCGCGACTACTTCAACAGCGACATCGGCGACATCCTGATCGACACCGACGACATCTACGAGCAGGCGCACCAGTTCATGGCGCACGTCATGCCCGAGCATGCCGCCCGCGTGAAGCGCTACCGCGATGACGCACCGCTGTTCTCGCGCTTCCAGATCGAGCACCAGATCGAATCGGCCTACTCCCGCACCGTGACCCTGCCCTCGGGCGGCGCCATCGTGATCGACCACACCGAGGCCCTGGTGTCGGTGGACGTGAACTCCGCCCGCGCCATCAAGGGCGGCGACATCGAGGAAACCGCCACCCGCACCAACCTGGAGGCCGCCGACGAGGTCGCCCGCCAGATGCGCCTGCGCGACCTGGGCGGCCTGATCGTCATCGACTTCATCGACATGGAGGAGAGCAAGAACCGCCGCGAGGTCGAGAGCCGCCTGCGCGACGCGCTGCGCCAGGACCGCGCCCGCGTGCAGTTCGGCTCCATCAGCAAGTTCGGCCTGATGGAAATGAGCCGCCAGCGCCTCAAGCCGTCGCTGTCCGAGGGCGCGCACATCCGCTGCCCGCTGTGCGACGGCACCGGCCACGTGCGCGACACGGAAGGCTTCTCGCTGCAGATGCTGCGCATGATCCAGGAAGAGTCCATGAAGGACAACACCGCCGCCGTGCACTGCCAGGTGCCGGTGGAGGTGGCCAGCTTCCTGCTCAACGAGAAGCGCACCGAGATCGCCAAGATCGAACTCAAGCAGCGCGTCTCCGTGGTGCTGATCCCCAACAAGACGCTGGAGACGCCGCACTACAAGCTCGAGCGCCTGAAGCACGACGACGCGCGCCTGGAAAACCTGGACGCCAGCTACAAGCTGGCCGACGAGGTGGAAGACCAGACCAAGGTCACGCGCCGCTCGCAGGAGCCGACCAACAAGCAGACCCCGGTCATCAAGGGCGTGCTGCCCGATGCCCCCGCCCCCGTGGCCGAGCCGCGCCCCGAGGGCGCGCCCGCCCGCAATGGCGCGCGCAACCAGGGCCAGCAGCGCACAGCAGCGGCGGCCCCCGCACCGGCACAGCAGCGCCCCACGCCCGCACCGGCACCGGAGCAGGGCTTCTTCGCCTGGCTCAAGAGCCTGTTCGGCTTCGGCGCTGCGCCCGCACCGGCACCCGCCGCCGCACCGGCTCCCCAGCCGGCCGAGCCGGGCGCACGCAACGAGCCCCGCCGTGACGGCCGCGGCGACCGCAGCCGCCGTGGCGGCGAACGCGGTGGCGAGCGCAGTGAACGCGGCGAGCGCAACGGCAACCGCGAAGGCGGCAGCGGCGAAGGCCGTGGCCGCCGTGGCGAGGGCCGGGGCGGTGAACGCCAGGCCGAGGGCCGCGACAGCCGCGAGCCCCGCAACGGCCGTGACGGCAGCCGCGACGGCGAAGGCCGCCGCGAACCGCGCGAGGGCCGAGGCGGCCGCGAGCGTGGCGAGCGCAGCGCACAGGCCCCGCAAGCCGTGCAGTCAGCCGCAGACCTGGCGCCCGTGAACGCCGGCCTGGCGACCACCGACAACGTCGAGGTCGCACCGACCGAAGACCGTGGCGACCGCGCACCGCGCAGCGGTGAGCGCCGCGAGCGTGGTGAACGCGGCGGCGAGCGCCGTGAACGCGGCGAGCGTAGCGAGCGCCGCGAGCGCGGCCCACGCACCGTCGACGCCAACGCCCCCGCTGCACCCGCAGCAGGCGCCGACTTTGCCGACACCTCGCCGATGGCCTCGCTGCCCGACCTGGACCTGACGGCCGGCGAAACCGCGCCCGCCGCCGAAGGCACCACCGCCGGTGGCGAGGAGCGCCGCGAGCGCCGCTCGCGCGACCGCTACGGCCGTGACCGCCGCGAGCGTGGCGAACGCGGCCCGCGCAGCGGCGACGCCGGCGCCCCCGCCGGCGACGCGCAGCCCGCGGCCCCGCTGATGGAGTTCGACGCGCCCGCCACGGCAGCCGAGGCCGATGCCCCGGCACAGGAGCCCGCCCGCCGCAGCTACTTTGCCGCGCCCGGCGCCGCCCCTGCCGCAGCGGAAACGCCCGCGCCCGCTGCCCCCGTGGCGCCCGCCCCGGTGGTCGAGCAGGCCCCCGCCGAACCGGCGCCGGAACCCGTGGTCGCGCCGGCACCGGTGGCCGCCGCTCCTGTGGCAGCCCCGGTGGCGCCCCCGGCACCGGTCCAGGCGCCCGCCGCCGGCGTCATGCCGCGCGTGCAGCCCTTCACGCTGCCCGTGGAGTCGCTGATGCAGGTGG
This sequence comes from Diaphorobacter oryzae DSM 22780, assembly GCF_059568935.1. Lineage (NCBI taxonomy): Bacteria > Pseudomonadati > Pseudomonadota > Betaproteobacteria > Burkholderiales > Comamonadaceae > Diaphorobacter > Diaphorobacter oryzae. The sequence continues at coordinate 86,308 of NZ_JCANUL010000006.1, read as the reverse complement.
CGCAGGCCTCGGGCCTGGCGTGGGTCAATTCCGACGCCGAGAAGATCGCCGCCGTCCAGGCCGCGATCGCCGCCGAGCCCCAGCCCGTCCACGTGCCACGCGAGCGCCCGCCCGTGGTGGTGCTGGATGAAGGCCCGCTGGTGCTGGTGGAAACCCGCCGCGACCTGCGCGACCTGCAGCTGCCGTTCGAGAAGGAAGGCACGTCCGCCTGAGGCCCCCCGCCTCGCGCAACGGCACCGGGGGCATACGCCCCCGGTTTCGTTTCATCCTTAAAAAAAATAGCTACCCACGCTTGATGCACAAGGGCTGAAGGCCGATTTGGCTTGAAAACGAGCAGCCCGGTTCACGGAGTTCCGCCATGCTGTTCCTGCTGTCGCCCGCCAAGTCGCTGGACTACGACACGCCCCTGCCCGCCGACCTGCCGCACACGCAGCCGCAGTTCGTGCCCGACGCCACGCGCCTGATCGCGGTGCTGCGCGAGAAGTCGCCGCAGGACATCGCCTCGCTCATGTCCATCAGCGACCCGCTGGCCGCCCTCAACGTGGCGCGCTATGGCGCCTGGCAGCCGCGCTTCACGGCCGCCAACTCGCGCCAGGCCGTGATGGCCTTCAACGGCGACGTGTACGAGGGCCTGCAGGCGCAGACGCTGTCGCGCGACGAACTGGACTGGGCCCAGCAGCACCTGGCCATCCTCAGCGGCCTGTACGGCGTGCTGCGGCCGCTGGACCGGATGCAGCCCTACCGCCTGGAGATGGGCACGCGCCTGGCCACCGACGCGGGCGCCAACCTCTACCAGTTCTGGGGCGCGCGCATCGCCGAGCACCTGAACCAGCGCCTGGCCGCCGACACCACGCCGGTGGTGGTGAACCTGGCCTCGCAGGAATACTTCAAGTCCGTGGACCGCAAGGTGCTCAAGGCGCGCGTGATCGACTGCGTGTTCGAGGACTACAAGGGCGGGCAGTACAAGATCATCAGCTTCCACGCCAAGCGCGCGCGCGGCCTCATGGCGCGCCACGCCATCCGGCAGCGCGTGACGACACCGCGACAGCTGGAGGGTTTTGACCTGGAGGGCTATGCTTTCCATCCCGCAGGCTCCACGCCCGAGCGCCTGGTTTTCCGCCGCCGTACCTCCAGCAGCTAACCCGCCACTTTCCTGGATCTGCCCATGAAGCACGCCGTCGAAACTGCGCACTACCCCGCCACCCAGCCGCTGGACCAGCCCTTCCAGGCCGCCATCCGCGAAGGCTGGGGCGTCTGGATCTCCTTCATGCGCGAGGAGTTTCTGAAGGCCACCTTCACCCGGCGCGCCGACGCCGACGCCTTTGCCGCCCAGCACACCCACGGCGGCCAGCGCGGCCTGGTGCGCCGCATGTGGCTGCTGGTCAACGAAACGGCGGGCGAGGCCTATGTGCTGGGCTCCGACGCCTCCCAGCCCCTGCAGGGCGTGGACCTGGATTTCCGCCACCACCAGCGCCTGCAGACGCTGCGCAGCGACGTGCTGTCCCGCCTCAGCGACGCCGAGCTGCAAGTCCTCGGCCTCAAGCGGAGTTGACCACCATGTCGACCCAAAGCCCCTCCTCCCAGCCCATCACGGCCGAACTGCGCCAGTGGATCATCGACCAGGCGAGCACCGGCATTGCCGCGCCCGCGCTGATCCAGGCCATGCGCGAGGCCGGCTGGCACGAAGACGCGGCCGTCCAGGCCGTGGAGCAGGTGCTGCGTGCGCACCTGGACTCCGTGGCGCAGCAGCGCGGCCTGCCGCCCGCCGTGCCGGTGCCCGACCCGGACATCGCGGACTCGCCACTGCGCATCGACGTGGGCGACCGCCAGGTCGAGGTGCTCATGGCCATGGCCAACCCGCGCGTGGTGCTGTTCGGCAACCTGCTCTCGCCCGAGGAGTGCGACGCGCTGATAGACGCTGCCCGCCCGCGCATGGCGCGCTCGCTCACCGTGGTCACCAGCACCGGCGGCGAAGCGGTCAACGACGACCGCACCAGCGACGGCATGTTCTTCCAGCGCGGCGAGAACGCGATCGTGAAGACGCTGGAGGAACGCATCGCGCGCCTGGTGCGCTGGCCCGTGGAGAACGGCGAGGGCGTGCAGGTGCTGCACTACCGCCCGGGCGCGGAGTACAAGCCGCACTACGACTACTTCGACCCGAACGAGCCCGGCACCGCCACCATCCTGCGCCGCGGCGGCCAGCGCGTGGCCACGCTGGTGATCTACCTTAACGAGCCCGCCAAGGGCGGCGGCACCACCTTCCCCGACCTGCCGCTGGAGATTGGCCCGCGCCAAGGCAATGCCGTGTTCTTCAGCTACGAGCGCCCCCACCCCTCCACGCGCACGCTGCACGGCGGCGCGCCCGTGATCGAGGGCGAGAAGTGGATCGCCACCAAGTGGCTGCGCGAGCACGAATTCAAGTAAAAACAGGCTTCAGCGCTTGACCTTCAAACGCTGAATGCTATATTTTCAATAGCAAACTTCATGGCCAGCACGAACACCCCCGCGCAATCGCAACTGGGCAAGGCCTCGGCCTACGCCGACCAGTACGATGCCGCGCTGCTCTTTCCCATTGCACGCCAGGCCAAGCGCGCCGAGATCGGTATCGACGGCGCCCCGCCCTTCTTCGGGGCCGACCTGTGGACCGCGTTCGAACTGTCCTGGCTCAACCCGCGCGGCAAGCCGCAGGTGGCGATCGCCCACATCACCGTGCCCTGCGAGACGCCGAACATCATCGAGAGCAAGTCCTTCAAGCTCTACCTCAACAGCTTCAACAACACGCGCTTCGCCAGCGAGGCCGAGGTGCGCGCGCGCATCCGCGCCGACGTGAGCGAAGCCGCCTGGCGCGGCGCCGCGCAGGCGGGCTCGGTGGGCGTGTCGCTGGTGCTGCCCGAGGCCTTCGACCGCGAGCCCGTCCACGAACTCGACGGCCTGCTGCTCGACCGCCTGGACGTGGAATGCACGCAGTACCAGCCCGCCCCCGAACTGCTGGGCGCCCAGCACGACGAGGCGCCGGTGACCGAGACGCTGGTAAGCCACCTGCTCAAGAGCAACTGCCTGGTCACGGGCCAGCCCGACTGGGCCAGCGTGCAGATCCACTACAGCGGCGCGCAGATCGACCAGGCCGGCCTGCTGCAGTACCTGGTGAGCTTTCGCAACCACAACGAGTTCCACGAGCAGTGCGTGGAGCGCATCTTCATGGACATCTGGGCGCGCTGCCGCCCCATCAAGCTGGCCGTGTACGCGCGCTACACGCGCCGCGGCGGGCTGGACATCAACCCGCTGCGCACCAGCCACCCCCAGCAGCTGCCGCACAACGTGCGCACGGCGCGGCAGTAGGCCCGTGCGCCTCAGGCGGGCGTGCGCGCCCCGCGCTGCGGCACGCGGGCCAGCTGCGCCAGCGCGTTCAGGCAGGCGCTGGCCACCTCTTCGCCCTTCTTGACGAAATGCGCGCGGAAGAACGCGCGGTGCTCCTCATGCCCATGGAAGTCGTGCGGCGTGAGCACGGCGGAGAACACGGGCACGCGCGTGTCGAGCTGCACGCGCATCAGGCCATCGATCACGGCGGCGGCCACGAAGTCGTGACGGTAGATGCCGCCATCGACCACCAGCGCGCAGGCCACGACGGCATCGAACTGGCCGCTGTGCGCCAGCTCTTGCGCCAGCAGCGGAATCTCGAACGCGCCCGGCACCTCGAAATGCGCCACCTGCTCGGCGGGCACGCCGCGGGCGACCCAGGTGGCCATGGCCGCATCGCGCGCCTGGTGGACGATATCGGCATGCCAGAGCGCGCAGATCAGCGCAATGCGCGGCTGCGTGGCAGAAGAAAAGGCCAAGGAAGCAACTTCAGACATCTGATTCATGGTGAATTCCAAAGGAGGGAACATGAACCAGGGCGCGCACGCGAAGCCATGCCAGCGGCCCGCCTGCAGGCGGACCAGGGGCATGGGGTTTCGCGCTCTCTTGCATCCGGACTGTGACCGTCGGCTCTGGCATCGCACCAGATCTGCTGACCCCCACGGCCACCCAGGACCGCGGGGCGCTCGCGGGCTTGCGCAGGTGACCCCGCGCTTACCGCCGGTGGGGAATTCCACCCCGCCCTGAGAACGCTTGCCAACACCCGCGCAGCTGGCACGGGACCGGCCGGGTCATTGTAAGCAGCCTGGTGCCCTGCCTCACCCGGCCGGGCCTGCCCCTGCGCGCCGCGTTAGCCCGCGCCAGGGTGCCTAAAGACGGAACACGTCCACGCTGCGGCGCAACGCCACGGCGCCGTCACGCAGCGACTGGGCGGCGGAGGCCGATTCCTCCACCAGCGCGGCGTTCTGCTGGGTCACGCTGTCCAGCTGGGCCATGGCCTCGTTCACCTGGCCGATGCCCAGCGACTGCTCGCGCGTGGCCGTGGAAATCTCGCGTACCTGGGCGCTGACGCGCTGCACGGAACTCACCATGTCCTCGATGGTGCGGCCCGCCTGGGCCATGCGCTGGTTGCCGTCGGCGATGCCGGCCGTCGTCTGGTGGATCAGGCCGCTGATTTCCTTGGCGGCCGTGGCGCTGCGCTGCGCGAGCGCCCGCACCTCGCCCGCCACCACAGCGAAGCCCCGGCCCTGCTCGCCCGCGCGCGCGGCCTCCACCGCCGCGTTGAGCGCCAGCAGGTTGGTCTGGAAGGCGATGCTTTCGATCACGCCAATGATCTCGCCCATGCGCGCGGACGACTGGCGGATGCGCTCCATGGACTGCCCCACCTCGGCGATCGCCACGCCGCCGCGCCCCGCCACGGCCGCGCTGCTGTCGCTCTCGGTCGCCATGCGTTCGGCCGCATCGGCCGTCTGGGTCACCGTGCCCGTCAGCTCCTCCATGGCCGCGGCGGTCTCCTGCAGGTTGCCGGCCTGCGCCTCGGTACGCGCCGACAGCTCTTGCCCACCATGCGACACCTGGGTCGCGGCCGAGGAAAAGCCCTGCACCTCCGTGCGCACGTCACCCACCACGGCGCGCAGGTTCACCTGGATCTGTACCAGCCGGCGCATCAGCGCGCCCAGCGATGCCGGATAGTCGGTGCGCACGCTGGTGGTCAGGTTGCAGCCGGCGATGTCACCGGAGAAGCGCTCGGCCGCTTCCAGCGCGGCCGAGAAATTGCGGTGGAAATACCCCAGCATGGCGCCCGCGATCAGGCCCAGCGCCGCGACGCGCCAGGCCACGGCCGCCCCGCCCTGCAGGCCCAGCATGTCGGGCAGCAGCACGGCCACGGACAGCAGCGCCAGCATGAGCGCCATGCGCACCGTGAGGCCGAAGCGCTCCATGCGCTGCAGCCAGCCGCGCGGCCCGCCGTGCAGCAGCTCGCCCCCGCGCAGCACCAGTGTGGCCTGGCCGGCCTGCGCCTCGGCGCGCATGCGTGCGTACAGATCTTCGGCCGCGGCCACCTCGTCGGCCGATGGCTTGGTGCGCACCGACATGTAGCCCGTGGGTTTGCCGCCCTCCAGCACCGGCGTGACGTTGGCGCGCACCCAGTAGTGGTCGCCGTTCTTGCGGCGGTTTTTCACCAGCCCCGTCCAGGGCTTGCCCCGGCCGATGGTCGCCCACATGTCCTTGAAGGCCGCGGGCGGCATGTCGGGGTGGCGAACCAGGTTGTGGGGCTGGCCGATAAGTTCCTCGTAGCCATAGCCGCTCACCCGCGCGAAGGCGGCATTGCAGTGGGAGATTTCACCCCGCGTGTTGGTGAAGGAAACCAGCAACTCGTCGCCGGGAAAGTCGAACGCCTGGCCCGTGACGGGTGTGTTCACACGCATGCAGCACCTCTAAAAAAACAATGGCCCCTGAGGCGGGCCATTGGCTACATTAAAAGTAATCGAGTGTAACTACGATGAAGGCCTTCTGCAGGCTGCCGGCCCGGCGCGTTCACGGGTCCTGGAACAGCGGCGCGCTCTCGCCCCAGCCCGGCGGCTGCGGCGCGGCGGCGCTGGCCTGCGGCTGCAGGTTGCCCACGCGCACGCCCAGCAGGCGCAGGCGCCGGTCCAGCGGCACGCGCTTGAGACACAGCCCGGCCACGCGGCGGATGGTGGCCGCGTCCTGGGTGAAGTCGGCCACGGTCTGGTCGCGCGTGGCGATCTTGAAGTCGTCGAAGCGCAGCTTGATGCCGATGGTCTTGCCCACATAGCCCTTGCGCCGCAGGTCGCCGGCCACCTGCTCGCACAGCGCGGTGAAGATGCGGCCCAGTTCCGCCCGGTCGTGCACGGCGTGCAGGTCGCGGTCGAAGGTGGTCTCGCGGCTCATGGAGACGGGCTCGCTCTCGGTCACCACGGGGCGCTCGTCGCGGCCCCAGGCGGCCTCGTGCAGCCAGGCGCCGTAGGCGCGCCCGAAATGCGCCAGCAGCCACTCGCGCGGGCGCTCCGCCAGCTCGCCAATGGTGTGTATGCCGTGGCCCTGCAGCTTCGCCTCGGCCTTGGGCCCCACGCCGTTGATCTTGCGGCAGGCCAGCGGCCAGATCAGCGGCTGCAGGTCGCCGGGCTGCACCACGGAGATGCCGCTGGGCTTGCGGAACTCGCTGGCCATCTTGGCGATGAGCTTGTTGGGCGCCACGCCGACGGAACAGGTCAGGCCCGTGGCGTCGAAGATGGCCTTCTGGATCAGCCGCGCCAGCACCCTCCCGCCCTCGCGCTGGCCGCCGGGTACCTGCGTGAAGTCGATGTAGACCTCGTCCACGCCGCGGTCCTCCATGACCGGGGCGATGCCCAGGATGATTTCCTTGAAGCGCCGGGAATAGCGCCAGTACTCGGCGAAGTCCACGGGCAGCAGGATGGCCTGCGGGCACAGGCGCGCCGCCTTCATCATGCCCATGGCCGAGCCCACGCCGAACTGCCGCGCCGCGTAGGTGGCGGTGGTGATCACGCCGCGGCCCGCATAGTCCTTGAGCAGCGGGAACGCCTCCAGCGGAATGTCGGCCAGCCGCCCCGCGAAGCGCGCCGCCAGGGCATCGTCCTCGCTGCGGCGCCCGCCGCCGATGACCACCGGCAGGCCCTTGAGCTGCGGGTAGCGCAGCAGCTCGACGGAGGCGTAGAACGCATCCATGTCCAGGTGGGCAATGCGGCGGGGAAGGTCGGCGGCGGTCACGGCCGCCATTGTTGCCCGTGCCGCACGGGGCGCGCAGGCGGCGGCGTCAGAGCCCTTGCAGGCAGATCAGCACCAGCCCCACCAGCATCAGCGCCATGCCGACCTTCTCGGGGCGCGTGAACGACTCGCTGAGCAGGCGGCGCGACACCAGGTAGCTGAACACCACCTCCACCATCCCCAGCGTGCGCACGGCCCCCGCGCCCTGCATGGCATAGGCCGTGAACCAGGCCAACGACGCCGCCGCCCCCATGCTGCCCGCCACCAGCGACATGCGCCAGGCCGGCCACAGGGGCGCCAGGCCCCTCTCGGTCCGGAAGGCCACCCAGGCCCCCAGCCCCAGGGTCTGCAGCGCCTGTGCGATCAGCACGCCCCAGGCGCCCGACAGCCAGGGCGTCTGCGCCCCCAGCGCCAGCGCCGCGCCGCGAAAGCCCACGGTGGCGATGGCAAAGCAGGCGCCGCAGGCCAGGCCGTAGAGCGCCGGCCGGCTCAGCCACGCCGCCAGCGACAGCAGCTGCCCGCGCGGCGGCAGCGACAGCATGAGCACGCCCAGCGTGGCCACCACCATGGCCAGCAGCGCCAGCGGGGTGGGCAGTTCGTGCAGGAACACGCTGGCGAACAGCGCCACCTGCAGCACCTCGGTCTTGGACAGGGTCACGGCCACGGCGAAGTTGCGCTCCTTCATGGCCAGCAGCAGCGCGGCCGTGGCCGCCACCTGGAAGAACGCGCCCAGCGCGATCCACCCCAGGTAGGCGGCGCTGAAATGGGGCACGGCAGGTGGCTGGTCCGGCCACCAGTACAGCAGCGCCAGCCACGCGCCGGCGAACGGCAGGCCGTAGAGAAAGCGCACCAGGGTGGCGGGCAGCGTGCCGAGTTCGGCAGTCAGCGAGCGCTGGGCCGTGTTGCGCACGGTCTGCGCCAGCGCGGCGAACAGCACCACGGGCACCCACAGCCAGGGCGCGACGGTTGGAAGGGCGGAGGTCATGCGCCGTCGAGCATAGCCAGCGCCGCCGCCGCGCGCCGCGCCGATTGGCGAGGGCGGCCTCAGCGCCCGGCGATGGCGCGCGTCATGCCGCTCTTGAGCAAAAACAGCCCGCAGCGCCCTTGCATCAGCGCAAGTAGCTATTAAATATATAGCAAACTCAAGCCTGCAAGGCCGTGGGATAGGTGCCGGGGATGAGGATGGAACGGTCCACGTTCTGGATGTCGGTGTGGCCGCAGAAGGCCATGGTCACGTCCAGTTCCTTGTGGATGATTTGCAGGGCCTTGGCCACGCCGGCCTCGCCGAACGCGCCCAGGCCATAGACCATGGCGCGGCCGATCATGGTGCCGCGCGCGCCCAGGGCCCAGGCCTTGAGCACGTCCTGCCCGCTGCGAATGCCGCCGTCCATCCACACCTCGGTCTGCGTGCCCACGGCATCGACGATGGCCGGCAGCGCGCTGATGGACGACGGCGCGCCGTCAAGCTGGCGCCCGCCGTGGTTGCTGACCACGATGGCGTCGGCGCCGTGCTGCGCGGCCAGGCGCGCGTCTTCCACGTCCATGATGCCCTTGAGGATCAGCTTGCCGCCCCACTGCGCCTTCACCCAGGCCACGTCGGCCCAGGACAGGCGCGGGTCGAACTGCTCGTTGGTCCACGCGGCCAGCGAGTTCATGTCGGACACGCCCTTCACATGCCCCACCAGATTGCGGAAGGTGCGCCGGCGCGTGCCCGCCATGCCCAGGCACCACTGCGGCTTGGTCATGAGGTTGATGATGTTCTTCAGCGTGGGCCGCGGCGGCGCCGTGAGACCGTTCTTGATGTCCTTGTGGCGCTGGCCGATCACCTGCAGGTCCAGCGTGAGCACCAGGGCACTGCACTTGGCGTCCTTGGCGCGCTGGATCATGCGGGCCATGGCGTCGCGGTCGCGCATCATGTAGAGCTGGAACCAGAACGGCGCGCTGGTGTTCTCGGCGATGTCCTCGATGGAGCAGATGCTCATGGTCGAGAGCGTGAACGGAATGCCGAACTTCTCGGCCGCGCGCGCGGCGTGGATCTCGCCGTCGGCATGCTGCATGCCCGTCAGGCCCACGGGCGCGATGGACACGGGCATCTTCGCCTGCTGGCCCACCATGGTGGTGGCCGTGGTGCGGCCCTCCATGTTCACCGCCACGCGCTGGCGCAGCTTGATGCCGTGGAAGTCGGACTCGTTGGCGCGGTAGGTGCCCTCGGTCCAGGCGCCGGAATCGGCATAGTCGTAGAACATGCGCGGCACGCGCTGCTGCGCCACAACGCGCAGGTCTTCAATACAGGTGATCTTGGAAAGGTCGGCCACGACGGCTCCTCGGGGATGGGTGCAAACGGCAAGCCACGCATCGTAGCCCCAGGCGCCCCGGGCCGGCCTGAAGGCTTTTGCGCGGGCCGTGAATTTTTTTACTGCGCGGGAACGATCAGCGCCACGCGCCGGTTTTCCTGGCGCGCGGCCTCGCTGGTGCTGGCGACCAGCGGGCGGCTCGCGCCATAGCCGCGCACGTCGATCTGCTCGCGCGGGATGCCCGTCTCGGCCAGCACCTGGGCCACCGACTGGGCGCGGCGCAGCGACAGGCGCTCGTTGTAGTCGGCCTGGCCCTGGTCGTCGGCATGCCCTTCGACGCGCAGCGTGCGCACGCCCACATCCACCAGCGCGCGGCCCATGCGCATCAGCACCTCACGGCGCGCGCTGGTCACGGTGTCGGAATTGAAGTCGAACAGCAGCTTGCCCGACATCTGCAGCTCCCAGCCCTCGTCGGTCTGCACGAAGCCCTGCTCGCGCAGCACCTGGGCACGGCGCGCGGCCTGTGTGTCGGCGGCCGCCGGCGGCGGGCTCTGGCATGCGCCCAGCGCCAGCACGGCGGCGCACAGCCACAGCAGGCGCAGAAAAAAGCGGGAAGGGGTTGGCATCGTCATCATTTCCATGTTTCCTTTAGAACGTGTCTGCGTTCTGCACATCCGTCACCCGCCGGCCCCGGCGGGCTTTCACTTCGTACATGGCGGCGTCGGCGCTGCGCAGCAGCGATTCCATGTCGGCACCCTGCTGCGGGAACACGGCCACGCCCGCGCTCACCGCCGGCTGCAGCACGCCGCCCCCGTCCAGCACCAGCGGCGCGCGCATGGCGGCCGCCACGCGCTCGGCCAGGTCCCCGGCCTCGGCCTGCGCGGCGCCAGGCGCCATGACCACCGCGAACTCGTCGCCGCCCAGGCGCGCGGCCACGTCGCCGGTGCGCAACTGCGCCTGCAGGCGGCGCGCCACCTCGATCAGCAGGGCGTCGCCCGCGGCATGGCCGTGGGTGTCGTTGACCTGCTTGAAGCGGTCGCAGTCGATGAACAGCAGCGCCATGGTCTGGCCCGTGCCCCGCGCCCGCGCAATGGCCGCCTGCAGGTGCTGCTCGAAATGGGCGCGATTGGGCAGGCCGGTCAGGCTGTCGTGCAGCGCGCGGTAGGTCAGCTCGGCGTTCTTTTGCCGCAGCAGCGCCTCGCGGTGCTCCAGTTCGTCCAGCAAGGCATTGAAGTCGTCGCCCAGCTCGCGCAGCTCGGCCAGCCGCGCCGGCGGCACGCGCAGGCCCGTGCTGCGCTCGCGCCGCACCGCGCGCGCCACCTGCGCCAGTGCCTGCAGCGGCGTGACCAGGTTGCGCAGCATGCGCCGCGCCAGCAGCAGGCCCACCGCGCCGCTGACGGCCGTGCAGGCGAGCAGCGCTGCCAGGCCGGTGAGCACGAAGTTCAGCAGCGCCTGGCCATCGCCCTGCAGCTCCACCTCGCCCATGGGCTCGCCCTCGTAGCGGATGGGCGCCACCGCCGGACTGGGCAGCACCCAGCGCGCCAGCGCCCGTCCCGTGCTGGCGCGCAGGCTGGGCGCGCCGCCCTGCCACTGCGTGAACACGCGGCCCTGCGCGTCGCGCACCACGGCGTGGGCCACGCCCTCGCGCGCCAGCATGTGCGCCAGGGCCTGCTGCGCGTCCTGTACGTCCTTGAAGACCACCGCCGCCTCAACCGTGTAGGCCACCGAACGCGCCATCAGCTGCAGGTTGCTTTCCAGGTGCGCGCGCAGCGCCACCAGACCCGCCAGCAGCAGCAGCGTCCCCGCCAGCGCCATAGCCATCAGCGCCATGCCCAGGTGCGCGCGGCGCACCACGCCGCGCAGGGTGGAGGACCGGAACGCCGCTCCGTGCCGCTGGTCCATCAGCTGGCACCCTTGCGCCGCGCAAGCTGCAGCACGCGCGGGTTGACGCGCACGCCGCTGCGCGCCACGGAGTCGAGATTGGTCTCGAAGCCCACGCCGCTGCTGCGCACGTCCAGGCAGAACATGCAGCCGATCAGGCACAGCTCCTGCCGCTCGCTGATGGACAGCAGCGGCTGCGCCTCCAGCCTGCTGCGCAACTGGCGCCAGGCGGCATCGTCCAGCACGCCGGCGTACACGCCGTCGCACTGCGACAGCAGCTCGGCGTCGTCCAGCCGCATGCGGCGCACCTGCACGGTGCGATCGCCGGGCAGCGCGCCACCCTTGAGCAGTTCGTCCGCGTACTCCGTGGGACCGACCACGCACAGCCGCACCGTCTGCGGCGCGGAGGGCCAGCGCGTGTAGCCCAGAATGCCCAGCACCGTCTGGGCCACGGCCCGCGACTTGTCGTCGGTGACGATGTCCTGCGCACGCGCCGCACCCACGGCCAGCCACAGCGCACACAGCGCCACCAGGGCACGCAGGAAGAAAGGGGGAATCGCCACGCCGAGGCCTTTCGAAACAGTGGGTAACAGTGTAGCGATCCGATCACTCACGACGGCGCACGCCCGCGCCGCGCACCTCGATCTGGACCTGGTCCAGCACCTGGCCGCGCGCGTCCACCAGTTCCACGCGGTGACGGCCGGGCCAGGGCAGCCAGGCCCACCGGGCGCCCCGCGCGCCCTGCCCGGCCGGCTTGCCGTTGATGCGCCAGCGCAGGGCCGCTGCGTCCGCGCCGCTCGCCGCGAACTGCAGGCGCTGGCGCGCGGGCGGAATGTCCGGATCCAGCGCGACGATGGTGCCCGGCGCGGGCACCAGGATGCGTGCCGCCGCCGTGGCATCGGTTCTCAAGCCGTTTTGGCCTCTGGCGCCCGTCCCATCAGCGCCAACAGCTATTGAATCAATAGCAAAAAGCGCTTGCTGCGTGCCGCGCATAAACCATTCCTGGCGGGCGCTCTCCAGCCACCCGCCGCCCTCCTGCGGCCCGAAGCGCACCGCCTGCTGCACCACGCCGGCGGGCGGGCGCGGCGCGCGGCTGGGCGTGGTGCGGTGCAGCCAGTGCATGACATCGGCCCAGATGGGGGCGGCGCCGCTGGTGCCGCTCACGTCGTGCATGGCCGCGCCGCTGGCGTTGCCCACCCACACGCCCACGGTGTAGCGCGCCGACCAGCCCACGGCCCAGTTGTCGCGCATGTCCTTGCTGGTGCCGGTCTTCACCGCCGTCCAAAAGCGCGTGGCCAGCACGCTGTCGGTGCCGAAGGTGCGCACGCGGGCGTTGGCGTCCGACAGGATGTCGCCCACGATGAAGGCCGCCCCCGCGTCCAGCGCCTGCGCCGGCGCGCCCGGCCCGGCCAGGCGCGGCGCGGTCGCATAGGCCACGGGGCCGACGCGCCCGCCGTTGGCCAGCGCGCGGTAGGCATTGGCCAGGTGCAGCAGCGGCACCTCGCTGCTGCCCAGGGCCAGGCTGTAGCCGTAGTAGCCGCCGGACTCCGGCAGCGGCAGGCCCAGGCGCCGCAGCTGGTCGAAGAAGGCGTCGGGCGTGACCATCACCAGCGTGCGCACCGCAGGCACGTTGAGCGAGGCCGCCAGCGCCGTGCGCGCCGACACCCAGCCCTTGAACTGCCGGTCGTAGTTCTGCGGGATGTACAGGCCGCTGGCCGTGGGGATGTGGGCCGGCGAGTCGTGCACCAGCGAGGCGGCCGTGAGCCGCCGCTCGGCGATCGCCTGCGCGTACAGGAAGGGCTTGAGCGTGGAGCCCGGCTGGCGCAGGGCCAGCACGCCGTCGACCTCGGCCGCCTGGCTCAAGGGGCCGGACGACCCCACCCAGGCCAGCACCTCGCCCGTGGCGTTGTCCAGCACCACCAGCGCGCCGTCCTCCGCGTTGCGCCCGTGCAGCTCGCGCAGGTGGCGCGTGAGCGTTTCCAGCGCCACGCGCTGCAGCGGCGCGCTGAGCGTGGAGCGCAGGCGCTGCGGCGGCACGCCCGGCTCGCCGTCCGCGCGCTGGCGCGCCAGCTGGCGCAGCACATGGCGCGCAAAGTGCGGCGCGATGCCCTCGCTCGCGTCGTAGGCACGGCGCTGCAGCGCCGCGGTGGTGAACAGGTCCAGCGCATCGCAATCGCCCGCGGCGCCCTGGCCCATGTCGCGCAGCACGCCGCAGGCGCGCCGGGCCACCAGCGCCGGCCGGGCGTTGGGCGCGCGCACCAGGGCCACGGCCACGGCGGCCTCGCGCGCGTCCAGGCCGTGCGCGGCCTTGCCGAACAGCGTGCGCGACAGCGCGTCGATGCCCACGATCTCGCCGCGAAACGGCACGAGGTTGAGATAGGCCTCCAGGATCTGGTCCTTGCGCCAGCGCCGGTCCAGCACCTGCGCGGCCACGGCCTGGCCGATCTTCTGCGTGACCGTGCGCCTGCCCGGCCCCTGGCGCCAGTCGCCGTCGAGCAGGCCCGCCAGCTGCATGGTGAGGGTGCTGGCGCCGCGCGTGCGCTGGTTCCACAGGTTGCCCCAGGCCGCAGCCGATACCGCCGCCCAGTCCACGCCGCTGTGCTCGTAAAAGCGCCGGTCCTCGCTGAGCACCAGCGCCTGGCGCAGCGCGGGCGACACGTCGGCCAGCTGCAGCCAGCGGCCGCGGCGCACGGTGGCGTCGGTGCGCAGGCGCTGCAGCACCTCGCCCTCGCGCGAGAGCACCAGCGTTTCGGAGGAGCGGAAGTCGGCGCGCACCTCGTCGAAGCTGGGCAACGCCAGCGCGGGCAGCGCACAGGCCCACAGCGCCAGCGCCGTCCCTGCGGCACGCAGGCGCTGAAGAAAGCGGGGGAGAGAATCGGGGAATGCGGAATGCGCGGACATGCGGTGCGGCAGCTTATCAGGCCCATGCGGCTGGCCCCAGGCCGGCGCATGGACAACGCGCACGCCTTTGCGTAGATTGCGCCGCAGCGCGAATTCAATCCACATCAAGCCTTGTCTGGAGATTGCGATGGGCTGGTTGATCACCAAATACGCACTCACGGCGGCCGTCGTCGTGCTGGTTTCGGAAGCCGCCAAGCGCAGCGACAAGCTGGGCGGGTTCATCGCTGCCCTGCCCATGGTCACGTTCCTGGCGCTGATCTGGCTCCATGTCGAGAAGCAGCCCCAGGCCAAGATCGCCAACCATGCTTGGTACACGTTCTGGTACGTGGTGCCCACGCTGCCCATGTTTCTCGCCTTCCCGTTCCTGCTGCCCCGCCTCGGGTTCTGGCTGACCCTGCTGGCCAGCCTGGGCATCACGGTGCTGTGCTTCGGGCTGTTCGCCCTCGCGGCGCGCCCCTTCGGCATCGACCTGCTGCCGTGACGCAGGCGCGGTGCGCCTCCAGGCCGTTCCGGTTCAGGCGCCGGCGCGCAGGCGCGCGGCGTCGCACCAGCGCTGCGCCACCCGGGGCGAGGTGGTGCACACGGCGTCGTGCGTGGCCGTGGTCACGGCGCGCTCCAGCAGCTGGATGTCGGCCTCGTGCTGGCGCGCCACATGCGGGTCCTCGAAGAAGATGGCGCGGTGGCAGCGGCGCTCCAGCACCAGGTCGGCGATCTGCGCGTCGCCGCCCAGCGGGCCGCTGTTGAACCGCTGGACCCAGGGCTGCCCCTCGGGCCAGCCACGGCTCCAGGCCAGCTCGTTCAGGCGCTGGCCCGTGGTGCCCGTGGCCACGCGCCGGTGAAAGCGCGACAGCAGGTCGAAGTTGCGGTCGGCGAACTCCAGCATGGCGCCCTTCATCGCGTCGTGGGCGATCAGGGCCAGGGTCTGGGCGCCGTAGTCGTGGAAACGGTCGGCGTTGCGGTCGGCGGGCAGGCCCGCGTGGATGCGCTCCATCTCCACCCAGTCGCGGGCGCTGGCCACGGTGGAGATGAAGGGCTTGCCGTGGATCACGCACTGGCGCTTGAGCGCCAGGGCCTCGGGGAAGATGGACGACGGGTCCACCGGATCAATGAGGTAGATGGCGCCGTCCAGCGTGCGGCCCTCGCCCTCCATGCCCACGACCTCAGCCACCAGCTTCATCAGCCCGCCCTCGCGCCCGTAGGGGTAGCGCACCAGGGGGCGGTAGCCCTGCAGCATGCCGGCGGCGGCGATCGCATCGTAGGTGCGGCCCACGGCATGCAGGCCCAGCCGCAGTTCGCGGATACCCGCCTCGCAGGCACGCAGCAGGGCGAACAGCGCGGCGTCTTCGGTGTGGTGGTGCAGGCGGTTGGCGGCAAGACCCATCAGCATGGTGCGGCGGCTTCCTTCGGTGGTTTGGGGTGGTTGGTGGTTGGAGCGGTGGCCCGTGCGCCGAGCATAGTCGCTGGCAAGGCCCGCGCCGCCCTGCGGCCGGGGCCTCGGCCGCTTTGATACGGATCAAAACCCTGCTGGCGCCGTGTCACCACACTGAGTCCGTTGTCCGCGCACCGTTCCCACGCCATGAGCAAGAAGTTTCCGCTGAACCCCGCGCGCCCCGAGCTGATCTGCTGGGGCTGCGACCGCTACTGCGCGGCGGATGCGATGGCCTGCGGCAACGGGTCGGACCGCACGCAGCACCCCGCGGAGCTGTTCGGGCCCGACTGGGCCGAGTGGGTGCCGCCCGCAGAGCCGCCCAGGGACAAGCCGCCTCACCCCAGCGACAGCAGCACGGGCTGATGGTCGGAGGCCTGTGTGGCGCCATCCACGTGCATGGCGCGCACCCGGTCCCGCAGCGAATCGCTGACCCACACGAAGTCGCAGGCCAGGGGCTCGGGCGCGTACTGGCGGTCGAACACGCAGAAGGTGGGCGGCTGGGCCGTGTCCGGATGCAGCAGGCGCCAGGCATCGTGCAGCGGCGGCCCGCCCGCGCGGGTCCAGCCGGCGGCCTCGTGGGGCGCCAGCGGCGCGGCGATGGCCGCGTACTCGGGCTCGTGCGCCTGCAGGTTGAAGTCGCCGCACAGGATGGCGTGGGGCGTGTGGGCCTTGTTCTGGAAGGGCGTGCCGTCGGCCGCATCCTCGGGCGGCTGCGCCGCCTGCGCGCAGGCCTGCAGGTGCAGCGCGCGCAACGCCAGCGCCTGGGCCATGCGCTGGGGCTTGGAGTAGTACTCCAGGTGCGTGGTCATGATGCGCACCGGGCCCAGGGCCGCGTCGCGCACGGTGAGCACGCTGCACATGCGCGGCATGCTGCGCACGCCCGCGTCCGGCGGGTACGGCAGCGGGTGGTGCTGCAGCTGCAGCACGGGCAGCCGCGTGGCGATGAGGTTGCCGAAGCGCTGGCGCCCCGCGCCGGTCCATTCGTCCACCGCCGCGCCGAAGAACACCTGCCAGCCCGCGGGCAGCGCGGCCCGCACCTGGGCCACCTGGTCGCCGGGCGCGCCCGCCAGGCCCGGGTAGTGCACGGCGATTTCCTGCAGGCACAGGACATGAACGTCGCCCAGGGCCAGCGCCTGCCGCACGATGCGCTGCACGTCCACGCGGCCGTCCAGGCCGCAGCACCATTGGGTGTTCCAGGTGACGAGTTGCATGCCGCACTCCCACGCCGCCTGCGGCGGCAATGATTCAAAAACAATAGCTACCCGCGCTTGATGGACGGTCGCTGGAGGCCTATTTGACCAAAACTCTTACTTGATGCCCGCGCGCATGAAGCTTTGCACGAACTGGCGCTGAAAGAGTATGAAGCCGATGAGCAGCGGCGCGGTGGACATCAGCGTGGCGGCGGTGATGGTGGACCATTCCACGCCCTGCTCCACCGACGAGAACACCTGCAGCCCCACCGTGAGCGGGCGCGACTCCACACTGTTGGTGATGATGAGCGGCCACAGGAAGTTGTTCCAGTGAAAGCTCACCGACACCAGCGCGAACGCGGTGTATACGGGCCGGGCCAGCGGCACGTAGACGCGCCACAGGATCTGCAGTGCGCTCGCGCCTTCCACGCGCGCGGCCTCGTCCAGCTCCTTGGGGATGCCCATGAAGGTCTGGCGCAGCAGGAAGATGGCGAAGGCCGAGGCGAAGTACGGCAGGCCGATGGCCACCAGCGAATCCACCAGGCCCAGGCGGCCCATGGTCTTGTAGTTCTCGACCAGCAGGATGTCGGGCATGACCATGAGCTGCACCAGCACCAGCGCAAAGGCGACGTTCTTGCCGCGGAACTCGTAGCGCGCGAAGGCGTAGGCGGCCAGCGTGGACAGCACCAGCTGCGCGCACAGGATGAGGGTCACCAGCGCCATGGTGTTGAGGAAGTAGCGCGCGAAGGGCGCGGCCTCCCAGGCGCGGCGGAAGTTGTCCAGCGTCCACGGCGCCGCCAGGTCGAAACGCGTGGCGTATTCCGCGGGGTGGAAGGCGGTCCACACGGCATAGGCCAGCGGCAGCACCCACGCAACGGCCAGCGCCCAGGCGGCCAGGGTGTCGAGCCAGGTGGCCCCGTAGAGCTGCGGGCCGGTGTTGCGGCTTGTCATTTGTAATGCACCCGCTTGTCGAGCACGAAAAACTGCACCAGGGCCACGCTGGCCAGCACCACGACCAGCACCACGGTGAGCGCGGCGGCGTAGCCCGTGTCCCAGAACTTGAAGCCCACCTCGTACAGGTGGTAGAGCAGCAGCGTGGAGGCGTTGTCCGGCCCGCCGCGCGTGAGGATGAAGATGTGGTCCACCAGGCGGAAGGCGTTGATCACCGCGTTGACCAGCACGAACAGCGTGGTGGGCATGAGCAGCGGCCACTGCACGCGACGGAAGAAATACCAGCGCGAGGCGCCCTCGATGGCCGCCGCCTCCTTCAGGCTGGGGTTCAGCGTCTGCAGCGCGGCCAGGTAGAAGATCATGAAGAAGCCGGCCTCCTTCCACACGGCCACCAGCGTCACGCAGGCCAGGGCCGTGGCGGGGTCGCCCAGCCAGTTGCGGGACGGCAGGCCGAAGGCGCCCGTGATCTGCTCCAGCAGCCCGTACTGCGGCGTGTAGAAGAACAGCCAGATGTTGGCCACGGCGATCATCGGCAGCACCGTGGGCGTGAAGTAGGCCATGCGCACCAGCGTGCGCCCGGCCATGCGTTCGTTGACCCACAGGGCCATGAGCAGCGCCAGGCCGATGGACAGCGGAATGGTCGCGCCCGCAAACCACAGGTTGTTGCGCACGGCCTGCCAGAAGACCGGGTCCTGCGCCATCACCTGGTAGTTCTCCAGCCCCACCCACGCGCCGGGCCGGCCCGCGCGCGGGGTGGCGTGGAAGCTGTCGATCAGCGTGGCCAGCGCGGGCCAGTGCGTGAACGCGACCAGAAGAACCAAGGCCGGAAGCAGCAGCAGCCAGGCGTGCACGGCACGCTGGCGGCTGCCCGCATCCGGCGTGCTGTGCATCGCCGGCATGGGGGCTTACTGGTAGCTGCGCAGGATGCGGTCCGCCTCGCGCTGGGCGTCCTTCATGGCCTGGGCCGAGGTCTTGGTGCCGTTGATCGCGGCCTGGATGGCGTCGTTGAGCACCTTGGTCACGCGCTGGTTCTCGTGCGTGGAGAACTCGGCCACCGACACGGGCAGCTGGTCGCGCGCCACCAGGGCCGCGGGGAATTCCTGGCCGTACTTCTTGAGCGCGGGCGTGTCATACGCCGCCGGCGACACGGCCACGTAGCCGCTGTCCATGCTCCACTGCGCGGCGCGCTCGGGCTGGGTAATCCACTTGGCGAACTCGAACGCGGCCTGCTGCTGCTCCTTGGGCGCCTTCTTGAAGATGTAGAAGTTGCCGCCGCCGGTGGGCGAACCCTTGCGCAGGTTGCCGGCGATCTGCGCCACGCCGAAGTCGAACTTGGCGTTGTTCTTCACGTTGGTCAGGTTGCCCGTGGTGGTGATGATGATGGCGGCCTTCTTCTCGAAGAAGTCCTTGGGGGTCGTGCCCCACTCCACCACGCCCTTGGGATGCACGCCGTCCTTGGCCAGGTTGACCCAGAAGTCCAGCGCCTCGACGACCTTGGGGTGGTCGAAGGTGACCTGGGTGCCGGCCTCGTTGGCCAGCAGCACGCCGTTGGGCGTGGTCAGCGTCTGCAGCATCCAGTAGGCGAAGCCCGTGGAGGGAATCTGGATGCCGTACTGCGTGACGTTGCCGCTGGCGTCCTTCTTGGTGAGCTTGTGCGCGGCCTCCTTCAGTTCCTTCCAGTTGGTCGGCGCCTTGCTGGGGTCCAGGCCCGCCTCCTTGAACGCTTCCTTGTTGTAGTACATGACCACCGTGGAGCGCTGGAACGGCACGCCCCAGGTCTTGCCGCCCGTCTGGCTGTTGGCCATGAAGGCGGGGTAGAAGCCCTTGAGCCAGGCCTTGTCGGCGTCGGTCTTCACGAAGTCGTCGATGGGCGCGATGGCGTCCTCGTCGATCAGCGTGAACATGTCGGTGGACAGCAGCACCGAGGTGGCCGGCGCCTTGCCCGACTTGTGCGCCGTGAGCGCCTTGACGATGGTTTCCTGGTAGGTGCCCGCATAGATGGGCGTGACCTTGATGCCGGGGTGGGCCTTGTTGAATGCCTCGGCGTAGCCGTCGATCACCTTGGTGATGGGGCCGCCCACGGCCACGGGATAGTAGAACGGCACTTCCACGGGCGTCTGCGCGACGGCCGCGCCGGCGCACAGCGCCATGGCCGCGACGGCCGGAGCGGCCAGGGATTTCAGAAACGTCTTGCGTTGCATGGGAGGACTCCTGAGGTCAGGCGGGTGATGAAGAGGAAACGAAGGAGAAAGCGTTGCCCGGACGGGCCCGGCGCTGAGGCCCTCAGGCGGCCAGGCGCTGGCCCTGGGCGTCGAAGAAATGCTGGTCCTGCCCCTGCCAGTGCAGGCGCACCCCCTGGCCCGCCGCCGCCGGGGCCAGTTGCCCAGGCGCGCGCACGGTGATGAATTCGGACCCCACGGCGCAGCGCAGCACGACGTCGGCGCCCAGGTATTCCTGGCTGTGCACGGCGGCTTCCACGGCGCCGTCCGCCAGCGCCACGGCCTCGGGCCGCAGGCCCAGCCAGTGCGCCTGGGCGGGGCCCACGGCAATGCTCGTGCCGGCAATGCGGCCCTGCTCGAGCCGCACCAGGTTCATGGGCGGCGTGCCGATGAAGCGCGCGGCAAAGGTGGTGGCGGGTGCGGCGTAGACATGGCGCGGCGCGGCGCACTGCTCCACGCGGCCCTGGTTGAGCAGCACCACCTGGTCGGCCATGCTCATGGCCTCGGTCTGGTCGTGCGTCACGTAGACCACGGTGAGGCCCAGGCGCTGCTGCAGCTCGCGCAGCTCGGTACGCATCTCCTGGCGCAGCTGCGCGTCCAGGTTGGACAGGGGCTCGTCCATCAGGCACACACGGGCCTGCGCCACCAGGGCGCGGCCCAGCGCCACGCGCTGCTGCTGGCCGCCCGAGAGCTGCGCCGGCCGGCGCTCCAGAAGGGGCGTGAGGCCCAGCATCTCGGCCGCCTGCGCCACGCGCCGGTCGGCCTCGGCACGCGGCACCCTGCGCACCGACAGGCCGAAGCCGATGTTCTGCGCCACGCTCAGGTGCGGGAACAGCGCATAGTTCTGAAACACCATCGCGATGCCGCGCTGCGCGGGCGCAAGCCGCGTGACGTCCTGCCCGTCGATGCGTACGCTCCCCGCGGTGGCCGACTCCAGCCCCGCAATGATGCGCAGCGTGGTCGACTTGCCGCAACCCGAGGGACCCAGCAGGACGCAGAAGGAGCCAGGCTCAATGCGCAGGCTCATGGACTGCAATGCTGCGGTGCGCCCCCAGGACTTGGCAACCGCCTCAAGCTCTATCAGTGACATCGCGGCAGTCTAGAAACGGCGTGTGACGCGGCCGTGACGGCCACCCCCTGCGCCGCACCCGCCCGCACTCTGTCACATGACGGCCCTCGCCGCCTGTCACGCCAGGGCGCTGCCGCGCGTGCCTGCACGCGCGGCGCCCGCTCAGACGGGGTCGGTGTGGCTCGGCGCGCGGTTGAGCAGCTGGGCGCGCTGGTCCGCGCTCACCGACAGATAGCGCTCGTAGTTGCGCAGGATGTCGGCGATGACCTCCTCGCCGCGCAGGTACTGGATGTCGTATCCCTGGCGGCCGTCGGCGAAGAAGGTGATGGGCTCCACCACATGGCGCTGCTCCTTGTCCTGCGCCACCTCGGACAGGATGAAGCCGGGCAGCCTGCGGCTGATGGGCCGCACGCCGTAGACGAAGTCCCGCAGGCTCTCCGTGGGAATGACCAGCCGCACGCCGCCCGCGTCGGGGCCCTCGGTGCTGTCGATGGCGTCCTCCACGCGGGCATTGACGCCCTTGCGCTCCAGCTCCGCGGCGACCTCGCGCATGGCGGGCAGCACGGCATTGCGCAGGAAGCGCTTCACATCCTTGCCCGTGGGCTGGTGCACGATCTGCTCCAGCCGCTTGCGCCAGTGCTCGCCGCTCCAGAACGAGGTCGATGGCGCCAGGTCCGTGGTGGAGTGGACCCGGTCGGCGCGCAGGCCGCGCCACAGCCCCAGGCACAGCATGACCATGATGATGGCCACCGGCAGCGCCGCCATCAGCGTCAGCGCCTGCAGCGCCTTCAGGCCCCCGGCCACCAGCAGCACGGCCGCCGTCACCCCCAGCACCGCCACCCAGAAGAGCCGCTGCCACACGGGCGAATGCGGGTTGCCCCGCGTGGCGATGCAGTCCACCACGAAGGCGCCGGAGTCGGCCGAGGTCACGAAGAACACGGCGATGAGCACGATCGCCAGCCAGGACACGGCCTTGGCCCAGGGCAGGTACTCGAAGAACCGGAACAGCAGGGCGTCCACGTTGCCCACCGTCTGCGCCAGCGCGCCCTGGGCCACATGGGTGTCGATCCAGATGGCGCTGTTGCCGAAGGCCGTCATCCACAGCAGGTTGAAGGCCGTGGGCACCAGCAGCACGCCGACGATGAACTGGCGCACCGTGCGCCCGCGCGAGATGCGCGCGATGAACATGCCCACGAAGGGCGACCAGGAAATCCACCATGCCCAGTACAGGATCGTCCAGCCGCCGAACCAGCCCTCCTGGCCCGGCTGCTCATAGGCAAAGGTGCGCATCGACATCTGCACCAGCCCGGACAGGTAGTTGCCCACGTTCTCGCTGAGCGCGCGGAACACCAGGACGGTCGGGCCGCACAGGATCACGAAGAGCAGCAGCAGGAAGGACAGGGACAGGTTGAGCTCCGACAGCCGGCGCACGCCCTTGTCCAGCCCCGAGACGGCCGACAGGCCCGCCGCCACCACCACGACCGCGACCACGCCGATGCGAAAGCCCGCCGAGTCCGTGTTCCAGTGGGTGACCAGCCCCAGCCCCGCGGCCAACTGCAGCGCGCCATACCCCAGCGTGGTCGCGATGCCGGCGATCGTGCCGACCAGCGCGAACGCATCCACCGCATGGCCGATGGGGCCGTTGATGCGCTGCTGCAGCAGCGGGTACAGGCCCGAGCGCATGGTCAGCGGCAGGTTGTAGCGAAAGCCGAAATAGGCCAGCACCAGGCCCATGGTGCCGTACACGGCCCAGGCGTGAAAGCCCCAGTGGAAGAACGTGCTCTGCAGGGCCTCGCGCGCGGCCGCGGGCGTGCCGGCGGCGGCCGTGGGCGGCTTCAGGAAATGCTGCAGCGGCTCGCCCACGCCGAAGTACATCAACCCGATGCCCATGCCCGCGGCAAACAGCATCGCCGTCCAGGACAGGAAGTTGAAGTCGGGCTTGGCGTCGTCAGGCCCCAGGCGAATGTCGCCGAAGCGGCTGGAAGCCACCAGCACCAGGAACACCAGGAAGAAGCTCACCGCCGCGGTGTAGAACCAGTCGAAGCGCCCCACCACCCAGGCCTGCGCGCCCACGAACAGGGCGTCGGCCTGCTGCGGATAGACGGTGCAAAAGACGAGCAACGCGCCCAGCACCAGCAGCGAAGGCAGCACGACCGGTGCTGAAAACGTCATCCCCGGCGACGGGCCGGGGCCCGGCGCCGCCGGGGGCGTATGTGTTTGTGTATCTGTCATCGTGACTCCGCGAGTGTGTCCTTGTCTGCAGTGACAGACCGGCCCTGCGGCCCGCCACCCCCTGCGCCGGAGCGCTCCTGCAGCGCGGGCCGCCCCACCGGGGCCGCCCGCGCGCCATGCGGTCGATTATGAAGGCCGCATATGGCATGCCGCGCGAAGGCGCGGCGGCCCCGCTCAGGGCTGGACCACCTTCACCCGGGCATTGGGCGCCTCGCCGAACATCTCGGGGGCGTACAGCGCCTCCACGCGGCTGGGCGGCAACGCGAAGTCGCCGGCATTGTTCAGGCGCACCGTGTACTCCATCTTGACCGTGCCCTTGGGCAGGTACTCGTAGTAGCTGCGGAAGGACTCGAAGCTGCGCTCCTCGAACGCGGGCCAGCCCCGGCCCTCGCGCCTTTCGCCCTGGGTGGCGATCTCGGAGTCGCGCCCCAGGCCGCCGCCCAGGATGGTGCCGCCGGCCGGCACCGGGTCGGTGATGGCCACCCAGGTCATGTCGGCGGTGCTGGTCACCTCCAGCGTCACGCGCAGCACGTCGCCGCGCGTGTACTGGCCGGCGGGCAGGCCCTTGTTCGCCTGCTCGACGGGGGTGACGGTCTTCTTGATGCCGTAGCCGGCGCTGAACGGTTCCTTGAGCTGCACGGCGGCCACCGATTGCAGCGTGAGCCAGGGCTTGCCCGGCCCCTGGTGCGTGACGGACAGGCCGTCCTTGCCGCCACCGGCGGACCAGGGCAGGAACATGCCGTTGTTCCTCAGCATGCCGGGCGCGGCGGGCGCGCCGAACCAGGTGGTCTGGTGCGCCGCGCCGGTGGCATCGGCGGTTGTGATGCGCTCCACCTTGGCCCAGTCCACGCTGGCGCTGTGGCCGCCCATGGCCGCGCGGGTGGTGCCCGACACCGGCGTGGCCTCGAACCGCGCGCTGAACTTCTCCAGCGCCAGGCCGCCCCACAGGTTGGCCGTGGTGGTGTGCCAGGCACCGCCCTGCTGGCGGCCGATGAAGCCGCTGGCCAGGCGGCCCATGTCGGCCTGCCACTCGGGCTCGTCCATCACCGCCAGCAGCAGGCGGGCGGTGTTCACGTCGCCGTTGTGCATGAGCCACCACCAGTAGTCGTCCTTCTCGGTGGAGAACAGCAGCTTGGTGCCCTGGTAGCTCAGGCGTGCCTTCAGGATCTGCAGTGCCTCCTGCAGGCGCTGGCGGCGCTCGGGCACGCCCTCCATGCGCTTGAGGATGTTGATCCAGTCGATCACCGCATGCGTGGGCCACTGGTTGGGCGCCACGGTGATGCTGGCGAGCATGCGCGGCTGGGCCTTGCCGTAGCGCGACAGCGCCTCGATGGCGGCGAGCTTGCGCATGTCCAGATCCTTGCGCGGGCTCCAGAAGTCGCGCTGGATGCGGCCCTCGACGAAGGCGGCCAGGCCCCGCTCCATGGGCTCGCGCAGCTCGGGCGGCAGCGCGAACTCGGGGTGCAGGCTGGCGGCCTCGTGCGTGGCGGCCAGCAGATAGGCCGTGAGCGTGTCGCTGCCCCGGTGGGCGCTGCCGTCGCGCGGCGGGAAGTAGTGGGCCAGGCCATCCCCATCAAGGTAGGTAGGCAGCTGCGCCACCACGGTCTGCCACAGCTTGCCGTCGCGCAGGCCCACGGCCTTGCTGGTCTTTTGCTCCAGGCAGCTGAAGG
Organism: Diaphorobacter oryzae DSM 22780; assembly: GCF_059568935.1. Taxonomy (NCBI): domain Bacteria; kingdom Pseudomonadati; phylum Pseudomonadota; class Betaproteobacteria; order Burkholderiales; family Comamonadaceae; genus Diaphorobacter; species Diaphorobacter oryzae. The sequence continues at coordinate 61,371 of NZ_JCANUL010000006.1, read as the reverse complement.
GGTAGTTGGACCACCAGTCGCGCACGCCGGGCAGGCCCTCGGCCAGCCGGGGCTGCAACGCCAGCTTGAGGCCGCCGCGGCCGGCGATGGCGTCGGCAGGCGGCGCCACGTCCAGGCTGAGGCCGCCATCGACCTGCACCAGCGTGGCCTGCTGCACGGTGAGCGGAACGGCCGCAATCAGCCGCTGCGTGACCTTGAGCGCATCGCGCGCGCCCTGGGCGCCGCCCAAAAGGTCGCGCGCCTCGATCTCCCACATCAGCGCCTGCGCGCGTGTCTGCGCCAGCTGCGCGGGCGCGGTGACGTTCCACGACACCTCGCGCGCCTCGCCCGCGGGCAGGTCCACGGTCTGCTTGTCCAGCGCGAGCAGCGTGGCGCGCGGCGCCACCTCCACCTTCATGGCCTTCTGCGTGGTGTTGCGCAGCGTGAGCTGGGCGCGGAACTGGTCGTCCTCACGCACCAGCGGCGGCAGGCCGCTGATGATCTGCAGGTCCTGCGTGGCGCGGATAGCGGTCTGGCCGGTGCCGAACAGGCCCACGCCCGCATCGGCCACGGCGACGATCTGGAACGTGGTCAGCGCATCGTTGAGCGGCACCGTCACCTGGGCCTGGCCGTTCGCGTCCAGCTGGATGGCGGGCTGCCACAGCAGCAGCGTGTCCAGCAGCTCGCGCGTCTGCGCGCGGCCGCCGCCGCCGCCCGCGGGCACGGCCTTCTTGCCGTAGTGGCGCCGGCCAATGATCTCCATCTGCGCGGTGGAGGTCTGCACGCCCCAGGCGCGGCGCTGCAGCATGGCGCCCAGCAGGTCCCAGCTCTGGTTGGGCATCAGCTCCAGCAGCGCCTGGTCCACGGCAGCCAGCGCCACCTCGGCCCCGGCGGCGGGCTTGCCGTCGGGCAGCCGCGCTTGAATCGTGACCTGCGCCTTGCCGCGCACGGGGTAGCTCTCCCGGTCGGCCTTCACCTGCACGGCGATCTGGTGCGCCTGGTGGCCCACGCGCAGCTCGGCCAGGCCCAGGCGGTAGGCGGGCTTGGACAGATCGACCATGGCCGTGGGCGCCACGTATTCCCGGCCCTCGTACCAGAAGGCGCTCCACCACTCGCGCGGCGCCTTGAAGCCCCAGGTGAAGAAGCTGTACCACGGCACCTCGCGCAGGCGTCCGCGCAGGGCCAGCACGCTCACGTAGACGTTGGGGCCCCAGCCCTCCTCGATCTTGAGCTGCACCGTCGGGTCCTGGCCATTGAGCTGCACCACGCGCGTGTCGATCACGCCCTCGCGCTCCACGCTGACCAGCGCGGTGGCGTGGCGAAACGGCATGCGCACCTGCAGGCGCGCGGTCTCGCCGGCCTGGTAGCTCTTCTTTTCGGGCAGTACGTCGATGCGGTCATGGTCTTCGCCGCCAAACCACAGTTCGCCCTGGCGCGTGATCCAGACGGACGACGCGGCCTGCGCCTCGTTGCCGTCCTTGTCGCGGGCGGTGACGACCAGCTCCACCTCGCCGGGCTCGTCCAGCCTGGCGTCGCACAGCAGCAGGCCGCGGCTGTCGCTCTTGCCGGTACACACGGTGCCCAGGTCCTTGGTCTCGGTCTTGTTGTCGTAGCTGTAGAAGCCGCCCACCATGCGCTTGCGGCTGGTGGTGGTGATGCGCGCAATGGCCTGCACGGCCAGCGGCACGTCGGCCTGGGGCTTGCCGTCGAGCGACAGCGCCAGCGCCTGGAAGCGCACGCGGCTGCTGCTGGAGGCCCAGCCCTCGGTCTTCACGCCCGCCACCACGGCGGCCGGCCACAGCGTGTGCGCGCTGCGCAGGGTCTGCACCTCGCCGTTGGGGTCGGCGTAGGTGGCCTCCAGCACCATTTCCTGCGCCTGGCGCGACTGGGGCAGGTTGTCGATGGCGAGCCGGCCCGCGCCGTTCCTGTCCAGTGTCAGCGGCAGCTTGTCGGCGATCACGCGGGTGTCGCTGCTGGCGGCGGGCTCTTCCTCGTCGCTGGCGCCGCCCGGTGCGTCGCGCTTGCGCGGCGGCTGGAAGCTGAAGGCGTCGAAGTCGCCGAACTGCAGGTACTTGCCGCGCACCATGGCCGACACGCGCACCGGCAGCTGCGCCGCGCCCCCGCCCGCGACGTAGTTGACCTGCACGTCGGCGGGCACGCTGCGCGCGCGCACCAGCGGCTTCTTGTCCGCCGGGCCCACGCGCCCCTCGAACACGGGCAGGCGGAACTCCTCCACCCGGAAGCTGCCGGACTCGAACGAGCGCTCGCCGCCCGCGCCGCGCAGCTCCACCTGGTACATGCCCAGCTTGGCGGCCGGCGGCACGGCGAACGTGCTGGCCGCCGACAGGCCGCCCGTGGCCGTCTTGCGCCACGCCAGCGGCTGGGTGAACTGCTGGCCGCTGCCCACATGGGTGATGACCAGCTCGCCGGGGCGCGCGCCGGGCAGCGCAAAGCCGCGGCTGCTCTGGCCGCGCAGCACATGCTTCATGGACACGGTCTCGCCCGCGCGCAGCAGCGTGCGGTCGAAGATGGTGTGCGCCACCTCATCGGGCCGCGGTTCGCTGCTGGTGGGCACGTTGAAGCGCCAGGGCTCGATGCCGCGCTGCCAGTCGCTCCAGGCGAAGGCCAGCTCGCCCTGGGCGCGCGCGCTCACAAAGTAGGCGTTGCGCCACTCGCCCTCGCCGCTGCAGCTGGGCGGCTCGGGCGACAGCCCTTCGAGCGCGGCCACGCCATCGGCGCCGGTGACGGCGCTGGCCAGCTCCCGGCCGTCGCAGGACGACACGCGCACCTGCGCCCCGGCCACGGGCTGGCCCTTGTCCAGCGTGGTCACCCAGGCCACGGCGTTCTCGCGCCCCAGCTTGAAATGCACGCCCAGGTTGGTGACCAGGGCGCTGGTGCGCACGTACATGGTGCGCTGCGCGCCGTGGCGCGCGTCCAGCAGCGACTGGCCCAGCAGGGGCGAGGCGATCTCCACCACCGAGAAGCCCGCGGGCAGCGGAATGCCCACCACCTCGAAGGGGCGCGGGTCGTTGCTTGCAGGCTTGGGCAGGTCCAGCGTCTTCACGCCGCCCTGCCCGGCCAGCAGGGACAGCATGCGCGTCTGCACATGGTCGCCATCCGGCTCCAGCGCCTTCGGCAGCGGCCCCTTCACGTCGCGGCGCGCCTGGCTGCGGGCAATGGAATAGTTGTCGTAGCGCTCCACCTTGCGGAACCAGGCAATGATGTCCGCGTCGCTCGTGGGCTGCAGCGTGCTGACCTTGCCACCGCTCTTGGCATCGGCGCCGGGCTGCAGGCCCTGCACGGCCAGTTGCGCCTCCACGTTGCGCAGCGTGACGGGCAGCAGCGCCGGGCCGTCCGGCCCCTCGGCGAAGCGCTCCACCACGCCGAAGGGCGCGGCGGCGAACTTGGCCAGCGGCGGCATGGCGCCGGTGGCCACCTGCAGCGGAAAGACCTCCGCGTTGCGCAGGCCGCGCCCGGCAGCGTCCTTGAAGCCCGCGGGCAGCTCCAGCGTGAACTGGGCCTGCGCCGGGAACGGCCCGGGGAACGACACGCCGCCCACCAGCGCGTCGGCCTCGTCCGCGCCCTCGACCTGCGGGCTCAGCGTCTGCCCGCCGCCCTTCAGGCGTATGCCCTGCGCCAGCTTGCGCGGCACCGGCGCGTTGAAGTTCAGGCGCATGGGGCGGATCGGCAGGCAGGCGGACTGGGCGTTCTCGCGCTCGCAGCCGAACTCGGCCGCGAAGGCCTCGCGCACCTTGTAGGCATGGCGCTTTTCCACCGCATTGGCCACGCCGCTGGGCGTGGCCACGCCCTTGCCGAACACCAGCTGCATCTGGGTGCCGGCGGTGAGCCGGCGCCCGCAGGTCAGCGTGGCGTAGCGCAGCGGCTCCTTGGCCGCGGCCTTGTCCAGGCGCAGGGAGCGCAGCAGCTCGGTGCGCTGCGCTCCGTCGATCAGGCGCACGGGCACGCGCTCGCCCACGCCCTCGGCCGCGCACCACATGTGTTCCTGCACGCTGGCGGTGGTCGCGGCGCCGTTGAACTGCAGCACGAAGAACTGTTCTTCGTCGATCTCCTGCCAGGTGCCGGGCCGGATGTTCTGCACGAACGGGCCGCCGGTATGAAATTGATAGCTGCTTGCGCCCGTCAGTTGTGCGCCAGAGCCCGATTTGAAGTCTGATTTCACGCGGACCGTGCAACGCACGCCGGGCGGCAGGTCCTGGGCGAAGTCATAGACCCACTCGCGCTCGCCCGTCCAGCGCCCCGTGCCCTTGGCGGCATCGGCGTCGCTGCAGGCCACGGTGAACGGCGCGGGCGCCTTGGGGTCGCCAAACCGCACGGCCGCCGCGTCGAACTGGGCCACCACCTGGCGCACGCGCGCCACCTCCCCCTGCGGCGACAGGCTGGTCACGGACAGGGCCTGCGCCGCCCCTGCGGCCAGAAATGCCAGGGCGGCGAGCGCCCCGCGAAAGCGATGTGTTGTTGTCATGGGAAATGCTCAGAAATGCGAATCCGGCGCGGGAATGCCGCAGGCACCCGGCCCATGGCCACAGCGTAGCCCAACCGCCATGACGGGCGCTACCCTGCGCGGCCGCCCGTTGTCACGGGCACGCGCCACAGCGGGCGCGCTGGTGGCCGGCGGCGGCCCGCCGCGCTACTGCGGATGGAAGCCGCTGGCCTGGATGATGCGCGCCCAGGTGGCCGTGTAGGCCCGCTCGCGCGCGGCCAGTTGCGCGGGCGCCATGGCGTCCACGGTGAGGCCCATGGCGGTGAGCGGCTCGCGCACCTCGGGCAGGGCGACGACCTGGGCCAGCGCCTCGGAAAAGCGCTGGATGAAGGGCTGCGGCGTGCCCGCGGGCGCATAGAAGCCGTAGTACGGCGTGTCCTCGAAGCCCGACAGGCCCAACTCGGCGAACGTGGGCACGTCGGGCAGCGCGGCCTGGCGCCGGGCGCCCAGCACGGCCAGCACGCGCAGCTTGCCGGCGCGGTGGTGTTCGATGAAGTCCTGCACCGAGCCCACGCCGGCCGGAATCTGCTGGCCCAGCATGTCGCCGATCATGGGCGCGCTGCCGCGGTAGGGCACGGCCACCAGGTCGATGCGAAAGCGCTCGCCCAGCAGCTTGACCAGAAACTCCGGCGTGGAGGCCGGCGCCGGAATGCCCACGGCGCTCTTGCCCGCCTTGCTCCGCCGCACCCACCGCACGAACTCGCCGAAGCTGGCCGCCGGCGTGCCGGCCGGCACGGCCAGCGCATTGACGAAGGTGGCGAAGCCGCCCACGGCCACGAAGTCGCGCGCCGGGTCGAAGCCCGGGTTCTTCACCACCTGCGGCAGGATGGAGATGGTGTGGTCGTGCGTGAGGAACACCATGCTGCCGTCGGTCGGCGCGCTCTTGAGCACCTGCGCCGCGATCTGCCCGCCCGCGCCGGGGCGGTTGTCCACCACCACGGCCACGCCCAGCCGGTCCTTGAGCTTGTCGGCCAGCAGCCGCGCGATCGCGTCCGAGCCGCCCCCCGGCGGAAAGCCCACCAGCACCCGCAGGGTCCGGGCGCCGTCGGCCCAGGCGGGCAGCGACGACAGGGCGCCGGCGGCCAGGGAGCTGGCCAGCCATTGGCGGCGGGAAAGGGTCATGGCAGGTCTCCGGTGGAGCGGGGATACAAATTCAATAGCAGCCAGCGCTTGCCAATCAAGGATTCAGGCATCTAAAGCACCTGAAACCCTTACCAGCAAAGCGCAAGCCGCTACGCTATTGGAAGCAGCCGTTCAGGCCGCCAGCCGTGCGCGGTGGCGCGCCAGCTGCGCGCGCACCTGCACGGGCGCCGTGCCGCCCAGCGTGTTGCGGGCGTTGAGCGAGCCCTCCAGGCTCAGGGCGTCGAACACGTCCTTCTCGATGGCAGGGTGGAAGCCCTGCAGCACGGCCAGCGGCAGGTCCGACAGGTCCACGTTGTGCGACACGGCGGCCTTCACGGCGTGGGCCACGGTCTCGTGCGCGTCGCGGAAGGGCAGGCCCTTCTTGACCAGGTAGTCCGCCAGGTCGGTGGCCGTGGCGTAGCCCTTGAGGGCCGCCGCGCGCATGGCCTCGGCGTTGACGGTGATGCCGCCCTCCTTCGCGCCGGTGGCCGGGTTGACCTGGCCGCCGATCATCTCGGCGAAGATGCGCAGCGTGTCCTTGAGCGTGTCCACGGTGTCGAACAGCGGCTCCTTGTCCTCCTGGTTGTCCTTGTTGTAGGCCAGGGGCTGGCCCTTCATCAGGGTGATCAGGCCCATCAGGTGGCCGACCACGCGGCCGGTCTTGCCGCGCGCGAGTTCCGGCACGTCGGGGTTCTTCTTCTGCGGCATGATCGACGAGCCGGTGGTGAAGCGGTCGGCGATCTTGATGAAGCCGAAGTTCTGGCTCATCCAGATGATGAGTTCCTCGCTCAGGCGGCTCACGTGCACCATGCACAGGCTGGCGGCCGAGGTGAATTCGATGGCGAAGTCGCGGTCGCTGACGCCGTCCAGGCTGTTTTGGCACACGCCGTCCATGGCCAGCGTCTTGGCCACGCGCTCGCGGTCCAGCGGGTAGGTGGTGCCGGCCAGCGCGGCGCTGCCCAGCGGCAGCACGTTCACGCGCTTGCGCGTGTCGCGCATGCGCTCGGCGTCGCGCGCGAACATCTCCACATAGGCCAGCAGGTGGTGCGCAAAGCTCACCGGCTGGGCCACCTGCAGGTGGGTGAAGCCGGGCAGAATCACCTCCACGTTGTGCTCGGCCACCTCGACCAGCGACTGCTGCAGCTCCTTGAGCAGCCCTTCGATCAGGTCGATCTCGCCGCGCAGCCACAGGCGCACGTCGGTGGCCACCTGGTCGTTGCGGCTGCGGCCGGTGTGCAGGCGCTTGCCGGCGTCGCCCACCAGCTGGGTCAGGCGCGCCTCGATGTTCAGGTGCACGTCCTCCAGGTCCAGCTTCCACTCGAAGGCGCCGGACTTGATCTCGGCGGTGATCTGGGCCATGCCTTTCTGGATGTCGGCATGGTCCTGCGCGCTGATGATGCCCTGCGCGGCCAGCATCTCGGCGTGGGCCAGGCTGCCGGCGATGTCGGCCTGCCACAGGCGCTTGTCGAAGAACACGCTCGACGTGTAGCGCTTGACCAGATCGCTCATGGGCTCGGAAAACAGCGCCGACCAGGCCTGGGCCTTGGTGGCGAGCTGGTCGTGGGAAGGTTGCGATGCGGGTGTGGTGGACATGGGGGCAATAATCCGATGGTTCCGGCACCCGGAACGTCCGGATGCCGCGATGCAAGAGACGCAAATTTTATCGACCCGCCCCCCGCCCCTGAACGAACCCGCGCAGCGCGGTGCGGTGTTGGGCCGCGCGCTGGTGTTCGACGCCTGCCAGGTGGGCGTGATTTTGCGCGCCGTGCTCTTCGTGGAGGCCGTGGTGGGCGTGGGTGCCATGTTCGGCGCCACCACGCTGGCCGATTGGCTGGCGCGCCTGGCCCTGCTCACGGGCGGCGCCCTGCCCGCCACGCTGGCCTGGCTGATCACGGCCTGCAGCCTGAAGAAGGCTCTGCAGCGCCTGCGCGAGCCGCTGCAGTACGCGGCCGGCGTGCTGCTGGGCGCGCTGGCCGGGCTGTATGCCTGCGCCATGCTGGCCCTGGCCGGCCCCGCTGCGGACGGCCCGCCCTGGCTGGCCAGCGCCGCCAGCGGGGCGCTGCTGTCGGCGCTGCTGGTGGCCGCGCTGGTGCTGCGCGCGCGCGCGCGCATGCCAGCCGCCACCACGGCGCGGCTGACCGAGCTGCAGGCGCGCATCCGCCCGCACTTCCTGTTCAACACGCTCAACAGCGCCATCGCCCTGGTGCGCGACGAGCCCGCCAAGGCCGAGGCCCTGCTGGAAGACCTGAGCGACCTGTTCCGCCATGCGCTGGTGGAACAGGGCGAGTCGGCCACGCTGGAGGAGGAGGTGCTGCTGGCGCGCCGCTACCTGGACATCGAGCAGGTGCGCTTCGGCGAGCGCATGCGCGTGCAATGGCTGCTGGACCCGCGCGCGGGCACCGCGCGCCTGCCGCCGCTGCTACTGCAACCCCTGGTGGAAAACGCCGTCAAGCACGGCGTGGAGCCCACCACGCGCGGACTGGCCAAGCTGCGCATCAGCACCGACAGGCGCGGCAGCCGCGTGGTGCTGACCATCACCAACACCCTGCCCTCCGACGGCCAGGGCGCCGGCGAGCGCACGCGCGGCCACGGCATCGCCCAGGCCAACGTGCGCGACCGCCTGCGCCTGCTGCACGACGTGGACTGCGACTTCAGCGCCGGCGTGCACAATGGCCTGTACCGGGTCCGCATCTCCCTACCCGCACACTGACGACCATGCACATTCTCATCGTGGACGACGAAGCCCTGGCCCGCAGCCGCCTGCGCACGCTGCTGGGCGACTGCGATGGCCGCCACACCGTGTCCGAGGCGGCCCACGCCGCCGACGCCATGGCCCAGCTGAGCGCCAGCGCCGGCCGCGCCGTGGACCTGGCGCTGCTTGACATCCACATGCCCGGCCAGGACGGCCTGGCGCTGGCGCACCACATGCAGCGCCTGCCGCACCCGCCGGCCATCGTGTTCGTCACCGCCCATGCGGAGCATGCGCTGAGCGCCTTCGAGCTCGACGCCGTGGACTACCTCACCAAGCCCGTGCGCCTGCAGCGCCTGCAGCAGGCGCTGGCCAAGGTCCGGCGCACCTGCGGCCAGCCCGCCGCGGCGCGCTCGCCCCTGCCGCCGCCCGCCAGCGAGGCCCTGCTGATCCAGGACCGCGGGCGCACCGAGCGCGTGCCGCTGGACGACGTGCTCTACCTGCGCGCCGAGCAGAAGTACCTGACGATGCGCACCGTCACGCGCAGCTTCGTGATGGATGGCTCCCTGTCGGAGCTGGAAGCGCGCCACGCCGCGCATTTCCTGCGCGTGCACCGCAGCACGCTGGTGGCCCGCCGCGCCATGCAGGCGCTGGAGCGCTACTACGACGCCGAGGAGGGCGAAGGCTGGGCCGTGCGCCTGCACGGGCTGACCGAGCCCCTGCCCGTCTCCCGCCGCCAGGTGGCCGCGGTGCGCGAGGCCCTGGCGGCCGGTTGAGGCGCTGCAGCGGGCAACCCCAGGCAGGCTACCGGGCGGGCCGGGCCAGCAGCCAGTAGGGCCGGTCGGTGATGGGCTCGTGCAGCGGGTATTCCTGCACGAAGCCGGCACGCCGGTAAAAGGGCAGGCTCAAGGGGTTGAAGGTTTCCAGGTAGCACGCCACGCGGCGCGCATCCGCCCGCTCCAAGGTCAGGCCGAGCAGGCCGGCCGCCAGCCCCCGGCCCCGCACGGCCGGCTGCACGCCCAGGATGGACAGGTACCAGGCCTCCTGCAGATGCGCGGGCACCTGGGCGGACATGGCGGCGCTGATCCGGCAATAGCTGTCGTACCCGCCGGGCCCCAGCAGTTCGCGCAGGGCGGCATGCCGCCGGTCCCGGTGCTGGGCGGTCTGCGCGGGGCCGGCCTCGTCCGTGATCCATATCGCACAGCCCTGCGCGCCGGCGTACTGCACCTCGCCGCAGGCCTGCGCCTCGGCGATGGCCAGGGCGAAGTACCGCGACAGCAGGGCCAGCCGCGCCGCTGCATGCGCGGACGCGGCGGTGATGGCCCGGTAGAAGGGATCGTCCGCCAGCGACTGCGCCAGCGCATGGCAGGCCGCCGGCACGGGCGGCTCAGGGGGGGTGGGCGCGGGGTGGGCCTTCATGGCGTATCAATGCGCGTGCGCCAGCCCGCTCACGAAGGTCACCACCGCGATGCCGGCCAGCAGCCAGGCGATCTGCGCCAGCGTCTGCGCCGCCGGCAGGCGCTTTTGCAGCTGGGGGATCAGGTCCGCCAGCGCCACATAGACGAAGCTGCTGGAGGCGACCGCCAGGAAGTACGGCAGCGCACCGTCCCACAGCCCCACCAGGTAGTAGCCCACCACGCCTCCCAGCGCGGTCACGGCCCCGGCCAGCGAGACCTTGAGCAGGGCCGCGTTGCGGTGCCGGCTGCTGTGGCGCAGCACCACCAGGTCGCCGATGTGGTGCGGCACCTCGTGCGCCAGCACCGACAGCGCCGCCACCATGCCCAGGCGCATGTCGGCGACGAAGGCCGAGGCGATGAGCACCCCGTCGCCAAAGCAGTGCACGCTGTCGCCGGTGAGCAGCGACCAGCCGCCATGCCCATGGTGTCCGTGGCCGTGGTGATGGCCGTGACCGGGGTGGTCATGGTCATGGTCGTGGTCATGGCCGTGATCGTGGTGCGCATGACCGTGGATCTGCCGCTCGGCCGGGCGGTGCTCATGGCCGTGGTGCCACAGCTCGGCCTTGTCCAGCAGGAAGAAGAACACCAGCCCCAGCAGCAGCGTGGCGAAGAGGTCGTGCGCGCTGGCCTGGCTCTCAAAGGCCTCGGGCAGCAGGTGCATGAAGGCCGTGGCCAGCAGCGCGCCGGCGGCCAGGCTCAGCAGGTGCTGCGGCCCCACATGCCGGTGGCGCCCCATGCCCACGCGCAGCAGCGCCGCCGCGACCCACACACTGCCGATGCCTGCGGCCAGGGTGGCCAGAATGATTGCTACCAATGTCATAGCTACTCGCGCTTATCTGTACTGGCCTAATGGCCAATTTCTCTTGAAAATAGATCCGCCTTCGCACCATCAAAAAAAGCCCCGAAGGGCTTGACAGTCTCTGCTGCGGGGGCGGCGCAGTCCTCTTTGCGGAGGGCTCTTTTGATCTTAGCAACCATGTCAAGAGGAGGCGCGCATCTTTTTTTGCGCCATCGGGCGATGGCCCGCACCGCCCCGCCCTTGCCGCGGTCAGTGCGCCTTGTCCCAGTTGGGCCCCACGCCCACCTCGGCCAGCAGCGGCACCTGGAGCTCGGCCACGCCCGCCATCAGGTGCGGGATCTCGCGGCGCAGCCAGTCCACCTCGCCCTCGGGCAGCTCGAACACCAGTTCGTCGTGCACCTGCATGATCATGAGTACCTCGGGCTTGTCGGCATCCAGCACCGCCTGCACCGCCACCATGGCCTTCTTGATGAGGTCGGCCGCCGTGCCCTGCATGGGCGCGTTGATGGCGGCGCGTTCGGCCGCGGCGCGGCGCGGGCCGTTGGGGGAGTTGATCTCGGGCAGGTACAGGCGCCGGCCGAACACGGTCTCCACGTAGCCGCGGGCCTTGGCCTGGGCCTTGGTCTCTTCCATGTACTGCTTCACGCCGGGGTAGCGCTGGAAGTAGCGGTCAATGTAAGCAGCAGCCGCCTTGGTCTCGATGCCGAGGTTCTTCGCCAGGCCGAAGCTGCTCATGCCGTAGATCAGGCCGAAGTTGATGACCTTGGCGTAGCGGCGCTGCTCGCTGCTCACCTGGTCCAGCGCCACGCCGAACACCTCGGCCGCCGTGGCGCGGTGCACGTCCAGGCCCTCGCGGAAGGCGCGCAAGAGCGCCGCGTCGCCGCTGATGTGGGCCATGATGCGCAGCTCGATCTGGCTGTAGTCGCTGCTGGCGATCACGCGGCCCGGCGGAGCCACGAAGGCCTCGCGCACGCGCCGGCCCTCGGGCGTGCGGATGGGGATGTTCTGCAGGTTCGGGTCGTTGCTCGACAGCCGCCCCGTCACCGCCACGGCCTGGGCGTAGTGCGTGTGCACGCGGCCGGTGCGCGGGTCGGCCAGTGCGCTGAGCTTGTCGGTGTAGGTGCCCTTGAGCTTGGACAGGCTGCGGTGTTCCAGCAGCTTGGCGGGCAGGGGGTAGTCCTCGGCCAGCTTCTCCAGCACCTCCTCGTCGGTGCTGCGCGCGCCGGTGGCGGTCTTCTTGACCACGGGCATTCCCAGCTTGTCGAAGAAGATCTCGCCCAACTGCTTCGGGCTGCCGAGGTTGAACGGCTGGCCCGCGATCTCGTAGGCCTCCTGCTCCAGCTGCAGGATGCGCTGGCCCAGCGCATGGCTCTGGCTGGCCAGCTGCTGGGCGTCGATGAGCACGCCGTTGCGCTCGATGCGAAACAGCGTCTCGCTGCAGGCCATCTCCAGTGCATAGATGCCGCGCAGCTTGTCGTCGGCCTCCAGCTGCGGCCACAGCACGCGGTGTACGTCCAGCGTCTGGTCGGAGTCCTCGCACGAATAGGCCGCGGCCTTGTCCACCGGCACCTGCGAGAAGGGAATCTGCTTGGCGCCCTTGCCGCACAGGTCTTCGTAGCTGATGCCGGTGCGGCCCGCGTGGCGCTCGGCCAGGCTGGTCAGGCCGTGGGGCTTGTGCACTTCGAGCACGTAGCTTTGCAGCATGGTGTCGTGCGCGTAGCCGCGCACCTCGATGCCATGGTTGGCGAACACATGGCGGTCGTACTTGACATGCTGTCCCAGCTTCGGGTGCGCGGCGTCTGCCAGCCAGGGGCGCAGGCGCTCCAGCACCTCGGCCAGCGGCAGCTGCGGCGGCGCGTCGGGGCCGTCGTGCGCCAGCGGAATGTAGGCGGCCGCGCCGGGCTCCACGCTGAAGGAGATGCCGACGATTTCGGCGCGCAGCTCGTCCAGCGAGGTGGTCTCGGTATCGAGCGCCACCAGCGGCGCGGCGCGCAGCCGGGCCAGCCAGCCGTCGAGCTGCTCCCAGGTGAGGATGGTGTCGTAGGCCACGTCGCGGTGCTGCGCCTGCGTGGCGACGATGCTGGCGTCGGGCATGTCAAACAGGTCGCCGCTGCCGGCCGCGGCGCCCGGCTGCGGCGCCACTTCCAGCGCGCGGGCCAGGCCCTTGAAGCCGTACTTTTGATAAAAATCGCGCAGAGCGCCCGTCTGCTCTGCGCCAAAAGCTATTGAATCAATAGCAGGCAGGCCCGCCACATGCTCGCTCAGGTCGCAGTCGGTCTTGATGGTGACCAGCGTACGGCCCGTGGGCAGCCAGTCCAGCGCGCCGCGCAGGTTCTCGCCGGCCACGCCCTTGATGGCGCCGGCATGGGCGATCAGGTTGTCGAGCGAGCCGTATTCCGTCAGCCACTTGGCGGCCGTCTTCGGGCCCACCTTGGGAACGCCCGGCACGTTGTCCACGGTGTCGCCCACCAGGGTCTGGTAGTCCACCATGAGCGCGGGCGGCACGCCGAACTCGGCCGTCACGCCGGCCACGTCGCGCTTCTTGCCGTTCATGGTGTCGATGATGGTGATGTGCTCGTTCACCAGCTGGCTCAGGTCCTTGTCGCCGCTGGAGATGACCACCCGTATGCCCTGGCCCGCCGCCACCGTGGCCAGCGTGCCGATCACATCGTCGGCCTCCACGCCGCCGATGCACAGCACCGGCCAGCCCAGCAGGCGCACCACCTCGTGGATGGGCTCGATCTGCGCACGCAGGTCGTCGGGCATGGGGGCGCGGTGGGCCTTGTAGTCGGGGTACAGCGCGTCGCGGAAGGTGGGGCCGCTGGCGTCGAACACGCAGGCCGCGTAGTCGGCGTGCACCTCTTTCTTGAGCGCCTGCAGCATGTTGATCATGCCGCGTATCGCGCCCGTGGCCGCGCTCTGGGGATCGCCCGGCACGGCGCGCAGGTCGGGCATGGCATGGAAGGCGCGGTAGAGATAGCTGGAACCATCCACCAGCACCAGTGTTTTGGAGTCGCTCATGGGGGGATTGTGCACACAAGCGCCCGCCGCAAAGCGGCACAATCGGCCCTCTTTCCTGGAAAAATGTCCCCATGAAACACGTCGTTGCCTTGCTCCTGTGCGCCGCCTCCACGCTGGCGGTTGCGGACACCGAGTTCCGGAACGTGCCGCCCACGCTGCAAAAGGCGCTGCACGGCAGCGCGATCAAGACGGCGCAGCTCGATGGCGGCGTGCTGCGGGCGCAGATGGACAAGCCCGAGGTCACCGAGCTGGTGTATTCCACCTTCGTCTTCCACAACATCTGCGCGCAGCAGTGGCGCCACCCGCAACAGTTCGCCGCCTATGGGCTCACGCGGGTGGAGCTGCTCAATGCCGGTGCCACGCAGGGCTTCGCGTTCGACGCGCGCGGCGACGTGTGCGCCGACATGGGCCAGATGGGCAAGAACTTCCGCAGCTTCATCGCGCAGCGCACCGTGGCCTGCGCGGCAGGCACCTGCCCCGCGCGTCCCTGACGCGACACGGCCCCCGGGCATGCCCCATGGCATGCCGCGCGGGCGGGCGGTCCAATCGCGCGATGCCTGTGAAACCAGCCAAGAAGATCGCCCTGGGCGCGCTGGCCGCGCTGGCCCTGGCCGCCACGGCCGGCTGGTACCGCCTGGATGCGGAAACCCGCGGCCTGCTGCAGACCCTGCCCACCAACCGCGACCTGCTGTTCTGGAGCCAGCCGCAGCGCGACGCGGCCTTCCGCGCCATGGACCGGCTGCCCTTTCTGGTGCGCTGGCATGTCGTGCAGCCCGGGGCCAGCCCCCGGCCGCTGCCGCCCGGCCCGCCGCTGGCGCTGGCACTGGACATCGACGCCTACATGGCCGGCCAGCGCAGCGCCGCCCTGCTGGTGCTGCAGGGCGGGCGGCTGCGACTGGAACGCTACGGCCTGGGCTTCGAGGACGGCGGGCGCTGGACCAGCTTTTCGGTGGCCAAGTCCCTCACCTCCACGCTGGTGGGCGCGGCGCTGCAGGACGGCCACATCCGCAGCCTGGACGACAAGGTGAGCGACTACCTCCCCGACATGAAGGGCTCGGCCTACGACGCGGTCAGCATCCGCCAGCTGCTGACCATGACCTCCGGCGTGCGCTGGAACGAAGACTACGCCGACCCGCAGTCCGACGTGGCCCGGTTCAACAACCACCGGCCCGAGCCCGGCGTGGACGCCCTGGTGAGCTACCTGCGCCAGCTGCCGCGCGCGGCGCCCGCGGGCACGCGCTGGAACTACAGCACGGGCGAGACCAATCTGGTGGGCGTGCTGCTCGCCCAGGCCACCGGCAAGCCCCTGGCCCAGTACCTGCAAGAGAAGATCTGGCAACCCGCCGGCATGGAGCGGCAGGCCACCTGGCTGCTCAGCAAGACCGGGCGCGAGATCAGCGGCTGCTGCATCCAGGCCTCGCCGCGGGACTTCGCGCGCTTCGGGCAGTTCATCCTGGAGGGCGCGCAGGTCCGGGGCCGCAGCATCGTGCCCGGCGGCTGGCTGGCGGATGCCACCACCGCGCGCACCGGCATCGGCCAGCCGGGGCGCGGCTACGGCTACCAGTGGTGGACCTACGACGACGGCAGCTTCACCGCGCGCGGCATCTTCGGCCAGGGCCTGTTCATCGACCCGGCGCGCCAGCTGGTCATCGTCTCCAGCGCCAACTGGGCCGGCGGCGCCCGCGACCCCGTGGCCGGCCCGGCGCGCGAGGCGTTCTACCGCGCCGTACAGCAGGCCGTGGACGACGAAGCCGCCGCCCGGCGCTGAAGCCTACAATCGCGCCCATGCGCGCCGTTCATTCCCTGCTGCTGCTGGCCCTGGCCAGCGCCCCCGCCTGGGCTCAAAATACGAGCCAAAATGCCACTCAGCCCAGTACCGATGGGCGTGAGAAGCTATTGAAACAAGAGCAAAATGCCGACGGCCGCCGCAACCAGCGCGTGGAGCGCATCGTGGTCGAGGACGCCGGCAGCCGCGTGGATGAGTTGCGCGTGGGCGGGCAGACGCAGAGCATCACGGTGCAGCCCAAGACCGGCACGCCCCTGCCCTCGTACGAAGTGCAGTCCAACGACGGCGCGCGCGCACGGCCCGGCAACTTCAACGAGTCCGACACCGTCACCGCGCCGCGCGTGTGGAACCTGCGCAAGTTCTGAGCCCCCCGGTGCGCCGGCCGGCGCCCTACCCCCCTCTGCGCGATGCGCCCGCGGCGCATCCGTCCACCCCACCCTTCGCCGCACGTTTTTCCGCTGACCGATGGCCGTTTTCACCGAAGTCTCCAACAAAGAGGCGCGCGAGCTGCTGCGCCGCCTGCAACTGGGCAAGCTGGTCGCGCTGCGCGGCATCGAGGGCGGCATAGAGAACACCAACTACTTCCTCACCTGCGAACAGGGCGAGTACGTGCTCACGCTGTTCGA
Organism: Diaphorobacter oryzae DSM 22780; assembly: GCF_059568935.1. Lineage (NCBI taxonomy): Bacteria > Pseudomonadati > Pseudomonadota > Betaproteobacteria > Burkholderiales > Comamonadaceae > Diaphorobacter > Diaphorobacter oryzae. Next base: position 45,391 of record NZ_JCANUL010000006.1, on the reverse strand, counting down.
GCGCCTCACGGCGGAGCAGCTGCCGTTCTACCTGCACCTGATGAAGCACCTGGCGCACGCCGGCATCCCCGTGCCCGACCCGCAGGCCGACAAGTACGGCGAGATCCTGCACCAGGTGGCCGGCAAGCCCGCCGCCCTGGCCACCAAGCTGCGCGGCAAGAGCCAGCTGGCCCCGCAGGAGGCGCACTGCGCGGCCGTGGGCGCCATGCTGGCGCGCATGCACCTGGCGGGGCGCAGCTACGAGCGCCAGCAGCCCAACCTGCGCGGCCTGCCCTGGTGGAACGAGACGGTGCCCGTGGTGCTGCCGCACATCGGCGCCGAAGAGGCCGCCCTGCTGCAGTCCGAGCTGGCCTACCAGAACCATGTGGCCGCGTCGTCCGGCTACGCGGCGCTGCCGCGCGGCCCCGTCCACGCCGACCTGTTCCGCGACAACGTGATGTTCGACGGCGAGGAGCTCACGGGGTTCTTCGACTTCTACTTCGCGGGCGTGGACACCTTCCTGTTCGACCTGGCCGTGTGCCTGAACGACTGGTGCATCGACCTGCCGACCGGCGCGCACGCACCGCTGCGCGCTCAGGCCATGCTGAACGCCTACCAGAGCGTGCGCCCGCTCACCGCGGACGAGCGCACGCTGCTGCCGGCCATGCTGCGCGCGGGCGCGCTGCGCTTCTGGGTCTCGCGCCTGTGGGACTTCCACCTGCCACGCGAGGCCGCCCTGCTTACGCCCCACGACCCCACGCATTTCGAGCGCGTGCTGCGCCAGCGCGTGGCCCACGCCATCCATCCCTGACACCGCCCGGCGCGGGCGGCCAAGGCCCCAGGCGCGCGGGCCCGGTGCCCGCTGGAGTACATTCGCCGTGCGCCCGGCAACCGCGCCGCCGCGCACATCTTTGATTCCGACTCATGAAACTGCACATCGTCCCCGCACGCACGGGCCTGGAATGGGTACGCCTGGGCATCCGCGTGTTCTGGCGCCAGCCCATGGCCCTGGCCGCGCTGTTCTTCATGACCATGGCGGCCATATCGCTGGCCACCATGCTGCCCCTGATCGGCCCCGCCGTGGCGCTGGCCCTGCTGCCCTCGGCCACGCTGGCCATGATGGTGGCAGCCGCCGAGGCCAGCCAGGGCCGCACGCCCACGCCGGCCCTGCTGCTGGTGGCCTTTCGCGCGGGCAAGCAGCGGCTGCACGCCATGCTGACCCTGGGCACGCTCTATGCCGTGGGCTTTCTGGGGGTAATGGGGCTGTCGGCGCTCATCGATGACGGCCAGTTCGCGCAGGTCTACCTCGGCGGCCAGCCGCTCACGCGCGAGATGGCCGAGGCCGGCGACTTCCAGGCCGCCATGTGGCTGTCGCTGCTGCTGTACGTGCCGCTGTCGCTGCTGTTCTGGCACGCGCCGGGCCTGGTGCACTGGCACAACGTGCCGCCCGTGAAGGCGCTGTTCTTCAGCATCGTGGCCTGCATGCGCAACTTCGGCGCCTTCACCGTGTACGGCCTGTCCTGGATGGGCGTCTTCCTGGGCGCCGGCATCGCCATCAGCCTGGTGGTCACCCTGCTGGCCGCGGCCGGCCTGGGGGCCGGCCTGGTCGGCGGCATCATGGTGGCCACGGCGATGATGCTGGCCGCCATGTTCTTCTCGTCGGTCGTGTTCACCTTCCGCGACAGCTTCGAGGCGCCCGAGCCGCCGCAGCTCAGTCCGCCGCCCTCGGATTCCGCAGGCACCGACGCCTGAGCATCTGCACCGGGGAGTGAAGGCAGGGCACCCCTCGGACCGCCCCGAAAAAAAAAGCCCTGCGGCATGCGCCGCGGGGCTTTTTTCTTTCATGGACCGAGGCGGGGGCTGCCCGCCGCCAGCCAGGCTCAGGTACCGATCACGCCGCCGTCATCCTTGGTGATGACGATGGTCGCGGAGCGCGGACGCTTGCCGGCGCCGTAGCCGGCGTTGGCGGGCCACTGGCTCTGGTACTTCGTGGGGTCTGCCACGTCGGCCATCTTGGTGTTCTCGCCCGGGTGCTGGATGTTGACGAAGATGGCCTTGCCATCGGGCGTCTCGGCCAGGCCGGTGATCTCGCAGCCCTTGGGGCCCACCAGGAAGCGCTTGAGCGTGTCGGGCGTGGCGGCCTTGCCCACGTAGGTGTCCAGGTTGAGCTTGCTGCCGTCGGCCTTGGTGTAGCTCAGCGTCTTCTTGCCGCCATCGCCCACCTTGCCCGGCACGGCGGCCAGCATCATGCAGTTGGTCACGTCGGTGTAGGCGCCGTCGTCGGTCTGGATCCAGCAGATGCCCGTGGCCTTGCTGAACACCAGGCCGTCGGGGCTGGAGAAGTCCTGATCGGCGGTGAGGGAGGAGATGTTCACCAGGGACTTGTCCGCGCCGGCTTCGGCACCGAAGAGGTACACGTCCCATGCGAAGGCCGTCACGCTGGCGCCTTCCTTCAGGCGCACCAGGTGGCCGTTGGGGTTGCCGCGCTGTGCCGAGCTGCCCTTCATGTCGGTGTAGGCGCGCGGGTTGGCGGGGTCGGGCAGGTACTGGCTGCCCGTGGGGTCGATGGAGCGGTTGCTGTTGTTGGTCAGCGTGAAGTAGATCTCGCCGTTGGCGGGATTCACGGCATTCCACTCGGGGCGGTCCATCTTGGTGGCGCCCACGGCGTCGGCGGCCAGGCGGGTGTGGATGGCGATTTCGCCGGCGTCCTCGAACTTGTACTTGTCGTACCCGGCAATCGCGGCGTTCGCGGTGCTCAGTTCCACCCAGACGCCAGTGCCGTCGTTGTTGAACTTGGCCACATACAGCTTGCCGCTGTCGAGGAACTTGTCGCCCACGGCCAGTCGGTCGGCGGCGTTGGCGTCGGCGGCACTCCACAGGGCCGTGGACACGAACTTGTAGATGTATTCGCCGCGCGAGTCATCGCCCATGTACACCGTCAGCGGCTTGCCCGCCTCAACCTTGCCGAAGGCGGCGCTCTCGTGCGCGAAGCGGCCCAGGGCCGTGCGCTTCTTGGCGGTGCGGCTCTTGTCGTAGGCGTCGATCTCGACGATGTAGCCCATGCCGTTCATCTCGTTGCGGTAATCGTCCACGCCATCGACCGTGGTGCCGGTCTTGCTGTTGTTCCAGCGGCGGTACTGGTCGTCCACGCCACCCGTTTCCCAGCCGTGGCGCGAGGCTGCGCCCTGGCTGCGGCCGTAGCGCTTGAGCGAGGCCACGCTCTTGTCGTTGCCGCGGGCGGCATCGTCGGCGGCGTCGCGCGTGAAGTAGCCGGCCCAGTTCTCTTCGCCGGTCAGGAAGGTGCCCCAGGGGGTCTTGCCCGTGCCGCAGTTGTTCAGCGTGCCGCGGGTGGCCGTGCCGTTGGGCGAATACAGCGTCTTGAGCTGCGCGTGGCCGCGTGCGGGCCCGGAGATCTCCATGGGCGACAGCGGCGTCAGGCGGAAGTTCAGGGCCGAATTGGGGGCATAGGCCCACTTGCCGCCGGTCTTGGCGACTTCGATCACGGCGATGCCGTGCAGGGCCACTTCCTTGTCCACCTCGGAGGCAGGACGGGGCAGCGTCGACGTGCCGCCATTGGCGTGGATGAAGAAGGAGGACAGTTTTTCGTCTGTCGTGGCCTCGTGGTTGATGGCCAGCAGACCGCGCTCGATGGCGCTGTCGTTGCGCTTGCCGTCGGCGCCCAGGCCGAACCACTCCATGCCGTCATGGTGGTCGCCGCCGCGGCGGTCGAAGTCGGCATCGGTACCGTCGTTCTTGAAGGCCGAGGTGCCGGGAACCACGGGATCGCCCAGCGCATACAGCACGCTGACCTTGTAGCCGGCAGGCACGCTCACCGAGTCGGCCAGGCTCTTGGCCACGGCGGTAAAGCCCAGCAGCTTGGGCGTGGGGGTCGTCGGCGTTTCGTCGTCGTCATTGCCACCGCAACCTGCCACGGCCAGGCCACCCAGCAGCGCCGTCCCCATGGAGCCCACGCCACCGCGCAGCAAACCGCGACGCGACAGGCGCGCGGTCAGCACCGATTCGAAGGTGGGGTTGTTCGTGGTGTTGGAGTCTTCATCGTTGAAGTCGACGGCCGTCTGCGGCACGTTCACGCGGTCGTTCATGGAGATCCTTAGTGGGGTGGTTGATTCAAACCCCGCGAGCGTAGGAAGCCCCCGTGACGCGCGCATGACCTCTTCATGACATTTCAAAGACACCCCCCCCCGCCAGACGCCGCGGCCACGAGCCGCGCCAGGGTGGCTACTTCCCGGTGAACAGAAAGTAGGCGACCACGCAAACGGCCAGTGCCACGATGAGGCGCGCGATCCACGGCGTGACCAGCCACGCGCCCAGCGCCAGCGCCAGCCGGCCCCACACATGCGCGGACTTCCATGCCGGCTGCGTGGCGCCGCCGCCCTGCAGGGGGTAGCCGCATCCCGGGCACACAGGCGCGTGCGACGACACCTCTCGCGCACATTCGGGACAGCGAATCAGAGCCATGCCTCAGCGTCCCGCCAGCGCGCCGATGAGAATCTGCACCCGCCGGTTCAGCTGGCGCCCCTGCGGATCGTCACGCCCGTCCGGCGTGCTGTTGGCCGCGACGGGCTGGCGCTTGCCCATGCCCTGTGTCGCCGCCTGTCGCGCCGTCTGCTGCTGCAGCGCCTGGGCCACGGCCTGCGCGCGGCGCAGGGACAGCCCATCGTTGTAGGCGTCCGTCCCCTTCCCGTCCGTGTGGCCCACCACGGTCAGCGGCGCCTGGGGGTAGCTCTTGATGAGCTCGGCCGCCTTTGCCAGCGAGGGGGCGGCATCCGGCCGCAGATCGGCCTTGTCGAAATCGAAGAGCACATCGGCCGGCAGGTCGATGGAGATCGCCTGCTCCGGCGTGGGCTGCGCCTTCAGCTCCACCAGCAGTGCCTTCGTCTGCTCCAGGCGGTGGGGCGGTATCTCTGCCGCGCGCAGGAGGGTTTCGGGGCCGGCGCGCTGCTGCAGCTGCGTCTGCGCCGCACGCGGAGCCAGCCCGCCCGACACGCTCTTGTCCTGCAATGCCGTCGCGGGTGCCCCTGCCGCGGGCTGCAGCTGCGTGGGCGTCTGCGCCAGCGGGCGCTCTCCCCGCACCACGGCCATGCCTTGCGCACCGGCCATGGTGCATGCAAAGGCGGCCGCCATCAGCCCCCCCACCCAAACCATGCGCGCCACCGGCATCAGCCCCCCTGCAGCGGCAGGTCCATGGACAGGCCCGGCGCCACGATGTTGTCGCCGTCGTTGCCTTCGTTGAAGACCAGCCGCAGCTTGCGCGCCGTGGCCGGCACACTGCCCAGGAACACCAGATGGCCGTCCAGCGTCTGCCCCTCGCGGATGGTGATGTCGCGGTTGTTCTCGGGACGCTTGATGTGCAGCCGCGCGCCGCCCTCGTCCTCCAGGAAGGTGTCGGCCAGCGCCAGCATGGTGGTGTCGGTGATGCGATTGGCAAACGAGATGCTCACGTCGAGCACGGTGGCGTCGCCCCCGATCTCCACGCTCTTGACGCGCACCGTCACGCCCGCCGGCGCCACGCCTTGCACGCCCAGCGGCAGCTTCCGGGGCTCGGCCACGCGGGCGGCCACGGCAGGCGCGGGGGCCGCCGCAGGCTCTGCCGCCGGCGCAGGGGCCGCGGCGGGTGCCGCCGCCTGCGGCGCAGCCGGCGCGGACACCACGGGCGCTGGCGGCGCCTGATCCTTGCAGCCTGCCACCAACAGCATGGCCGCCGTCAGCGCCAGCCACCCGGCCTGGCGCATGCCAGCAGCAGCGGAAAAAAATGGGGGGTTCATGATCACTCCTCGGTTGTCCCCGCATCCCATCAGCGGATGCGAATGTTGTTGACCGTTGTACCAGCGCCCGGCGCAGGGCCACGCGCCGGCGAGCCCGCGCCGGCACAGTCGCGCGCCGTCGCGCCCCTGGCATTGCGCCCTTGCACGATGACCGTTCGGCCTTCCAGGCGCGCGCCGCGCACGTCCACGCTGTTCACCGACGCATCGCCGCATGCGACGCCGTCTGCCTGGTTGCCCGTTACCTCGATATGGTTGCCCGCTCCGGGCGCCGCCACGGGCGCCGTGGGCACAGCCTGCCGCGCGGCCGCCGCAGGCTTTCCCGGCACACCCACCGGCCCCGACGGACCGATCACGCCCTGGGGCCCCACGCCATCACCGGCCCATGCCGCCATCGCCATCCACATGGCCAGGCCGCCCGCCCAAGGTGCGGGGCGGCCGTGCACGCTGCGTCTCATCTCCGTCTTCCCTTCTCTGGTCTAGCGCGGCGCGGGCATGCCCGGCAGGCCTGTTCCAGGCTGCACGGCGGCGCCACCCGGCGCCACATGCTGCGGCACCCCGGGCAGGCCCCTGCCGGGCAGCGGCGGCACCTCCACCGCGCGGGCCGGCCCGGAGGCAGGCGCCGGCAGGGCATCGGAACCACTCGCGGGTTCGCCCGAGGACTGGCGCCGCACCATGGACTCCAGCTCCAGCGCAAAGCGCTCCGCAAGGGCCATTTCCTCTGCGGCCATCTCCGTGCCGAGTTCGTTGATGGTCTGCGCAACGTCATGGGCCGCAGCAGCCGAGCCCGGCGCGCCCAGGCGCTGTGCCAGGCGGGCATAGCCCAGTGCCTTGACCTTGTCCTGCGGCACGCCGCTGCCGCGGCGGTTCATCTCCGACAGGCGCTGCATGGCACGGGGGTCACCCCGCACGGCCGCCATCAGATACCAGCGATAGGCCTGCCCCACGTCGGCAAAGCCCGCCCGCTGGCTCTCGTAAGCATTGCCGACCAGCGACAGCAGCTGCGGGTTCTGCGTGGTCAGCGCCTCGCTCTTGAGACGCTCCAGCTCGTTGCGGTACAGCGGTCCCTGGCACCCCAGATCGGTCACGCCTTTTTCCAGCGACTGATTGCAGGCCTCCAGAAACCGCGCGCCCGCACTGGCTGCCGGCGCCGGCGCCTGCCGCGCCGCAACCGCCGCGCCACCGGCGGGCATGGAGGCGCCGGCCGGCTGCGCCGCCCCGCCGCCGGCCACCTGCGCCGGGGCCGTCAACGCCCAGCAGGCGCACACCGCACCGGCCCACCAGGCCTTCGCCATGGCCGCCCTCATGTACCAGTCCTGTCATTGCCGGCCGGGACGGCCTGCGGCTGCCGCGTGTCCTTGGCGGGTGTCGCGGCGACCTGCGCCTCCTCCTCCCAGGCCATGGGCACATTGAAGAACAGGGGCTGGAATCCCTCCCAGGTCATCACGTCCACCTCGCCCAAATGCGCGAAGCGGCTGCCGTACACCTTCTCTAGAGCGGCGCGCGTGGGTGCGTCGTATTTCTGGGACACCTCCACGGGCTCGCCATACTTGCGCAGCATGACCTGGATGAGGCCGATCTTCAGCTCGGGCGTCAGGCCGTTGAACGCGGAGCGCATGTTGGCGATCACCACCGGGTCGGGCGTGCCGCCGGGAATGCAGCGCCAGTACGGCGTGTTCGTGGCCTTGCCCACCAGCTCCAGCACGCTCAGATCCACCAGCGTGCGGATGGCCGAATGGCGCCCCTGCAGATACTTGCCCTCCATCTTGAAGCCGAAGGCGTCGCCATAGAAGCCCAGGCTGGCGTTGTCCTCGGAGCTGAAGTTCAGCACCTTGACCACGTTGGACGCCTGGATCTGCGGCACCATCTGCTGGGTGGAAAAGCTCACGAGGTTCAGGTCCAGTGCCAGGGCCGAGTAAATGGCCGTGCGCTTGACGTCGCCGCCCAGCGTCACCGTGCCGTTGCCGCCGCCGAACTCGATGCCCACCGAGTTCACGCGCCCCGCGCCGGCGATGGCGCGGTCGAATTCGGTGAGTGCGCCCGTGATCAGGAAGTCCGGCATGGTCACGCCGAACTTCGCGCCCAGTTGGGCCTGGGCGACCAGGTATTCGGGGTGGTAGGGCACATACACCACACGCACACCGATGCGGTTGACGGCCGTGCGCACCATTTCCGTGATGTCGCCCGGAATCTCGGCGCCGGCCAGCGGGCTCGACAGATTGGTTGCATCCAGAATGCTGCGCGTCTGCAGGTAGATGACCGGGTCGCCGTCCTTGTAGATGTCGAGCATGCGCCCGAAGCGCCCCAAGGCCTGGGCATAGGGGCTGAGATTGGTGACGGGCAGCAGCTTGTCGGCCTCGCGCTCCGCCATCAAGGCATTGGCGTCCTTGAGCGCGTTTTCCGTCGTGGCGCAGCCTGCCAGCAGCGCCAGCGCCAGCACGGCTCCCCCCATTCGCAAACAGTTATTTTTTTTCATGGTGATGTTCTTCATCGATTGACCGGCCCCTGCGGGCCACTGCGCCGCCAGGCGCACTACGGCGGACACACCGCCGCATGGCGCTCATCGGCGCGAATTCAGCACGGTGATGTTTTCCACGCCGCGCCCTTCCACGTACAGCGTGACGTTGCCGGTCACGTTGCCCTGGATCACCGGGCTGGCAATGCGCAGCGAGCCATCAGCGCCACGATGCACATCGGAGTAACTGGTGCGGATGACCACGTTCTGCTGGTTGTCCGGCAGCTGCAGCGTGCCGTCGGGCTGCAGCAGCGCGCTCTGGTCCACCAGCGTGTTGCGGGCGATGGCCCGGGCCACGCGCGCCTTGGCGCTCACCGAGGGGTACACGCCGTCGTTGAGCCGAACGCCGCTTTGCGCCATGTCCTTGTAGGAGCCCAGCTGCTCCCCGTAGTTCACCATCTGGGCCTGCGCGGTCAGGCCTGCGGCGGCCAGCACCACGCCAACCGCCAGCGCGCGGGACGCGGTGCGGTGTGTTGTCTTGCTCTGGTTCATAGAACGCTCCTTGCTCGATACAAAAGAAGAAGTCGGGACAGGGCTGCGCATCACATGCTCACCAGGTTCACGGCCGGCAGCACCGTCACCGATTGGTTGACCACCCCCGACGAAGGCACGGTGTAGGTGTAGCCGGGGTTCGCGGCGAACGCCGAATTGCCCGCCACCCCTGCCACGCCAGTGATGGCGCCGCCCACGTTGCGCACGCTGCCCGACGTCATGCCCGCTGCGGCGGCCGTCATGTTGCCGACGATGGTGACGGCGCCGGTAACCACGCCATGGTTGATCAGCGAGTTCGACACTCCGCCCAGGGCCGCGCGCCCCTGGTTGCCAATGATCGCCACCGTGCCCGTCAGCACGCCCTGGTTCACGACCGAGTTCACCGTGCCGCCCATGGCCGTGCTGCCCCGGTTTCCTGCGATCACCACGTTGCCCGAGAGCAGCCCCCGGTTGTCCACGCTGTTCACGGTGCCGCCCCCCGTGGCGCTGCCCTGGTTCCCCGCAATGACGATGTTGGCGCCCTGGATGCTGCCGCGGTTGCGCACGCTGTTGACCACGCCGCCGCCGTTGGCGCTGCCGGTGTTGCCCGCGATCAGCACCTGGGCGCCACGCAGCGAGCCACCGTTGTCCAGCGTGTTCACCTGCCCACCGCCCTGCACGCTCGCCTGGTTGCCCAAAATGGTGATGTTGGCGCCGCTGATGGTGCCGCTGTTGCGCACGCTGTTGCCGCTGCCGCCCCTGGTCGTTCCCTGGTTGCCCATCAATGCAATCTGGCTGCCGGAAATGCTGCCCTGGCCCGCAATGCTGTTGATCACACCGCCCGCGCTGGCACTGCCCTGGTTGCCCAGGATGGTGATGCTGCCGCCCTGCAAAGAGCCTGCGATGTCCACGCTGTTGGCAACGCCCTGCCGCGCGGAGCCCTGGTTGCCTGCCACCGTGACTTGCGCGCCACGCTGGCGCGCACCCTGGCGCACCCGCACGCTGTTGGCCAGCGCATCGCGCCCCCCGCTGGCATGTGCCTCGCCCTGGTTGGCCGCGATCGTCACGGCGCTGCCCTGCAGGCTGCCATTGGTCTGGAGGCTGTTGGCCAGCGCGGCCTGGCCGCCGCTGGCCGACACGCCGCCGGCCATGTTGCCCGCCACGGTGACCTGCACGCCCTCGGCGCTGCCCCCGCCCTGCACGAAGCTGTTGGCCGCGGCCAGACCCTCGTCGGCACGCACATGGGCGGCCTGGTTGCCGGCCAGCTGGATGCTGGCGGCGCGCAGCTGCGCAAGCGCCTGGATGGCATTCGCGTTCGCCTGCCCCACGCCCTTGCCGAAGGCGGCAACGCCTGCCAGCGTGCCCTCCCGCCCTTCGCTGCGTATGCCGGAGGCCGTATTGCCCGCAAGCGTGAAGCTGCTGGCCTGCGCACGGCCCTGGCCGTTGAGCGCCAGCGCGTTGGCATTGATGCGCCCGCCCTGGGCCTGCAGCTGCCGGGCGTAATTGCCCGCCACCACCAGCGCGGAACCCTGCAACTGCGTCGCACCATTGCCGTCCATGTACAGCGCATTGGCCGCCAGCACGCCATTGCTGCTGGAGCCCACGCCCAGGGCCTGCCCGGAGCCCCCTCGCGCTCGCACGTCCTCGGCCGCGTTGCCGGCGATCACGACGCTGCTGCCCACCAGGCGCGCGCCGCGGTAGGCTGCCAGCGCATTCACCAGGGCCGTACCGCCATGGGCCTGCACGCGGCTGGCCTGGTTGCCGGCGATGGCCCAGGAAGAGCCCGCATCCAGCGCCGCCCCGTCATGCAGCACCAGCGCATTGGCCGCCGCCCTGGCACTGGCGCTGCGCGACACCGCGCCACCGCCGGCCGATGCCGAGCCTGCCTGCGTGGACACATCGGCGGCCCTGTTGCCCACCAGCGCCCCCGAACCCGAAAGGCGCGATGCCTGGCCTGCGCCATGCTCCAGCGCCACGCTGTTGGCCATGGCAATGCCGCCACGCGCGCTGATGCCCGACGCCGTGTTGCCCGCCACGGTCAGGCCCGCGGCGTCGAGCTGCGAGCCCGTCACGGCCAGCGTATTGGCCAGCGCCGACGCGCTTTGCGTCGCCGAAAACAGCACGCCGCCGCCGGCCTGCGCGGCGTAGCCCGTGGCGCTCACGCCATCGGCACGGTTGCCCGCCAAGGCCACGGCGGTCTGCTGCACCCGGGCCTCGCTCACCAGCAAGGCATTGGCCGCAGCCAGTCCGCCCGAACCCGTGAGCTGCTGCGCACTGTTGCCCGCCACGGCGATCTGCGCCTGGGCCAGCGTCGACTGGCGATCGGCCACCACCGCGTTGGCCAGGGCCCGGCCGTTGCGCTCCAGGGCCGCCACCGCGCCGCCGCCAATGCTGCCCGACGCGCCCGCCGTCTGCACCTGCGCGGCCTGGTTGCCCGCCACGCTGACGCGGCCGCCGTCCACCGTGGCGTCGTCCAGCCACAGGCTGTTGGCCACGGCCGCACCGCCCGTGGCCACCACGCCGCGCGCCTGATTGCCCGCCACGGCATGCTCTGGCCCCGCGCCCAGGGCGCCGCGCGTCACCGAGATGCTGTTGGCCAGCGCCGTGGCGGACATGCGCACATCCGCCAGGGCGCCGCGCAGCACGGACGCCTCGCCGCCCCAGGCGCGCACGTCCGTGGCCGCATTGCCCGCCAGCAGGGCCGTGTAACGGCCGCCGGTGCCGGACTGGTGTTCGGAAAGGCTCAGGCTGTTGGCCAGCGCGCTGGCACCATGGGCCTGCACCTGCGACGCCTTGTTGCCCGACTGCAGCACCCGCAGGCCCGTGACTTCGCTCGACGCCAGCGACACCGCATTCGCGGCCGCCACCCCCGTCAGATTCGCCTGGGCAATCGTGCCGCGGCCCACGCCGGCCGCGCCGCCGCCGGCCCGCACGTCAGCGGCCTCGTTGCCGGTCTGCGTGATCTCGGTGCGGTTCAATGTGCTGCGCGCCGCGGTCACGCCATTGGCCAGGGCCGCGCCACCGATGGAGGTCACCTCGCGCGCGGTATTGCCCGACAGCAGCACCTGGGACTGCCGCGCCGCCGTGCCATCCAGCAGGATGCTGTTGGCGCTGGCGCGGCCGGGCATCTGCAGCGATCCCGTGCCCAACATCACGTCGCCCTTGGCGCCGAACGCCGAGACTCCGGCCGCGCGGTTGCCCTGCACCACGAGGCTGGAACCCGTGAGCGGCTGGGCGCCCGTGCCGCTGGCGGCCAGCACCGTGTTGGCCGTAGCCGCGCCGCCCAGCGCATTGATGAACCCCGATACCTGGTTGCCCAGCACATGCACCCGCGCCTGGCGCAGCTCCATGGCCGCCAGGCCCGCCACGTTGGCCTGCGCCGTGCCCGCCAGATCGACACGCATGCCGGCATTGGCCAAGGCAGAGCCCTTGCCGCCCGTGGACACCACCTGGGCATTGGAGCGGTTGCCCTGCACGCGCACGTCGCTGGTGCCGTCCACCTGCGTGCCGGCGCTGTTCTTGTGCCAGCCCAGGCCCGCCAGCATCGACTCCTGCGCCACGCCGCGCAGCGGCACCGCCGCGATCGCCACGCCCATGAACCAGAGAATGGCCAGCGGCCGGTCTTTCACTTGCACCTGGATGTCCTTTTGCTGAAACGCCCTGTCGTCTGCGCCGCACGGCCAAGGCCCAGCGCACACGGCAGAACGCTGAATGCGCCCTGCCTGGATACGGGCCACCGCCCGTGGCCACCGCCCGGGCACACGTCGCAGCGGCGCCCAGGCAAGAACCACGAACGGCACCCGGCGGCTCGTCAGTTGATGTTGATGCTGTTGACGTTGGCGGTGCCGCCAAAGGCCTTGATGTCGGTGGCTTCGTTGCCGCTGACCGTGATCTCGGAGTTGCGGATCTTGGAGCCGGTGATGTTGATGCTGTTGACGTTGGCCACGCCGTCCATCGACACCTCTGCCACCTTGATGCCGGCCTTGCCGCCGCCAGCGATCACGTTGGTGGCCTTGTTGCCCGTCACGGTGATGCGGCTGTTGGTGATTTCCGAACCGGCCGAGCCCTTGCCGGACAGCATGCCGGGAATGGTGACGTTGCCGCTCTGGGCAAAGGCGGCGCCACAGGTCATGGACAGTGCGGCGATGGCGGTTACTGCGATTTTTCGCATTTCAAGGATCCTTTCGAATGAATGGGGGTAATCGGCAATGCAAAAACGCGGCCTTGGGGCTGCGAGCCGGATTCTCATTAGCATCCGCCGGCATTGATGTAATCAAAAGTTGCCCCTGCAAACCCAAAGTGTGTAAGCACTGACATTTTCACTTCTCTTCTGCTGGACATTCCCGTGCGCTGGGAAGAAGCAGCTCAGCCTTCTTCAGAAAATACAAATTCACTTACAAATACCCACCCCGATGGGGTAGCAACGCTTTGAACCAGGCACTCAAATCGAATCAATGAGTTACTCTTTGAATAATCAAGAAACCAGTATCACAGTCGCCACGCCTATCTCAACGGCAGAATATTTATTCAACCACTTAATAGTCATAAATATTTCATGAAAATCAGGCAATTCACTGCACGCGGAATAATCCTGGGCGGTCTGGCCATGGCCCTCGTGGCCTGCTCGGGCAAGAATGAGGGCTTTCACCCCGGCTCCATCGCATTTCCCACGGACGCCCAGGTCCAGGCCGCACTGCAGGCCCAGTTCATCCAGGACCCGCACAATGCCGCCGCGCGCGACCTGGTGCGCACGCTGGGCGGCGATGCCGGAGAGCTGCGCTACCGCGTGCAGCATGTGCTGTACCGCCAGGGACCGTTCGAGGCACGCTATGACGCCGTGCTGCACCTAGGCCAGCCCGGTGCGCAGAGCCTGCAGGCCCTGTACGCCACCATGATTCCCGAGGCCGAACGCGCCAAGCTGCCGGCCCAGGACCTGGCCAGCTATGAGGCATGGCTGCGCCAGCAGGCCGCCACGCTGGACAAGCAGTCGCCCGCGCAGTCACGGGCGCTGCTCGACACGCTGCAGTTGCTGGGCCAGTGCTACCGCGACGCCCCGGCCGGCGCCGAGGTGGTGGTCATGCAGGGCCTGGCGGCGCTGCTGTCGCCCGAACGCCAGGGCCTGTTTGCCGAGAAGCTCGCGTCGGACCGCACGGTGGTGCGCTGCCTGCCCGCCTGATCGCCAGCCAGAAGCGGCCAGGCGCCCGCCGGCTGGGCGCAGGCAGCTCTGTTTTCAGTAGCGCCCGGCCGGCCACCCGCGGGATGGCGCGGCGGCGGCGCTCACTCCACGATGGTGAGCTTGGCCACCGACAGCGCTAGCCACTTGGTGCCGTGGCGCGGGAAGTGCACCTGCGCGCGGGCGTCGTCGCCGGCGCCCTCGATGGCCAGCACCTTGCCCTCGCCGAATTTGGTGTGGAAGACCGCCAGCCCCGCGCGCAGGCCGTGCGCTGGCTCGGCCTTGCGCTGCGGCACGGGCGGGCTGGCGAAGGCCTCGGATTTGAAGCCAAATTGGCCTCTAGCGCCCGAACCATAAGCGCTAGCAGCTCCTGAATTAGGAGCAAAAGAGCCAAACCCCTGCTGCTTGGGCGTGAGCCACTTGAGCGCCCCTTCGGGCAGTTCGTCAAAGAAGCGGCTGCGGACGTTGTAGCGCGTCTGGCCGTGCAGCATGCGCGTCTGCGAATGGCTCAGGTACAGCCGCTTACGCGCGCGGGTGATGGCCACGTACATCAGGCGGCGCTCTTCCTCCAGGCCGCCCTGGTCGCTCATGGCGTTTTCGTGCGGGAACAGCCCCTCCTCCATGCCGCCGATGAACACGCCGTCGAACTCCAGCCCCTTGCTGGCATGCACGGTCATGAGCTGCACGGCGTCCTGCCCGGCCTGGGCCTGGTTGTCGCCGGCCTCCAGCGCGGCATGGGTCAGGAAGGCGGCCAGCGGCGACAGGGTTTCGCCGGTGTCCACGTCGAGGATGCCGGGCACGGCGGCCGGGGCCATGGGCGCGTCCGGGTCCAGGCCCTGGCTGACGGGGCTTTGCGTGAGAGGGCTGCCGTGCTCGTCGAGCGGCAGGGCCACGGCGTCGCGGCCGAAGCCCTCCTGGGTGACGAAGCTCTCGGCCGCGCTGACCAGTTCGTCCAGGTTTTCCAGCCGGTCCGCGCCTTCCTTTTCGTTGCGGTAATGCTCCAGCAGGCCGCTGGATTCGAGCACCAGGCCGATGATGCCGCGCAGGTTCTGGCCCTGGGTCTGCTCGCGCATCACATCGATCATGGCCACGAAGCCGCCCAGATTGGCCCCCGCCTTGCCGGGCACAGCGCTCACCGCGTCGTGCAGCGAACAGCCGCTGCTGCGCGCCGCATCCTGCAGCACCTCCAGCGTGCGCGCACCGATGCCGCGCGGCGGGAAGTTCACCACGCGGGTGAAGCTGGTGTCGTCGTGCGGGTTCTCCAGCAGGCGCAGGTAGGCCAGCGCGTGCTTGATCTCCGCGCGCTCGAAGAAGCGCAGGCCGCCATAGACGCGGTAGGGAATGCTGGCATTGAACAGCGCGGATTCGATCACCCGGCTCTGCGCATTGCTGCGGTAGAGCACGGCGATCTCCTTGCGCTCCAGGCCGTCGTTGCGCACCAGCTGCTTGATCTCGTCCACCATCCACTGCGCCTCGGCCAGGTCGGAGCTGGCCTCGTAGATGCGCACGGGCTCGCCGGGGCCCTGCGTGGTGCGCAGGTTCTTGCCCAGGCGCTTGCTGTTGTGGGCGATCAGCGCGTTGGCCGAGTCCAGGATGTTGCTGTAGCTGCGGTAGTTCTGCTCCAGCTTGATCTGGTGGCGCACGTCGAACTCGCGCACAAAGTCCGCCATGTTGCCCACGCGCGCACCGCGAAAGGCGTAGATGCTCTGGTCATCGTCGCCCACGGCGATCACGCTGCCCTGCGTGACCAGGCGGCCGTCCACCGCGTCGCCCGCCAGCAGCTTGAGCCAGGCGTACTGCAGCTTGTTCGTGTCCTGGAACTCGTCCACCAGGATGTGCTGGAAGCGCCGCTGGTAGTGCGCGCGCACCGGGTCATTGTCACGCAGCAGCTCGTAGCTGCGCAACATCAGCTCGCCGAAGTCCACCACGCCCTCGCGCTGGCACTGCTCCTCGTAGAGCTGGTAGATCTCTACCTTCTTGCGCGTGTCCTGGTCGTGCGCCTCCACATCGCGCGGGCGCAGGCCTTCCTCCTTGCAGCCGCTGATGAACCAGGCCAGCTGCTTGGGCGGAAAGCGCTCTTCGTCCACGTTGAACTGCTTGCACAGGCGCTTGACGGCCGAGAGCTGGTCCTGCGTGTCCAGAATCTGGAAGGTCTGCGGCAGCCCCGCCAGCTTGTGGTGCGCGCGCAGCAGCCGGTTGCACAGGCCGTGGAAGGTGCCGATCCACATGCCACGCACGTTGACGGGCAGCATGGCCGTGAGGCGCGCCACCATTTCCTTGGCGGCCTTGTTGGTGAAGGTGACGGCCAGAATACCGCCCGGCGTGGCCAGGCCGTTTTGCAGCAGCCAGGCGATGCGCGTGGTGAGAACGCGCGTCTTGCCAGAACCCGCGCCCGCCAGGATCAGGGCATGCCCCGCGGGCAGGGTGACTGCGGCCAGTTGTTCGGGGTTGAGGTTGTGCAGAAGGGGCGATGCGGCATCGCCCATGCAGAGAGGCGCCGGCGCGCCGGCGTGCGGATCGAAAGAGGGCATGGGGTGATTGTAGAAATATGATCGCAACCCAAACCATCCAAGGAGGAGAGGAAATGAGCGACAAGATACGCAAACACGGCCTGGCATGGGCCACGCTGGCAAGCATGGCCCTGTCGGCCTGTGGCGGCGGCAGCGATGGAGATCGCGGAGGCGACACGCCAACCGTGCCCCCACCTGCACCTGCACCTGCACCTGCACCTGCACCTGCACCTGCACCTGCACCTGCACCTGCACCTGCACCTGCACTCACCTATACGCCAGATGCCGCCGTATGCGCCTGGGTGACCGAAAACGTCACACCGTTCAGTTGGCCCGTGCAATCGATCGGTCCACGCAACTGGCCCTCCGTGCAGATCAAGATGGCAACGGTCCCGAAGCGCAATGCCGAGGGGCTCATTGAGTACACCGTCAGAAGCAACCTATGGGTGCTGCAAAACCACTATGCGCCGCAGATCGAGGCCAAAGGCCTGGCCTACTCCAGCAGCCAGCTTTGGGCGCAGGAGGCATCCTGCAAATACGGCTTCGACGTGGTGGACGCATCCAGCCTGACCGAACTGTCGCATCGCTTCCGTGCCTACATGCCCGACAGCATCGCAGCTCGCGTGGCACAGGAGGAATACACCGAGGGCGTGGAGCAAACCGACCTGTGCCAGCCCGGCCCGTTGTTCCCCACCACTCCGCGGCCCACCCTGCCGCCGGAGTGCAGCGCCGAAAAACCATAGCAGCCGGCGTGCGCCCCCGTACCTGCGACGAACCCCGCCGAATTCAACGGCCACCCGGCCTGCGGCGGCGCTGCGGCGGCGCCGTATCGGCCTGCGCCTGCTGCCACAAGGCATCGCGCTGCTGCAAGACGGCCTCCACCTGCACATGACGCAGCTGCGCCACGGCCGACACCAGTGCATTGCACAAGAAGAATGCCGCCGTGTACGAATCGAACGGCGACGCATTGGCCGTACCCACCAACAGGGTGTGGTCCGCATGCGCCACGATGGGCGAGGCCAGGCTGTCGGTCATGGCCAGCACCGTGCCCCCCTGGGCGCGAAAGTGCCGCGCCGCCAGCTGCGCCCCCTGTGAATAACGCCGGATCGTGAAGACAAGCAACAGATCGCGCGGCTCTATCCACAGCAGCCGGTCCAGTTCGAAGGGCGCGCCCGCCGCCAACTCGTGCACCTGCGGACGGCACATGTTGAGGTGCGAAGCCAGGTAGGCGGACACAGGCACGCTGTTCTTCTCCGCCATGACGAAGACGCGGCCCTTGCACTCGACCACCGCGCGCACCACCGATTCGAAGGCCGCCATATCCAACCCCTGGCGCGTGGCCGCCAGGTTGTGCTGGTCGTGCAGCAGGGCATCGTCCACGCATTCGGCCAGGCTGCGGGCGCCGCCAATCGTGGCCCGCGTGCGCTGGGCCGGGGTCTGCAACAAAGTCGTGACCTCGCTGCGCGCCTCGCGCCGCACTTCGGCCAGGCTGGCATAGCCAAGCTTGGCAAACAACCGCACCACGGTGGAGGCGCTGGTGCCGGCCTGCGCGGCCATGGCACTGGCGGAGTCGAGCAGGCCATCGGGGTAATGCAAACGCAGATGCTCGGCCAGAGCGCGTTCGCGCTGTGTCAGCAGAGCCGCGTGAGAAACCAGGCGTTCGGGAAGCAGCATGGTGGACGAGACAAATGGCGGGGTCGACCCAGGATACCGAAAGTACTCCATTTGCAATGCACATTTCAACTACATATGATTGATGAAATATTTATTTCAGACCAATCCCCCATGTCCGAGTCCACTCCCTTTGCGCCCGCGATACACCCCGCACTTGAGACCAGTGCGCCCCTGTTGCAGTGGCTGGCCACCCAGGAAGACGCCATGCACGCACTGCTCGCACAGATCGTGAACGTGGACAGCGGCAGCGGCCATGAGGAAGGCGTGCGGCAGGTGGCCGCGCTGCTGCGCGCACGCCTGGAAGCCGCAGGCATGGCCGTGCAGACGCTGCCGCAACCCGGCTGGGGCGAGTGCCTGCTGGTGCGCCTGCCCGGCAGCAGCGACGCCACGGGGCACATCCAACTGATGGGCCATATGGACACGGTGTTCCCCCAGGGCACGGTGGCCGAGCGGCCCTGGCGCGTGGAAGGCCACAAGGCCTTCGGCCCGGGCGTGGCCGACATGAAGTCGGGCCTGGTGATGAACGTGTTCGTGCTCGAAGCACTGGCGCGCTTCGGCGGCAATGCCCTGCCCGTGCAGCTGTTCTTCTCGTGCGATGAGGAAGTCGGCTCGCCCGCCTGCCGCACGGTGATCCGCGAGATTTCGCAGGGCGCACGCGCCGTGCTCAACGCCGAACCCGGCCGCATCAGCGGCAATGTGGTGAATGAGCGCAAAGGTTCATACCGCATCGACTTCGAGGTGCAGGGCGTGGCCGCGCATGCGGGCATCAACCCCGCGCAGGGCGCCAGCGCCATCGAAGCCCTGGCGCACAAGATCCTGGCGCTGCACGCGCTGACTGGCTCGCAGCCCGGACTCACGCTCAATGTGGGCTTTGTGCAGGGCGGCATGGCCTCGAACGTGGTGGCGCCGCTGGCCAAGGCCCATCTGGATCTGCGCTACACCGCCGAGAACGATGTGGAAGCCGTGCTGGCCCAGATCCGCGCCATCATTGAAGAAGCCTCGCTGCCGCGTACCAGCGGCCGCATCACGGCCATGACCGGCACACTGCCCATGGCCAAGACGCCCGACGCCTTGCTACAAACCTACCGCGCCAGTGCCGCCCAGGTGGGCTTTGAAGTGGATGGTGAATTCACCGGCGGCGCAGCCGACAGCGGCATCACCTCGGCCATGGGCATTCCATCGCTGTGCGCCCTGGGCCCCGTGGGCGGCTACGCCCACAGCGAGCGCGAATTCTGCGACCTGAGCACTTTCGTGCCACGCGCCCAAGCCCTGGCGCTGACCGTGATGGCCCTGCGCTAACCCCATTTCTCACTCTTGGAATCGACCCGCAACATGAAGAACGAACGCAATACTCTGCCCACGCGCCGCCAACTGCTGGGTGCCGGCCTGGCCACCGCCCTGCCCGCCTTGGCCGCTGCCGACAAGTTCCCCAGCCGTCCGATCACGCTGGTGGTGCCCTTTCCGCCCGGTGGCTCGGTCGACGTGATGGCCCGCATGTACAGCGACGCGCTGGGCCGCATCCTGGGTACCGCCATCGTCGTCGAGAACAAGCCCGGTGCGGGCGGCTCCATCGGCACACAGTTCGTAGCCCGCGCCAAGCCCGACGGCTATACCCTGGTGGTTTCCTCGCAAAGCAGCCACCTGGCCAACCCCCTGGTGCAACCCAACCTGGGATATGACCCCATCAAGGATTTTGAAAACCTGGCCATGCTGGGCCGCCAGCCCAATGTGTTGGCCGTGCACCCCAGCCTGCCCGTCAAGAATCTGCAGGAATTCGTGGCCTATCTGAAGGCCAACCCGGGCAAGATCAATTTCTGCAGCGCGGGCGCGGGCAGCATGGGCCAGCTCAACGCCGAAGCCTTCCAGATGGAGTACGGCACCCAGGCTGTCCACATTCCCTACAAGGGCGGCTCCCCTCTGATCACGGCCGTCCTGGCCAACGAGGTGCAGTTCGCCTTCGACAACCTGGTCATCTTCCTGGAGCACATCAAGGCCGGAAAGCTGCGTGCACTGGCCGTGGCGGCACCCGAGCGCCTGACCCAGTTGCCCGATGTGCCCACGTTCGGCGAACTGGGCAAGCCCATGCTCAACCAGACCTCCTGGACTGGCATTGCCGCCCCCGCAGGCGTACCCAAGCCGGTGGTGGACACGATCTTCCAGGCCATCCGCAAGGCGGCTACCGAGCCCGCCATGCTCAAGCAGCTCACCGACCGCGCCGTAATCCCTCCGGAAGACATGACGCCTGCCGCTTTCGAGAAGCTGATGTCCGACCGTCTGGTGAGCTACGGCGAAGTGGTACGCCGCGCCAAGATCAGGCCGGAATAACGGGACAGGAGTGCCGCAGCCAGCCACGCGGGGCGGCACCCTCGCGCATGGTTGGGCATATACCCACCATCGCTATACGGCCAGTCCTCTTTCTCGAGGCGGGCCGTATAGAATCAATCACCGGGCCCAAGTTTCTTGCGCCCGGTTTTTTTGCGCCCGCGCATCATGAAAACCGGGACAAGCCAAGCGCCCATCGCCCGCGAAATCCGTCGCGAGCGACCTCTACAGGAGCTTGGAACCTCATGGAAATCTTCGATTACGACAACATCCTGCTGCTGCCGCGCAAGTGCCGCGTGGAAAGCCGCTCGGAATGTGACACCGGCGTGGAACTGGGCGGCCGCCGCTTTCGCCTGCCGGTAGTGCCCGCCAACATGAAGACGGTGGTGGACGAGAAGATCTGCGCCTGGCTGGCGAAGAACGGCTACTTCTACGTCATGCACCGCTTCGACCTGGACAACGTGCAGTTCATCAAGCAAATGCATGCCCAGGGTTGCTTCGCCTCGATCTCGCTGGGCGTGAAGCAGCCCGACTACGACACCGTGGACCGCTTCGTGGCCGAGGGCATCTGCCCCGAATACATCACCATCGACATCGCCCATGGCCATGCCGACAGCGTGAAGAACATGATCGCCTACCTGAAGGACAAGATCCCTGCGGCCTTCGTGATCGCCGGCAACGTGGGCACGCCCGAGGCCGTGATCGACCTGGAGAACTGGGGCGCCGATGCGACCAAGGTGGGCATCGGCCCGGGCAAGGTCTGCATCACCAAGCTCAAGACCGGCTTCGGCACGGGCGGCTGGCAGCTGTCGGCGCTGAAGTGGTGCGCGCGCGTGGCCACCAAGCCCATCATTGCCGACGGCGGCATCCGCAGCCACGGCGACATCGCCAAGAGCGTGCGCTTCGGTGCCTCCATGGTGATGGTCGGCTCGCTGTTCGCGGGCCATGAAGAATCGCCCGGCCGCACCGTCGAAGTGGATGGCGAACTGTTCAAGGAGTACTACGGCTCGGCCTCCGACTTCAACAAGGGGGAATACAAGCACGTGGAAGGCAAGCGCATCCTGGAACCCATCAAGGGCAAGCTGATCGACACGCTGACCGAAATGGAGCAGGACATCCAGAGCTCCATCAGCTACTCAGGCGGCAGGAAGCTCATGGACATCCGCAAGGTGAACTACGTGATCCTGGGGGGCGACAACGCGGGAGAGCATCTGTTGATGTAATTTTTTCGCCCAATTCTGCGAGCACCCAAAAAATTCGTGCATAATTCATGGCTGTGCTGCAGTGCAGCGCACACAAGCAGAGGGGGCTCTTAGCTCAGTTGGTAGAGCAGCGGACTCTTAATCCGTTGGTCGAGTGTTCGAGTCACTCAGGGCCCACCAACATATACAAAGAAACCTCGCTATCGCAAAGATAGCGGGGTTTTTCTTTTATTCCCACCGTGGGAATATCGTTCCCTCTCGATTACGCCCCAGGCAGTCGCGCCCCCGCCTGCAACTCCGTCTTGCGCTGGCTGCTGAAGCTGGTACCCAGCCAGTACGCCCCCACCACGCCAATCACCGTCAGCACCGCCGTGACGATCTGCACGCGCAGCTCGCCCGAATAGGTATCGGGGTGCACGAACAGCACGTCCACCAGCAGCATGAAGGGCATCAGCAGCAGCGTGAACGTGACCCAGAACGCCGGGTTGTGCCAGAAGCCCGGGGTGCCTGGCTCCAGGTACTTTGCGTTCGCCGCGCGCGCGGCCGCAATGCCGCCCCCCACCTCGGTGATCTCGTACCACTTCGCCTCAATAGCCTGGCGCACCTGCGCGGCCGCGGCGGGGTCGGCCTGGATCATCTCCAGCAGGTCCTGCTCGTTCTTCGCGCTGATCGCCTCCTTGGCCGTGTCCACCACGATCTGCGCGGCCTTGATGTTGCGCTCCGACGTTTCGGAGCCCGAGGAAAACAACGTGCCCAGCTTGGGCACCAGGTCCAGCAGGGTGGGCAGCACGGCGGCAATGAAGGGGGCCATGAACGATCCTTTCGATGAAGCGGTGTTGGAAGGGGTGGAGGCCTGCGGCGCGGCCGGCGCCGGCGCCGGCGCGGGGGTGGGAGTTGTGGGCGCCGGCACGGCCGGCCCGTCCTGGCCGAACAGGCCGCCGTGCTGCTGGTACAGCGCGCGCGCCTTTCCCCAGCTGATGACTGGTTGGCCATACGGGCTATCCGGCAGGCTTGCCCATTCGCGGTTGCACTTGCGCACCGCCTCGTCGAAGCGCCCCGCCAGCACATCCTGCAGCGCGGCGCGGCCCCGAATGAGCGCCACCGCTCCCAGGTCCTGATTGCGCGGTGAGAAGTCGGCAAAGCCGTATTGCTTCACCAGCCCGTCCCAGGTTCCCGCCAGGAACTGGTAGGCGCCCGCAGCCGTGCTGGTGATCGGCTTGCCGCCGAGCCGCTTGGTGATCTTGCGGCGCGGGTGGTCGGCGAACGAGTCGAACCGCTCGCCCCCGAACATCACGCGGTAGCCGTCATCTGCGCCGGTGCCCTCGCCGTAGCGCAGCATGCGCAGGAACGCGCGCAGGTTCGTGCTGTTGTCCAGCCACTGGGCCAGGTCGTTGATGGTTGCCATACCCTAACCTCCCACAGAAAAAAGTGCCTTGGCCAACTTGGCCAGCAGCGCCCAACCGCCAACCGCATACACGATGCCCCCAAGCAACAGGAACATGGCGCCGCGGCTGAGCATGCCCGCCAAGCCACCCAGCACCATGCGCCCTGCCCGGTGCGTGGCCTGACGCTGCAGCGCCTGCATGCCGGCGCTCCAAAAGCGCGCCGCCGTGTCCTCGGTGATCGCGCCCTTGATGCCTTCGCTCACGGCCTGTTTCACTGCCTGCTGCACCAACTCCGTCATGTAGTCGATGGTCTCTTGCGTCAGCCGCACCTCGGCCGGTCTGCGCCGGTCGTTTGAACCCTCATGCAAAGGCATGCGCCTCTCCCCCGGTTGTTGGAATGGGTTGCGCATACATCGTGCGCACCATGGCCGCCGCGCCGTTCGGGCCATAGCGCCAGGGTTCCGACCAGCGCAACGCGGCGCCCAGCGCCTCGCTGCAGAACCACCCGCGCTCGCTGTCGCGCAGCCATGGCAACACAAAGCGCACATTGCCCATGAGGTCGTATGGCGCGCCCACGTTGCGCTCGAACCAGTCGCGTGCATAGGCCTCCAGCCCGGGCGGCAGCGCCAGAAAGGCCCAGTGCGCCGGATCGGCCACGATGCGCTTGAGCCGCACCCCGCCGTCCACCCAGGAGGCCGAGCCCCACATGCCATCGCTGAAGACGATCTCGCAGTGGCTGTAGGGGCCATGGTCGATCAACCGCACGCCGCGGCTGTACAGGCCCTGCAGGCCGGGGCGGGTCGCCTTGTAAAACGCGGCCTTCATCGCGGGCGCTCCGTGTCCTGTATGGGTGCCAGGAGAATTTCGTCAGCGCGCCCGGCGGCAATGAGCCCCGCGGCCTCCAACGCGAGCACGCCGGCCTGTGCATCGGCGCGCGACAGGTCGATGTGTGCGGCCTTTGAAACCTTGTCCAGGTAGCGTCTCACCTGGGCCGCCTCAACCGTGGCGCCGATAGAAGCCAGGTCAATAGCAATGGCCTCTGCGTCGGTGAAGCGATCGACAAACGCCAGGTTCGTAATTCGGAAGTCAGGTGGAGCCTCGGCTGGAATAGCTGCTTCACCAGACCGCACGATCAGCCCGTTCAGGTCAATTTCGATCATCACTGAATCCCCTGCATGATGTAGTTGACCCCGGCCTGTACAGGGGCGGTCAGGGCGACGTTGGGCGTGTAATACACGCGCATGCTGCGCCGGAACTGCACCCACGCAGACTGCGGCATGGCAAAGAACCGGTTCACCGCCACCCCATTGGGAGCCAGGCCAGGCACAGCGGATCCCAAGAACGTCGAATGCGATTGGCCGCTAGTCGACGTCGAACGATGGATCGTGCTGCCAACAACGCGACCATCAATCTCCAGCTCCACAGCCACATCTATGGCTGTTGAAATCGATGTGCGCGTCGAGAGAAAACCCAGCGCCCCGCGCCCCACAGCCTCCAGCACCAGGGTGCGCACCCCCGACGATATTGCAGCGGGAATATTGGCCTGGGTAGCTCCTGTTAGCGCCGCAACGACCGACTCCGCAGTCAGGATCGCAGGCACACCCACGGATGTGGTGCGCACATAGCTCGATGCGATGTAGTTGATCAGATCGTCTGCCGGGTCTATCGCGCTGACACCCGTGGCCGTCTTGCGCGTGTAGATCTCACCGTCTAGCGGGCTGATGACAGATTCCCACTGTTTGATGGTGCGCGTTGCGCTCCAGACCTGCAGGCCGCTGCCGCCCTGTCCCAATAGATTTGCCAGCGTGGTCATACGAGTCCTCGTGTTGCGTCTTGATATGTCAGCTCACCGGAGCCACCGAATGCTGCTGAGAGCACTTGCGAGCCCACAGCACGGCCGCGCAGCGGCGTCAAGCCAAAGGCCAGCGTGTACTGCGCCCCGTTGCCGATTGCTTCAACCACCGCGAATTTGTCGCCGACACCCCAGCTGCTAGGGAGCGTGAGCGTGATTCCAGCTGCTGCCACGATGTAGGCCACATTGGCGACGCACGCCGTGTCTGCTGTGACCACCTGCCGCGTCATGCCACCTACACTTCCCGGCACTGCCACTCCGATCACCCAATCCGCGCGCGCGGTGCTGCCAGCGAATGCATCCACGGCGATGACCAGCTGGCCTGTGGCCCCGTCGTAGCTAACGACCGGGCCGCTCATCTGATCAGCGGGCGTACCTGCGCTGGTGGCAACGAGGTACATGCCTGTCACGAAAGAGCGCCCCGTTTGGATCGTGAAGGCCTTGTTGCCCGCGCCGGGCGTCAGGCTGGTCGTGCTGCTGGCCTTGAGTTGCTGCGTGGCGAAGACCTCGGCCTGGTCGCGGTAGTCTTCTGCCAGGTCCCGCGCGGCCTCTGCTGCAGCAGCCGCGGGCACGGCGATGTCGCGCGCTGCAACAGCTTCGTCACGCTTTGTCGAGGCTGTAGCTGCCGCCGATGTGGCAATGCCGGCCTGCGTGGTCGCAGTTTCAGCCGCGGCAACAGCCTCATCCCGCTTTGTCGTTGCTGTGCCGGCAGCAGTGTCTGCCGCTCCAGCCTGCGTCTGAGCTCTATCGGCTTCCGTAGCGACAAAGTCGGCAGCGGCGTCGATATAGTCCACCGAGGCGTTGACGCCTTCGACCATCCCGGGGAAGGCGGCCATCATCGCGTCGCCCCGGGCGGCGAAGTTGACGCGGTCGTTGCGCTGAGGAACAGGTGTCGGCACTGGAGGGACCGGTGCCGGCTTGGTGGGTTTCGGCATTAAACGCCCTCCGTTTCGAGTGTGAGTTCAGAAAGCTCGTGCTCTACGAGTTCAAATTCAAAGTCAGTGCAAATGGCTACCAGCGTGAGCAGATCGGCGTACTCGTCTTGGTCGTTGTCCAGGCCGACAAACACGCAGGGCACTCCGCTTGCGGCAAAGTCCAGCGCCGCCCGCGCGCGTTGGATGCTCGGTTTCTCGATCAGCATCCGTTGAGACACCAGGGGAATCGACTTGCGCGGGACGATGTCGCGCAGCTCACCGTAGTCATCGCGATCCACCGTACTGAACCCGCGGCGACGCACGCGCGGGCCTACTTTGGTATCGCCTATGTAGATGGCATCACCCACAATCAGCTTGCCAATTCCTATGGGGGTTCCAGAGTCAATTTGCACCCTGAGCACGCCGTCGGTATATGTAGGGATGCCAAGCTCCAAGAACGTACTGCGCAAGTCGAATGGAGCGAAGAAATAGTCCTCCCAACTGGCGATGGGTGTGCTGTCCAGCTGGCGCTTGATCGGACCCCACACGGTTTCCCCAGCTTTGCCGAGCGTGCTGAACACCTCTACGACAGCCACGCCGGCCGTGTACAGGATCTTCATGCCCGCAGCCAAGGCGTTGGCCACGCCGTTCAGACGTTCGCCCGAAGTCATCGACTCCAGAAACGAGCCTGTGAGGTTGTTGAGCGTGGGCAGGAGCTGCGCCGCCACGCGGGCACCCACACCCTGCACACCAAGCTGCATCAGCTCAAGCGTGTCATTGAACTGCCCGGCCTTGGCCGCCGTTTCGTCCTCAATCACGAGACCGAGCTTTTCCGACATCTCGGTGAGCTCGCGGATGCCCTCAGAACCGCTGTTGAGCAGCGGGACCATTTCCGCCCCCGACTTGCCAAAGATCTCGACGGCCAGGGCTGTTTTTCCGGCGCCATCCTCCAGAGCGGTGAACTTGTCCGCCACCTCCAGGAGCACAGACGTGGTGCTGCGCAGGCTGCCATCGGTGTTCTTCGCGTTCACCCCGAGAGCGCGCAGGCCTGCATTGCCATCGCTCATCTCCTTGGAGAGCCTCGTCAGGCTCGACGTCATTGCGTCTTCGCTCATGCCGGCCTGCTGGTAGGCGAGCTTGAGCTGCGAAAGCTCTTTGGCGGAAACACCCACACGTCCGGACATTTCGTCCAGCGCGTCGGCTGCGTTGATGGCGTTCTTGATGAACCCCGTGAACGCGCCGATGGTCAGCGTGACGCCGATCATGCCCAACGCTCTGCCGGCCAGATCGGCGGCCTTCTGCATCTGTTCAGACGCACCCTTGACGATACCAACGCCCTGGTCCATCTGCTTCTTGAGCTCCGCCATGTTGGCGAGCATCTGAATTTCAAGAGAACCAGCGATCATGGTGAGTCCAGAAAAACAAAAGGCCCGCCGAAGCGAGCCTTGAAAAAGAAAAACCGCCCGAGGGCGGTTTGTCGCGATTAGTTGAAGAACAGTTTATTCAACATCAACTATTTTTTCCGAGCAAAATTCCGAATAGAGTTTTATGAATTTCAGCTCTGAAATTGCATTACTTGAGTCGCTGACAATCGAATGCACTGCGTTATGAAGAAATAACTTGTAGCCAACATAACCACCATAAGAATTCTTCGCATTGACCTGCCCACACAATGTAGGCACATCCGGCTTGCTGATTATCACGTCACGGAATTTTGCCGAATCAGGATCTTTGAAGTTATCCGAAATGTTGCGCTTAGCCCGCTTCACGAAACCAGCATAGTTGCCTTTCGCAATTTGCTCAGCATCTTTTTCCGCGACTCTTTTGGCAACATCCAAAGGTGCTCTCTTTTTCTCACTCCGCAGGACCAAGAACTCTTCGATGCTCAAAGCCCGTTGACCTACAAAAACGCGGTCAACCCGGCGCTCTGCAATATTCACTGAGCATACGTAATGTTCTCCGCCTTCTGCCAAAGAGACATTCACACTTCCTTGCTCGGAAAACCGGAGGTCACCGTCGTTTTGCATGTCGGTCGCACCGGGGAAAACGTCAAAGCAAATTCCAGAATAGGTCGCATACGCCTCGTTCGATAACTGCCTGCGCGTCTCAACCTCGCGCATGATGCGCAGCTGCTCCTCCTGCGACATGGTCCCGCCCTGAACTGCGCAGCCCCCGAGCGCCAAAGCGATCAGCCCAAAAACGATAGTGCGCATTGCCCCTCCTCTTTGCAAAAGAGTAATGCTATCCCCTCAGCGCATCCTTGATCCGCCGGGCCACTGCCTTTCTGTCCAGCTGCTCAGGCTCTGGCGCCCACGGCGCAGGGTGCTTGGGGTCCTCTGCCGCCCTGATCTCCCGCGCAAACTCCGCGGACATGGCTCGCAGCGTGGTTACCTCCCAAGGGCGCAGCGAAACACCGCTCAGCTGCGTCCACGCCTCGATCTCGCGATAGCTCAGGCGCACCGGGCCAGCCATGCCAGGCTCGACGTAGTCCAACGCCTGTAGGTACTCCAGCAGGTAGCGGACCTCGCCGGCCAGGGGCGGGTAATACACCTCGGCTTCCCGGGCCTTTGCCTGCTCGGCGCGCGGGGGTAGCTGGACGTCCTTCTCGGTCTTGCCCACCTTCTCCCGGCGCTTTTGCGGCGCACACCACCAAGCAATCTGCCTAGCGTAGAGGATCAGGCCGTCGCCGAGGTCTGAGAAAAATTTGCCCAGTCCTTCACATGTTCAGCCACCTGGTCGCCGATGAAGCCGATGGAGGGGTCGCCGTAAACGGCCAGGGCCAGGTCGCGACCGGTCTTGCCTTCGTAGTCCAGGTGCTGGAAGCCCGAGGTGATGTCCGCCAGGTATTCGGCCTGTTCCTTGAGCTTCACGTCGACCGTCTGGTCGGTGTTGCCGCGCTTCTGCAAGCGCTTAACCGCGCGGTTGTTGACCTTCGTGGTGGCCTGCTGGAACTCCTTGGAGCCCGGGCCATAGATGGTCACGCCAACAGCCTGAGTCTTGTTCTCGTCGGCCCACATCAGGTTGTCCGAGGCGTCCTTGAGGTGCAGGAACGAGGTGGCGGCAACTGCTTTGGTCTTGATGTTGAGATTCATGGAATTTCCTTTTCAGCGGAGAGAAGTGATGCCCGTGCGCAACCACCCGCCCCGCTGAAGGAGCGAAGCGGCTGCGTCGGTGCAAGGGATTGGCCCGAAGGCCGGGGGATTGATCAGGGGCCGACCGGGGCCGGCACCTCGACGATGCCGATGCCGGACTTACTGGTGGTCAGCGACAGTTCCACCGTGGCGGTGCGTATGCCTGTGGCCTTCCCCGACTTGAACCAAGCCTTGGGCTTGATGTGGTCCACCTCGTGGGCCGGGAGCGCACGAACCTTGCCGCCCTGGCAATCAGGGCATTGGCAAAGGTGGCAGTCGCGCTCGAGGATCTGGGCACGCAGCTTGTCCCAGTGCGCGCCGTAGCCCCGGGACTGACGACTCGTCTTGCTCCAGGTCATACGCGCCTTTCGTGTTCTTTCGCCCCATCGGTCTACCCTTCCGGGCTGGAGCGTGCCTCGCTGTGCGCCAGTCTTGGCCGCGACAGTTCGCGGCGGAGTGCCACACGCCTTCGAACGGCTCGGGCGTGGCCGGCGCTAGCTTGCCGGGTCGATTCGCAAACGAAAAAGCCCGCATGGGGTGATCCTTGCGGGCTTTGCTTTGGTCGCGCCTCCAGCTGCCGTTGGGCAACCGGGGCGCACTACACGGTGTAGCGGAGAAGTGGGGGGACTGTATCCCGGGCCAACTCGTATCGCAACCTGTATACCCTCCAAAAATGACGCAACCCTTCGATACGGCTGGCCTCCCACGTCGCGGCAGTGATGCGGTGCCGACGTCGCGCGGCCATGGGGTGTTCCTTCTGCGGGATGTAGTGAGCCTGCAGCACACGGCGGTACTGCATCGGTACCACAACCAAGGCGTGCTGCACCTTCATCGCGTTCCAGTCGGGGATGAACGGCGCCAGGGGCTCTTCGCAGTCCACTCCGCGTGTGTGTGGTGGGCGGTATTCGCCTTCCGCACTGGCGCAGCGTTGTTTGCGGTAGCGATCCTGGGCCCAAAGGCCGTACCGCGTCAGCAGTTCGTCGGCGTCTCGCAAGTCGAGGGGCAAGGTTGCGGGCTTGGCAGCCCGAGCTCGTGCCACCGTCACCTGCTCGCGCGCCACCTCCACAAAGCCTTCGAGGGTGTCGCAGGTCATCGAGCACCGCCTTCCAAGCCGAGTTGGTCGAGCACCCGCCCAACACCTGTCCACACCCGGGTTTCGGGAATCTGGAAAAAATCGGTTGTTCGTGAACCTGTTGATTTTTGCTCGTTCACCTTGGGATCACGGTTCAGGTCCTGGCTCCTGGCACACGAAATCGGGGCACATTCGGCACAGGGCACAACCCCCCTAAGGGGGTTGTGTCCCTGTGGCCAAGGCTGTGCTTGCCGGGGTTGCACAAGTGGCACTTGTGCCGCACTTGTGCCAACCATGTTTGCAAAAAATTGCATGCAAATTTCTCCCTATTCGCGGTTATCTGCGCGTTCGTTTGGCACAAGTGCCACTTGTGCCGCTACGGTGCCACTTGTGCCGATCTCGCCCTGAGGTGGCACAAGTGGCACATCTGCATGGTTTGCGTGTTGTGCCAGCAAAACACGGCCGTTCACGATAGTGAGGTGGCCGCCGGCGATGAGTTGCTCCTGCGCGCGTTGGGCCAAGAACTGCCGCCGGTCGCGCTTGCCCTCTTCCTTAGGCATCTCGTTCACCACGGCATCCACCAGCTCGCTTGGGGTCGCACCATCGGCCAGGTCGGCAAGGGTCGTCGCCACCCTGAGAACCACCTGCTGCCACACGCCCTTAGGGGGCGCCTTCCGTTGAGCCGCAGGCACCGCCTGGCGGGCGCGGAGCACACAGCTCGTCACCGCCTCCCCGTCCGCGTCCTGGCCTAACGTCACCACGTCGAGCTCGAAGGGGTATTCGTCGCCCTCACCCATTCCGTCCTTCAACTTGGTGACACGGGCCGCGCGGTACTCACCTGAGCGATCAACCGTGATCTCTGCGTCCATGGCCCCCTTCACACCGGACCAGCCCCGCATGCCCCGATCGCTGTCCTTGCCGCTGTGGGCAATCAGCAGCACCGTGGCGCCCGTGGCCTTGTGCAACGCGCGGCAGTGGGCCAGCGCGCGGCCCATGTCCTGACCGCTGTTCTCGTCACCTCCGGCCGTCACCTGGGCCCAGGTGTCGAGGCAGATGACCCCCGGCATAACGGGTAGCGCGCGCAGGGCCGCGAGCAGGTCGCGCACGTCCGCGCGTTCCAAGACGTTCGGTGCATCCCCCAGTACGTGAAGGGGCACGGACGCTAGATCTACGCCGCGGTATTCGGCATAGGCTTGCAAACGCCCGCGGAAGCCGCTGGCCCCTTCCGCGCACACATAGGCCACGGCGCCTTGCGTCACGCGGCGCTCGCGCCAAGGCACACCTTGGGCGATAGCCATGAGCACGTCCACGGCAAAGAAGGTCTTGCCGCTGCCAGACTCGCCGACGACAGCCGCCAGCTCCGCGCGCGGCAGCAGGCCTTTGATCCAGTAGCCCAAGGGCTCGCCTGTGCTGAACTCGGCAGCCTGCTGAAACTGAAAACGCAAAGGCTTCCCCAACTTGCCCATCGCCTCATGCACAGTCGCCCCGCCGGCCGCCTCGGCGGTCACATCCTCGAAGTCGTCGGCCGTAGCCACGCGGCCCTGCTCGCCCTTGGGCTTGGCCTTGATGCAGTGCTCGCGCCAGAGGTACAGCAGCGCGCGGTCGGGGTCCTGGCGGCGGTGGTCGAGCGCCACCTCCATCGCGTGCGGGCTGGCGGCCAGGAGGCTGAACACCTCGTCGTCCGGCAAACCGCACTGGAACAGCGCCACAGCCGCCGCGTGAAGCTCGCGCGAACGGTCGCCCCGGGTGTCGCCCTCGAGCAGGAAGTCGCGCGCGGCATACGGTAGTGCTCGACAGCGCGGCCGAATTCGACCTCGACTCAGACGACATCCGCAAGCTAGGCGAGGCCGTGATTTTCAGCGCCAGCAACACCGCCGAACTGCTTTCCGCCATCGGCGAAGCAGGCTACGACAACGCGGCCGCGCTGAAGGCCGACCTGCAGCTGGCAGAGAAGTTCTCCGCCCTCGCCAGCGATGCCGGCGACGTGTTCACACGCCTTTCCGAGTTGGCCGCCGCAACGAACGAATCCACCGACGAAACCGCAACAGCATAGGAGCCCCTCCCCATGTTCCCAATCACGATCACCATCCACAGCCAGGACCAGTTCGACCTAGTCGCCGCTGCGCTCAACGGCCAAGCCAAGAGCCCCGCGCCCGCCCCAAAGCCTGCAGCAGCCTCCGGGGCTGCGCCTGGCCAAGCTACTGCCAAGGTGCAGGAGGTCGCTGCGCCCGAGAAGACGGCCAGCGCGCCCAACCCCGCTGCCGAGTCTGTGGTGGGCCAACAGCAGGCCTCGACTGCTGCGACTGACGCCAAACACTTGACTTACGAGGACGTGAAGCCGCTGATTCTCGAGCTGACCAAGGCTAAAGGTCGTGAAGTCGCCGCCGGCGCCCTGGCGAAGTTCGGCGCCGCCAAAGGCCCCGAGCTCAAGCCTGAACAGTTCGCAGAGTTCGTGGCCCACGCCAAGAACCTGCTTGTGGAAGGCGCGTTGGCATGAGCACGCACGCAGTCCTCTCTCCGTCCAGCGCCGCGCGCTGGATGGCCTGCCCGGGCAGCGTGGCCGCTTGTGAGGGCCTGCCAGACAAGTCCAGCGACTTCGCGGACGAGGGCTCCGACGCACACGAACTAGCCGCACTCTGCCTCGCCGACGGCAGCAACGCCGAATCGCGCATCGGCCAGACCATGGGCAAGGGCCACACGGTGGGCCTCGACATGGCCACCAACGTGCAGGCCTACCTCGACTACGTGCGCGACGTGGTGAGCAGCACGGGCGGCGACCTGCTGGTCGAGCAGCGCCTGCCCATCGACCACATCACCGGCGAGCCGGGCGCCCACGGCACGGCCGACGCCGTGGTGTTGGCGGGCGATGAGCTGATCGTGATCGACCTGAAGTACGGCCGCGGCGTCCCGGTGGACGCCGATCACAACCCGCAGTTGCAGATCTACGCGCTGGCCGCGCTGCGCGAGTTCGAGGCTCTGGGCGACTTCACCTCGGCTCGCCTGGTGATTCACCAGCCCCGGCTCAACGCGGTGAGCGAATGGCCCACGCCCATCGCTGATCTTGAGGCCTTCGGCCGCCAGGCCGCCGAGGCAGCCGCCGTCACGCGAGAAGGCCAGGCCCCCCTGCAAGCTGGCGAGAAACAGTGCAAGTTTTGCCGCGCCAAGGCGAACTGCCCCGCGCTCGCCGCGCGCGTGCAGGAGGAAGTCGGCGCGAGCTTCGACGAGATCGCCGTGAGCGGCACCGCCCAGGTGATCGAGCCCATCAAGTCCGGAAGCTCGGACGACCTGGCGCGCGCGCTGGCAGCAGCAGACCTCATCGAGCAGTGGCTGAAGGCCGTTCGCGGCGAGGTGGAGACTCGCCTGCTTGCGGGCCAGGCCGTTCCCGGCTGGAAGCTGGTGCAAGGCAAGAAGGGCAACCGCCAGTGGACCTCGAAGGAAGAGGCCGAGGCAGCTCTCAAGGCCATGCGCGTCAAGCACGACCAGATGTACGACTACAGCCTGATCAGCCCCACCACGGCCGAAAAGCTGCAGAAGGCCGAGGTGATCGGCCCCCGCCAGTGGCCCAAGCTGGCCGCCCTGATCACCCAGGCCGAGGGCAAGCCCAGCGTGGCGCCCGAAACCGACAAGCGCCCGGCCCTGGTGCTGGGCGCTGTTGCCGACGACTTCGAGCACGTTGACGCCGTGTGCGACCTCGCTTGACCCACCACCCGAAAGACCATCATGAAACTGAAACTGACGAACGTGCGCCTCGCCTTCCCCGCCCTGTTCGAGGCCAAGACTGTCAACGGCGAAGGCAAGCCTGCATTCAGTGCTGCGCTGCTGATCGACCCTGCCGACCCGCAGGTCAAGACGATCAATGCGGCGATTGACGCCTGCGCAAAGGACAAGTGGGGAGCAAAGGCCGAGGTGTACCTCAAGCAGATGCGCGCCGCCGACAAGGTGTGCCTGCACGACGGCGACCTCAAGGCCAGCTACGACGGCTTCCCGGGCAACTTGTACATCAGTGCGCGCAGCGAGGTGCGCCCCACGGTGCTGAACACCGACAAGAGCCCGCTCGTAGCCGCTGACGGGAAGCCCTATGCGGGTTGCTACGTGAACGCGGTGCTCGACCTCTGGGCCCAGGACAACAAGTACGGCAAGCGCGTGAACGCTTCCCTGTCTGGCGTGCAGTTCTTCCGTGACGGCGACTCGTTCAGCGGCGCAAGCGCAGCCAGCGCGGATGACTTCGACGACGTGACAGAAGGTGCCACGGCCGACGACCTCGCCTGATCGTTCCTCGGGC
The DNA here is from genome assembly GCF_059568935.1 of Diaphorobacter oryzae DSM 22780. Lineage (NCBI taxonomy): Bacteria > Pseudomonadati > Pseudomonadota > Betaproteobacteria > Burkholderiales > Comamonadaceae > Diaphorobacter > Diaphorobacter oryzae. The sequence continues at coordinate 11,126 of NZ_JCANUL010000006.1, read as the reverse complement.
CGACGGCCTGAGGGTGTTTCGACCGGTCCGCGCACGCGGGCCACTCAAAGCACGGAGAAGACCAGATGACCATCATTCCCAAAGAAAAAGTCCGCGAGGCCTACGAGCGCGCGCTGAGCCTGCATGGTGAACCCGAAGCGGCTGAAGCCGCCGTGGCGCAAGCACTGGCCCTGCCCGTGGAAGCCGTTGCCGAGTGCGTGCGCGAGGCGGTGGCGTAGTGCTCACTCCCCAGTTCATCCTCCCGCTGGCTGCCAAGCTGGTGATCGACCTGTTCGCCGGCGGTGGCGGCGCCAGCACGGGCATTGAGCAGGCCATCGGCCGGCATGTGGACGTGGCCATCAACCACGATGCCGACGCCATCGGCATGCACGAGATCAACCACCCGCAGACGCGCCACTACCGCGCTGATGTGCGGGAGGTGGATCCGCTGGCGGTCACGCGCGGCATGCGCGTGGGCCTGCTGCACGCATCGCCCGACTGCACCCACCACAGCCAGGCCCTGGGCGGCCAGCCGCGCAGCCAGGAAATCCGCTCGCTCGCATGGGTGGTGCATCGCTGGGTCGGCAAGACCAAGCCCGATGTCATCACGCTGGAGAACGTCGAGCAGATGCTGCAGCGGTCCCCGCTTGTGGCGAAGCGCGATCCGACCACTGGCCGCGTCATCACGCTGGACAAGTTGATCGACCCAGCCACGGGCAAGGCCACCTACCGCGTGGCCAACCCGGGCGAAGTCGTGCCGCGGCACAACCAGTTCCTGGTGCCGTGCAAGAAGCGCATGGGCCACAACTGGCGCCGGTTCGTTGAAGGCCTGCGCGCAATGGGCTACAAGGTCGAGTGGCGCGTGATCTGCAATGCCACCCTGGGCGCGCACAGTACCCGCACGCGGCTCTACATGATCGCGCGCTGCGATGGATTGCCCATCGTGTGGCCCGAGCAGACGCACGCTCGCAAGCCCGTTGGCACGCTCCAGAAGTTCCGCCCCGCGTCGGACTGCATCGACTGGAGCATCGCCGGGGCAAGCATCTTCGGGCGCAAGAAGGAACTGGCCCAGGCCACCATGAGGCGCATTGCCTACGGCCTGCAGAAGTTCGTGTTGGAGAGCGATGACCCGTTCATCGCGCCAGGCGCGACCGCGCACTTCATCACCAAGTTCAACACCGGCTCCACGGGCTGCGATATGCGCGATCCCGTGCCAACCGTGACTGCAGGCGGCAAGCCTGCAAGGCCAGGAACAGGCACCACCATTGGCCTGATCACCGCACATCTGGTGCAAACCGGCTACGGCGAACGCGATGGGCAGGCACCCCGCGCCCTGGACCTGGGCGCGCCACTAGGCACCGTGGTTGCCGGTGGCGGGAAACACGCCATTGCCTCTGCCTACCTCGTGCAGGCCGGCCACGGCGAAGGAAAGGACGGCGGCAAGCGCTGGAGCTACGGCGTCAACGACATCACGGGAGCCATGGGCACCGTGACTGCCAGCGGAGGCGGCCAGAGCCTGGCGACGGCGTTCATGGTGCAGGCGAATGGCGGGCACAACACCGTGCATGCGCGCGACCTGCGCGACGGCGTGTCCACGATCACCACCTCAGGCAGCCAGCAGCAGCTGGCAGTGGCCCACCTGGCAACCCTGCGCCACCACAGCACGGGCCGGGATCTGCGCGAACCGCTGGCGACTGTGGCCGCTGGCGGTAAGCATCACGCGCTGATCCAGTACCAGCTGAGCCAGGAGGACGAGGCCGGCGCCCTGCGCTGCGCGGCGTTCCTCATGCGCTACCACGCCAGCGGCGGCCAGTGGGCGGACCTGCGCGACCCGATGACCACCATCACGACGCACGACCGCCTGGCGCTCGTGACCGTGTGGCTCAAGGGCGAACCGTGGGTGATCGTGGACATCACGCTGCGCATGCTTGTGCCGCGCGAGCTCTACAACGCCCAGGACTTTCCGCCCACCTACGTGATCGACCGCACCGCAAGCGGGAAGCCGCTCACGAAGACAGCCCAGGTGCGCATGGCCGGCAACGGCGTGAGCCCGCTGCCAATGCGCCTGATCGTGGCCGCCAACTACTCGGAGGCCGCTGAGTTGCGGAAAGCAGCATGAAACTCTGGCTCGACCTCGAAACCTACAGCGAAGTGCCGATCACCCACGGCACGCACGTTTACGCCGCCGCAGCCGAAGTGATGCTGTTCGCCTGGGCCGTGGACGACGGCCCAGTCTCTGTTTGGGACTGCACCACCAACACGAACGGCGTCGTGCGTGTGCCTATCGATCTGCTTGAAGCATTGGAAGACCCTGCGGTCGAAATCTGGGCGCACAACAGCCACTTCGACCGCACGGTGCTGCAGCACGCCGCGCCATGCAAGGCGGCCCACGCCGCAGCCCAGGACGTTGAGCGCTGGCGCGACACCATGGTGCAGGCGCTGGTGCACGGACTGCCTGGCTCCCTGGGTGCGCTGTGCGAGGTGCTGCAGGTGCCCGTCGATCAGGCCAAGGACAAGGCCGGCAAGCAGCTGATCCAGCTTTTCTGCAAGCCCCGGCCCAAGAACAGCAAGATTCGCCGCGCCACCCGCGAGACGCACCCCGTGGAGTGGGCACGCTTCGTCGAATACGCCGCCCTCGACATCAACGCCATGCGCGAGGTGCACAAGCGCCTGCCCGTATGGAACTACAAGGGCGCCGAACTGGCGCTGTGGCACCTCGATCAGAAGATCAACGACCGCGGCGTCGCGGTCGATCTGGAACTGGTGCACGCCGCCATCGCCTCGGTAGAGCACGCGCAACAGGCGCTGGCCGAGCGCACGCAGGAGCTGACCGCCGGCCAGGTGGAAAGCACCACGAAGCGCGACAAGCTGCTGGCGTTTGTGCTGGAGGAGCACGGCGTGGATCTGCCCGACACGCAGATGGCGACGCTGGAGCGCCGCATCGCTGACCCTGACCTACCGCCCGCGCTGCGCGAACTGCTTGGCATCCGCCTGCAGGCCAGCACCTCCAGCACGGCCAAATACAAGACCCTGGCGCGCGCCACCAGCGCCGACGGCCGGCTGCGCGGCACGCTGCAGTTCTCGGGCGCCAGCCGTACCCGGCGCTGGGCCGGGCGCCTGTTCCAGCCGCAGAACCTGCCCCGGCCTGTGCTGGAGCAGGAGGACATTGACCTGGGCATCGACGCGATGAAGTCGCGCTGCGCGGACCTGCTCTATGGCAACGTCATGGAGTTGGCCAGCTCAGCCATCCGCGGCACGCTGGTGGCGCGGCCCGGCTGCAAGCTGGTGATCGCCGACCTCTCGAACATCGAGGGCCGCGATCAGGCATGGCTGGCGGGCGAGCAGTGGAAGCTCCAGGCCTTCCGCGACTTCGACACCGGCACGGGCCCCGACCTCTACAAGCTGGCCTACGGCAAGTCGTTCGGCGTGAAGCCCGACGACGTGACCAAGGATCAGCGCCAGGTCGGCAAGGTGCAGGAGCTGGCCCTGGGCTATGAGGGCGGCGTGGGCGCGTTCGTGACATTCGCAGCCGCCTACGGCATCGACCTGGAGGCCCTGGCCAAACAAGCCGCGCGCGCCATTCCGCCGGAGACGATGGGCCAAGCGCACATCATGCTGCAGTGGCACCGCGACCAAGGCCGCAACCCACCCCACGACCTGGGTCTGTCCGATCTGGCATGGTTGGTGTGCGAGTCGTTCAAGCTAGGCTGGCGCAGCGCGCACAAGGCCATCGCCAGCCTATGGGGCGAGTTGCAGGCGGGCGTAACACAGGCCATCGAGTGGCCCAGCCAGACGGTGCACATCGGCATGCTCAAGGCCCGGCGCGACGGCAACTGGCTGCGCATCGGCCTCCCTTCGGGCAACGTCATGTGCTACCCGTCGCCCCAGGTGGTGGGCGGCCAGATCACGTACGCGGGCAACAACCAGTACAGCCGCAAGTGGTCGCGCCTGAAGACCTATGGCGGCAAGCTTTTCGAGAACGTCTGCCAGAGCGTCGCGCGCGACGTGATGGCCCACAACATGCCTGCCATCGAGGCCGCCGGCTACCAAATCGTGCTCACGGTGCACGACGAAGTGATCACCGAGGCGCCCAACACCAGCGACTACAGCGCCGCGCACCTGGCCGGCCTGCTCGCAGCAAACCCGCCCTGGGCGCCCGACATGCCGCTGGCGGCAGCGGGCTTCGAGACTGATCGGTATAAGAAAGATTAATTAAATTTATTAGATATAACCAACATCATGTCCTTCGTTTGCTTCTCGTATTCTTCTAGCTCTTCGATTCCGCCAGCAAGCTTAATTTGATCATCAGCCCAACGCACGCCGATTTTTAGCAAATCCAATGCGTACTGCACGGACTTAATAGTCTCCTCTTTATTTTCCAGCGACATCCCCGGGCATCCCGAGTCAAGCGCCAAAAAAACGTATCCGCCCTCAACTTTACGAATAAATTTCAACCGACTTTTCTGGGATGCCTTCTCCACATTGAACAAGACACCCACAAGCGCCACCCTCACCAACTCGGCAACAGTAGAAGCTGCGGGAAGGGCTAATTGGTTTATGGCATTTTGCTCAAGCGGAGCAAGGCAGCCTCGAACTGTGCTAGCCACAAGACTTAACTCGGCCGGCCTAACGTCATCATATTTTTTCAAAATCGAAATTATGGCTTTTGAATTTTTTCCACAAGTATCAAAAATAGTTCTAAAGAGCAAGAAAGATGAAATCGATGCTTTCCTCTGAGCCTCAGCCTCTATCCGCCTACTTTCTTCTTGCCGTCGAAAGTACTGTTCTTTTGCCAACCGGAAACCAGCCCAAATAGCAGCGATAGAGCCGAATGCTTGAACCCAACTCGCAACCACATTTAAATCCGAAAACAGCAGCTTACTCAGAGCCAATGCAATATAGAACAAAGACATTGTTCCAAGCGCAAGGGACCACACAGCAATAAATCTTTCGAATCGCCCCCATTTTTCGAACAACATACTCCACTCTCCAACATGACTGAACCAAAGATTATCCGTGAGCGCAAAGTAGAAGTTGCTCTGGTCAAGCGTGTGGAAGCCGCTGGTGGCCTGGCATGGAAGTTCACCAGCCCCGGACGGCGCGGTGTGCCCGACCGTGTGGTGATGCTGCCCGGCCGCGCGCCCGAGTTCGTGGAGCTCAAGCGCAAGGGGCAGCGCCCGCGCCCCGAGCAGGTACGCCAACATGAGCGCATGCGCGCGGCCGGCGCCGCGGTGCACGTCATTGACGACGAGGCCGGCATCGAGCGGCTGCTGGGGGCGCACCATGCGTAAGTCGAACCACGAAGCCATTCGCAAGCTGCTGCGGGGTACGGACGGCGCATCCTGTTCTGAGCTGGAGCAGCAAATTGGCGTCGATTCGGGCAACCTGGTGCGCTCGCTGCGCAGCATGCCCGACGCCTACATCGACCGCTGGCAGCCCGCGCGCAACGGTTCGAAGAGGTTCGTCGCGGTCTGGTGCGTGGTGGATGTGCCTGAAGACTGCCCTCACCCGGAGGCCCCGTGACCCCGCGCAAGCACTTCACTGCCCGCCCCTATGGGCACCTGATCACCAATCACATCCTGTCACACGACCGCTGCGCGATCTGGGCAGGCATGGGCATGGGCAAAACCGTGAGCACGCTGAACGCAATCGACGCCCTGCAGCTGGTCGAGGACGACCCTGTGCTCGTGGTCGCCCCGCTGCGCGTGGCGCGCACCACCTGGCCCGACGAGGTCCGCAAGTGGGAGCACCTGCGCGGCCTGGTCGTGATGCCCATCGTGGGTAGCGAGCCCGAGCGGCTGCAGGCCCTTCGCACGCCCGCCAGCGTCTACACGGTCAACTACGAGAACCTGCCATGGTTGGTGGCCCAGTGGGGCGACCGTTGGCCTTACCGCACCGTGGTGCTGGACGAGGCCACGAAGGTCAAGGGGTTCCGGCTTCGCCAGGGCACCCAGCGCGCGAAGGCACTGGCCCAGGTGGCGCACAGCCGCGTGCGGCGCCTCGTGGAACTGACCGGCACGCCCAGCCCCAACGGGCTGCAGGATCTCTGGGGCCAAGCCTGGTTCATCGACAAGGGCCAGCGCCTGGGGCGCACCTACTCCGCCTTCAGCCAGCGGTGGTTCCAGACTTCGCACGATGGCTACGGCTCCACGCCGTTGGACCACGCCCAGCGCGAAATCCAGGACCTGATGCGGGACGTGTGTCTCACGGTGGACGCCAAGGACTGGTTTGACCTGCGCGAGCCCATCGTGAACAACATCTTTGTGGACCTGCCCATGCAGGCGCGCAAGCACTACCGCGAGATGGAGAAGGCCATGTTCACGGAGATCGAGAACCACCAGGTGGAGGCCTTCAACGCTGCAGCGCGCACCATAAAGTGCCTGCAGATCGCCAACGGCGCGGCCTACGTTGGCGAAGGCAACGACACCTGGAAGGAGCTGCACGACGCGAAGCTGCAGGCCCTGGACAGCATCGTGGAGGAGGCCGGCGGCGCGCCAGTGCTGGTGGCCTACCACTTCAAAAGCGACCTCGCGCGCCTGCAACGCGCCTTCCCTGATGGCCTGCTGCTGTCCACCGATGACGGGCTACGCGCGGCGCAGGCAGGCAAAGGCCGAATCTGGTTCGGCCATCCGGCCAGCATGGGTCACGGCGTGGACGGCCTGCAGCAGCACTGCAACATCCTGGCCTTCTTCGGCCACTGGTGGAACCTGGAGGAACGCCTGCAGATGATCGAGCGTGTCGGGCCCACCCGCCAGATGCAGGCCGGCCATGACCGCCCGGTGTTCATCCACAGCATAGTGGCGCGCGACACGGTAGACGAGCTGGTCATGCAACGCATTGACACGAAGCGTGAGGTTCAAGACCTGCTGCTGGAATCCATGAAAGCAAGGAGGACGCACTGATGGCCGACTTTGCGCGATGGGACCGGGAGACTCTGGAGCGCCTGGCCGCCGAGCTCGCCGACGAAAACCGCGGGCTGCGCGCGGACCTGCGCGCCGCACTGGATGCATACCGCGCGCTGGTGCGCGCGCAAGAGAAGGAACACCACCATGTTGGTTGATGCCCCTGCCACTCCTTTTCTGACGGCGGCCGAGGTAGATGAGCTGTGCGCGCCGCTCACCCAACGGCACGCCCAGATGCGCCGCCTTTGCGCCCTGCTGGGGGTGGACAATTTGCCGCGCCGACCTGACGGCCTACCGCTGGTGGGTCGTCGGATGATCGAGGAGCGTCTGAACCAGGCCGGCACATACAAGGCTCCGGCCGGCTTCAACTGGAGTAGATGATGGGGCGAAAACGAGATCGCGCATCCGGCTTCGGCCTGCTGCCCCGGATGGAAGCACGACCCTGGAGTGACGGCAAGACAGTCAGCTACCGCTACCACCCCGTGGGCGGCAAGCCGATCGCGCTGGGCACGGACAAGCGCGCCGCCATCCAGAAGGTGCTGGACCTGAATGGCACGAGCAGCGACACCGGCACGGTGCAGGAGTTGTGGCGGGCCTATCAGGATATGCCACAGTGGAAGCGTCTGGGCGTGCGCACGAAGTCAGACTACGAGGTCTACAGCGTGAAGCTGCTCGAGGTGATGGGGAAGGTGTCAGCGCGGCTTATCCGACCAGCAGACGTTGCGCGCTACCTGCGCGTGGAGCGCGCCGACGCGCCAGTGCGCGCAAACCGGGAAGTTGCTCTGCTGTCCAACCTGATGAACGTGGCTGTGGAGCGCGGCGACATTGACGCCAACCCCTGCAAGCAGGTCAAGCGCAATCAGGAGCGGCCACGCACCGAGGCGCCCGAGCCGGCCGAGCTGTCCAAGTTCATCGATTGGCTACAAGACCAGGGCGGACAACGCCGGGTGATCGCCCTGATGGCCGAGTTCGCCGCTTTGGCGGGCTCGCGTCGCATCGAGTTCATTCACCTGACCCTGCCACAGATTGACGACGACGGCGAGGTGATCCGGCTCATGCGCGCGAAGCAACACGGCGGCGCAAAGCGTGTGGAGAACGTGCTGATCTCGCAAGCCATGGAGGGCTTGGTGCGCCGGCTCCGCGCGCTGCCGCGGCCTGAAGGCTGCCTGCATGTGTTCGTCACCAGGGATGGCAACCCGTACACCGATAGCGGATTCTCTTCAACGTGGCAACGAGCAATGACCAAGGCGCTGAAGGACAAGGTGGCGCCCCGCCGCTTCACGTTCCACGACCTGCGGGCCTACTACACAACCCAGCATAAGGCGCAGTACGGGGCCCTACCCGAACTGCACGCGGACACGAACACCACAGCCAAGGTGTACGACCGCTCGCGGGTGTCGGTGCGCAAGGGGCTCTGATCGCGCCCGTTTTCACGGGAAGGCAGCTCAGCAAAGCCGCGCTGAGCGACCGTCAGGAGAACGTGAAAATTCCCACGAATCGGCCCGAGAACCGCATGGATGCTAGATTGAAGGCTGGACTCTTAATCCGTTGGTCGAGTGTTCGAGTCACTCAGGGCCCACCACAAATACAAAACCCGCTATCGCAAAGATAGCGGGTTTTTTTGTTTTCCAGGCCGGCGGAATATCGCTCCGCCTGCGCGTGGCGGCACCTCCAGGAGATGCCTCCTTCCCAAGGCCCAGAACCAGTTGCCGCGGTTCATTCTTGGCCGGCATGCGCCTAGCATTCACCGCGCATGCGTCCTCGATGCGCCCCCTCTCGGGGTTCGATGTCACCGCATCTGGAGACCTGTCGCACCGGGATAGCTGCTGCGGGGGGGCGCGGAATCACTGCCCCCGCCCACAAGAACAGACGCGACTCCGACAGCACACGCCAGCAGCGTGACGGCCACCACTGCCGTAACGGCGTGTGCAGATGGCGCAAACACCTCATATTCAACCAGCAGAGTGCGCCGTCGCCAAGCGCCATAGACAATGGTCACCCCTGACGCAGCCAATAGCACAAAGCCCAAGGCAGTGATAGGCGCATCCCTGACCGTCCAACCCGAGCGCAGCGCCAGCAGGGCATTGACCAGCATTGCCAAGCCCGTACGGCTCCAGGCCAGTGCCGTGCGCTCGGCCTGCAAGCCTGGGTCCCGAGGCCGCCGCTGGCCCACCTCACGCCGACTCATGTCTGTGCCGACAAAAGAAGCACGATCACCGCGGAGATGCCCAGCGTGACCGCAGAGATCAGCGGGATTGCGAGTGTTCCCGGCAATGGGCGTGCATGGCGCATCGCAATTTCATTGGCGCGCCAGCGCGCATAGGCCAGAGCACACAGCACGGCAGCCACTGCGCCGAGCGTGACCGACAGGGAAGCAACCAGCAGGTACGAGCCCAGCTTGGTGGGCAACTGCGCCAGTAGCACACCACCAGCCAACAGCGCCAGTGCCGTGCGAATCCAAGCGAGGAAAGTACGCTCATTCGCCAGAGAGAAGCGGTAGTCGGGCTCCACCCCTTCCTGCCGCCACTTGGGTTCGCGCATCTCTAGGCTCCTTGTTGCAAAACCAGTTCCGGCACGGCCGCGAACAGGTCTGCCTCCAGCCCGTAGTCCGCCACCGAGAAGATCGGCGCCTCCGGGTCCTTGTTGATCGCCACGATCACCTTGCTGTCCTTCATCCCCGCCAGGTGCTGGATCGCCCCCGAGATGCCGCACGCGATGTACAGCTGCGGCGCCACGATCTTGCCCGTCTGCCCCACCTGCAGGTCGTTCGGCGCGTAGCCCGCGTCCACCGCCGCCCGGCTCGCGCCAATGGCCGCGCCCAGCTTGTCGGCCAGCGGCGTGATCACTTCCTGGAACTTCTCCGCACTGCCCAGCGCACGCCCGCCCGAGACGATGATCTTGGCCGCCGTGAGTTCGGGGCGGTCGCTCTTGGTCACTTCGCGGCCCACGAAGCTGCTCTTGCCGCTGTCGGCCGCCGCAGCCACGGTCTCCACCGCGGCGCTGCCGCCCATGGCGGGCGCGGCGTCAAAGCCGGTGCCGCGCACGGTGATGACCTTGACGGTATCTGCGCTTTGCACGGTGGCGATGGCGTTGCCGGCGTAGATGGGGCGCTCGAAGGTGTCGGGGCTCACCACCTTGGTGATGTCGCTGATCTGCGCCACGTCCAGTTTGGCCGCCACGCGCGGCGCGACGTTCTTGCCGCTGGCGGTGGCCGGGAACAGGATGTGGCTGTAGTTGCCGGCGATGGCCAGCACCTGGGCGGCGAGGTTTTCCGCCAGGCCGTCCTTCAGGGCGGCGCCGTCGGCGTGGATGACTTTGGCGACGCCGGCGATCTGCGCGGCGGCCTGGGCGGCGGCGCCGGCGCCTTCGCCGGCCACCAGCACGTGCACGTCTGCGCCGCATGCGGCGGCCGCGGTGACGGTGTTGAGGGTGGCGGCCTTGAGGCTGGCGTTGTCGTGTTCTGCAATGACGAGTGCGGTCATGTTCTGTTCTCCTTCGTGCCGTGCCTTAGATGACCTTGGCTTCGTTCTTGAGCTTGTCCACCAGGGTGGCCACGTCGGGCACCTTCACGCCGGCGCCGCGCTTGGCCGGCTCAACCACGCTCAGCGTCTTCAGCCGCGGGGCCACGTCAACGCCCAGCTCTTCGGGCTTGACGGTGTCCAGCTGCTTTTTCTTGGCCTTCATGATGTTGGGCAGCGTGACGTAGCGCGGCTCGTTCAGGCGCAGGTCGGTCGTCACCACGGCCGGCAGGGCGAGCTGCACGGTTTCCAGGCCGCCGTCGACTTCGCGGGTGACGCTGGCCTTGCCGTCCGCCACTTCGACCTTGGAGGCGAAGGTGGCCTGGGGCAGGTCTGCCAGCGCGGCCAGCATCTGGCCGGTCTGGTTGGCGTCGTCGTCGATGGCTTGCTTGCCCAGGATGATGAGGCTGGGCTGTTCCTTGTCCACCAGCGCCTTGAGCAGCTTGGCCACGGCCAGGGGCTGCAGTTCGGCATCGGTCTCCACCAGGATGCCGCGGTCCGCGCCAATGGCCATCGCCGTGCGCAGCGTCTCCTGGCACTGCGCCACGCCGCAGCTGACGGCGATGACTTCGGTGGCAATGCCCTTTTCCTTCAGGCGTACGGCCTCTTCGACGGCAATCTCGTCAAAGGGGTTCATGCTCATCTTCACGTTCGCGATGTCTACGCCCGTGTTGTCCGATTTCACTCGGACCTTCACGTTGTAGTCCACCACGCGTTTGACGGGGAC